>CAZOEL010000040.1:29738-61125 GCA_964578835.1 uncultured Syntrophobacteraceae bacterium | reverse complement strand
CAGGGCGTTGCCCTGGGCTATGGTATTTCGCCCTTTCAGGGCTTTCACGGGAAGCATTTGGGAGCGAAGTGCAGGGAAAAAGATTCCCGTACACATGGTCATTTCTGAATGAGAACAAATTTACCGTGAAAGGAAAGCTATGAAGCCTGGTTTCGGCAGAGCAGTGGTTTGGATTTGGGCTCTCTTCAGTGCTGCAGTGTTACTGACAACATTGTACTTTTTTGATGGGAAGCCTAACAGCGACGTTGAGACGCTTTTGGTATACGGAATGCTCATTTTGGCGTTTCCGTTGAGTTTTGCTGTCAGCGCAACAATAACTCTTATTCTATTATGCCTAAACCGGGCGACGGGATACGTTTTGCAGACAACGCATCTCTCCTTAACTCTGGTCTGGACTTTCTATTTTATGGTCGGTCTTATTCAATGGAAATACCTTTTGCCAAAGCTGTCGCATTATGGCTGGCTTAGTCAATTCATCAGCTATGCACGGAGGATAAGGGATGGACGTTGACTTAGGCAACTCATAACAAATAACCTACCAGGAAGAGGGGTTCTGTCATTCCGGCATGGTTTTGGCCGGAATCCAGCCCCGCGAAAAAACGGGATTCCGGCTTGAAGACTGCCGGAATGACGGTGGGTGTTTCTGAACCAATTTTGGTAGGTTATTTGTTGTGAGCTGCCTTAGGCGAGCCGCAGATGGCGCCGGCAACTTGTTGCCGGTGTGCAAAGCACGGGAGAGATGGCGGCAGAGAGCCCAGGGTATAATTTAGTATAGCGCTAAAGCTTCATAAACGAAGCTTAGCGCCTGACACTGGGCTGGAGTCCGGCCAAAAGACCTCCCGAGTGACGAGCTGACCTTATTTCCCAATTCCACGGCATCTATTCCCCAGCATTGTAAAATCCTGAATATCTGAATGCTTGTTGAATAAATGAAAACAGTTGTTAGATTGAAGGGAGATATGTTTGTACCCTTTTAGCATCAGATGAAAATCAACGAGCCTTGCGCTCTCCAGATGATCGAGCCGACAGACCTCATAGAGCGATGTGCGCGGGAGTCTGAAGGTTTTTGGATTAGGTAGAAAGGGAGGTTTTTTCATGGCGAGAGTTAAAGGTGGCGCCGGATCGGGAACGTTGTCGGAAGTTATCGAGCTTATATTGGATAAAGGAATAGTCATTGACGCGTGGGTCAGAGTCTCTCTGGTGGGAATCGAGATCCTGAGCGTTGAGGCCAGAGTCGTTATTGCTTCTGTCGATACTTATCTTAAATACGCTGAAGCTATCGGCCTTACGACAACTGCCGCCGCTCCGACGGGCATTCCAGCTGAATAACTGCGGCTATCGTGAGGAGGAATAGTCAGAGATGAAGGTGATTTGTCTTGGCTGCGGACATAAGCTGGACTTGGGCGATTCGTATGATGACTATGACGGTCTGGTGAAATGCAACATTTGCAAGACATTGCTAAAAGTAGTCAGCGATAATGGCAAGTTGAAGCTTACCTGCATAATCGATGACTTTCATGATTGCGGGTAGCTAACGTGAGCCTTGACGAATTGGCTACAAATTGTCAGGCGAGGTGAACCTCGAAAGGATTCATATGGCTGGAAAAAAGATGTCAACAAGCGGTGGGACTTATCTTTATGCTGTAATAGCTGGTTCCGAGGAACCGGAATTGGGACCCAAGGGCCTTTTTGACAGCAGTGTCTATACGGTGGCGGATGGAGAGTTGGCCGCCGTGGTGAGCGATTTGCCTCAAGTCGACAAACTGAGGCCGGAACGGCGTCATCTTGCTGCGCATCAGGGCGTGTTGAGTGAAGCGATTGAGAAGAACAGCGTGGTGCTGCCCGTATCCTTCGGCACGGTGGCCGATAGTCCGGAGGGCATTAAAAAGCTGCTCTCGAAATACCAGAAGGATTTCCTCCGTGAGATCAAACGGATTGAGGGCAGAGTGGAAATGGAATTGCGCCTGACTTGGGAAGTTCCAAACGTATTCGAGTATTTCGTCGCCAATCATCCTGAGCTGAAAGAAGTCAGAGACAGAATCTATGACGGTAAGCACGAGCCTACGCGGGATGAAAAGATCGAGCTCGGACAGGCGTTTGAGCGCATTCTCGAACAGGAGCGCGAGAACTTGACCGGGAAAGTGGAGAAGATTATCTCGCCCGTTTGCGCAGAGATGAAGCGCAACAAGTGCAGGAACGAACATGAGGTAATGAGGCTGGCCTGTCTCATAGGGAAAGACGACAAGGAACGCTTCGAAGCCGCCGTCAACGAGGCTTCCGAGATGTTCGACGACAATTATACCTTTGAATTCAATGGTCCTTTTCCCCCCTACAATTTTATAGAGGTGCGCCTCAAGATATGAGGCAGGGTGAGGGCCGCGAGCGACTGCAATGGATGGGAAACGAACGGTTTCGCCCTTTCGCAATCGCCGGGAGGTTGGAAGTGCTGATAATCGATGATTTGCTGATGGCTCCGGCGCGTGGGCTCATGTGGGTTTTCAGCAAGATAAAGGCCGCGGCCGATGAGGAGATAGAGAGTCAGGCGCAGCGCATTACGTCGGAATTGAGCGAGCTGTACATGAAGTTGGATTCGGGCGCGATTACCGAAGAGGAATTCGATGCGCGCGAACAAGAGCTTCTCGATCGCCTCGATAAGCTGGATGAGTACAGGAAGGGAGAATAAGACGGTCTTGAGCGCCCTTCGTTGGAGGGCTTTCAATGAAGTTGACGCCGCACAACGATGGGGCAAAAGCTTTGGAAGGGATGGCGACTTGATGTCCGATTTTTCGATTGCGGATTCTGAACATGTCTCTTTGCTGGAAATAGTCGATCGAGTGCTCAACAAGGGTGCTGTGATTTCAGGGCAGGCGCTTATTTCTGTCGCCGATGTCGAGCTCATTCGACTGGGGCTCGAGCTGGTCATCTCATCGACCGATACTTTATTGAAGGCGACAAACGCTTCGACAAGCGCGCTTCATGAAGAAAATCGAAGCGCTGTGGGACCGGAATCGCAGGGTGACGCTCAAGAGGGGTTGAGGAGCGCTAATGATGGCGACAGCTGAAAGAGATGGAATGAAGTCGAGCATCGTGAGCGGTCATGTCTCATCACTCGATCGGGATAATTCAAACGAGGGGTGGAGCGATCGCGAAGGGCGGCAAAGTCCGGGCAGAATCAACCTCGACCCGGAGAAGAGCAAGAACGGCATTGCGCAGCTGGTCCTGGCTCTGGTGAAATTCCTCCATGAGTTGCTCGAGCGCCAGGCGATACGGCGCATGGATGCCGGTTCGCTCACCGATGAAGAGGTGGAGCGCCTTGGAACGGCTTTGATGAAGCAGGCTGAGGAAATTGAACGAATTCGCAACGAATTCGGGCTCGATGAAGAGGACCTCAATTTGGACCTGGGCCCGCTGGGGAAGCTTCTATGAGAGAGGATGACAAATGGCCGAGCAAAGAGCAGTGGCCCGTTCCAGCGGGAGTACGAACCTCGCGGATGTGTTGGAAAGAGTTTTGGACAAGGGGATCGTGATAGCCGGAGATATCAAATTGAGCCTTGGCGAAGTAGAGATATTGAGCCTGCAAATCCGTCTGGTTGTTTGCTCTGTGGACAAAGCTCGAGAAATAGGCATGGACTGGTGGGTGAATAATCCGGCCTTCAGCTCGAGAGCCCAGCGGGCTCTGAGCGATCAATCTCTGGAAAGAATCGAAAAAAGACTGAAAGAGTTGGAAGAGCGCGCCGCCGGCAATGCCTGACGGCGGGCTGCGCCGCGCTATGGCGTCAGGCGTTTTCCTCGCCCAGAAGCAGTCCGGCCGGAAAGCTCTTCAACGCAGCGCCAATCGCTATCTTCCGGTCTCCTGTTATTCTTCGCCCGGTTATAGCATCTATCCACCTGGAAGGCGCTCCCGCCGGCAATATGACACATGTGTCTTTCCATATCTTTTCTCCGAAGGGATATTCCCCCTCGTCCACAATGAATGTAGAAAACCTTGGAACGATCGTAAGAGCCCATTGATTGTCAAGCTTTCTTGCGAAAGCGACAATGTGCTCTTTTAGCTCGCCTTCCGTCTCGAGCGGAATGTAGATTCCCTCTTGGAATAGACTCGCATGCTCCCGCCTTGCCTTCAGTCCTTTGTAGATCAGGAAGAGCTTGATTTTTCCATCTTCCGGGGTTGTGAGCAGACTCTGCGCATATCCTTCGTCGAGGCCATCTTTCTTGATTTCCCTCAAGAATTTCATGCGATAGCCGTAATCCACCGGACGACGGTTGTCCGGGTCCACGAGGCTGAGCTCCCACAGCTCCGAGCCTTGATAGAAGTCGGGCGCTCCGGGAGAAGTGATCTTTGTGAGAGTCTGAGAAAGCGAGTTGATAATGCCGTAGTGGGCAATTTTTCTTTGAAACGGGATGAAGTCCTCAAGGAATGCATTATGTTCCGATGGCTCGAGAACGTCGTCGAGAAATGCAAGAAAACCTTCTTCGTATTCCTCGTCGGTTCTTATCCATCCGGTGTGGACCTTGGCTTCTCGGATGGCTTTTATGATGTAATCCTTTATCCGTAACGTGAGCTCTTCGCCTTGCTCCGCCGCATTGAACGGAAAGGCGCCGAGCAAAGTCTGATACAGAAAATACTCGTCATTTTTCCCGGGAATCTCCCGTTCCGCAGTTCTTTTTTTCTTTTCTGCGTTTATTCTACCCCACGCCTCGACTCTTGATCTCCACTCCTCCGGCATCTCAGAGAGTACGTTGATGCGAGCCCTCACATCTTCTCCTCTCTTTGCGTCGTGGGTTGAAGACGCGCTCATCGCGTGCGGCCAGCGCTCCATCCTCATCGAGTTGAACGCATGAAACTTATCGACGGAAACGCCAAAGGAGCTGGGCTCGCCTCCGACTTCATTAAGCGATATGAGGCGGTTGTAGACATAGAGCGTAGTGTCTTCAAAACCTTTCGCCATCAAAGGCCCGGTGAACTGCTGGAATCTCATGACGAAATGAAGCCAGTCCGTTCTTTCCTTCTCGTTGAGGTAATCCTCGAGCTCCAGCATCAGGAATTTATTCAAATAGCTGAGCTCGTTCAAAAGATCCGGATTTCGCTTCTTCGCTCTTGCAATCGCTTCGCTTATATACCGCCGATCGTTTTCCGTGAAAGAGTCCGGGCTGATATAGGTGCGATAAATGGGAAAGAATCCGAGCGTTTCGTAGATGGCTTCTCTGAGCCCGTAGAGGGTAATGTCGCCTCCTTCGCGGTCGCGGCTCGATATGCGCTTCATGAGATGGGCAAGGTTGTCCACGTCTCCTGTCATGTACCTTTCGACTATGACGCCTTTCTTCTCGTAGATGAGATCCTGGTAGGCTATCTTTCTTCCAAGGAAATCGGAATAGACTTTTTCCATCGCCTCCACATTCCGTTGGTAGCAGAAAAGTCCGTTCAGGTAGTTCATGTAATCATAGCCGGTCGTTCCCTGCACGGGCCAGTCGATTGGAAGATCTTCATCGAGCGCGAGGATTTTTTCGACCGTCACATAGACGCCCTCAGTGCGCTCCTGCAGCTTTCGAAGATACCTTAGAGGATCGTAGAGACCGTCGATATGGTCTATCCTAAGCCCTGTAAATGCTCCTTTGCTCACCAAATCGAGGATCAGTGAATGTGTTTGGCTGAAAACTTCGGGATCGTTTATTCGCAACGAGAGAAGCTCGTTAATGCTGAAAAACCGACGGTAATTGATTTCCTCTCCGGCGACTTTCCAGTACGAAAGCCTGTAAAACTGCTGGTAGAGAAGCTCATGGAGTATGTTGTGGTCTCTCGAGCGACCGCCGGAGTTCAGTTCTTCGAGGTTTCCATCTATGAAGGCCCTTATCTCTTCATTCCCCTCATAGAGCTCCCAGAGCATCCGTTTGGCGAACCTGATCTGATCGGGTCTTTCCGATGCTATATCCTGGCAGGGGAAGGCCCTGAGCATATAAACGACGCCAATGAACTTTATGAATTCAGGGCTTTCGGAACCGAGCGCTTCTTTCAGAGTATTGAGATTCAAAGAGAGAACCCTCGGGTAGGATTCAATCCTCAGGGGAAAGCAAAGCGAGTAGTAGTTGACCGAAAAACCGCCTTCGTCGTATCCAACCTTGATCTCACCGCCCTCGAGACATCTCCCGTAAGGCTGACCGAGAAAGGGCGCCAGCATGCGTCCCTTCATGCTTTCGTAGGCGTGGTCCCATTCGATGTCGAAAAAACCATAATAGGCGGAAGACTCGCCGTTTTCAAAAACATCCATGAGCATCTTGTTCTGACCGTCGAAGGCCATGTGATTGGGTACGATGTCCTGGAGCCATCCCAATCCCCGCACGCCGGCCTCCTGAATCAAAGCCGTGAAATCCTCTTCGCTTCCGATTTCGGGATTGATCTTCGTCGGATCGACGACATCATAGCCGTGGATGCTTCCCTGCCGAGCGGCAAAAATAGGAGATGCGTAAATATCCGAAATTCCTAGGTCCGAAAGGTATTCCAGCAATTCCTGGGCTTGCTCGAAGCGAAAGCCCGAGTTGAATTGAAAGCGATAGGTGGCGAGCGGAATTCTCATAAGGCGCCTCCTTTTCCATCTTTTCGGGCGAAGACGGCAAAGCTCAATGGGCTCAAGGAAATTGCGCCGTCCGGATCGATCCGCTCCCGCGACGACGCGCCCGGCCCGTTCCACTTTTCCTCCGCAGAGTCCAAAACTCTTTCCCACCGGCCTTTCATCCGAAATTCCGATGGCTCGATGGATGCCTCCTCTCCACTGAAGTTGAAGAGACACAGCATTTCTGAATCTTCCGTCCACCTCCTCATCAGAATTACTTTTTTGTGCTCGAAGGCTTGGATATCCATGCTTTTTTCAGCCCGAAGCGAGAAGGCCGTAGTACTGCGCCTCATGTGAGTCAATTCTTTATAGAGGCTGAGCAGGACGGCGTGATCGCCATGCTTTCTGCTTTCCCAATCGAGCTTCGATCTCTCGAAAGTTTCTTCCGCCTCGGGGTCGGGCGGCTCCTCTTTCCAGATGAACTCGCTGAACTCCTCTTTCCTTCCTTTGCGAACGGCTGCAATGAGATCTGCATCGGTATGGCTTACGAAGTAAAGGAACGGCGCTTCTTCTCCGTACTCTTGTCCCATGAAGATCAAAGGCGGGTATGGAGAGAGGAGGAGGACTCCCGCGGCAAGCTTTTGCGCTTCAAAGGAGATGAGCGTCGATATTCTTTCGCCGAGCATTCGGTTCCCAACCTGGTCGTGGTTCTGCAAGGCTATGATGAATTGTTCGCCCGGAAGATCGGCTGAGAAATTGCCGTGGCGTCGCTTGCGAAACCGCGAGTAATTTCCCGAATAATAAAAGCCTTCCCGGATGGACTTGGCCAGATGTTCCACTGTCCCGAAGTCGGAGTAATAGCCGAGGTTTTCGCCCGTGAGCAGCGCGTGAAGGGCGTGGTGAAAATCGTCCGACCATTGCGCATCGAGCCCGTAGCCCCAGTTATCGGGCGGCCGTATGAGACGGCTGTCGTTCAGATCGCTTTCCGCAATCAGGTATCGCTTTCTCCCGCTCTTCCGGGACAGCTCTTCCACTTCCTCTGCGAGCTCCTGTAGAAAGGGCTTCGCGCTCAGGTCGTAGATGGCGTGAACGGCATCGAGCCTCAGAGCGTCAATATGATAGTGAGAAAGCCAATAGAGGGCGTTCTGAATGAAGTAGCTTCGAACTTCGTCGCTGTAGGCGGAATCGAAGTTGAGGGCGTCGCCCCAGGGCGTTTTGTATTTTCCTGTGAAGTAGGGTCCAAGCTCCCGCAGATAATTTCCTTCGGGCCCGAAATGGTTGTAAACCACATCGAGCGTGACGGCAATTTGCTGCTTGTGGCATTCGTTGATCAACCGTTTGAACGACTCGGGCGCGCCATATGAGCTCTGCACCGCGAAAGGCAATACGCCGTCGTAGCCCCAATTGCGATTGCCCGGAAACTGTGAGACGGGCATGATTTCAATATTGTTGATTCCAAGGTCTTTTAGCTCGGGAAGGCGTGGTATTATCGCCTCGAAGGAGCCCTCTGGAGTGAAGGTTCCGACGTGGAGCTCGTACAGAATGAAATCCTTTAGAGGAATGCCGCCCCAAGCGGAATCCTCCCAATGAAATCGATGGTCTAACACCTGGGAGGGGCCGTGAGCCCCTTCCGGCTGAAATTGGGAGGCCGGGTCCGGGATCTCCCTTTCTCCATTAAGTCGAATATAATACAAGGCTCCCGGCTCGACGTTCTCGACCTCACCGGAATAGTAACCCAGTTCGTCCGCGGTCAACGGCTCGATCCTTGTGGCAGGGGAGACAAGATGAATTTCAAGGCTTTTTGCGAAGGGGGCCCAAACCCGAAAGCGGCATCGGCCATTTCCCTGGTAATAAGCTCCAAGATTCAGTTCTAGATTCATTGCTTCCTCATTATTGTCTTTAGAAGGTCCCCGCCCGCCAGATCGAAAGCATAGAGAGCGCAACATCTTTTCTAATGATCCGATTGCCGGGAACGGCCAGGTTTGTGCGTGATGCAGCCGGACTAACATTAATGAGAAGCTAATTACTCTCGGCGCCGCGCGCTATTGCGGCTGGGGATCTTATGACGATGTTCAGGAAGGCGAAGGGAATGGCTACTTATTGGGTCAATGCGCTCGCTGCTCAGCGATTGCATTGCTAAATCAATAGGTTAATCCAGTTGCAAAATGCAACCGCTAAACACCTTTAAATTACGATAGGTTATGCACGGTGTCAAAATGAGCGCGCGCCGGCGGCCAGCATTTTAAATCTTTGGATGACGGGAGAAAATGCGGTATCCTCTTTTGTGGCGGCTCCTTCTTGAGGACAGCTCACGAAACGGAAGAAATCGTACGTTAAGCCCGGTTGGCGACTATCGGTCTTCTCTCGTATGCCACAGACGCAGCAGATAGATGGTCGATTCCTGGATTTCGTACCGCATCTCGTAATGCCCCACGAGGATGCGGCGAACCTCACGCGGCTCGAATTCTTCAAGCTTTTCACCGATGCGCGGATGCTCCAAGAGACGGACCGGGGCTGTGGTCAGTGATTGCACGGTGCGAATTGCCGCACGCTTGTCGACAGGTGCAAAGAAGTCGTAAAGTCGCGCCAGATCGGAAAGAGCCTTGCTCGTCCATTTCAATTCCATCAGCGTGGCGTCGGCAACGGATTGTCGGTGTCGAGGCTATCCGCCCATGCCTGCACAGCCTGGTGGTCGATAACACGCCCGGCATCGACCTCGGATAGCGCCTCCAGCGTCAGCCGCCGACGTTCTTCTTCCTGCTCGATCCAGGCGGACAAAGCCTGCTTAATGATCCAGGCGCGCGAACGTTCCATGCGGGTGGCCAACTGATCGACCTTATCCGCCAATGCAACGGGGACATGTGCTGTGAGCACTTTCGTAGTCATTGAGAGTCTCCTTCCAGAACCACGGAATTCGACGGCAACAGTCGACATCATAGGCGAAAGACACTCAATTGCCGACAACGCCGTCCGGCAGTTCGCATCACGCAACCATGCCGCATTGCAGAACTGCAGTCTTCCATCATTATAAATCCATTTAGATCGTAGTGATTCATTGTGATTAATTCAAGATGGAATGTCAATTAAAGCATGAATAACCGCCAAGCGCGCAAAGTACTGGACGATGCGCTTAAAAAGCGACAGCGCCGCTGAGGCGCTGGTTTTTTTATTCGACAAGGGTTTGACATAGCCTTTGATTGGGAGGAAGGATGAAATATGGCTATAAGATTTGATGAGCGCGCGCCGTCTTTTGACAGCCAAGAGGATTTCGATCGGTTTCGATCCATCCTGCTGGATGGCGGGTATACGCCGGGGAAGATTCTGGAGAGAATCGGCTACACGGATTTATCTTCCGTTCGAAGCGACGATCTTCCTCTCTTGATGCGTCGCACGAAGGGCGCAGAGCCTCTTGATTCCTTCATTCGCCTCTTTCTTATGGAGGCCGCGGTAAGCGCTCGGGATGCGCAACGAGCGTTCAAGCCGATGGAGCTCGAGACTTTGTGCAAAGCCGGCCTTCTTCAAATAGATGGCGCTTCGGTGCGAGCCTCCGTAAAGCTTGTGCCTTTCCAGGATCTTCTGATTGCCTTCGACCTTTCCGGAAGACTACAAACCGACTGCGCTCACGACTATGTCATGGGCATCGGCAGCAGTTCTCTGACCCTTGCAAATCTCACTGTGCGGAGCCATTCGCGCCTGACCCTCGACCTTGGCGCGGGGTGTGGCGTTCAGACCCTTTTCGCCGCCCGCCATAGCGATCGCGTTGTAGCCGTTGACCGGAATGCTCGCGCAGTTCAATTTGCCGACTTCAACGCCAGGCTCAACGAGCTATCGAGTATAGAATCCCTCGAAGGGGATTTCTTCGAGCCGGTCCAGGGGAAGACGTTCGATTTGATCGTGTCGAACCCTCCCTTCGTAATCTCGCCCGAAACCCGATATATTTATCGCGATGGGGGAATGCAGGGCGATATGATCTGCCGGAAGATAGCTCGCGAGGCGCCTCATTTTCTTAACGAAGGAGGCTTTTGCCAGATTCTGTGCAATTGGGCGGAATATTCGGGTGAGAACTGGCGTGAGCGACTCGAGAAATGGTTCGAAGGCTCCGGCTGCGACGTTTGGGTGATGCGCTCGGAGACGCGCGACGCCGCAAGCTATGCATCGACCTGGATTCGGCATACGGAGAAGGCGCAGAGCTCGGATTTCGCTCAACGCTTTGATGAATGGATGTCCTATTACGAGCGGCAAGGCATAGAAGCCATGAGCGCCGGGCTGATCAGCATGCGACGTTCCAGTGGGCGCGCAAACTGGTTCAAGGCAGATGAGAGTCCGGAGAAGATGCTTGGAAAGTGTGGAGAGCATGTCGTTCAAGGCTTCAAACTGAAAGATTTTCTCGAAAGCCTCGCGGGCGATTCCGACCTGCTCGCAGCTTGTTTATGCGCATCCCCCGATGTCCGGCTGGATAAGTCTTATGAGATAAGCGAGGAAGCGTGGGTGGAAACGGGGACGCAACTGAGCTTGAAACGAGGGCTGGCTTATTCGGGAAGAGCCGATGCCTTCATTGCGGAGCTCGTTGCCGGGTGCGACGGAAGGCGACCGTTGCGGGATCTGCTGGTAAAGATGGCGAAGTCGCTGCATGTGAGCCCGGAAGAAATCTCGTCCGCGCTGTGCGGGATAGTGAGGGGGCTCATCGAGCGGGGTTTTCTCCTGCCGGTTTCTATCGCTGCTGAGGGGAAGCTTCCGGCTCCATGAGGGGGTCTGCTCACGAAACGGGTAGAGTCGGGATGTGACGCGGTGGTGTTAGGTTCAGCATATCTGTTCCCGCCCCTTTCGTCTGGCGGCGCCTCACTAGCGTAACCATAACTCCGTTTTCACACCCCGCTCATCGAACCGGACGTGCGCTACTAACTCACCCGGCTGTCGGATGGAACTTCATGCCTTCGCTCACGGAAAGTCACCGGCTCGAATTGATATCTGGTTTTCACCGCGCTTGCGGGCAGGAGCAACGATGTGGTTAATACGGTATTGCCATTCATCGTCCGCATGGCTTCCATGCAGTTTGCTCCGCTCAATATTGCTGTCTCAAAACCGTTGTCGCGCATCCTCTTGGACTGCGGCCCTGGAAATCATGCATCGGAAGATTCAGGGAACATATTCATCCGCTCCAATGTCGATTCTGTCATTGATGGCTTTGAGCCTGTGAGACTTCTTCTTCTTCTTCTTCTTCATATTGATCAACAATCCCCTTGGATCGCCGTCGATATCGGTCGAGGGAGCATCCGTAAATGTCCCCCGGTTTATGCAGATGGATCCCTCAGCGAGGTGGTAATCCCCGTTTGCGGGATCCTTGAATTTCAGGTCTGTAAAAAAGTACGTCCTGGGAATCCTCAACAATGGTACGGTAAGAATTCCCAAACGCCTGCTCATTACGTTGTAGGCAAAGATCGGGCTCTTATCCTTCTGGCCGGGATGATGGATGGCAAGCTCGGCGCCCAGTAGGGATGAATTCCCGTGCAGGATGTTGTTCACAAATTTTGAGAGCTGGGCCTCCGAGTCAATCCGAAAGTAAAGTCCACCCCCCGTGAGCCGCCCGGTGTTGCCGGCCACTGTATTATTCATGAGCGTCACCTGCGCCTGGGCTGCGTTGATCCAGACGCCTCCCCCTTCATCTGCGGTGTTCGAATAAACCATGTTGTTGATAAGCGACACGGCGCCCGTCTGCGTTTCGACCGCAATGCCTCCTCCCTGGTGGGATGTGTTGTTGCTTACCTTGCACGCCAGGATCTCCACGGCGCCGGATTCGGCCACCACCTGAATTCCTCCTCCCATGAGCCCCGGAGCGTACCCGTTTTTCACGTGCAGCCCTTCCAGGCGGACCTTGCCGGCGGCGCCGGTCGAGTTGAACAGGAGGACATGCCCGTCGCCCGTCCCGTCTCGATCCTCATCGCCGTTCAGTACGGTTACGGGGGCGAGGCTGGTCCGGCTGGCGCAATCGGGGCCGTACCCGCCCACGATCTGCAGGTCGAAGTTTTCACCCGACGCGCTGGAGTAAACGAAAAGTCCATCGTATTCGCCGATCTGAAGTTTAATTGTATTGTGCTTCCCGTCGGAAGCCGCCTCCTCCAGGCAGGATTTCAGCACAGCGGGGTGGCTCACGCAGGTTTCCAGAGAGTCTGCGCCCGCGCTCGTCCATACCCCGGCGATGGGATTGGTATGATTCAGATATTCGTCACGATCCGACACTCCGTCGCCGTTGGCGTCTCCGTTTCCGCCTCTGTCAAGGGAGCCGAAATAGTAGATTTCCCAACTGTCATCCATGCCGTCGTTGTCCGAATCCTGCGCAACATAGGAGTTGAGGTTCTTTTCTATCACCGCACCTTTCGCAGGCAACAGGCTCTCGCCCACAAATAGTGCGTTGAGATAAAAGGACGCTTTCACTCCTTCATTCGGTTTCATAGCGTCCACGGGAACATGGACAACATAATGGGAGCCATAGGCTGCCGTAGACCCGATGACATATCGGTAGGTTACCGTGTTTCCCTGCCCCGCTTCAACTCGGATGCTCACTTCTCCCGAGGTTACAATGAGTCCCCCACTGTCAACCGCCTGCCCGTAAAAGATGATATCGGGCTCCGGGATCCCGGCCCGGGCCGATCCCTGCCCCATAAAGATCCCGAATGCAACCGCGAAAAATATTCCTGCCATGCCTTTTGTCTTCATCGGCTTTTCTCCTTCGCCGGCGGGTTGCCCGGATCTAATTGCCCGAATAGGCGTACGTTTGAAAAAACAGTTTGATATCCGTTACATTTTCAGTGAAGTTCTTCAAACCTGCATTCGGGTCATTGAGCAGAGCGCCTCCCGGGATGATCAGCAGCCATTGGCTGTTCCAGACCGATCTACCAATGAGACGGGAGTCTGTTATGGTTTCGGAAGGATCGAATTCTCCGCTGTCGTAATGAGCACGGAAGCTCGAGAAGCGCCGGATCTCGCCCAGCGTTCCTCCCAGCGCGTCGTTGCAGGGGATATAGGCCGGATCGTGCATCTGGATGCTTCCAATAGGGAATGGAATGGGGAGCTTCTGATCCATAACAGCCCATTCCCGGGTGGCGAAGGTGTCTCCCGTGGGAGACCTCAGGACATCGAATCCGATTGGAACGAGATACACCCTTGGCGTATTGGACAGCCCGGCGCTATCATAACCTGTAAACCATACTCCCACAGAGCGCACCTTGGTGGCGAAATGAGTGGGATCATAGGAATTGTCCCGGCTCCCGAGATTGTTGCCAAAGAAGTTCAACCCGAATGTCACGGTCGTCGTAAAGGGGATGACAAAGCCCGGCTGCTCGCCCAGGATCTCGGGGGCGAAAGGCCGGCAGTATCTCTTGAATGCCGGTACATTCCAAAGGTTGTCAACCCTGTACTGGTCCAGCAGACTACGCCATGCCTCGTTCGATTCATCCCGCATTCGGAAGAGCTCGTGGCGCAGGGAAAACCGCGATGTCTCGGTCTGCGGATTGTTGAAGCCGAGCTGAGACTTGAACACTTTGAAATTCTGGGCCATCCTCGCGAGGCTGTCCGCCAGCCCCTGGGAGCCTACCACGGGGGTTCCGTCGACTACCTGGCCGAGGCTCCTCTGGCGCACGATGTCGTTGAAGAACTGCCGGCCCGCACCGTTTTCCGACCCCAGAAGGTTGGTCTCGTAGTCGTAGGCCGCAGCGGCCAGGTATGCATAACGGGCGGCCAGATCGAACTGGGCCCGGTATTTTTGCAGTGCATCGTTTCGGAAGACTCGAAAAGCCATATCCTGGTAACGGTATTTCTGGATCTCCGCGGCAGTAGCCATCCTGAAAGCAGCCAAGTCCTCCAGCAGCCGCTCGCCTTCGGCAAGCTTGGCGTTGTAGTCGCCCATAATCTGGATCACGGCTTCCTTCATCGTGTAAACTTCCATCCGCAGGACCGGCTCTTCCCGGATGAGCTGCTCGAGCTCCTTGACACTCTGCTGGGCTTCGAATTTGTTGTTGGCCGTCTCGAGCTCGATCGATGTCTGGAGCTGCAATTCTTCCTTACCCGTTTCAAGGCCGAATTGAAGCGCCTCAATCATGTCGCCGGTCGTCTCCAAAAAGCCAACGGTCAAAAGCGCGCCACTCCTGATAAAGCCTCGCGCGAAGCTGGTCACGTCAGTGGCCAGACCAACCACCTTTGGCAAGGATTCAGCATAAGCCCCCGACCATTCCTGGATCATCCAGGAAGCTCTCCGATTAGCCAGTTTTAGTAACTCCATGCCGCGAAGCGCATTGTTCACGTCCGAGACCGTATTGGCCTGAGTGTTGAGCTCTTCAATTTCATGCGTGTGCAAGTCGTATTGCGCTTCGAGCAGTTCCGCCTGGTCATTGATCTTTGCAACCAGGTTTTCCCAGGATTTTATCGCCTGCTGATATCTCGCCCGCGCCTGATACAGGTCCGACAGGATGCGCTGGAGCTCGCCGGGGGCCTTGCGGCTGCTCCACGCCTCCGGTTTGACCAGGCCGAATCCTTCCGTGGAGAAATTATAGGTGATTTTTTTGACGATATCCTTCGATCCCTCCGGGTTGTTGGCTGAAGGGTCAGCGGGAAAGAACCCAATCCCCGGAATAGGGGTGAAATAAGTTTCTATCTTTGTTACTTTCACCGGGGCATGTTCACCGGTAAGCTCCGTCTGATCGATGTACATGTGGTGGTAGATGTCCGCGCCTTCATATTTGGCCGGGTAGGTTCGGCCCGTCCCGATGTCTTCGGCATAGGGATACCCGAATATTTCGATTAGGCGATTCCTGAAATCCTGTTCGGTATCCTCGACGCTGGACACGAAGTCTTCCAGGGTGTCCTGGTTCTTTCGCAGCATCTGTGAGTTGGTGTTGGCGTAGTTAAACACCATGAGCCCATTCTGCAAGGCAGCCATTGCACGCTCGTGGATCTGTTCGAAATGGGTTTGTCCCTGCGAAATTAGAGAGGGATCGATATCGAAAGGGACTACTCCTTTGGCCAGCCCAACGGGATTAATGCCTTTGTCCGCCTTATCGACTTCCGCCTGAATGGACTGGAACTCGGATGCGATATTGAGAAGCTCGGGAACGGTAGTCCGGTCGACCTTCTGGATGCCCGTGTGAGCGGTATCCGAGGGCGGTAGAATACTGTTGGCCACTACCCAGTCGAAGTAAGCAGATTGCCCCGAACGCCGCGCCCATTCATCCATTCCCCAGGACCGTTCCGGGTCTGAATCCTTGTAGCCCTGCCATTGGCCGGCCGGATCATCCAGGTATTTCTGGCGGTAGGTGAGGCTCACGATCTCCGACCCCGCTTTAGCCCGGGACGCAGCGGCATGAGCAAACCTGCGCTCATCGAAATAATCCACTTCCACGGGCACATCGCCTACGGT
This sequence comes from uncultured Syntrophobacteraceae bacterium, assembly GCA_964578835.1. Lineage (GTDB taxonomy): Bacteria > Desulfobacterota > Syntrophobacteria > Syntrophobacterales > Syntrophobacteraceae > CAZOEL01. The sequence goes on along the minus strand of CAZOEL010000040.1, from coordinate 45,168 downwards.
AATCCATTCGGACCTGGGCGCCCATGTATAGTGAGGGTGCCTCAGCAGGGTATAGTATGTGGTGAGCGCGGTCAGATAATGGCCCCAGGCATCTCCATGCCCCTGAGGATACATGATCCGGGCATCCTTTTCATTGATCGCTTGATCGCCGTTAACGTTTTCGATTTCATAAACCTGGGAATAGGCGACCTCACCCTCGCCCCTGGTAAAGTTCCAAAAAATACGATTATAAACTGGAGCCGCCGAGATGGAAGTGCCCATGTCGTCCCTTCCTCTCAGGAGCGCCAACTCCTCGTCCAGCAACGACCCGACCTGGTTTTGAAAGGCAAAGATGGACGGCGCGGCAGTTCCATATTCGCCGCTCGCCGTGCCGAACCCGATGGTGGGGTCCGCCGCGTCGGAATAAGCCTCGTTGGCCAGAAGCATGTACAGATCCGATATGCGGCCCGCCAGGTTCAGAAGGGCGTCGTTTGCCGGTTGATAGTCCACCGGGCTCTCCTCCGCGTCGATGGAGAGCTTCATTGCTTTTCGAAATACCGTTTCATAGGCTTCTATGAGACCGACACTGTCCAGGTTTGAGGCGCCAGGCTCAAGAGAGATCGGTCCCGAGTAGCGTTTGCCCGCCTGGCGGATCATGCTCACGTAGGTTGATGCCGAAGACTCGCGAAAATTCTGAACTCGTGTGTCGAATGGATTCAGCTTTTTCGTGACCCGGTTGATCCATCCTTCCGCCAGTTGCGCCTCCGGGTTGCTGGGAGTCCCGCCGGGGCTTCCCGCCCAGATACTCCAGGAGGTATCGTTGGCGCAGGCCGCCAGTCCTTTATAGGCAACCACGACACGGTTATTGGAGAGAGTCCTTTCATTGGCGCCTTTGATGGTCACTTCGGGCAACCCTTTTCCCTGGGCGAGGGTCTCCCATGGTTTAGGAAAGACAGGAAAGCCGTTTTCGTGGGGAGGTATTTCGGGATTTCCATCCCCGGGGTACAACTCCCAGAAAAAATCCATTTCATCCGACTCCCCGCCGAAATCCCCGCTGTAGCGCAAAGTGATCTCCTCATCGAAGATATTGTCCGATTCGATCACATGAATATCTCCCTGGTAGGGATAGCCAAGCGCGTCGCATTCCACCCGAAAGACTTTCAGGTCCACTCCAATGGATGCAAGGCTTGAGTCATTGTTGAAGGCTATCGTCACCCAACCCGTTCCCCTGGCAGCACCGGCGCTGAGAACGTTGCCCGGACCGAGCAGATTTCTTCCCACCTTCCTGCCATTCCGTTCATCGAGTCCGATCATCAACTCACGATCCGGTCCCGGTTCTTCATCCAGGTCCAGCTCGTATGGATTACGAGTCAGGTGATATAGTGCGTCCACTGCCTCGTCCCAGGCGCTTGCATCCTTTGCCTCGCCATTGTCGCCGTTGAGACTCCACAGGAGCTTTCGCTCTGTGTTCGTCATAATGTTGGGAAGCAGGAGCGGATGGTCCGCATCGGGGTCGTCGATCGTCCCCTTGAAACACAGCTTTCTGGTGACCGGGTCGTAGAAAACCCTGGACTGTAGAGTGTAGGGAAGCCGGATGGTTCCGCTCTTGTTTCCGGAAGGAACCGTTCGTCCCATCTTCGTAACCACGGCCACATCCGATGGGAAGGCGTTGAGGGTCACGGACCGCTCCGCCAAAGGGTCCATGAGCTTGACGAGAGAAGCGGCTTCGCTTTCATCCTGCTCTCCGTCGATACCTTCATAAATCACCTGCACCGCCGACCGGTTCACGATGTCCGGCAAAAATCGTTTCGCCTTGATCAGGGTTTCACCCGGTCTGAGGCTTGGCGCTTCAGAAGGCCAGGAGACATCATAAGTGACCGCGATGGGCTGATCTGGATCATCGGATTGGCCTCGCAGCCATGGAACGCACTTTCCCACCGGTTCATCCTGAACCCCGTCATGGTTCAGATCGTAATCAAACCCTTCCTGGAGCGGATAGTAGTAACGCGCCGCGCCGTGACCCGCTGCCCTTGCCCAGACCGTCCCGCTGTAATCGACCCAGGTCGCATCTCCTTCCGCGGCAGATTCGGCGCACGTCGCCAGCTTGCTCAAGGGGTAGGGGGCCAGGATGGGGTCGCCCGCCATTCCCGGTTTGCCGGTGAACGTGTATCCGTCTTCCGTCGCGGTGACTCTGTAAACCACATAGGCCCATTCATCATCGCTGGTAACCGGCGTATCCTTTCTGTCCCAATATTTCAGGAGGACATATTGTCCTTCGTTTTGGTCCTTACCCGCGCGCAATGCAAAAAGCGCGGGGAACCCCGTCCCCATATTCGAGGGGAGCAATAGAGCATGCTCCATGTTTGACTTGTAGCCGGGAAGCTTTGGATCCGGCTGGTCGTATACCTTCGCGGAAACGAATATCTGTGGATCCAATAGTTGCTGGCCGAGGACCTCCGAGCCCAACTCGCTTGCAATGATGATCTTGAGCGGGTTTGAAGGCCAACGGCAGTAATAACGTACCGGCTTCACCGGCCAGGCCACTCCCGTGGGAACATTCTGCCTGTACCAGACAACCACCAGATCGTCGGATGTGCTGTCGGGATCGTCCGTATTGACCGGAACGATTGCGCCCTCGCGCGTGTTGAAATTGTAAACTCCATCCTGGCCCGCCCCATCATAGCGGCTCAACCTGAAAAGCACCTGACCGTTCTTACCCGTGGGGTCCTGATGGCTCGCATCGGTGATCTTCTGGCCGATTACAGCTTCTGCTTCGGTCAGATAACCTGGATCATTCCAATTAACACTCCTGACTATCACCAGCCTCGCCGGATACCGGCTTATATCCGGCTCCGCACCCTCTGCGTAAAGCAGCGTCGAGTATCCTGCCTGAGAGTTCCGGAAGATATAGTTCTCTACCGTGGCTCCACTCGGTCGATAAGGTATGTCCACATAGGTGTGGCTCGTTGCGGGATCTTGACCGGGAGGCGCAGTGATGGGCCGAAGTTCGACCGGCGCACCAACGATATGGATTTGAGGATTTGGCGGCCAGACGGCATCCACGTAACTTCTGGCGTATGTAGTGACCGTTGGATCCTCGGATACCTGCCACCGCAACTCGGCATTTACCGGTCTGGTTGCATAATACCTCGAATCCTGGGGGCTCCATAGGAACGCGTCCGCCGAGTCCTGAGGAATGACAAGCGGGGGGCTGGCGCCAAGGGCCGTAGAGGGTATGGGAATCGGTTCGCCCACATAGATGCTCTCCAGCATATAACCCAGGTAAGCGGTGTGTTCCGCAGTTGGATCGGAGGGACTGAGGGTGATTCCGTCCAGTGTGATGGTCTCATCGAATGTTCCCCCAATGAATATCTTCCCGTTCACAAGTTCCAGTCTGTTGTCACTGCCAGATCCAGATAGTGCAATGCCGGGGTATTTCTTGACCCACGCACAGTTGCCGGTGTCGGGGACTAACTTGGCGACGAACGTCCCGTGCTCCAGGGGATTGCCTGTCGGATCATTTCCACAAATCGCCAGCGCTCCCTTGAAAGAGCCGGCTATGATGATCTCATCGGATTGGTTCAGACCCATGTCTACCAACAAGGGTCCGGCCCAGGTCCAGGCGACATCCCCCTGCGCATCCAGCTTTGCTATGACCGACGAATCTGCGGTAAGGTTCAGAGTGTGGTCGTCAAAGGTGAGAGTACCGGCAGAGCAGTTGCCATAAACATACAAGTTTCCGGCGGCATCCGTATTCATGGCATAGCTCGAGAAACTTGCCGCACCTTGCGCCAGCTTTTTCAACGGGATTGAAGTCGGAGTACCCGTCGAAAGACTCACTTCACCCAGTGAAGGCAGCCTCGAATAATCGTAGTCGCCGCCTTCCACATCGCCGAGATAAAGGAGACTGTTGTCCTTGAAGGCTATTGAAAGCGCGACCACGGGGATCGGCTTTTGCCATACAAAAGCACCGTCCTTTGTATGCTTGCCGACACCACCCGTGCGGGAGAAGTTGCTAATATTTAATAATGAAAAACTGTAGTACACATTTGATCCATCGGCAATTATATCTCCGATACTGAAGCGGGCGTTATCAGATGAATATACCCAAAGCCATTTGCCGTTTGTTCCGTTCAGTTTTGCTATGAAAAAACCACTCCCACTCATAGTCGTTCCCAAGCCGACGAAAGTGGACGTGACATTGCCTTTGGATCCGGCAACATATAAGTTCCCATCATTATCAATAACGATCTTTTGCACATAGGGACTCCCAGGGGGGGCATCGACCTTGGCAGCCCATAGCCATGCGCCTGTGCGGCTGCGTTTTGCCACGAAAAAGCCGGAACCGGAAACGTCTATGTCCCCAAGCCTCGTGCTTCCATGTAGGGCGCCTGATACATAGCAGTTTTCCTGTGCATCCACTGCAGAGGGCCCAGGATACCAAAGATTATGGTCACCATAAGTCCACGCCGCTTTCCATGAGGGGTCCGCCAAGGCGCGGTCCGAATGGAGAAAGATCACTGTTGTGACGGCAATGGTGAATATGGAAGCCAAGGCGGCGCCGCGAATCGAGATCCTTAGTCTATTTTTCAATTTTCCAATGGCGCTCATCGGTTCAACTCCTTGGTAACAGAGATGCGGCGCAGTTCAAAATCCCCGCTTACCTTGACGGGATGCCTGTGAAGCCCATCGATCGTTTCCTCGAAGGTTCCCGCCAGCCGGTTCACACCCCACCCCGGAGGGTGGTCAGCCCTTGGGTCTTCCGATGCGAAGAGGAACGTCATGCTGCGAGTAATGCCATATGCTTCCTGGACAATTTCTGCATAATCCTCATCAAGGTTGTTGTGGTCCGGATGATAGACATGCTTGAAAGGGTTGGTGGGATGATTTGCGGAAAGACTCAACGCGCATGTCAGCGTCCCCCCCGGCTGAAGAGTCCCGCTCATGATCAGCCCCTTCGAGCTGCTGTCGTAATTCTCCGTGTTTGTGTCGAAATCATAGGCCGCAGTGCTCACACGGTAACCCACGGGACTCCCGTCCCTTAGAGCGACTCCCTTGAATTCCCAGATTTTGGAGTCATCCGTTACAAGTATGTACCGGGCCGCGTTGGTCTCTGTCGCAGATTGAACCATCTGGACCACTTCCTTGAGCAACCTTGCCCTGACGTCAGCGTCCACGTGAATGATGACCCGAAACGTAAAATCACCAGCAGCCGGAGTGGGAACGGTCTCGCCGTTCCTGGACTCGCTCACGGAGTTGACGATCACATTGCCCACCCATAGCCCGGAATAATCGCCGGCTTGGGCCAGTGGGACCAACATCAGCATGACGAGCAGAACGACAGGAAACAGGATTATCCGTGATTTCATTGCTTTACCCTCATTTTAGCAGATCGTGCGGGAGACTCCCCGGGACCGTTTCCGCGTCAGAACCCGAGCTGCTTCGCCCGGATGGGCACGAGCAGCTTCACGCCGAGGCCGTCTGAAATCTCAAGGACTGTTTCAGCCGAGCTCATTGAGAGGCTTTCACGCCTGATCCCCAGGCTCAGGACTTGCCTTGCGCCAGGCTCGAGGGTCAAGGCGCCCATGTCGTTCAGGGATGGCCACTGGAATCCCGTGGAGGAGGGGTCATAGTCCCTGTAAACGAGGGGCAGGTCGGCGGTTCGTGGCGTTAAAGCGACAGTCCGGTTGATGTTCGAAAGGTTTTGGATGGTGACGGCAAGCTCCGTCAGCCCCGAGCCGAAATCGATGCCTCTCGCCATGGGAAGCTCCACCAGGAGAGGCCCCTGGTAGGATGAGCCGCCCTTGCACCAGACCCAGTAAGCCTCTCCGGACCGGATCATCGTAGAGGAGGGCTCATCGATGAACTGCCATCTCCCTTCACCATTGAGGCGATACATTGCCTGTCCGGAATGGGCGGAGGAAGGGGAGAAAAAATCCTGGAAGCTCATCGATACAGAGGGGTCGAGATGGAATCCGATCAGGTTGAAGGAGTTGGGCGACCAATGGACCGGTTGGACCGACGGAGCGCCCGTAACGCTCCACTCCCGGTTCTCCGATCCCTTGAGCTTGATGAGGTAGGGCCGGTTCGCAAGTATGGCGAAAAGGTTCGTGAGCTTTTCCCGGAAAGGCTCCGCCTGGGATGGTGAAAACCAGGCATGCCAGCCCGGAGCTCCCCAGAGGCCCTCCGCCGGGTCCTGTATGAATTCCACGGAGGAATGCCTGTCGATCCATGTCCAGACGCTTTCCACCGGAAGATCGTAAAAGACTTCCGCCGGGCCTCTTGCCTCCGGCTGAACATCCAGGAATATCACGTTCCAGCCGGGGCGAAGCTCAAAGGTCTGGCTAGCGGATGGTCCCGCGAAAACCGGGGACCCAAAAACAGCGATCAGCAGCATTCCAAGCAGAGCCGGTATTCGGTGACGATTCCCATGTCTCATGAATATCCCCTCCTCGTTTGTCTTTAGCGCCCGGGAACATCGGGAGGCCGTGGTGGAAAGGCCTTCTCCCGGCTCTTCGAAGGCGGCTCGATGGATCCAAGGGCAACTGTGCCCGCCTGGATTTGCACTCTGGCCTTCAATTCCTCGATAAACTCCTTTTCAATCGTGGCCTTCCTGTCGTTCAAAAGCTTATGGCGGATGCGCTCACGCACAACATCGAGCGGCAGGAGCGAGCGCTCCTTGGCTTCCATCACCTTTGCAATCAAGAAGCCGTTCGGTGTTTCAACTACGGGCGTGAGAGCCGGAGAGTTGGGCAAAGCGGAAACAGCCTCCTGGAGCTCCCGGCCCCAGCGGTCCGGGATGGCGTCAAAATCCACCCAGCCCACTTCCCCTCCCCGGTAACGGCTGGCCTGATCATCGGAATACCTGGCGGCGACGCCGCCCAGGGAGGATACCTCGGGGGACAACTTCAAGGCCTCGGCCCTAGCTGCCCGGGCTCTTTCAACCAATTGCGCCCTTTTCTCCCCGGAGGCTTTTGGTGGCGTCCTGACCTCGATGAGAGCCATGCGGACCCTGCGGGGAGTTCCAAACTCAAGCTGATGTTCCCGGTAGTAGTCTTCAATTTCCCGATCGGGGATTGAGAGTCCGGTAAGCCTCGGCTCGAGCAACTCCTTGCGGAGCTTTGCGACCATGAGCTTTTTCAACGCGGCGTGGATTTCCGGATCTTTTGCATAACCCGCCTTCCGAGCCGCGGCTGCCTGCACTTCGAAACGGATCATTTCCTCGAGGAGGGCTTCCTTCTCCAACGGTTCCGACAGGGAGCGGCGCTCCATTTCCTTCGCGAAGGTCTCGGTGGTGATCCCCTCGCCCTCGATCACTGCCAAGGTCTCCGATGCACGGGCAGGGCGGTTGTTGGAAAATCCCCAAGAAAGAAGAATAATAGCCGTGAAGAGTGGCCCAATACTTATCACGCGGCCGAAAGAACACATGAATCGCTCCAGTTCGCTGATATAGCGTTTGAGAGATCTGAAAAATCCTACGGAGATGAAATTGCCAGTCCAAAGCGAATAGATAAAGGACCTTGGCCGGCCAATTTCCTCACGCCCGCTCTTTACAGTTTTAAATCTCAGTCAAATCTGAAAAAGAAAGAAATAATGATGAGAAAGGGATCAACCTATTCAAAGGCATATCGACAGTAACAGTCTATATAAGACCCTTGGCTTCCTGTCTCACCTCACAATGGGTTTGGCTTTGTCATACTTCTTGTGTAGAAAGAAAAAGCGGTGCGATGATGGTGGTGCTTCAGAACATGGAAGGCGTTTAAGGTCTATTAGTAAGGTTCCAAGAAAACGAATGGCGGAAATACTCCATCACCCGCGCCTAATGGAAGCAAACTGGACGAATGATTCAGGTCCGGTCTTTCTGGTCGCTTATTCGCTGGAGGTCAGTAAAGCGCTCCTGAACGCAACGACTTTAAGCTTGGTAGTCATAAATACAATAGCCCTTTTGAAATGTCTATAGGGCAAATTCCTAATTCATTATGGAATGCCCCTACGCTCAATAATTCAACAAAACTATGGACTAGAATAAGTCTTCGTCCGATCAGCTTATCCAAGAAGGGCGCCTTTCCCGCTTCAGGAGCAGGAGGTCCAGATCCGAACGAAATCCTGCGTCTGAAGTGGGCGTCGAAATACCGCAAGGACCGTGCTCATTGCATTTCCCCCCATGAACACAGCCTTCGGAATATCGGCGGTATTCTTCTTTATGAGCGAATGCCAGAGCTGCATCAGCGTGAAGCAGTCAGCATGGGGGTTTTCTCTGATTAGCAAAAATAGCTCGCCCTCCTTCGATAGCGCATCGATTGCGGGTTGGACGGAAAACCCGGGCGCATCCCCGGGATCGGATGCTCCGGAGGCAACGGCCGGACGTCCACTCTGTTCCAGACTCCGCCATTCGGGCTCCGGCGGCTGGATTCTTCCCACGTCTTCTTCTAAGTGCTTAAGATCTCGATGGCTTCTTGCCGAAATAGTTTCCATCCGGTTCCACGTCCTCTCGCACGCGAAGGGAAGCAGATGCCAGTTCGCCTGCCAGCCGGCGAGTTGGCCCATTCCGAGTATCATCAAAGGATAAGGGCGGCCTATGCTGTCGCTGCTATCCTTGATGATTCCGCAAAGGAGGCTCTGCTTATCGGGACCGGGTACCCACAGACGCCAGGAGAGGGGAAGTGAAGCATGTAATGATCCCTGGCGAAGGAGCGACTCGTACCCTCTTTCGATCCAATCCGCGATGCCCGCGGCTACGGCGGTTTTTTCGCAGATCCGGAAGTAGTCTTTTGCCGTCGGGTGCTTTCCGCATGCGGTCCAGGTCCATCCTGTCATTATTCAGCGCTCCCAACATTTCACGATTTGTTCCGGCACATCGGGCAGCGTAACCTCCTGGGTTTCGACCCTCGCTCTGGATGCATCCATGGCGGCCGCATGTCCGCTGAGGAATCGGTACTTAACGGTAATCTGGCGAATTCCCAGATTATCCAGAGCCGCAGCCCTCTGCTCGGGAAACTGTTCCGCATAGAAAGTGTGGGCGCCTCCCCGGAACGCGTTCAGAAAGGAGGGAAATCCGTTGCTTCCTCCATAGGTCTTGGTAAGAACGACATCGCCCACGTGAATGGTCAGGATGAGATCCGAGCATGTATCCGGAGACCAGTTGATCGTGGTGGATGCGCGGTACATGAAATTTTCGAGCTTCTGCGGACCACTGTCGCAGCGAAGCTCGATATTGATGGCGTGAGGCTTGAGCTTCGCCTCTGCGTTGATGTCCGGCGGAAGGCATTCTATCGTTACGGGATAATTCGACTTCTTTGGCGCGTCCTCGATAGCCGGCCTGCTTACGACCTTGACGGCGCCTTCGTTCAAAAAGCTGACGAAAGAGCTGTTGAAGGGAATGGCGTCGCCCTCTACTTCTTTGGGATAGTAGCCTCCCTTCTTCAGATGTCTGCTCAGGAATGGCGATGCGGTTCCTCGTGCGAATTTCCATGCGTATCCGTCATTACCAAGAAGAAGCTTCACGGCGGCTTTTCTATCGAAAATTCCCTGCGTTTCGGTAAGAACTTCCTCTTCCCATTGCTTTTGCAGGTAGCAGGCGGTTTCCATCCTCATGAAGATCCACAGAAAGTCGAGCGGGCCATTGAAAATTTTCCAGAAGGCATCCTCTTCGGCCGCTTTCGCAGTCAGTATGGACTTGAAGGCTTCGGCCGCTCTGCGGGCGGAAAAGAAGGTCGATTGCCCGGAAATCGGGTCCTGGCTGAAGGCCTGCGACGTGGTGTCGAAGGCGAGCTTCTGCGAGGAGGAAACAGGAGTGATGCTAAAAAGGCTCTGTTGGTACTCTCCATACTTTTGCGCCGCTTTGAGATGCGCCTGAGTAACATCGCCAAGTCCGGGGGCCTGGCCGGCTGTCTTGCCCAGATCGGTGATGACGCTTTTGCCCTTTTCGGCGGCCTTGGCGATGAAGCCCTTTTCCTGACCGACGCCTTCGGCGAAGGTCTGGAGCTTGATCGGCTGGAAGTGGAATACGAGCTTAAGCCAGGGCGGGAGGTCCTGCTCCATGGCCAGCGGCTCCAGTTCATAGGCGGCCCGGTTGAGCACGGAGAGGTAAGGGCCTTCATCCGTAGCGACTTTGGACGCCACGCGCTGCCACTCCTCCCGGCCTCTCAGCCTTTCGGAGCCTTTGGGAAAGAAAACGAGGAAATGATTCCAGGCCTTGAAGGATTGTTGACGGTACCAGTTTGCGAATTCGGATTTCGGGGCCGCCAAGTCTCGCGGCTTGATCATGGCCTGTTCGATTTCCACCAGGAAGGCGTCAATCATTTCTTTACCCTTGCGGGTGTAGGCGGGAGTTACGTTCACCTCGCCTTTGAGCGGAAGGCTTCCTCCCCAGAAGCTTTCAATCGTAATGGGGTGAAGGGACGGCTGCGCGTTGGTCCAGCCGCTTAGCCAATGAAGCTCTCCGTTCCTCAGAGCAAGGAATTGATCGAGCAGCTTTTGAAGCGATTCCGACTCGCTCTTTATCTTATTGGCGTCAAGGCGCCAGACAATGTAATAGAGATAAAGATTGCCGAAGATATCCTTTTTGCGGGAGGCAACCGCGCGCTCAGGCGAAATCACGGTGGGATCGTAGGTCGGCTGGGGCTTTGCCTGGAGTCCTTCGAGCTCCCCTCCATCAAGTCGGGCCTTCAGGATATTGATGCGCCGCACCACATGGGAGACATGCTGCCCGAGGACTTCATCGGGCGTCGAAGCGGAAAACCTGCCTACCCGAGTCGTGAGCTGCTGATCGAAGCCGTTCAGGAAATTCTCCTGGAACTGAGAGCAGTAGTAGTTCTTGAGCGCTATCTCGGCTTCCATGCTCTGAGTGAGGCCGAACCTCGGAATCCACCATCCGCGGTTTTGCTCCTCTACCTTGAGAATGGCTTCCTTTATCCGTTCGAAGGTGGCCATGTCCGCCATTATGTCGCCTTGAAACTTGGGCTTTTCCGCGACTTCATGAGCCGCCCACTGCAAGGCTCTGACGTTTTTAAAAAAAGAAAAGCTCAGCAAGCCGCAGAATGCAAGACCCAGCGCCACCCAAGCCGCAAGGCCCAGATTTTTGGTAATCCTTTCCCATTCGACGGACCTTTTGGTCGGCGCAAAAAGGCCTCGATCCCTTGGCAGAATCTTGGAGAAAAAGTCGTGCAGGAACAGCCCGCGGTTCGTTCCCGGGAGAACTTCCTTTTCATCGATGAGCCCGAGAGTTTGCAGAAAATGAGAAAAAGGGCTTCCCTCCTGCCGCCCGCTGCTGAAAAAAATCCCGCGCAGAGCCGGGGTTTCCTGGAAGGGATTTTCCAGAAACGCTCCCTTCAAAAAAGGCTCCATCTTCGGCCGAAGCTTTTCGAACTCTTCAGGAAACAGAAGCAGAGAAGGCTCGACTTTCCGGGATTCGGTCTGGTGAAGGATGAGAAGGCGCAGATCCCGAAGCCGCTCGAGAATGACGTCGAACGACTTATCAAGAAAAGTTACGACATCTTTGGAGAGGTTATGGTTGACAAACCCCATGGCCTGTTCGAGGGACTTATCGGGAAGATGATTGCAAAACTGGGTCATTCCCTGGATCAGATCGCCTTTTGTAACCAGCACGTACACCGGGAATTTCGCGCCGAGAACGCGCATCAGCTCATCGGTTCTTCGCCGGATGTTCCGGCCGTATTCTTCCAGGGACTCGGGAGTCGCTTGAAGGATCTTCTCGGCTCCAACCGATACGATCAAACCGTTGATGGGCTCCCGTTGCCTGTATTTTGCAAGCAGCATCAGGAATTTCTGCCACTCGTCCTTGTCCCGCTTCTCATCGACGGGCATCGACCATCTGCCCGCCGTATCAAGAATGATAGCCTGTTCGAAAAACCACCAATCGCAATTCTTCGTACCGGAAATGCCCGAGGTGCGAGTGACTTCCGCGAAAGGGGAATCGAGCCTGGCGCTCTGGATCGCTGTCGTTTTGCCCGAACCGCTCTCTCCGATTACGAGATACCACGGCAGTACGTAAAGAGGATTGCCGCGCTTCTTGAGATGCGATTGTTTGAGGGTTTCAACGGCTTCCTTCCAGCGGTCCTGGAGCTCTTTGCCCTTGGACTTATCCATTTCTGCAAGCTGTTTGAGCTGCGCCTCATCCTGTTCGATGATCTCGTGCACGAACTGCTGCTCGCGGCGCTTGTTCATGATCCTGCGGACGAAAAGATACGCTATCCATAGCCCGAGGAGGCCGATGGAAATGAATATTCCCACCCACCAGGGCCAGCCGAGGCTTAGAACGACGGCAAAGACAATGATGCCGATAAGCGCTATGGCCGCAAGAATCAGGAAGACTTTGAGGATTTTCCGAAGAATGCTCATTTAGGCCACCTTGCTCAGAAAAGAGCCCAGGATGTTGTTCAGGGCGAAATTGTATACGAGATAAAGGACCCCGATCAAGACAACCGGAATGGCGAACATGACCAGGTTGAGGAGAGAGAAGGGCAGGGCGCGGCTTCGGAAGACCGGCTCCGTCGTTCCTGTCGGGTAGGCGTCGGGAAAGAGATCCGTCCTGTCGAGCGAAGGCAGGCCGATGGAGCTTCCCATTAGAAGCTTGAGATTGGACGCCTTGACCTGAGCGAGCAGGTATTCGTCGCCAGGGTGGCAATACTGGCCCATGAACCCCATAGCCAGGCAAAGATAATAGACCTCCCGCACGTCTCTTTGATGGAGCCCGAGGCTGTTCAGCCTGTCGTAAAACTCTATGCCTGCGTCGCTCGTCTGGTAATAGAGCCGCTGCAGCTGTTCCCCTTTCCATCTGTTCTTCTCGTTCCAGTCGGAGGTGAGAATGGCTTCGTCAACCCAGGCGCAGACGGCGAAGCGCGCAAGATCGTAGTCTTCTTTCGCGAAGAGATCCTTCCTGATGCAGTATTCGCTTTCATTGAGGCTGCGCTGAATATCCGCCTTCACCCGTTCGTAGGGCGGCTGCTTCTTGCCCGAAGATTTGATGAAATAGGCGGTATAGGCAATGAGATTCATGAAACAATCGGTCAAGCGCATCGGTTTTGCCTTCCTGAGAAGCGGTTATCTGCTGACGACCATCAACTCCACCTCCAGATCTTCCGGAGCGGTGTCCCAATACATGGCGATATTTCGGCCTTTTTCTATGAGCGCCCAGTGGTCGCTGTGATGATCGATTTGAAAATAGATGCAGTGCGCGCGCCGTGGGAGCTCCTGGGGCGGAACGGGCAGATGCTCAAGTCCTGCGCCGGGAAGCGCCCGGGCGATCAATATGGGAAGCTGCTCGCGGGAGCTTATCTTGATGATGACGGCAAGCGCGTTGAGCACTGTTTTGGGATCTTCATCCGTTCTGAAAACCAGGAAGTAGCGGTTTTTGCCTTCGAAGATCGCTGGAGCAAGCTCGGCGGCGTAATACGTGCCGTCGTAGATGAGCCGTATCACATAGTCGGGACCGGCGGTGATTTCGTCCAAAAGCTGCGTGATGAGCATCTGCGCGGCGGAAAAACATTCCCAGATGCTCCCATGATCGTAACCGGGCAGAAGCCTGGTCCCGTCTTCGAGCTCCCCCGCTACATTGACCCTTTCCGAAAAAGAGGAAAGCTCGCCGATGAGCTGCCTCAGAGCTCCATAAACCACCCAGGGGTGCGCCTGTCGAACCTCTGTCAGGTGGAAAAGAAGCGGAACATACCGGTTGAGGGATCTCAGCGCAAGGAGATACACCATGTCCCGGGAGCCGAACTCCGCCGTGTGTATGCCTCTCTGAGCCTTGAACTGCTCGAGCTGACGACCTCGCGCCGAAACCTGGTCTCTGATTTCTTTTACGATCCTGAGAAGAGGCTCGGAGCCCGTTATGCTGAGCGAGGGAGGCGAGAAGCGCGGCGAAAGCCTTATCTCCTCGCCGAATCTTTCCAGTTGAGCGATGGGAATCAATTCGTAATCGCCCAATTGAGGCTTTTCCGATTCCCAGAAAATTCTGAGAACCTGGTGAAGCCTGTTCACTTTGCCCGAAGGCCCCCCCTGGTGAAGATCCGGGATCTCCTCCGGGTCGATCGTAGTGAAATACCGGGTCGTGATTTCGGACGTATTCTTGAGAGTCGATACGGAGGTGACATTTTCCCTGCTGTCATTCCACCTGCGAATGCCTAGGAAGACGGTAAAAGGCTTTCCTCCCTCGATCCATGAGTCTTCAAAGGAGCGCGGCTCGACGATGGCGTTCCCCGGAAACGCCGCGTAGGCGCCGTCCGGAAAGATGAGCTCGCCTTTCAGCGGATTGAAAGTCTGATTCGCGAGGGCCGCTCTGTGGATTTCCAGCTCGCTCACGCCCCAAAAATAAGGAGTCATGAAGCTGTTATAAGGGGTTAGAAGGGACTGCGCATGCAGATCCAGCAACTGGAAGTGCTGAGGCTGCAAAAACAGGCCTTGATGCCAGAAAACCGGTCTCTGGATTGTCACGGCTGCTCTCCCAGCACTCTCAGCGCCTGAGGACCCAGAAAAAGGCTGATGGTCATAGGCGCCTGCCTGTAAAAGATCATGTTGTCTCTTCTTTCCTCGACCATGGGAATCGTGAACAGACGCACCGAGTTGTCCTTGAGCAGAGAATAATAGCCGGCGACGACGCCGACATACTTCGTGTTTTCGGCTCGGTCGAGGTCATAGGTCTTGTCCTCTCCGGGCATGAAGACATATTTGTGAGAAATGGTCACGCCGGTATCGAACCGCTCGCAGCGCATGAGCTTGGAAACCCCGGATTCCGTTTCCGCAAATTGGTTGAAGAGGTTTGGATCGCTCATCTGATAGACGCAAACATGCAGGGCGTGCGCCGATCCATCGTAGAGGTTGACCTGAGGCGACGACTTGATGTGCAGAGTCAACGCTCTGGGAGTGTACGCCGTGGCGGTCGGGGACTGCACGACAGTGGGTGAGCCGGCGCAGCCCGAAACAAAGCCGATGATAAGGAAGAGCCATACCGAGTATTTAGCGAGCTTAGTCACATCGTCCTCCCTTTTTCTAGATACGTTTTCTGGTAAATCCGCTCGAATTCCCTTGATAAATCTTCCATGAACCGTTCGGATTCGAACCATTTTTTGAACTGCTCGAATTTGATCCGATAGGCGTCAAAGTGATCCGCTTTGCGCATGAAGCCAAATCCCACGCCTCTTCCGGAACCTTCCGATGCTATCCGATCCGGATCGAGCTCGACGAGAATTCGGCTCATTTGATTGCGAGCCGCCAACTTGAAAGCCTGGTTTGCGGCAAGGAAAGCTTCCTTGATTTGATCGAGATAGCTTTGGAGCGATCTCGAAGGCGCTCTGCCGTCGAAGTCTGCGCTTATGATGCGCCGGATGGTCTGCAATTCGGACTCGCCATCCGCTTGAGTCGAGTTGATGACGGTGATGATCTCATTCAAGCTGTCGAAAATAGTGTTCAATGATTTTGAAAGAGTCTCCAGAGG
>CAZOEL010000040.1:0-29728 GCA_964578835.1 uncultured Syntrophobacteraceae bacterium | reverse complement strand
GATATCCGAGATCCGGCGTCCGAGCAGCAAAGATAAGAGCTTCGAAAGCTGCTCATCGTAAGGCGACTGCTGCGGAATCGGGGGCGCGGGGCTGAATCTTTCGCGCAGGCTCTGAACGAATTCCAGCTTTTCGGCATCCGAAAGATCCCGCAGCGCCTCCTCGAGGTAGCGTTCTATCAAAACCTCGGACGACGAGGCGCCTGAAGCGGTGAGCTTCTTGATTGAGGCTGCGGTCTCATTGAGTGCGGCTTGCCTATCCATCGTTTTTCTTTCCATCCTTGTCATCGCTTTTTGATGGGTGGAGAATGATCGTCTCCATCAAGAGATCGTCTTCTTCCTCAACAGGCTTTTTCCTGGATTGATTTACGGGCTCTTGCGCTCCCGTCAGCCCGTTCTGCAAATGATTCTTCTGATGACTCCCCTCGGGAGTCCTTCTTCCTGGAGAAGGGGAAAGTATGATGGTTTCCGGAAGCTCATCCTCTCCATGGATCGTTCGCTCATCGCCGATGTCGGGTTCCCGGGATGGCTCAGGAGGGAGGCTTGCCGGAGCGCCTTTCTTTCCGGCTGGAGTCAGTATCATTGTTTCGGGCAGATCTTCTTCATACGATCCGGTTGGTTCGTAACCGGCAGAAGAGGGCTCAATCGAAGCGGGCGTGAGTCTGCGAGCCTCCCCTGGAGTGATAATCATGGTCTCGGGGAGGTCCTCTTCGACGTTTTTCGATTTGGGGGTCAGGCGCAATGTGGCTTCTTCGAAACCGAACGGTTTGGTGAGAATGGTTTCTTCGGAAATGTCGTCCCAAACCTCGTTTCTTTGGGCCTCCGGGACGGGTGCGGCCTGGATGATCGTCTTGTCTTCAATCTCCTCGTCGGCTTCGACCGGCATCCGGCTGCGCCATCTGTCGTGGATCCGCCCAAGGATATCCCCAATCGCCGGATCGTCCAGCTGGGGAGCTTCCATGTCGCGGGACGTGGCGAAGAAGAGCTCGTTTTTGATGGATTCCCTGAGGCTGGCGAGCTGCTGCAGGAATTTTTCCTTCGACCAGCGGGAATACCCGTAAAAGCTGGCGGTGAATAGAGACCAACCGAGATCGAGGGCATTCTCCCAAAAAACCAAGAAGCCATCATCAACTCTTGCCTTCGACGGCTCCCAGAACAGGTTTTTAGGAGAGAACGCCGGATCGGGATTGACCCGGAAGACTTCTTCGGGAGGCTCTTCGCCGGGGTTGAGCTGCGCGCAGAGTTTCTCCAGCGCTTTATTGAGAGCGCCGATATCCTGCTCGCTATTGACGAGCAGGGTTTGAAACCATAACACACCCCAATAATGCAAGCTGTAGGGCGCCGGCAGTTTGAGGCGGGGAAACATCTCCAGCGGGCCTCTCGGAAGGCCGGCGGGAGCAACCTCGAAATTCCAAAAATAGGGTAGAAGCCCACTCTTGTCGGTCATGTTGACCCAGAGGGAGTCGAGTGAAACAAGAGGATAAGATATGCCTCCGCCTCGAGGCTCGGGGGGGAATTTTCGCATGAGCTCGCCTAAAAACGCGAGCTTGAGGTAAAGAGCTTCCAGGAACCATTTATCGCTCTTGGCGAAAAGAAAGGGAGGATTGTCCGAAGAGGCTAACCCGAATTCCTCAAGGAGGAGCGCCCTGCCAAGCTCGCCGCTTTGCCTTGCGCGCGCTTCCAGATCGACACTGGACGCTCCCGAAAGCAACGCAACAAAGTCGGGTCCGCTCAAGGACATGGAATCGAAAATCATCATGAAGAACGGGTAAAAGGCGAAGGGCGCAATCAGGGAAGCCGCCGCCATCTCAGAGCCAAAGCAGCTCTTGTTATCCAAACAATCAAGGCAGGGCAGTCCGCAGGCTTCACTTCCATTCCGGAGCAGCAGGCCGAATTCCTTTATCAGATCCGTGCGGCTCCACACAACGGGCGGATCGAAAGATCCCGTTTCATAAGCGTAAAAAACCGCTTCCCCGCCGGAGGAAAGGCATGAAGAGCAATAGAGGTAACGATTGAGCGAGCTCGAATAAGGCTGAAGACCGTAGGTGGTCAGAATGCTTTCATCCCGGCAGAGCTGAAGCGCTTGCCCGCATTTGGGGCAGGGCGGATGGAAGAATATCTCTTTTGCTCTACAGAAAAACAAGGGTTGCAGCGCTTCCAGACGATCCCGACCATTCTGCCGGCAGGAAAGAGTTGTCAGCGCGCAGGAAGGGTTGGACCTGAAAAGGGCGAAAGCCTCCTGCCAGAAGGCTTCCACATCGGCGTTGCTCACAGGCGATGCCTGAGAGTCTGAAAAGGCGTAAGAATCTCTTTGAAGCAACAGAAAGACGCGTTTTATGATACTTCCCGAGTCGGTCTCAAACTGCGCCCGCACAAGTCGTGTGAGAGGGTCGGAGGTCGATGCGCATAAAAAGGGAAATGGAGAAGGCGTCTCAGGTCGGAGCCTCGGGAGTGCGGGCGCTTGAAGCATCTTCAATTGGACGCCGCAGTTTGGCGAGTGAAGATAAGGCAAAAGTGACCGGAGGACGGGTTGTTTCACTGTTATGGTCCTATCAAATCAAAAGGGCGTTCATTTCGTCATACCGGCTCAAAAGATTGCCGGAATGACGGGGAAGGGAATTCTCAGCTTTTCTAAATGACCCGAATCCATCACGCAGGGCAGGGCTTCTCGCTAGAAAAATCCGGTAAGCTTGATCCCCACTGCGCCTCCGTGGTAGCTGCGGTCCCCGTCCGAATGAAAGAGATTCTGCTGATCGTCCATGGTGAAGCCTTTGAGATCGATCTCCCCCTGGAGATGGGAGGTAAGCTTCCTGATCACTCCTAATTGCAGCGAGGCATACTCCCTGTCTCCCATGAATATTGGAGAATCCGCCTCTTCATCGTTCTCATCGATCAGAAGCAGTCTGAGCCTTGATGTAAGTGTCGTAAGATCGTTGAGAGCGTACCTGAGCGTTAGATCGAGGACCCATTCATCGCCTTGGCTGAGCTCGCCCCTTTGTATCAGCTGGTTTGTCTCTCCAATTTCAGAGTCTTCCCGCATGATGCTGGTCAAGCTCAATCCTGCTCCCCACCTCTCCTTATTGTAGTCGACGCCGACGCCAATCAGAAATAATTGGCCCTGCTGTAGGAAATGGTCATCTTCAACGGTGTCCCAGGTGTAGTGGGTGTAATTTCCGAAAAGTCGGCCGCGCCATTCGTTTGTAAAATAGTAGGAAACCTGTGGAACAAGGCTGAACATGTCGCCCGGATCGAAATCCTGCGTATCGGTGCTGAAGTCGTATTCCCCGCGCACAGCGTAGCCCAAGCCCAGGCCGGTGACCAGCTTCTTCTCTTCGCCCCACTGCCTGGAGAACGATAAGGTGGGATTGACGTTGAATCCTTCCCCGAAGCTCTGGATGGGAACCAGTTCGGGCTGCATGATAAGCACGATGTCTCTATTGCTGAGATCCGTCTTTCCCGTCGGCAGATTGAAATCCAGGCCCACCATCAGGTCGACCGGCAGTTTGTCAACAACGGAATAAGTGAGATTCAGCTTGGTGTCCAGGATATGAGAAAGGGATCTCTTGTTTTCGCCGGGCTCTTTGAAATCCGTGTAGGCATACCCGCCAATTATCTTGAAGTAGAAATCCTTGTATCCCGCTCCCGCCGAGACGGGAATCCAGACTTGCTTGGCTCTCTCCTCGGCGTTGCTTTCCCACCAGTTGAAGCTCAGACCCGTATCGAAGAAGATGTTTTCCGCCAGGCAGCGAGACGCAACGGCTGACGCTGCAAGATAGAGCAAAAAGGATACGACGATCGCGCGCTTTGACATCTATTCCCCCCTTGCAAGAATCGTTTCTTCGACCCGGTCGACTCTCGCCTATCAGCAAAAGCATTGGTCACTTATCTTTGCGCCGAAGCTCCTCCCCCCGCGGCTATCTCCTCGAGGCTCCGCCTCCTCTGGCGCCCGGTTGTCCGCCAAAATTCGGACCTCCCCCTTGTGGCGTCGGCTCGGGCTCCGGCAGCTGCGAAGAAGGTATCTCCGAAGGAAGAATCAGCCTTTCGGTCGGTGGAGTCGGTGGAATCTGACCCGTGATAGTGGTCTCATTTCGCAATGATTGGAGAAGCTCAACGCTTCGGTTCACCATCAGGTTTGGGAAGAGGCTCTTCAGCTCAGCAAGAGCGTCCCGGGCTGAGGCCATCTGCGGGTCCTGCTTCAGAGCGTTTGAATACTGCTGCGCAGCTTCTTTGTATTTTTTCTGATCGCTCAAAGACAGCCCTTTGAAAAAGCTCATCAGGGCGTCCATGTCCGTGGTGAGAGGCTTCCTTAGCTCCCGCTCCTGCTCCGGGGTGATCTCGACCTTGAGAAGGGCGATGATCTCGAAAAGGAGCTCTTTTTCAAGGCGAATAAGCTCCTCGAGCGCTCCCCGCGTTGCAGGCTGCCCGGCAATCTGCTGCTTTGGAACCTGGAGGACGTTCGACTTTATTTGAAGCCGGCTCCCTTGCTCTTCCGCCAATTCCCCGCCAAGAAGCCAGTAGGCGCCGAAAAGCTGTCCGACGCGAGGCGCAGACCCGGGCTCGACCAGACCCGATTCCCCGAGCTTCAGCTCATCCAAGAGCGCCTGCATGCGCACCCTTTCGAGCACTTGAAGTCCTTCGACCTTCGAGAGATCCGTGATGAGCATGAAAGCCATTCCCTTCTGCAGGGGATCGAGCTTCGACTGCTTGGTGGCGTTGTTGAAATTCATAACCGCCACGCTATTCGGCGTTACAGGCGCACCGAGCGCTTTTTCCTGCTCCAGAGCCTGTCTGGCCCAGGCCTTGTCCTCGTCCGTTATCACCTGCCGCGCCCAAGCATTGTTGAGGAGCGTTAGCCAGAGCAGCACAATCATCAGCATGAAAAAAGCCGTCTTTTTTTTCGCCATGTCGACTTCATCCCCTTCTATTGGTGTTTATGCTCCCTGGAAAACCTCCTTACGCCTATACGGTCGAGCTCCCGGAAGTCGCCGGCAGATCGGAGGCTGGGGTAAAAAAACAGTCTTTGAGCCGGTCCTTTCCTGCTGTTGCTTCTACTCCAAACCATAGGCAAAAATCAAGCTGCCAAAGCTCATGTAGACTCTACCGTTTGCAATGATGGGAGATGCCTGCGGAACGGCCCACGTCTCCCGATCGGTTACGAGCGCGTTTCGAACGACAGCGCGAGTGGCGGAATCGATTGCAACCAGACGGTGGCCGGAGGCGCTTTCGGAGATTGTCACATAAATGATGCCGTTCGCCACGGCCGGAGGCGACATGAAAGCCCCGGGAGACCCGATGTCCTCGGAGCTGATGCTCCAGTTCAAATCCCCGGTTGCGGCGCTATAGGCCAGCAATGTCCACCCCTCTTGCTGATAGGGGGATACGACATAGACTTCGCCATTGGCTATGGCTATAAACGCGTTGCTGCTTCCCGAGCCTTCGGTGGGGCCCAATGTCTGAAGACCCGTTGATGGGTCGTAGCCTCGCAGGTAACTGCCCGTTGCGACATATAGCGCGCCGTTATGAGCAGCCAATCCAAAAACAGGGCTGAAAGAAGCGAAAGAATCGAAGACCGTGCCGACGGGAGCCCCTGTCACTCCTTCAACATCGAAAAGGGCGCCGTTCCAGTAATAGGTGATCGGATCCTGACTGGCGTTAATGCCGTAGACGATATTGTCGGCGACTACAATGGCGCCGTTGCTGCTGTCGAAAACGGTTGAAAACGATGATAGTTGCTGCGACTTGGTGTTCAGCGCTCTCAGATAAGAGCTCGGAACATTGGTAAAGCTGACAATATGAGAAACTGCGTAAACTAAATTATTCGATATTATCAAAGGGCAATCGAGCATGCTGCCCATGTTGGATGGACCGGCAAGCAGCGTGGGCTCTCCGTTGGAAGCTCCTGAGAGCGCATCGAAAGAGCTCAATTCGAAGGCGAGGGACTCTCCCACGGCCCTGTTTCTAACGGCGTAAACCACCCCGTTTGATGCCGCCAGTGAGGGTTCGTACCTGTAATAAGATTCCTGGCTCGGCTCATCACTCCATAGAGGGGCGCCCGTAAAAGCGTCGAAGGCGTAAAGGACGCCGTCGCTATCCGTGAGCAAAAGTCTTCCGTTCGCCGTAATTAGCGGGCTTTCTACATTATTTTCCGCGCCATAATCTGTAATATCTATTTGGAACTGCTGACCAAGGCCAACCACATTCGTTGCGTTAATTGCTCTATCAAAAGGATTGTGACTCGTTCTCTCCGGCCCATACCCGAGTTGCGGCCAATCGTTCGGGGAGACCGTAATCAATATGGCCTCGGATGAAGCAATCGCTCCCTGTTGGTCCATCACTCGGCAGCGGGGTGAATACTCTCCCGGCATTGCGTAAAGCCGGCTGGCATCCGCCGCATTCGGCTCATCGACCCAGGAGCCGTCGCCATTGAAATCCCAGGAATAAGTAAGAGGAAGTCCTTCGGGATCATTTGCGCTGCAGAAAAGCTCAACCTGAAGGGACGCTTGCCCTATCTCGGGGGTGGCGGACAGGGACACGGTAGGGATAGCGTTGACGCTGATTGTGAGGGGCGACGATATTGCGGTTGCTCCGCTGTCGTCAACGACTTCGCAAGTGGCGTCAAACGAGCCGGCAGCATAGACATGGACATGCGTGTTCGTTGAGGATGTCTCGGAAGACCCGTCGCCATAATTCCACCTGTACTCGACAATGGAGCCGTCAGGATCGGTGGCCGAGCATGTGAACGTGACGGTAAGCGGCGCGTTGCCGTTCGTATAATCAGCTGCGAAAGAGCCGACTACCGGCGGCTGATTGGGGGACAGGACAACGACAGTTGTGGAGGCGGAATTGCTCTGTGCTCCCATATTATCCACGGCAATGCAGGAGGCGGAATACTCTCCGGGCGAGCCGTAGGCGTGCTGAACGGAGCCGGTAGACGTGGTTTGAGTCTGGCCGTTTCCAAAATTCCAGATATAGCTTGCAATTGACCCGGATTCGTCCGGGTCGTGGGCGGCGCAGGTAAAGGAGACATTGAGCGGAGCGATTCCCGAAGAAGGATTTGCCGTCAGGGAATCAATGGCCGGAGACGCATTGACGGCAATAACAACAGGGGATGAAGCAGCAGTTGCCCCGTTATTGTCGACTACCTGACAGGTCGCATTGAAGACGCCGGGCTCCGCATAGTAATGAGCCCTTTCAGCCGAGGTCGAAGTTTCAGTATCGCCATCGCCGTAGCTCCATCTGTATTCGACGATAGAGCCGTCCGGGTCGTTTGCCGAACAGGTGAAAGAGACATTGAGAGAGTTGGTTCCATTTACTGGGTAGGCGGTGAGCGAAACGGTCGGAGACGCATTTACAGTAATCGTGACGGGAGGTGAAGTCGCTGTGGCTCCACCGCTGTCGACGACCTGGCACGTTGCCTGGTAGACGCCGGGCGAGGAGTAGAAGTGGGTCTGCGCATTGATTGTGGTGCTCTCAATGGAAGAGCCGTCGCCATAGCTCCATCGGTACTCGGCGATGGAGCCGTCCGGATCGGCGGCCGTACAGGTGAAAGAGACGGTTACGTTATCAGTGCCTGTTGTCGGTTCGGCCGTTAGGGAACTGATTGTCGGCAGATTGTTTGAACTGGCTGAGACCGGGATGGGATTGGATACAGTCCGGCATCCGTTTGTTTCGACCACCGTGCAGGTAACGCTGTAAGATCCCGCAGCAGCGTAGGCATGGCTCACCTGGTAGGTATCGAAAGATTCGCCCGGCGTAACGATCACGCCTTCATCGTTCGATGAAAGATCCGGTTGTCCGTCTCCATCGAAGTCCCAGTTGATTTCCGAAATACTGGGACCGTGATTTACTGTCGTCACGAACGTAACCGTATCGGCGCCGGGAATGAAAACGTTCGTGTCGCCCACGGCGCTGAACGTCATGTCAACCATTTTGCCGAGCCAGGCGAAGGCGCGTTCGAAATACTCCTGGTTGTCGTACCTTTTGATCCAGCCATTCACCAGCGAGCTTGCATCCCCTAGCGCCAGAACCCTTCCGCCCGTGGCTGTCTCCACCTGCGCGACAACGGGAAAAGATCCCGAAGGTTCTTTATTGCCCTGAGAGCAGGTCCAATGTTTAATCTTGTTATCCCAAACGCAGTTCTTGTCCTGCCAGCTCGACGCATCGGAAAAGCCCACGGCGTCGGAAGGGTTTTCCGTGGTCAGAGTCGAGCCCCAATTTATGAGCAGCTGGTATGTGATTGCGGGATTGAAAGGGTCTGCAACGCTAACAATGGGCTGATCGAGGCCTCCGTCGGGATCGTCCGATTGCGGGTGATGGCTTTGGGAGCTGCAGATCATGTCTTTATTGAACTTGATTCCGAAATACTCTCCCACATGATTGGTTGTGCCGTTCCAGCCCTGAGACCAAGTCGCGATGCCGACTTCTCCCAAGAGGAAGAGGCCTTTGCCGGAATTGACAAAATCGACAATCTTCTGAGCTTGCTTGTCCGGCATCGCTGCGCTGCCCTTACCGGCATTCCACCACCCGATGGACAATACAATGAGATCGCTTTCTTCCAGGTGAGCGCTGGTGACCTTCTTCGGGTTCACCTCGCGAACCTGAAATCTAAGAGCCTTGAGCCTCTTCTTCAGTTTGGAATAGCCGTACCAGTTTCCATTGCCCAAGCCCTTCTTGTCGCTGATGAAAAGCGCTCTCTTGCATGCCTGGTTCTGCTGAGCCCATGCTGCCGCAGAGTTGAAGAAAAGCAGCGCTGCGACGATCGTCGCCGCTAAAATTGCCGTGCACCCTCTCTTTGATCCAATCATCTTCTCCCCCTGGATGAAAAACCGGCTCTAAAGATATGGCGTAGCCATAGCATGAAAAACTAATGAGATGCGAATTTCCCGAAAATTATGAAAGGCGTATTCTAGTGGAACGGCCCTCATCCTGCTGTTCATCTTTAAGAGGAGCCGGAAGAGAGAGGAATCGCCGCAGGGAATAGCCAACGGTTTATTGAAGATGCCATGCGCGCGCTCCTGCCATGAGAGCTATTTGAGCAACTTCTACAATGAGATGCAAATAATAACGAAGTCAGAAAAAATGTAGCAAAGCCGCGTGAATTCTGTCAAGAAAATTCATGGCGCTTGTCATGAGGAACAAGGATTTCGGGCTCCTCAATCAATCCGGCAGGTTGACTTTTCTTCCGCTTGACAGAACCCGTGAGGTATGTTTTCTTCCCGAATCGTTGCTGACTTCGCCGTGGTAAGCATCCGATGGAGTGGAGGCTCTCTCCGTCCGGACTTCTCATTTAGAATTATTGGATATCATGAGAGTAGCCGAAGAAGTACAAGTTCAAATCGAACGTCCGCTGTCGCATGAGCTTGCGCATTGCCGCGAGCGCATCGATAGCCTCAAAGAATGCTTCAGCATTGCAGGCCTCATTAATTCCTCCCTCGAGATCGAAGAAGTCCTCGAACGGATCATGACAACGTCTAGAGCTATATTGAAGGCCGAGTCATGCAGTCTGATGCTGGCGGATGAGAAGAGCGGCGACCTGGTCTTTGAGGTGGCTCAGGGGCCTGTCGCGCATCTGCTCAAAGGCGGCTTTCGCATCAAGAAAGGGCAGGGCGTCGCCGGGCATGTTTTTGAAACGGGCGAAGGACTGCTCCTCGATGACGCTTACCGAGACATTCGCTTCAACCAGGAATTCGATAGAAGAACCGGATACCGCACCCGTTCGCTCCTTTGTGTCCCGTTGAAAATCAAGGATCGGATCATAGGCGTTTCGCAGCTCATCAACAGGGTGGACGGCGCTCCATTCAATTCCGAAGACGAAGAAACTCTGACGCTGCTCTGTTCTCAGGCGGCCGTCGCCATTGAAAATGCCCGAATGCACGCGGCGCTCCTTCGCAAGCAGCAGATCGAGAGCGACCTTGCGTTTGCAAAGAGCATTCAGCTCAGCTTTCTTCCAAAGGATATTCCGGAGATTCCCGGCTTTCGTTTCAAAGCTCACTACCAGCCGGCCCTGGAAGTCAGCGGCGATTTCTACGACTTCATTCCTCTCGAGGACGACCGGCTTGGGATTCTCATAGGCGACGTGTCGGGCAAAGGCGTCGCTTCAGCCCTGTATATGGCGAGGCTCACCTCCGACTTTCGCTTCCTTTCGAGCCGCTACCGGGACCCCGCGCAGCTTGTCGCCAAAATAAACGACGTGGCCTGCGAGCGAAGCTGCAGAGGCATGTTCGCAACGCTTTTCTACATGGTTTTAGACCCTTCCCGGCATGCTATCGAATACGTTAACGCCGGACATATTCCTCCCTTTCTTTGGAACCATTCCGAAGGCCGCATCGAAATGCTGCGAGACAAGGCGCGGCCTCCCGCGGGGATTATCGAAGCGCAGAGCTACAGTTCGGGCTCTTTCGAGCTCCGTGGGGGCGATTGCCTGCTCCTCTCGACGGATGGCTTGATCGAGGCCAAAAATCCTTGTGGCGGCAGGCTTGGCATGGAATCGCTCCAGAGCGTAATCATGGAGGGCGATTCTAACGTCGATGGAGTCTACCAGCGCATAGCTCATTCAGTAAAAGAATTCGTGCGGGACTGCCCGCAGGCGGACGATATAACAATGGTTCTGCTGGGGGTTGAAGGTCCGTGACCGAGTTGTTGGAGATTAACGGCCCCGTTGTTTTGGAAATACCGAGCGATCCGGCTTCCCTTTTTATCGCTCGCTGCCTTGTTGAGCGGCTCACGGAGCGGTTGGAATTCTCCCGGACCGAAGTAGAGCGCATGGTGCTCGCTGTGGATGAGGCCTGCTCCAATATCATCCGGCACGCCTATGGAAACCGCAAAGAAGAGCGAATTCTGCTTACCTTTCTGGTTCATCCCAGCCATATCGAGATCCGCATACGCGATTTCGCTCCCGCATCGGATCCTCGCGAGTTCAAGTCGCGGGATCTTGCCGAGTTGCGCCCCGGCGGGCTGGGAATTCATTTCATAAAGAGCGCCATGGATGAAGTGGCCTATGAATGCCCGGAGGGCGGCGGAATGCTCCTCAGAATGGTGAAGTACAGAGATGGTGTGAAGACTTTCAGTCGATAGAAATCTCGTTGGTTTAATTCGTGAGGAGATCTCAAGCTTGTGAAAACAGATGTTACAGAACGTAAAACCGGCGTTTATGTCATAAGTGTGGCGGGGGATGTGGATATGAGCACCTCTCCCGGGCTTCGCGACGCAATCCTTTCTACATTCAAAAAGGCGCCTCTCCATGTCGTTGTGGATTTGTGCGAAGCGCCTTACATGGATAGCTCCGGGATTGCGACCCTTGTCGAGGGGTTGAAATTTTCGAAAAAGGGCAACGCGCGCTTTACCCTGTCCGGGCTCCGGCCTTCGGTCGAATCGGTATTCGAGCTTGCCCATCTCAAGGGCGTATTCGAAATGGTCCCGGATCTGGAAGCGGCCCTCGGGGGAGAAAAGAGCGCGTGAGTGGACCATCCAAGGCGAAAGCGCGCCATTCGGCGGGAGGCGTAGTGCTTTTCCTGCAGCATCTATCGAGCTTTTTCCTCTTCTTCCGGGAAGTCCTTCGATGGATGCTGGTAAAGCCGTTTCAGGGAAAGCCGCTCCGCATCAGGGCCGCCATCGCGCAGATGGATGAAGTGGGCGTGAAGAGCGTTCCCATCGTTTTTCTTGTCTCCTTTGTCATTGGCGTCATTCTGGTGCTTCAGACCGCATATCAACTGGAAAAATTCGGAGCGGTCGATTATGCGGCAAGCCTTGCCAGCGTCGCTCTTACTCGCGAGATGGCTCCGCTTCTCACCGCCATAGTCGTTGCGGGTCGAGTGAGCGCCGCCTTTACCGCGGAGCTTGGGACGATGCTGGTTACCGAAGAAATCATGGCCCTGGAAGTAATGGCCATAGCTCCGCTCGGTTATCTGGTGGTTCCAAGGCTTCTCGCCATGTTGATCATGCTCCCATGCCTGACGGTGCTGGCCGATGTCATCGGCATGTTCGGCGGTTATGTTGTGGGAACGACCGCAGTCGGAATCCGTCCTTCGCTATACATTGAGAATACTATTCAGGCCTTGCTTCTAAAGGATATTCTCACAGGACTTTTCAAGAGCTTCGTTTTTGCCGGCATCATCGCCATGGTGGGCTGTTACATGGCCTTTGTCGTGCGCGGCGGCGCGGAGGGCGTCGGCAAAGCCACCATGGTGTCGGTTGTGACCTCCCTCATAAGCATTATTTTGGCCGATTGTTTTTTTACAACCGTCTTCTTCCTTTTCCTCTGACGAGATCCAAGACCGCCATGACAACCCCGGAACCGATCATTGAAGTGCGCAACCTCGTCAAGAGCTTTGACGGAAGAGTGGTCCTTGACGGAATCAACCTCACCATCGACAAGGGCAAAGTAACCGCCATAATGGGTGGGAGCGGATGTGGGAAGAGCACTCTCCTGAGACACCTGATCGGCGTCATGCGTCCTGATTCCGGTCAAATCCTGGTGAAAGGGGAAGATATAACAGGGTTTGGCGAAAAGGAGATGGAAGGCTACAGAAGGCGATTCGGCATGCTTTTCCAAATGGGGGCGCTCCTCAACTCGCTTTCCGTTCATGACAATATTGCGCTTCCCCTGCGCGAGCACACCAGGCTCGATGAATCGATCATCGGGCTCATGGTCAAGATGAAGCTCGAACTGGTCGGATTGAGGGATTTCGAGCGCCTGAAGCCTTCTCAGCTCAGCGGCGGCATGCAGAAGCGCGTCGCCATGGCTCGGGCTCTGGCGCTCGATCCGGAAATTGTTTTCTACGATGAGCCCACCTCCGGGCTCGACCCCGTGGTGAGCGGCGTTATCGACCGACTCATCCTGGACTTGAGTCAGCGAATGAACATCACTTCGGTGGTGGTTACTCACGATACACGAAGCGCATTCAAAATCGCTCACAAGATGGTGGTGCTCTATCGTGGAAAGGTTGTGGCCGAAGGGCCCCCCGAAGCGATCCAAAGCTCGTCCGATCCCCTGGTGCGGCAATTCATCGCCGGCAGCCCGGACGGCCCCATCCCGCTCCGACAGTCGAGCCGGGACTATCTGGAAGACCTGCTGGACATGGAATAAGGAGAAGTTTGCTCAATGGAGGTATTCAAGTCTGACATCAAAGTCGGTCTGCTTGTCTTGGCGGCTTTTGTCCTGCTCACGGCGGGAATTTTCATTACGAGCGACATAAAATCGGTTTGGGACGACAAAAAGAGCCTCGTGCTCCTTTTCCCTTACGCAGACGGGCTTACGAAAGGCTCTCCCGTGTGGTACGCGGGGCTGGAAGTGGGTGAAGTCTCCGATATTGGAATTGCCAAGGAGAGGAGCGACCGCATTGTGGTGACCGTCCGCATCGATCCCCGGGCTGTCGTTCGAAAAGACTCTCGAACGGATATCCGAAGCCTCGGCATGATGGGCGCCAAATACGTGGAAATATCCCCGGGCTCTCCAGACTCCCCGCAACTGGAACCGGAAGAGCGTCTCGAAGGGAAGAGCCCGTCTTCCCTCTCTGAAATACTCGAGACCGGACAACAGGTTGCAGCCCGTCTGGCCGATCTTGTGAATGAAACGCAGACCCTCATTCATGAGGTTCGAACGGAATCCTCCCTAAAAGAGGCCCTTCAAAACGGCAACGCGCTGCTTGCTCAGTTGCGTGATCAGACGAAGGGAGTTGGCCCGGTGATCGAAAAGCTGAGCGCCTTTGCCGATACGCTCAATGCTGCGGGCAAAAACGTTCAACAAGCGACTGCAGACGGCGGCAAGGAGTTCACGGCTCTATCCAAAGAGCTCAGAGAGACGAACCTCCTTCTGCAGAAGAAGATCGATGCTGTCGAAGAACGCCTTGGTAAAAGCCTGACGCATCTGGACCAGGGACTCTCCGAGGCGGAAAGCTCCATGAAAGGCGTCAGATCCATCGTCACATCCAGTGAAGACGACATCGCCGCCGTTCTCGAGCACCTCAAAGAAACGACGCGGCACCTCGAGGCGCTCTCTGAGGATCTGAGGGCTCATCCCTGGAAAATAGTCTGGAAGAGGGAAGGGACTCGAGATCGGGTGACGTCCTCTTCGACCGATGAATGGCGAGAGAAAGGAAGGATCGGTCCCTATGGCAAAGAATAGAGAAGATGAAAGCCGCCCTTTGTTGCAGGGAGCGAAAAGAACGCCACGGAGCTTCCGGAGCGCGGGAATCATTCTTGCCTTCGTTCTGGCCTTGGGCGGCTGCGCTTCCGACAAGCCGAGCCACTATAACCTCGGAGTCGAGCGCTACGAGAGCGGCCGCACGCAGGAAGCCATACTCGAATATAAGCGCGCCATAAAGGCTTCCCCTCATGATGCCCGCCCTCGATTCAATCTCGCCGTCATTTATCAGGACAAGGAAAGGCACGACGAAGCCATGGATCTCTACAGGAGCATCCTTGCCGACCAGCCGGGCCATGCGGAGGCTCTGGCCAATATGGCTTCCATAGAAGAAAAACGAGGCGACGCAGAGGCTGCTGAAACACTTTACCGGAAGGCGCGGGAGGCGGACAAGGACAATGCTTTCTCGGCTGCGCAGTTCGGTTTTTTTCTCATCCGTATGAACAGATACGCTGAGGCTGAAACCGCTTTTAAAGAGGCGCTCAGTCGGAGCCCCACCTGTTCGAACGCCTATTTCGGACTGGCTCGGCTTGCCGAGCGGCAGGGCGACTCGGACCGCGCTCTCGCTCACTATGAGAATGCAATCCGCTACAATCCTTCCGACCTTGAAGCCCATCTCAAAGCAGCCGATCTTTACATCTTTAAAGGCGATAGAGCCCGAGCGGTGAAGGCCCTGCGCAAGGCTTCCACCCTGGACCCGAAGCGAGGAGAGACCTTTCTGCGCCTTGGCTGTCTTCTCTACCAGGAGGGATTGCTCAAGGATGCCGAGGAGTCGCTTGAAACCGCCCTCAAGCTCGGGGCGCCCGAGCGCAGTTGTTATATCGAGCTCGACCAGGTGTACAGGCGGCTTGCCGATGAAGCCTCGGCTTCTCACTCTTCAACGAACCGGTGAAGCCCGCCTTGCGCATGCCTGCAACGGGGGGCTTCAGCCGGGCTTTCCCCGCACAGGGCTTTGGAATGTAAGGTCAAATTCCGCTTGCAATCTTCTAGTGAGCGTGCTAAGCAATACCCGTTTTCCCAGCTCATGAGTACGAATGCCTTTTGCTCCCGCTCTCGTTACGAAGGGGAAATTTTGGCATAGCTCAAGGGTATACCCATACTCGAATTGCGAACCGTCAAAGGAGGAAAGATCATGAAGGTGTTTCTAGGGGGAATTGCAGCTGCGTTCTTGGGCATTATAGGCGTGTTTGCCTTTCACAAGGCTTTCTTTTATCTGCTGGCCGGCGCTGTTCCGCTGATGCTTCTGCTTGGCGGCGCTATGGCTGCTTACCTCGGTTACGATGAGGTAAAAGATAAACTTCCGTTACCCAAGAAGAAAGAAGAATCGGCTGCTCCTGCTGAATCCGAAGCCAAGCTCAAGGAAGAAGCCGAGAAATATCGTCAGGAAGCCGAAAGACTGAAAGCCGAGCTCGAGAAGACCAAAGCCGGCGCGTAGTAATGTTTTCGCGCGGTTTTCGCGTATAAAAAAAGCCGCCCCAAAAGGCGGCTTTTTTTATTCATGGATGCGCTTCAGCCCAGTTGTGACCCCACCCAGTATCGACTTTCAGCGGGGCCTTCAGCTCCCACACCGTTTCCATCCCGTCTCTCACCAATTCGCGCGCTGCGTCCAGCTCATCTTCAGGCGCTTCGAATACGAGCTCGTCATGAACCTGCAACAGCATGACGGTTTTGAGCCCCTTCTCCCGGATGGCGCGGGCGATATCGATCATGGCCTTTTTTATGAGATCCGCGGCGGTTCCCTGAATGGGCGTGTTGATGGCGAGGCGCTCTCCCTGCTGTCTCACGGTGTGGTTTCTGCTCTGCAGCTCGGGGATGGCTCTTCTTCTGCCCAAAAGCGTTTCGCAATAGCCGAGCCTTCTCGCCGTTGCAACCGTCTCTTCGATGAAATCCTTGACGCCTTTGTAGCGGGTGAAGTATTGCTCGATGGCGGTTTTCGCCATTTTGTTCGTGATTCGGAGCCTCTGAGCGAGCCCGAAAGCGCTCATGCCGTAGATGATTCCGAAGTTGATGGTTTTGGCCTGCCTTCTCATCTGGGGGGTAACCGATTCCATCGGTATGCCGAACATTTCGGACGCTGTGTGAGTATGAACGTCCATCCCGCTTTTGAACGCCTCCATCAGACGCTCGTCTCCACTGTAATGAGCCAGTATGCGGAGCTCGATCTGAGAATAATCCGCTGAGAGAAGAACATGCCCGGGGGCGGCGACGAAGGCGGATCGGATTTTTCGGCCTTCTTCCGACCGTATGGGAATGTTCTGAAGATTTGGCTCCGAGCTGCTCAGGCGGCCGGTCGCGGTGACCGTCTGGTTATAAGAAGTATGGATGCGGCCGGTTTCCGGGTGGATGAGCTTCGGGAGGGCATCGGCGTAGGTCCCCTTGAGCTTGGCCAGGCTGCGGTAGGCGAGCACCTGTTCGGCGACGGGATGCGTCAGCGCCAATTCTTCCAAAACGCTCATGTCCGTCGACGGCCCGCTTTTTGTCTTTTTGATAACGGGCAGCCCGAGCTTTTCAAAAAGTATATACGCCAGTTGTTTGGGCGACTGGATGTTGAATTCCTCTTTCGCCAGATCGTAAATCGAGGCGGCCTGAAGCTCCAGAGCTTTCTCGAAGTCCCGGGACAAGGCTTCGAGCTTTCCTGCGTCCACAAGTATTCCTTTAAGCTCCATATCGGCCAAAATCTCCACAAGCGGCAATTCTATGTACTGGTAGAGATCCATAAGGCCGCTCTCCCGAAGCTTTCGCTCGAGCACGGGAACGAGCCTCCAGGCGGTCTCGGCGTCCCCGCAGGCGTATTCCGCGGCTCGAAGAACATCGACTTCGGCAAAACCGATTTCCGCCTTTCCTTCGCCCGCCACATCCTTATAGGAAAGCATCGTCTCGCCCAGATGCTCGGCTGCGATCCTCTCGAGGCGATGAGCATAGGTCCCCGGATCCAAAAGGTAGTTGGCCACCATCGTGTCGAAGGCGATGCCTCCGAGCTCGACGCCGTGATTCTTGAGCACAACCCGTTCATACTTGATGTTCTGTCCCACCTTGCCGGGCTTGCGCTTCTCGAGAAGAGGCCTCAGGACTTCGATTAGATCCTTCTCGTCTATCTGCTCCTCGCAGTTGGGCCCGCAGTGGCTCACGGGCGCATAATAGGCCTCGTGATTCTCAAAGCACAACGCCACCCCCACGAGGCGCGCTCTCATGGGATCGGGCGAGGTCGTCTCGAGATCGACGGAAAACCGCTCCTGCCCCTCCAGGCTACGAGCCAGCTCCCTTAGCCGCTCGATCTTCGTAATGATTCCATCTTTGCGGCAGGGGCCTTCTTCCTTCGGCGGAAGCGCCTCATCGGGGCTTCCCCACTCGCTTCTCAGAGCATTGAGAAGGCTCTTGAGCTCCAATTCTTCGTAGAGCTTGAACAATTCCGGCAAAAGAGGCGCATCGGGGGCAAATTCCTGCAGGTCTTCAGGAACGGGAGCGTCCTTTTTGAACAGGATGAGGTCCTTGGAGACATAAGCGAGATCTCTTCCCGCAAGGAGCTTCCTTTTCAGAGTGTCGCTCGATATTTCTTCCAAATGATCGAAGATAGCGTCCAGAGATCCCCACTGCTGCAGGAGCTGCCTTGCGGTCTTGTCTCCGACCCCCTTGACGCCTGGCACATTGTCCGAGCTGTCGCCCACGAGCGCAAGATAATCGGCCATCTGGCGGGGAGCGACTCCAAACCGCTCTTCGACCTCCTTTTCCGTGAAAATCTTGTCCTTCTGAGGGTCCCACTGTAAGACGCAAGGGTCTTCCACCAGCTGAAAGAGGTCTTTGTCGCCGGAGACGATGACGACCTCCATCCCGCTCTCTCTCGCCCGGTCGGATAGGATCGCAATGAGATCGTCAGCTTCGTAGCCCGAAAGCTCCATGCGCGGTATCCCGTGAAGCCTTACGAGCTCTTTGATATAGGGAATCTGAACCGCAAGATCCTCCGGCATCTTCTGGCGGGTGGCCTTGTAGGCTTCGAATTTGTCGTGCCGGAAGGTGGGGCCGGGAGCGTCGAACACGACGCAGATGCGGTCCGGCTTCTTCTCTCGAACGACCTTGAGAATCATCTGCGCAAACCCGTAGACGGCTTGGGTCGGCAGCCCCTTGGAGCTCGTAAAGCGTCCCAGGGCGTAAAAAGCGCGGTATATGTATGAACTACCGTCAACGAGATAAAAGGTCTTCCTTGGGTCCATCGGCGAACGTCCCCGGATCTTTCTGCTGTAGAAATTCAAGGAGTGTTGCGCATCCGTTTTGAGGGCCTTGGAGCGGCGGAGGCAAGTACTCGTGGTTTATGCGGCTCATGGCGTGAAAGATGTTTCCACGCACTTTGGAATTCTTTGTCGTGAGCGTATCGAGAATGTCTCTGATTTCCCGCCGCTTATTGCCCGATGCGGAAGGGCAACGGTTTGGAAGCACGGGGAGGCCCAGATGCCTGCAGAGCTTCTCTACTTTTGCGGAAGGCAATAAAGCAAAAGGGCGCACCACCGTCAATTCTCCACCGAAAAAAAGCTGTTTCGGCACGATGCCCGCCACCTGTCCGCCATAACAGATATTGATGAAAAAAGTTTCGATAAAGTCATCCTGATTGTGTCCTAGCGCAATCTTGCGGCAGGAATGCTCGTGAGCCTTCTTGAAGAGATCCGTCCGTCTGAGACGGGCGCAAAGAAAGCAAGGATTTTCCCTGTTCTCCGGGCTATGCGCTCTCAAGCCGTTGTCGGTCCTGACTATTTCGTGCCGAAAGCCTTCTCTCTTGAAAAACGCCTCGAGCGCATCGGCTGTTTCCGTATCGAAGCCCGGGTCGATATGAACGGCTATGAGCTCGTAGCGGATGGGAGCCCTCTGCAGGCGCTCCCGAAGCAGCCACAAGAGCAGCATGCTGTCCTTGCCTCCCGAAACCGCTACTGCAATCCTATCCCCGTCTTCAATCAACCCGTAATGGTGGATAGCCTTTCCGACAAGACGACTGACTTCACGCTGCAGCATCTTCATCTAGTTTACAACTCGATCCCGTATTCAACTTGGCCAGTGCGCTTCAGCGTCAGAACTTGTCATGGGCCTGTCCCTGGACGTTCAGATAACCCACCGCGTCCTTTATGCCTGCAAGCGTCAGGTCCTCCATATGGAAGATTCGTCCGATCCTCTGTATCGTAGAGCTCTCCATGTGCCAGTACTTCTTCAGGATGGGGTTGAACCAGACGCTCACGGGAAAAGCTTCCCGGAGCTCATTCAGCCATTCTATGCCCGGCCTTCGCTCATTGGAGAATATGTCGATCGAGCCGTACGACGCCATGAGCTCGGAGGGCGCCATGTTGGCGTCTCCTATGATGATGAGGCGCGTGCTTTTATTGCCGCTCACGAGCTTTTCCCATTTGATGGGCTCGCGCCTCGGAGGGTCCTTGTATACAACGCCGTAAATGCAGTTATGAAAATAGTAGTAGTTGACGTCTTGAAAAAGATCCCGCACCTTGTTGAATACTGTCTTGACGAGCGAGATATAAGGCATCATGGAGTAACCGCCGTTGTCGACCATGACGATGAGCTTCAGACGGTTTCTCAATTCGCGCTGAAAGACCAGCTCGATTTCGCCTCCGTTCCTGGCGGTCCGGGCGATGGTCGCATCCACATTGAGCTCATCCTCGGGCCCGATGGGCCGCAGGCTCTTTAGAGAAGTCAAAACCTGGCGGAGGTTTTCCGTGGAGAGCGTGGATTTTTCGCTGTAATTTATGTAACGTCTGGTATCCAGCACCTTTTGAGCGGTTCCGTGGAGGCCTCGACCGTAGACGCGAACGCCCCCCGCATGTCGGCCGCTGTGCCCGAAAGGAGAGCGTCCATGGCTGCCGACCCATCTGTTTCCGCCATGATGCTCGCCTTGCTGAGCGAGCAGAGTTTCCCAGAAGCGCTGGAGCAGCTCCTCGTTGTCGAACTCTCTCAAGGCTTCGGGCGATATCCGCCCGCTTTCCACCTCTTCTTTAAGCCAGTCGCGGAAGGGCTTTCCCTCGATCAGCTCCTCCCAGTTCATCACAGGCTTGTACCCGTCGGCCCCGAGAAAGAACGATGCGAAGACCTGCTCGAAAATGTCGTAATGCTCGACGCGCTTGACAAAAATGAGCCGGGTCAGAAGGAATAGCTGGTCCAGGTTCGAGGCCAGCCCCTGTTTCAGCGCGCGATAAAACTCCAAAATATATTTGGCGCTCACCGGAATGCCGGCGTCACGCAATTCATAAACGAAACCGATCATTTCAATCACCCTCGATAGGACATTGAGACGCAGGAGCCGGGGCTAGAACTTGCCCGGTTTCCTGAAGCCTTTGAATTTAAGAATGTCTTCGGTTCGTTTGAGAAGAGCGCCGATGTGAGGAATATCCTTGCCCGCGCCGGGACCCTTGACGCCGCTGGCGCGCATCGCGCCGATCCAGTCGAGAAGCTCTGCCGTAGCCGGAGGCTTTTCGAAGCTCTGCTCTCTCAGGCGGTAAAAGCTCGTGAGGCTCACTTCCAGGAAGGATTCCGAAATATCCGGATAGTGAAGGCGTACGATTTGCACCATTTCGTCGGGTACGGGAAAGGGAATGTAATGGCAGAAGCAGCGCCGCAGGAAGGGATCGGAAAGCTCCCGCTTGGCGTTGCTCGTGATGAGGATGATGGGGCGTTTGGCGGACGTAACCTTATGGTTGATTTCGCGAATGATAAAGGAGCCGTCTTCCAGAACGTCCAGCAAGTTGTCCTGGGTGTCCGAATCGGTCTTGTCGATTTCATCGATGAGGAGCACGCGCCGGTCTTCGGAGAGAAAGGCGCGGCCTATCGGGCCAAACCGCAGATAATCCCAAATGTTGTTTACGTTTCGTCCCGTCTCCCCGCTTCCAAAGCGCGAGTCGTTCAGTCTGAGCACCGTATCGTAGATATAACAGAGCTCCTCTCCCTTGAAGGTGGACTTGCAGCGCGCCTCCTCCATGTTGAGTCCAAGGGAGCGAGAAATCTCAAAAGCGAGCTGTGTTTTTCCCGTCCCGGCTTCGCCAGAGAGAAGAAGCGGTTTTTCCATTGCGATGGCTATGTTGACGATTTCTCTAAGCTCAGGATTGAGATAATATTTTTCCGTTCCTTCAAATTGCATTCTTTTTCTCCGTTCCAGGTTGGTTGATGTTCGGCGTTGAGCGTAGGAAGATTCACGGGGCTTCGAGAATTCTCCTGCAATTCCAGGTTGTATAATAGACAAAAGTTATGGCCTTGGCAACGTAAACGCCCACTTTGAGATTGTCCCGCGTGCAGATTCCCATCTGTAATCTCCTGTTTACATGTGAAAACTTCCGACTACCGAGATAGGAGCGCAATTATGATAATGGCTGCATTATGGTTGGAATGCTTTCAGGTTTGACAAGGTATGAGGAGGATGAAGGGATCAATAAGACTCTTGCTAAAGTCGCATAGATGGTGTAATCAAAAAGCTCTTGCGCCCGTAGCTCAGTTGGATAGAGCGTCGGACTTCGAATCCGCAGGTCGGGAGTTCGAGCCTCTCCGGGCGCGCTAATAAAAACGGGGAGTTACATCAATTGTGGCTTCCCGTTTTTTCTTTTCTGCGCCGTATTTGCGCCAAATGAGCCGGATTGAATTTCAGAAATCAGCCTCACACGATCTCACTTCCCAAAGATAAACCCGCCTAAATCTCTCGCATGCTCAGGGTGTCTATCCCGCATGAGATGGGAATAAACCCGCCTGATAGCTTATCATCCGATTATCTCCCAATGAGTCATGGTGAAGAAAGAGTTCTGCATCGGTTGGCTGCGCTCAGGAGGGCTTATTACAAATTACTACTGCACATCACAGTGCGGGCATTGTCTTTATGCATGCAGCCCTCAGTGGGAGAAGGTTTACATCGACTCTGAAACGGCAAAGAAGAATCTTCAGAAGGTGAGGGAACTGGGATGCAACTCCATTCATGTTGGAGGTGGGGAGCCGTTTCTCAACCTGGAGGGTTTGAAGGCTGTCCTTCGCGCCGCCAAAGAGACAGGGATGGCCGTCGAGTATGTGGAAACCAACTCGTCCTGGTTCAAGGATTCCCATTCCAGCCGCCAGACGCTCGAGGAGTTGAAGGAACTGGGACTTTCCACGCTGCTTGTCTCCATCAGCCCTTTTCATAACGAGTACATCCCATTCTTCAAAGTCAAAGGAGTGATGGAACAGTGCAGGAATGCCGGAATTTCGATATTCCCATGGATTCGGGAGTTCTACTCCGAGATCGATGCCTTTGATGACAGGACCACCCACAAGATGGCTGAATACGAGAGTAGATTCGGAAAGCAGTACCTACGGAGGATTCCCGCCAGATACTGGATTCACTTTGGCGGGAGGGCCATCAAGTTTCGGGACGGTATTCGATCGAAAGGACTACAAGGGGATTTTTTCATCGTCTTCTCTTAATTGCCAGGAACTACTCGATACCAGCCATTTCCACCTGGATCTTTGGGGCAATTACATCCCCGGTCTTTGCTCCGGTCTTTCCATAAGGACAGAGGACCTCGGGACAGTGATATCAAAAGAAACTTACCCCATTCTCTCGACCCTGTATGAATCAGGCATCTATGGTCTCTTTAAACTGGCCGAGTCCGACTTCGGTTTCACCCCCTCAGGCAGCTATCTCTCCAAATGTGACCTCTGTCTGGATATCAGGCGTTTTCTCGTGCTCGAGAAAAGAATGGAGAGCCGCGAACTGCAGCCAGGACAGTTCTATGAAGATCTCAGATAATGGATGATATCCTTATCATCGACCGAGCCAAAACGGCTATTCACGGGCTGGTTTCTCGTGCTTGATAAAGGTCCCCTTGCGGTACTCATCGAAGGCTGCCCGTAGTTCATCCTGAGTGTTCATTACGATGGGACCGTACCAGGCGACAGGCTCCCCGATGGGTTTTCCTGAAACCAGCAGGAACCGGAGAGGTTCATCCTTTCCGACCGACTACGAAATACCGATTTCTTTAAGGCTCGAAAAGCCGCTTGTCCAGGCAGCCCCTGACAAACGGCGGCGATAAATACTTCTTAGTCCTTCTTTGGGCCTCTAGAAAGCACTCCCTACTCGGCAGCCGCTCCAAGGAATATGCTGACCACTTTACCATCCTTTGATGTGTTGAACAGAGATCTTGATGAATATCGGCAGGTATTCAAGGAAGGTGGTCGAGTATGCAGCCGATTGTGGCAGGCGGGAATTGGAGCCCTTCATCCCTTTCATCTGAACAGATCAAATGCCGCAGCAAAGATTGATGGAATTCCTTCGGGTCGCCGCTGATTTGCCGCACCTGAACGGAATTGGTCGTTTAAGCTCCCGAAAAGGCCGCAAACATCAACGACCAGACTCACTGGCCTCGCCATCCTGACTTCACTTTGGAATGAAGCAAGGAGTCTCCTCATGAGAAGAGGATGGCTTCAATGTGTTGTCTTCGGTACGGTTCAGAGCAAGCCAGTCGAGGAGTTGAGCATTGTCGTCCGAATCGGAATACGCTGCACGTCTTTCTGCTAATCTTCGAAGTCGGTGTTTGAAAAGACGCCTTGCTTGAACCCATACCGGAAGACAAGGTAAAAGACCAACACAGTGATGATTATGACAATGGGGTTTCGTGTGGCTCCCGACAGAGCCGCTCCAACGAAGGCCAGGGGCAATCCAACGTAGGCCATGATCTTGCTTCGGGTTGAATTCTCTTGATCTTCCATCTCTTGATGCCCTCTCCATCTTTTCTCTGGACAACTTCCCTCAGTCTCTGGGAAATCCAACGTACTCAGCCGGAACGCTTTCCACCAGCCAAACGCCATTGTCAGATAGATAGAACTGGAAACCATCCTTTTGCATACGCCCGGAATAGATGATCAGAACCACAGGCTTTCCGTAACGGCTTCCAACCTTTAGCGCGGTCTCAGTATCCGGCGAGAGGTGCACGTGGCGCCTTCTTCTTCTGCAGAATCCCTCTCTTTCGATCGATTCCAGGAAACGTTCGGCTGTACCATTATAGCGTAGTTCTGGAGGTTCAACTGGCATGAGGCCCAGATCGATCAAAATGGAATGCCCCTGATTGGCTCTGATGCGCCGGCCGTCACTGCTGAAAGAAAAACGTTGCTTGTCGTTTTGTTCTACCACCTTCTCCAGCATGGCTCTATCCAGCAAAACACCGGATCTTCTCGCTGCACCGAGCAATTCATCGACTTCCGCCCATCCGCCCTCATCCAGTCTCAACCCGATGCTCCCCGGGCGATGCCGAAGCACGAGGCTCATGAATTTACTGATTCTGACAAGGTCTTTCATCCTCACTCCCCGGTAAGGGTCACGACGACCTTTCTCTCTCTTGCCTTGATATCGCACTCAAGATGAAAGATCTGCTGACATGTTCCCAAGACGAGCTTTCCGTCGCTCAAGGGAACCGTTAGAGAAGGCCCGAGCAGAGTCGCCTGAAGATGGGAGTGTCCGTTTCCATCATCCCAGGTTTGTTCATGACTATAGCTGCGACTCGTGGGAATCAGCCTGTCGAGAAGCCCCGGCAGATCTCTCTCGAGTCCCGGCTCAAACTCTATGACGCCAATGGCCCCAGTGCTCCCTACATTGAAGATGTTGGCTATTCCAGTGTTTATCCCCGAGGCAGTGACGATTTGTTGGACCTTCTCAGTAAGGT
Source organism: uncultured Syntrophobacteraceae bacterium (assembly GCA_964578835.1). Lineage (GTDB taxonomy): Bacteria > Desulfobacterota > Syntrophobacteria > Syntrophobacterales > Syntrophobacteraceae > CAZOEL01. The sequence continues at coordinate 4,930 of CAZOEL010000040.1, read as the reverse complement.
CATGCATATCCCCGTGCCCTTTGGTCGATACCGTGAATGTCTTTTGATACACCATGTTTTCAGAGGTATTCTGGCCCGCGTCCGGAGAACACCTGACAGGAGGCAGTTCGATCTGCCCTTACTGGATTTGGAAGCTGTGGACATGGAGAGCAGGAATGCTCAGCTTTTGAATGACTATGCGAGTTGGTTCGTTAATGATCGATGAATGGCTGAAGCGTTCTAGCAGGTGCGCAGAGGCTATGCAGAGATATACTGGAATCGGGCATAGGAGGATTCAATGGGATGGGGACAAAGATGGCCCGAGAGGCAACCGCGCCCGGCAGTTCAGAAGCTCTCCAACGACCAGAAGTCGAAGATTCTGGCTGTATTGAACAAGGGAATAGAGGATTCACCGGTCCTGTCTGCTTTGAACTTAAAGGCGCGTAGCCTTCGGGGCCGCTTATACATCGAGAGACCTTTGCCTGCATCGGTACGCAAGCTCGGGTCCGGAGTCTTTGCCAGAATGACCCCAATGACCGGAGCAGACCTATCCTTGCTGCTGGAAGTGGAAAATCAGCGGGGCCATTGGCGTGAGATCGCCCGGGGTACAGCGCAAGAGCTGATCAAGACCATTGTTGAAGATAATACGGGGACCTTCCATGGGCTCGGCGCCCTCGACAAAAGCATCAGAAGGGCTCGAAAAAATGGACTGGACCGGCTTGAAGTGGTCAGAAAAGAGAACCTCCGCTTCGTCTATGCTGGGAAACGGATCAAGTGCACGGTTCAGGAAGTGCTGTTCCACTACTTTGGAGTGCCCATAGAGGTCATAGCGGAGCCAAGAGAGTGGTATGCCTACCAGCGAAAGCCTGAAATTGCCGAAGTAGCCGAGGACGGAACGAGAGTGCTGGTGCATTTTGCGGCCTACAGCATCTCCTATGGCGAATTCAGCGGAACCTGTTTGTATGCTCTTGTCGGCGGCAAGTGGCAGGCTTTCACGATTAAACCCAATCAGAGTGGGAGCATAGAGGAGGCCGTAATCTGGCTGGAGAAAAGAAAATGGCAAGGGTGGTAAGCCACCAGAGTGATCTGTTGAGGCGGCTATTATTTGGAGGGAGAAGCAATGCAAGTCAACAATGTATTTCCAGTAGATCGATTGCTGACACTTGGCGATCCGGGCCAATTCCAGCAATGGCCCGATTACCTGGAATACGGCTTGACCGAAGAGCACATTCCAAAGCTCATTCGTATGGCAACAGACATGGATCTCCACAATGCGGATGGAAAGAGCGCAGAGGTGTGGGCGCCTTTACATGCATGGAGAGCCCTCGGGCAGCTGCGCGCAGAACAGGCCATTGAGCCGCTTCTGAGTATTCTCGATCTCGATGATGACTGGATTGGAGAAGAACTGCCGGTGGTCTTTGGAATGATCGGGACGAGGGCAATTCCAGCCTTGGCCAGGTATCTCGCAGATGAATCCAATGAGGTGTCGCCAAGGGCTCGATCCGCCCATGGTCTGGAGAAAATCGCAAGCAACCATCCGGAGGCTCGAAACCAGTGCCTGGAGATTTTGATGAGCCAGTTGGAGCGGTCTTCTGAAAACGATCCAACTCTCAACGGTCTTATCATCAGCTCCCTGATCCACATGAACGGGCGGGAGGCTTTGCCGATTATCCGGAAGGTTCTTGAGGCAAATGCGGTGGATCTGACCATTGCCGGAGATCTGGAAGATGTGGAAATCTTGATGGGGCTCAGGCAGGAACGCTCGACTCCCAGACCGGACTACGATCCAGAGGCTTCAAGGTTACGTGCAGCATTGAAGCGATACGTCGAACATGTCAGGGCAGAGGAGCTTAAACCCCAAAAGAGGAAGATCGGAAGGAACGATCCTTGCCCTTGCGGGAGCGGGAAGAAGTACAAGAAATGCTGCCTGAACAAGGGCAATGCATCCGATGGCTGAATCGGAGAGATCCGAAAGGGTGGTAAGGGAGAAGATAGAGCTTGCCGGAGCTGATTACATGTTAAGGGGTGTGCCAATGCGACAACTGTCATCTAAACCGATCAGGTTGCTACCTGGACACAAAGAAGCTTTGAAAGACGGTTTCAGCCAGAAAGGCAGTCCTGGTAGCATCCTCCGGGATTTTGACTCACTCTTGCATTTCTTGAAACAAAGGAAATTTCCGATAACTGCTGCACACCAACTGCCAATGCGCGCTCTGGCAGAGATCAACGCCCGTACGACCCACCCGCTTCAACATGGCCTGATACGTCCGCAGCAGAAATCACTCCCGCACATCAATGGCTTATACCTGCTGGTGCGAGCCTTGGGGATTACTTTGGTTGGCCGGACAATCAAGCACCAACCGTTCCTTTGTGTAGATGAGGAAGTATTTCATGTTTGGCGTAAACTGAATCCTGCCGAACAATACTTCACCTTGCTGGAGACATGGCTGTTCCGAGGACATCCGGAAATCGTCGGAGAATCCGGTCAAGGGTTTTCGTCGATTCCAAAGAACTTCAAGGACTGGATATACCTTTTCCGGCGTATCCCCGACAAGGGGTTACGAATTGCGGGTGACAAAGATGCGGAGGAGTCACTCCGGCACACTCCCGGCTGGCATAATCTGGGACTACTCGAACTGTTCGGACTAATCTCCGTGCGATGTGGCTCTCTAACGGAGGGAAAAGGCTGGAACATCGCACTCATCCGTCGTACATCCTTGGGTGATGCCTTATTGGCTTTGCTTCTCACTGAGCTTACCGAGGACTTGAGTCAATTCTTGGAGCCTGAGCACCACGGGAAAATGGAATTCGGCGTGCTTCAGCCCATACTCCGGCCTTACTTTCCTCAATGGAAAAACAACCTCTCCATTCCCGAGTGGGTCTTCAGAAAAGATACTCACATCTTCAAAGTATCGCTTGGAAGAGTATGGTTTCGGATTGCGATACCAGCGGATCGAGCTCTTGATGAACTTGCATCCGCTATTCTCGATGCAGTCGATTTTGACCACGATCACCTGTATCGTTTCTCATACGAAAACCGTTTTGGCGCTATGGCAAAGGTCTGGCATCCCGAAATGGGGGCGGATGGACCATGGAGAGATGAACCACAGACAAGCGATGTTTTGGTCGGTGATTTGCCGCTTTCGCTTGGCCAGACGATGACCTTCCTTTTCGATTTCGGTGACAAGTGGGAATTCGAAGTGGCTTTGGAGCAAATTGACCCGGCCATATCCGTTGACAAGCCGATTCTTTATGATATGCACGGTAAACCTCCGGAACAGTATGCACGATGGGAAGAATGAGAACATAACGTAGAACATAGGACTGACGGAGTTTATCTCCTCGAATTCACTCAAGGTGCTATCTGCCATGAACCCAGCCATACCGAAAGATGCCGCGAGGAAGATCCACAAGTTCGTTGAGGCCGCCGATGCATTGCGAAGCGGGAAGGAAACCTATTTTTCCATCACCAAGCTTACGAGCATCAAAAGACTTTGTGAGGCCCCGCGGACTGCTGCGCATTTTGTGCTCTTCCTCGCGGAACGTACTCTGGAAAAAGCTGACTCAAAACCCTGCCCCAGCCACCTTGACACGAAGGATTGGGAAGGGCTGAAGGAACTGATGGCCGAATCCGTTCATGCCATGCGAACGCACCTTGAGCAGCCAACGGAGACAACTCTCTCCGCGTTGAGCAAGCTGCTTGCCAGGGCGAGAGCGGTGCAGTGCAGTCCTTTTCCGGACGGCAGGTATGGGGCAGAGCAATTCGCACCATCAATAGCTGGGATGTATTGATCATAGAGGATGCTCTCCAGTGTATCCTGAACCCGCATGCAGCACCGGAACTGGCGTATGAGGCCGCAAAAGACTATACAGAGAAGTACAATCCAAGGTATGGCGCGGGTTTGATCCCGGAGTCCGTCCCTATGCTCGAGGACATTATCCAGTTCTGGAAGAACCTTATCGCTGCAGAAACCGAATCGGTGCATGCGCAAGCCCAGGTGAGCGGGAGCAGGAAAAAGCCAAAGAAGCGAGGAACTAAATCCCGTAAGGCAAAAGAAACGCAGTACCTCAGAATGGTCAAGGTTGTAGCAACCGGTTCATTTGAAGACAAATACCCCAAGCTTTCGTCTTGGATCGAGAATAGAGACTGGCTTGAGATCGGATACACTGAGATGAGCCGATCTTTTATCAGAGTGCTCGATGAAGGAGGGATGGTTTGGGAAAGGAAAGCCGAGTACCAGACTATTGACGATGCGCTCGAAGATGCTGAAAGGGGAATTCAAAGATGGCTGGGAGAGGATCACTGAACCGAGAGCCTTCTACTGAGGAATTTAGACAAAGCATTGGGTAATGGGAGTTGATCATGCGAGGGGCATCCTCTGGAAAACTGAAGCTCTCTCCTGAGCACATGCAACTGCTGAAAGATGCCGACATTACGGAAAGTGGCCCAGGAACAATCATTGCGGACTTCAATATGTTGCTTCGGCTCATCGGCAATCGGGGATTTCCCCTTACCGGAACGCACCAACTGCCAATGCGGGCTCTGCCGGAAATCAATGCCCGGCTGGCTCACCCTCTCGAGCAGAAACTGAAACGGCCCCAGCAGAAATCGTACCCGCCCATTTGCGGATTGTATCTGCTTTTGCGCGCATCCGGGCTAACTTTCACCGGAGGGACATGCAAGAAACCCCTGCTTTTTGTCGATCAGGATTTGCATAAAGCTTGGAAGAGGCTGAATCCCTCCGAGCAGTACTTCACCTTGTTTGAAACGTGGTTATTACGAGCAAATCCAGAAATCATCGGAGAGCCCGGCAGTCGGTTCTCAGTTCCCGATCACTTTCGGGAGTGGAAGCTTTTTTTCGATGAGACCCCCAAAGGAGGGCGAAAGATTGCCGACAACAGGGATGCTGAGGATCTACTGCGATACTCTCCAGGCTGGCACAATCTGGGA
>CAZOEL010000039.1:0-61360 GCA_964578835.1 uncultured Syntrophobacteraceae bacterium | reverse complement strand
CATAAGTCATTGATTTTATTTATCCACAAAAGCTGTTTCTTGAGAGGTATCGAAGGGCGAACATCCCCGATCATGCTTCGATACCTCAGCACGATCGGGTGGCGTATCCCAATCCTTATGCGCGCCAACATAACTTTTAAAATTGAAAAGCCACTTGGATTCAATCAAGAATTGCCAGGCGAATCATGGATGAAAGACCGGAATGGGGAGTTCGTCCAGCCTGTTTTCGCAATAGCGCAAAACTCACCCGGCTGAGCCCTTTTTGAACCACGAAAAACACGAAAGACACGAAAAGTATGATCAACAATTGGAAAGAGAGGCATTCCGCTTTATGAAATTTCGTGCCTTTCGTGTTTTTCGTGGTCTAAAGAAAAGGTGACTTTTGCGTTATTGCCTGTTTTCTATATTTGAAAAACATACCGCGTCCCGGATGTATTGAGGTGGAACTGGTCCGGCATCTGCATCTCGAAGGCGCGCACGGCTTCAAAGCCGGTGCAGTGCATGGGCGCTACGAGCTCGGGCTTCATGGCTTCGATGTCGTTCACCGTTTGCTGAATGACCTCGGGTTTGGCGTTGATCAGGTGAAAGCCTCCCAATACTGCGTGGATTTTCTCGATGCCGGAAATCCTCCGGGCCTGCTTGATGGTGTTCACGATTCCGGCGTGGGCGCAGCCGGAGAGGACTACCAGTCCTTTTCCTTTCAGGCTGAAAAAGATTGCCTGCTCGCCGCGAAAATCGTCGGGCTCCGGTTTTTCACTGCGTTTGATGAGCAGGGTTGGCGGAACGCTTTCATAGGTGGTGACCCGTTCGATGGGGCCGGTGGAGTAAGCGCCGGGGATGATCTCCATCGGTTCAGCGACTTCGACAACTTTCAATCCAAGGGCTTCGATCTCTTCCTTCTTTAGTTGTCCGAGATCCGAAGGCTCGACGCTTCCCGGGTGGAGAGAGTACCTTCGGGCGAAGCACTCCTCGCCCGCATAGAAGGGCGTCCCTTGTGCGAGACCGGGTTGAGCGCGCTTCAGGATGGCGTATACTCCTGACCAGTGGTCGAAATGACCGTGGCTCAGGCCAAAGGCGGCTGCTTTTCCGGGGTCGATTCCGAGCAGGTCGATGTTGTTGAGAACCCCTTCCGGATCGAGGCCGTAATCGAACATGAAGGCGTTTGTTCGTCCTTTGACGGTCGTTTCTATGTAATAAGCGAGGCCGTGCTCTGCATGGATCGATTTGCCCGGCTTCGCCCGGAATCTTTGCGCTATCTTGCTGTCCGCTCTAAGCGAATCGTAGTAGTTGTCCGCCAGCACCCAGATGGACAACTTTTCCACTTCATCAAGCCGCATTGTTTTGCTAGACATTAATGCTCCTTTCATTGCAGAAAAGACCACAGGCAGGATCCTTCTCCTTCTGTGGGGTTAGACTTCCGGCTGATGGCTTTCCTGCGGATTTCAACGGTTTTTCACCCAGCGCTTTCCGAATGGATGCCGCCAGTTCATGCGCAACCACGGGCTTTGCCAGCACATGCCGGATGCCGATGCTTTCGGCTGCTTCCTGTGTGATCATGCGCCTGAAGCCGGAGCACAATATCACGGGCATATCTCGCCGAATCTTCAATACTTCCTTTACCAGGTCGATTCCAGTCATTTTCGGCATCGTCATGTCCGTAATGAGCAGGTCGAACCGATCCGGCTCCATCCGGAAAGCTTCCAAGGCTTCGACGCTGGAGCTAATCGCGACGACCTCATAGCCCAGATACTCGAGCACTGCGCGCCCTGAGCAGCATAAATCCTTCTCATCGTCGACAAAGAGTATGCGCTCCGATCCTCCTGCAAGCAATCCCCATTCCTCGGATTGGTGTGTTCCTCCAAAGCTCGCTTTAGCGGAAACGGGCAGGAGCACGTGAAAAGAGCTGCCCTTTCCCGGCTCGCTATGAACATCTATGATGCCTTCGTGGCTTTTTACAATGCCATGGATGACTGAAAGACCGAGGCCGGTTCCTTCTCCCGGAGACTTGGTCGTGAAATAAGGATCGAAGATCCGCTCCATGACTTCAGGCTCCATTCCATGACCGGTATCCGTTACCGTGAGCTGAACATAGGGACCGGGGCCGGCTTCCGGATATAGGCTTGCGTTTTCGGCATCGAGATTCACATCTCGGAGGCTCACTTCCAACAATCCGCCCTTCTCTCGCATGGCATGGGCGGCGTTAGTGCAAAGATTCAGCAGAACCTGATGGATCTGAGTCGGATCGGCCATGATCAAGCTTTTAGCGACTATTGTCTGGCGCATCTCAATGGTGGAGGGAAGCGAAGCTCGAAGCATGTTCAGCGCTTCTTTCACCACATAATTGAGCTGCACCGGTTTGCGCTCCTGTTCTCCCTGACGGCTGAAGGTCAGAATCTGATTGACCAGATCCTTCGCCCGGTAACATGACTTGACCGAAGTCTCGAGATATTTGCGCACCTTAGATCCGGCCTGGCTTTGGAGCATCGCCAGTTCGGTAAATCCCATGACCGAGCTGAGAATATTATTGAAATCGTGAGCGATTCCACCCGCCAGAGTACCGATGGCTTCCAGCTTTTGAGTCTGAATCAACTGTTTTTCCAGTTGGCTTTCGTGGGTCACGTCCCGCTCGACTATGACGCAGTTGCAAATCTCACTGAGTTTGTTTCGAACAGGCGAGATCGAGGCTCTTAGTTCGTAACGAGCTCCCTCCTTCTTCTTGTGAGAAAACTGGCCGCTCCATACTTCTCCGCCTTTAAGACATGTCTGAATGCCTTCCTGAAGCAACGGAAGACAGTCGTCGGTTTCATGGGCGCACGCGTTTCGCCCGACCAGTTCTTCAGAGGCGTACCCGGTAAGATGCTGATGCCCTTGATTGCTGAAGATTATGGTTCCGCTTGCATCCGTTATGACTATCCCTTCCGCTACTTGCTCTATGGCTGTCGCTAAAAGGGCGCGTTCATTCTCGATTTGCTTCTGCTCGCTTATATCCTTGCAGACTCCTTCATAGTGCTGGAACGCGCCGTCCGCGCCATGAATGACGCGCGCATTGATGGAAACCCAACCAGCGGAGCCATCCTTGCGGCGCATCATTGCCTCGAAGCCGCTTACTTCTCCTTGTTCATCGAGAAGCCTTCTGAGCTCTATGACCCTTTCCGTCTCTATGAATAGCTGACTTCTGATGCTCTCAACGGACTCCAGAAGCTCCTGTGGGTCATTATAGCCCAATATCCTGGATAGCGCGGGGTTGACCATCAGGAACCGACTGTCTGGAGTGGCCTGAAAAATCCCTTCGGTAGAGCCTTCAATAAAACGACGCCGTTCTTCTTCCATCCTCTTCTTTTCTGTTATATCGCGAATAGAGCATCGATATCCCATAACGGCTCCGTCCGCGTCTTTCTGTACTGCGCCCGTGAGCAGACAGTTCATGACAGCGCCGTCCTTTTTCAACAAAAGAACCTCATGATCTACTATGGATCCCTCGCTTTCGATCTTCTGTTGAAAAATGCTCCGCTCCTCGGGGTTAGCGTATATTGCTCGAACATCCATCCCGATGAATTCTTCTCTGGCATAGCCGAAAAGCTTAAGCCCGGAAGGGTTGACGTCAAGGAGCGACCCTCCGCGGTCGGTCACCAGGATGACATCCCTCGACTCCTCGAAGAGCGAGCGGTATTTCTCTTCGCTTCGGCTCAAGGCTTCAGAGGCGTTTTTGATGGAAAGGAAAACGGGCCCAATCCATTTGATTCCAAGAAGTAAGAGCAATGACGTAAGCAGTGTTACCCATTCGGCGGAGAGGTCTTGAGGAGGGGATATGCTTTCCGTGCTGATCTGGTGGAAGCTAATGCATCGACGAACGGCCATGAGAAAGAGCGCTAAAGAAATGGCCAGCCATGCTTTGCGGCTTTGGGTGACGGGTATGAGCTTAAGTGCGATAATTGCCGCAGCCAGTTGAAAGAGTATCGCTCCACCTAAAAGAGCTTTGACATCCATACCTTATATTCTCCACAAGAGGGTTGTTCTTTTGAGATTTTGGCTTCTGATTGGACTTGATGCCAAAAAGAGCAATAATCATGCAAAAGGACGATCTCTGGCGGATGAATTGTCTAATCTTTGTGCATCTGCGCGTTTAGCGTCGATCGATTGTGAACTATTTCTTTATTTTGACGCTCTAGCGCACAGTGGAATGGCTCCGCTCGTCGACCGATAGCCTAAGATTGGCCGTGCTCCGGACTTGGATCGTTATTGGATGCGCATTTTTGAGGAGTGGCCGATTTTCGGCCTAAGTGGCCGGATCATGGCCGCAAGTCGGCGCGACTTCGATGAAGGCGCAGGAACTGAGCAAGAATCAAAGAGTAAATGCTTCCGGCTCGCGCTATTCAGGCGGAAGTTTTCAGCAGTAAGGGATGCTGAGCTATCTTTTTCTTAAGGGTCGATCTCGATATGCCGAGTATCTCGGCTGCGCGGGTTCGATTGCCTTTTTCGCTTCTCAGCACCTCACGAATGTGCGCAAGCTCCACCTCTGCGAGCGTGCGGCCGCTCGTGGCGGGAGCGCTCGTCTCTCGGGCGTCTGCAATCGGGGATGAACCGTTTGATTTTCTGGAAAAAGCTAGAATATGCGGTGGGAGGTGACGAAGGGAAATCCTTTCCTGCGATCCGGAAAAGACAACGGCTCTCTCGATTACATTCGAAAGCTCCCTCACATTTCCCGGCCAGTCATATTCTATTAGTCTTTCCATGGCTTTGGACGAGAGCTCTTTTGGTCCGTCCGAGACGAAACGGGAGTGATCGAGGAAGTAGCGCGCCAAGGGAGGAATGTCTTCCTTCCGCTCTCTGAGCGGGGGGAGCTCGATCGTGAGCACCCCGATTCGGTACAGGAGATCCGCTCTGAAAAGCCCCTGCTTGATCATGCCTTCGATATCCTTGTTTGTCGCAGCCACAACCCTTGCGTCAGCGCGCCTCTCTTTCGTATCGCCGAGGCGTCGGAACATTCCGGAATCGAGCACGACAAGCATCTTTGCCTGAACGGAAGGCGACATGTCCCCGATTTCATCTACAAAGAGCGTGCCTTTCTCTGCAACTTCGATGAGCCCTTTTTTCTGGGAGAGCGCTCCGGTGAAGGAGCCTTTCGAATGTCCGAAGAGCTCGGATTCCAGCAGGTTCTCCTGTAAGTTTGCGCAATTGATATGGACGAAGGGCTCGCAGGCTCGGACTCCTTCCCAATGAATCGCCTCGGCTGCAAGCTGCTTGCCCGATCCGCTCTCGCCCAGGATGAGAACCGGAGCGTCGAGATCCTTGATCATGTGGATTTTCGCCAGCACGTTCTTGATGGGTTGGCTCTCGCCGATTATCTCTCTGGTCGCGCAACGGCCCGGGGAGATGCGGCGGTGATATTCGCCGAGCATCTCCAGCCGATTGCGCGAAGAATCCAGGTCGAGGCTGAGCTGGCGAATCTTCAATTGGTTGGAGAGATGCGCTTTGAGCATAACCTCGTCGATCGGTTTGGTCAGAAATTGATCGACGCCGGCTTCGATGGCTTTCAGGTTGCTCTTTCGATCATGCAGAGCAGTGACGGCTACAACTGGGATCTTGAATGTCGCAGGGTTGGATTTCAATCGCCGGGTGAGCTCGAAGCCGTCCATTCCCGGCATGAGAAGATCGAGCAGAATGATGTCGGGCGAAAGCGCTTCGACTTTCCTGAGCGCCTCTTCTCCTCCCTGCGCTCTTATCGGCGAATAGCCCTGGATTGCGACGTAGGCTTCAAGCGTTGCGAGATTGGCTTCGTCGTCGTCGACGATAAGAACGCGCAAGCCCGTATTTTGCGAATTATCTTTGTCCATTGGCTCTTTCGATCCGTATGTCTTATCTTTTGCCCTGCTTTTCTCTCCCGCCCGGCTCACTCGCCCTCGAGCTCATTGATCAGATCGAGAAGACGGTTGCCGCTCGTCGAGATGGTTTGAGCGAATTGCAGTTGCTTCTCGCTAAGGCCTCCGTAGAAAGGCTTCTGAATGAGCTCGGCCATTCCGATGATGCTGTTGAGAGGCGAGCGAAGCTTATGGGCAATGAAAGGCGATAGAAGCCTGCTTTCGCTGCGAGCCTGCTCTCTGATTCTAAGGATGGTTCTTATCCGGCCGCCCAGCTTATGGCGCTCCGTGGAATAGACGAGATAGTCATCCGGCGCCAGTGCGGACCCCGCTAATTCTGATGGGATCTCACGGTCGCTCCCTACCAACAGGATAACGGGAATAGAGCCGGTTTGTTCTCCTTTTTTTAGCTGCGCGCAGAGATCAAGACCGCTGGTGTCTGCAAGAAGGGAGTCTAACACTATAACGTCGGGATTCTCGTCTCGGGAAATCTTCAAGCAGGCGGCGCCATTCTTTGCCGTGAGGACGCGGCAGTTGCTCCGACCCAATAGGGTTTTGGACATGAAGAGCGCGCGGTCTTCATCGTTTCCAACGAGCAGTATGATCGGCGCCTCGCGCTTTTTCTCCGCTTCAAAACCTTGCGTCATATTGCAAGCCATTCCATAACTTTTTTGACAAGAGCATCAGGATGAACCGGTTTGGAGAGGTAGTCGTCGAATCCGCCCGAGAGTATTCTCTCTCTATCTCCCTTCATGGCTCTGGCGGTCAGGGCTATGATTGGAATGTTCTGCAGTTCGTCTATCTCCCTGATCCGTTTTGCGGCTTCGTAACCGTCCATTTCCGGCATATGAATGTCCATGAGGATGAGATCCGGCTTCTCGATCTTTGCCAGCTTGACCGCCATCAGACCGTTCCCGGCCTGAAGCGTTATGTATCCGGAAGGCTTCAACGCTTCAGTAAAGAAAGCCATATTGTCTTCGGAATCTTCGGCTATGAGAATCTTTGCCGGAATATCCCGCGCGAGCCGACTCGAACCTTGGCGCCGGGCGCTCTCGAAAAGGGCTTGTTCTATCTTTTCCACCAACAAGCTCCGGTCGAGCTGACCTTTTATCACGACTGCCGATACGTTGGGGGGAAAACTCCTCTGCTCTGCTTCTCTCACATCTTTTGCCGTGAGTATGATCACGGGGATCTGTCCATACTCTTTTTTCTTGGCCAATTCTTCGATCACACCGCGACCGTCCATTACGGGCATGCTCAAGTCGAGCAGGAGGAGGTCCGGGAGCTCCTTTTCGATCTCGCTAATGCCTTCTATGCCGTTGAATGCGACTCTAAGCCTGTATTGCCGTTCATCGAGAATTGCTCCAAGCTCCCTTGCGATTATGGGGTCATCGTCTATGAGCAGAATATTTTTGACCTCCTCGAAGCCTTCCCGCGCTGAGTGCTCCAAGATTTGCGAAAAGAGGACTTGCTTGATTTTTTGCTGCCAATCCCGACTCTGTCCGCCGGGCATGCTGGTATTTTTGGGAAGGGCGACAGTGAAGGTGGAGCCTTTTCGCGGTTTGCTGTCCGCCTCAATGGTCCCATGAAGCATTTCAGTCAGTTTCCTGCAAATGTGGAGGCCAAGCCCCGTGCCGCCGCGCTTTGCATCAGGCGAGTCATCCACCTGACGGAAGGCGTCGAAAATCCGGTGTAGAGAGTCTTCTGGAATACCGATGCCGGTATCGGAAACGCGGATGACCACGAAATCGGCATCTCCCCGCTTTTCCTCCGAAGCTGCAATCCGGATTCCTCCGGAATCGGTGAACTTGATCGCATTGCCGAGCAAATTAACGACGATTTGCCTCAGCTTGTCGGCATCTGTCCAGAACGAGAGCCCCTTCTCTATGTCGACGGTCACGGTGAGGGATTTTTCATCCAAAAGAGGTTTGGAGCTCTTGAGAAGGTCGTCAAGAAAGGTTTCGACGTCGACCCGGGATAGGCTCAGCTGCAGTCGGCCGGATTCGATCTTCGAGAGGTCCAGAATGTCGTTGATGAGCGAGAGGAGATTTCTTCCGTTTCTCTCTATGACTTCCAAGTAATCGGACTGCTTGCTCGAAATCTCCCCCGCCGCTCCTCCGATGAGCAGTTGCGTCATTCCGAGAATGGCGTTCATGGGAGTTCGAAGCTCATGGGATATGTTGGAGACGAATTCAGATTTCAAACGGTTGGCCTCAGCAAGCATATCGCTCTTTTCCTCAAGCGCTTGTTTCTGTGCGTCCAGTTCTTCAGCCTGGCACTGTAGCTCTTCGGACTGAGATTGAATTTCCTCGTTTTGAGCCTGCAATTCTTCGTTCTGGACGGCCAACAGGTCGTTTTTTTCCTGAAGGTCGGCGGAAAGCTCTTTGAGGAGCGCAAAAGATTGAGCGTTGAAAATCCCAACACCCAATTGGGACGCCACTGCCTCCAGAATTTCCATCGCGCTTTTCTCGAACGGATGAATGCTTCCTATTTCCAGCATTCCCACGAGCTCTTCCCCAAAAGTGATCGGCATGCAGAGAACATGCGCCGGAACGCCTTCGACGCATCCCGAAGCGATCTTGAAATACTCCGGCGGAATATCCTCAACGAGAAGGGACTTGCGGGAGGCGGCGGCTTGACCCGGGATGCCGTCGCCAATCTTGCGCTCCTCGATGATGAAGGCCTTGTCGATGCCGTAAGTCGCTGCAGGCGACAAGACTTTCCGCTCGCGGTCGTAGAGATAGAGCGCCTGAATCTGAGCGTTGCTTCGGTTTGCTATTCTTTCGAGCACGTCTCTTACAAGCAGGTCTAAATCCCTATGGACATTCAGGCTGCCCAGTATCTCGTTAAAGGCTGAAAGAACATGATTGGCCTTTTCCAATTTTTCGGTTTTTTTGAGCAGTTCTTTGGTTCGCTCTTCGATCTTTTTCTCGAGAGAAATCTTATGCTGTTCGACTTGATCTTTAGAGTCCAGGAGGTGTTGAACCATCTCGTTGAAGGCTTCGGCGAGCCTCCCCACATGGCCGTAAGATTCAATTGGGATGCGTGCGGAGAGGTCTCCGGAAGCGATTCGGTTTGCCGCCTTTCGCATGCGGTTTAGAGGGCTGGCGATGCCGTGAACGAAAAAAAGAGCGGCTACGACCGATAAGAGCCCTATCAGAAGCGCCAGGGCCAGGTTCTGTTTCTGTAAGGAGAAAACAGGCTTGAGAATCTCGTCGCGATCCTTCTTTGCGACGATCACCCATTCTAGTCCTTCGATTCCGGAGGGACTGCAGGCGACGGAGACGACGGCGCCTCTGTCGTCGATCGCCTGATCTTTATGCATAGCTTTTCCCTCAAAAGCTTCCATGAGCATTGTAGCGTCGGAAAATGGCGCGGGCATGGTGCTTTTTGCGGCATGCCTCGAGTCGCAACGCAGCAGCAGGTCTTTTCCTATAAGGAATGTTTCGCCAGTTTCGCCAAGTCCGGTGCTTCGGTGCATAACCCTGTTGATTTGCTCGATCGGAATTCGAATAATCAGCACCCCCATCTTCTCACCCGCCCGGATTCCTTCTCTGGCCGAGTTGCTGATAACGGGAGTACCTATGAAAGCAGCCGGTTTCCCGGAAAGCGGGAAAGGCTCGAAATCGACAAGCGTCATTTCAGAGAGGGACAGCTTGAAGCAACGACCAAGGTTGCTGCCGGACAACGGGCCGTGGACAAGGTTGGCGCCCCATTCGCCGCCCCTTTCGGCGGCCAGCACGATATTGCCGTCAAGACTGACGAACAGAATGTCTTCGAACCCGTAGGTTCCTTTGAGGCGGTCCGTCCTGGAGTGGTAAAGATTGTCGACTGCGATGAAGGGCTCGCTTGCGAAGCCGGGATTGTTGAAGGCTCTTATGTATTCAGCCATCATATCTTTTATGAGCCTGTGGTCGCTCAACATGGCCAGATCTGATCTCAACTTGTTGAAATAGATCTGCAGTTGAGCTTTTCGGTCTTCGCACAGGTAGTCGAGCTGGCGTTGAGTTTGCCTTTCGAGCTCTTCGTGAGCCATCTTGAAATTGAAATAGCAACTGGCGCCCATTGGAATCAAACTGAAGAGGAAGAACAGGATGATCAGCTTTTGGGTCAATGTGAGCTTGAGCAGGGATTTCATTCAGTTCTCCATTTTTCAGGGAAACCGTTCTCGGGTAGTCGGAAGCGCCCTCCTGTACACCTTCATCGACGCGTTCACGGGAACGAGCAATCCCTGATGGCTTTCGGGGATCGATTCCGATTTGCCGAGTATTAGATAACCACCTAAATTTAGAGAGTTATATAGATTCAGGAGCGCCTTTTCCTGTAAGGGCCTCGAAAAGTATATCAGAAGGTTCCTGCAAAGTATCACATCATAATTGGCGACGACGCCTGCAGGAGGGGATTTCTTGGTGTCGGACGCTATGTCGTGCCTCGAGAAGTGGACTAGCTCCCTGATCGAATCCACGAGGCGGAATTGCTGCTTGGCCCTGCGTTTTGAATTATCCGGCCTGTCGCTATTCGACTCTAAAGGGATGAAGTAACTCTTGAGCATTTCCTGTGGAATTTCTCTAAGCGCTTCAATCCGGTATGCGGCTTCCGAGGCCTTTCTCAGCGCGTCTTCATCCACGTCCGTTCCAAAGATGGATACGTGCGGATTCCGGCCAGTGGCTGCTCTTTTCTGCAGACATTCCATGAGAGATATGGCGACGGAATAGGCTTCCTCGCCGCATGCGCAGCCCGCGCACCATATGCGCAATGTTCGTTCCTTCAGGATTTCCTTTTCCTTCAGGAGGCTGGGAAAAATATGGCTGGCGAGCAAATCGAACAGGGGACGGTTTCTGAAAAAACGGCTGACCTTCAAGGTGAGATCTCGCAAAAGGAGATCGCATTCCGCGGGGTTGTCAAGAAGAAAAGGCAGATAGTCGCGGTAGCCGCTCGCGCCGAGGGAGGCCATTCTCTTCGCGATGCGTCTCTCTATGGTGTTTCTTCTGTACAAAGAAAAGTCGATTCCATGCCTGTCGCACATCTCTTTGAGGATGGAATCGAGACTGGCGTCTTCACCATGTATTGCGTCATGCTTCATCAATTGACCAGCGACTTTCCTGCAACGTCGGGCAAACTTTCAACGATGCGCTCCACATCGGACCTCTGTAGAGCCAACGTCGAGATTGCAAACTGATGGATGCGGCTTGAGGGCTCGTCTACTGCGCATCCTTCTCCGAACATCGAGCATATGTAATCCGAGAGGTGAATCGTGGACGCCAGTCCCGGGTCCGTTTCGGATTCTTCTGGGCGGTGGTGCAGCATAATGGCTTCCGTCAAGGCTTCGGGCAGGTTCCATCCCCTTGTAATCATTCCGCCCGCCTGCGCGTGATCGAAGCCAAGAATTTCTCTTTCGGCGTCGATGAATGTGGTTTTTTCATCCCGAATGCGATCCATGATCAAGTTGAAGCTTTCGAAAGCGTATTGGCTGAGCATTACTTTGCCTATATCGTGGAGCAGGCCGGCGGTAAACGCGACGTGAGAGTAATCGTTTCCCATCTTCTTTTCCCGGGAAATTGTTTTTGCAAGAGATGCGCAGCAGATGGAGTGCTTCATCATGTGGCCTTTTCTCTCAAAGTACCCTGGCAAGTCATGATTGTAAAGACTTTGAAAACAGAGGGTCAGAATGAGCTCTTTGAGTTGTTGCAGGCCGATGACCGTAATCGCTCTTTTGATCGTTGATATGCGACGCTCGAATCCATAAAACGCAGAATTGGAAACCTTCAGAACACTTGCAGTCAGAGCTTGGTCTTTGAGAATGTCTTTTTCCAGCAGAGAGGGATCGCCTTCGTAGTAATCCTTTCTGGAAAGGATGTTATGGACTGTTTCCGGGAGAGGCTTGAGTCGGTCGACTCTTGCCTGGAGCTCTCTTAAAGTCGGCTTATGCCCGGCTTTGTGCGTGGATGCCTTCTCTTGCCTTTCTCCCAGCTCCCTGATGATCGGCAATCCCTTGGCGAGAGAGAAGTGAAAGAAACGGCCCTTATGGCCGCCAGTCTCCTCCAGCACGATTGGTATGTTCTCATTGTTGAGGAGTTGTCTGACTGCTTCGGAATTCTTCCGTCCAATGTTCATCTCTATACTGAGAGGCCTGTCGGCCAGGAGGAGGGCGCCGCCCGCAATAACTGCTACTATGCGTTGCCTGGCTGCTCCTCGCTTTACCATCTCGGAAAGGAGCAGGGGAATGCCTGACGCCGCGAAGCGCGATGGGGAGGAAATTTCTTTTTCCGCGCTTCCCGATGGGAGAAGAATGTGGATCATGCCCGCAATCTTTGCTTGAGCGTCGTAGAGCACAACGCCGACGCACGAGCCAAGGTATGTTTCGAGCTCTACGCCGGGGCCGCTTGTAACGAACATCTCGCCGGGTGAGACTAATTGAGTGGGCATATCATCACATCAACAGGGTAAGTTATTCGCGCTTCAGTCCGAACGTTGCCCAGTCTTGTTGCTTAGCTAATGGATTATGCTATGAATATCTAATTGTTCTCTACCAAGCGTCGGATTATAATATATTCCCTTGCATTTGCAAGGGATGGCGATCATTTCAGCAGGGCTATCTTGTTCTGTGATGATTGAACAATCGTAACGCCCGGTTAGCCTCTATTCCAGTCACTTCTGCTGTTGGAATCAGCCCTGAAGGGGCGAAATACCATAGCCCGGGGCATCGCCCCGGGTAGAGATCCCGCCATACTCTTCTCCAAGCCCTGTAAGGGCGAGATAACCACTTTCTGGATATTTCGCCCTTTCAGGGCTCCGGGGAGGTTGTGCGGCTTCCGGACCCAGGGCGTTGCCCTGGGCTATGGTATTTCGCCCTTTCAGGGCTTTCACGGGAAGCATTTGGGAGCGAAGTGCAGGGAAAAAGATTCCCGTACACATGGTCATTTTTGAATGAGAACAAATTTACCATGATCATTTCAGCGTACTCAGGTAATTCATGTCTGCCGCAATGCAGTTGCGGCAATAGGCCATGTCACAGTTGGGATGCTCTTCACGGCAATCTGCAGAGCACGCCATGCCACCCATCGAACAGATGGCTTCACTATCGTCCCTGACAGGCCTGTCGCAGCCGTTGCAGAACACCGTGTTTTTATTCTCATCTTTCATGATCTTCCTTTCTTCATCCAAAAAGATGTTTCCAGCTAATGGCGCTCGCCTTGATCCTCACTCAAAGCGGAAGCTCCAGCTTCTCCCCCCGACGCTTTTCCTCAGGCAGGATGAGGCGCCTGCTCAACCTGAAGAAACAAAGTGGACAGAGCACTAGTGCTACTGTGTCACAAATCAGCATGATGCTGTTGGAATGCGATTCTATTGAGAGCACAGCTCATCTCGTCATTCCGGCAATCTTTTGAGCCGGAATCCAGCCCGGCGCTCTCCCATGTGGCTGGATTCCGGCTTAAAACCTGCCGGAATGACGAAGAGGCGTCATGCCGGAATGACGAGTCGCGCCGCTTTTGTGACACAGTAGCACTAGCATGACCACCTTTAGAATTGCCGCACAAACGCCAACGAACTGGAACTTATCGGATACAGTTATTATTTTAGATCATTAGCAGGTAAACGATACGGTTTTTCATGGATCATCTTTCATTATCGTCAAAGACTCTAATAACACAGACAGGGAGTGCAAGAAAATGGCAACCGATATGAAGATTGGCGTCCTCATTTGGAATCTCTTTGAGGACTCGGAATATACAAAGCCCGTAGAAGCTTTCAAAGCGGAAGGCTATGACGTCATTCACGTGGGAATCAAGGCAGGTGAAACCGTGAAGGGCAAAAAGGAGCAGACTCCGGTTGGAATCGACAAAGCTGCCGGAGAGGTTGCTGTGGACGACTTCGATGCGCTCTTGATTCCGGGCGGCTATTCGCCCGATCAGCTGAGGGTGGATGATGACGTTGTTCGATTCACCAGAGAATTCGTTGAGAGCGGCAAGCCGGTTTTCGCCATCTGCCACGCGCCTCAGCTTCTCATAACGGCTCGGGTGCTCGCGGGCAGGAAAATCACGGGCTACAAATCCATCATCGAAGATATCAAGAACGCCGGGGCGGAATTCATCGACCGTGAAGTGGTCGAAGACGGAAATCTCGTCTCCAGTCGCAATCCGGGAGACATACCGGCATTCATAGCGGCATGCCTCAAAAGGCTAAAGTGGTCCAAGGCCGCTTGAAAGAACAATCGTTAAGAAATAAGCCCGATCCCGGCAGAGGATCAACCCAAGACGGCAATGCCCGGCGCCTCCGCAATCCTCTGCCGGAGCCCGCCCCTTTCGGTCAATTGCGCCGTGGGCTCCATTTGAGGCGGATCTTCTTTGAATGCTCTCCTATAACTCGGTGTTCAAGTTTTTTGGTTTGAGGTTTTTCTACCCCGAAGGGAAAACTTGAACATCGAGTATAAACGCTTCTGTAATTTCCCACAGCCGCTGTCGAACCGGCTCGAGACAATGAACGGCTTCGGCCGCCAGGCATTTTTAATGTTCCGCATCTTGAATAGCCTTACCCGGTGTCGTAAGTATACATGCAGAGCTGGGAGATATAATGTGGGCGTTAACTTGAAAAAGGACTTCCGCGAGAATGAAAGCCTACCTGATAAAAAGGCTGTTCCAGATGATTCCGACTCTTTTGGGGATCACATTCATTACTTTTCTCATCATTCAGCTGGCGCCCGGAAATCCCGCCTTGATGAAGCTCAAGATGGCGGGACAGGGGCAGATTGCCGATACGGCGATATCGCAGCAGATCATCGAGCAGACGAAAAAACTCTACGGTTTGGACAAGCCTCTTGCCGTTCAGTATCTCTTGTGGGTCAAACGGGTCTTCACTTTTGATTTCGGCAATTCTTTCAAAGATCATCGCAAGGTTCTGGACAAGATCGCGGAGCGCCTTCCCGTGACTATCCAGCTCAATATTATCTCCATTTTACTGGTGTATCTCATCGCCATTCCTTGCGGGATCTATTCCGCCACCAAGCCTGGGAGCGCCGCGGATAGAGCGCTCACGCTCTTTTTCTTTTTTCTCTATTCGCTTCCGAGCTTCTGGGTGGCGGTGCTTCTCATAATGCTTTTCGGGGGCGGCGACTTCTGGGACCTCTTCCCCGTCTACGGCATTTCGTCCATAGGCGCCGAAGAGTGGTCTTTTTTCCCGTGGCTTGCCGATCGTCTGTGGCACCTTTTTCTTCCTGTAGCATGCCTTTCTTATGGCGGGCTTGCTTACCTATCGCGGCTAACCAGGGCCGGGATGCTCGAAGTCATACGGGAAGATTACGTCAGGACCGCCCGAGCCAAAGGGCTTAGCGAGCGCGTGGTCATCTTCAAGCATGCTTTTCGGAATGCCCTTCTGCCGATCATAACGTTGCTCGCTTTCCTGCTTCCCGCCATGTTTGGCGGCAGCGTAATTATCGAGAGCATCTTCTCCATTCCGGGGATGGGGCAGCTTGGGTTCGAAGCCGTCCTGAGCCGCGACTATCCGGTGATTATGGCCATTACAACCATTTCAGCCTTCTTGACGCTCATCGGATTGCTTATCGGAGATTTTCTTTATGCCGTCTTCGATCCGCGCATCAAGCTCGAGTAGCGGGGCGATGCTTTCGTCCCGACTTATTTTCGATTTTTTGAAGCCGCGGTAATCATGAAGAATTAAGAAAGAATATTATGGAAGCCAGGGAAACAGCAAATAGCGAAGCCCCGAGATCCTATCGCACGATGGTCTGGCGGCGCTTCAGCAGAAATCGCCTCGCCATGGCGGGCCTTGTGGTCACTCTTTTTCTCTTTGCCGTGGCCATTTTTGCTCCTCTTTTGGCGAATGACCGGCCGTTGCTGGTGCGTTACCGAGGCGAATGGCTTTGGCCGGTCTTTGCCGGGATTGACAATCTTGGATCTCTCACCTGGAAAGATATGAAAAAGGAGCGGCCGATCATTTTTCAATACGATGCAAAATTGTCTTTCTTCGCTATATGGCCTCTCGCGCCGTATTCCCCTACGGAATATGATCTGCTGGAAAGCCTCGCCGCGCCGGGCCCCGAGCATTGGCTCGGCACGGACGACAGCGGCCGGGATGTGCTGAGCCGCATGATTCACGGCGCTCGAATCTCGCTTTCCGTCGGCTTTGTGGCGGTCGGGATCGCTCTCTCGATCGGGGTGCTCCTCGGCGCTCTGGCCGGATATTTCGGCGGCTGGGCCGACCATCTTATAAGCAGGATTATAGAAATCTTGCTCACGATTCCTACGTTTTTCCTGATCATCGCCATCATTGCCTTTCTGCCGCCCAGCATCTATAACATCATGGTGGTCATAGGAGTCACGGGATGGACGGGAGTCGCCCGTCTGGTGCGGGCGGAATTCCTCAAGCTGAAGCAGCTTGACTTCATCAAGGCGTCGAGAGCCCTGGGCGCGTCGGACATGCGCATC
Organism: uncultured Syntrophobacteraceae bacterium; assembly: GCA_964578835.1. GTDB lineage: Bacteria > Desulfobacterota > Syntrophobacteria > Syntrophobacterales > Syntrophobacteraceae > CAZOEL01. The sequence continues at coordinate 45,063 of CAZOEL010000039.1, read as the reverse complement.
ATATTCTTTCACATGCTCCCCAACGCCATGGCGCCGGTGCTGGTTTCGGCCGCTTTCGGAATCGCAGGGGCCATTCTTACGGAGTCCGCCTTGAGCTTTCTCGGGTTTGGAGTTCCGCCGCCGACTCCGAGCTGGGGGGATATTCTCTCGCAGAGTCGCGATTACATTGAATTCGCCTGGTGGCTTACGGTTTTCCCGGGCTTTGCAATTTTTCTTAGCATTACGGCGTATAATCTGATAGGAGAAGGCTTGCGGGACGCCATGGACCCCAAGCTGTTTCGTTGATCCGAAAAGCGGGGGGCCAAGCTTCCCCGAGCTTTTTTCTTGGTGGAGTGAGCTGAAAGCCGGGCTGAATCTCACTCCAGTAGAAAGATAACAGGTACTGCGCAACTTTATATGCTTTTGCCCGTATTGGAAGAACAAACCGGCGTCCTTACCGTCAGCGAGTTGAACGCAAGGATAAGATCTCTGCTCGAAGGGACCTATCCGTATGTATGGGTGAAGGGCGAGATATCCAACTTTCGCATTCCTGCTTCAGGCCACTGCTATTTCACGCTAAAAGACGAACAGAGCCAGATTCGCGCCGTCCTTTTCCGCATGCAGCACAGACAGCTTCGCTTCGCTCCCGAATCGGGCATCCAGGTCCTTTGCCAATGCCGCCTGAGCGTGTATGAGCCCCGTGGGGAATACCAGCTCATCGTTGAAACGATGGAGCCTCAGGGGCTCGGCGCCCTGCAGCTCGCTTTCGATCAGCTGAAGCGAAAGCTTCAGGCCGAGGGCCTCTTCGAGGCTTCCCGCAAAAGACCTCTGCCGCTTTGTCCGCGCAAGATAGCCATCGTGACGTCGGCGACGGGCGCCGCCCTTCAGGATATGTTGAAAGTCTTCAAGCGCAGCCTGTATCCCGTTTCCATCACGCTCCTCCCCGCTCGGGTGCAGGGGGCGGAGGCCGCCGGCGAGATAGCGCAGGCCTTGCGCAACATAAACAGTCTTGCCGGGCGCTTTGAATGGGATGTCGTCATCGTGGGGCGCGGTGGGGGCAGTGTTGAAGATTTATGGCCTTTTAACGAGGAAGTTGTCGCCAGGGCTGTTTCCTCCTGCCGCATTCCGGTAATATCCGCCGTAGGTCATGAAATCGATTATACGATTTCCGATCTCACCGCGGATTACAGGGCTGCGACCCCGACGGCCGCCGCCGAATGGGTGGTGGGGCGCATGGAGGGCTTCGAGCGGGAGCTTTGGCAATACAGAGACGCCATGCTCAACGGCTTGACGCAAAGAATCGACAAAGCCAGGCAGCAGATCCGCTATATGGAAAAATGTCTGGTGGATCCCAAAAAGCGCCTTGCTGATTTGCGCTTGACCATCGATGACCGAATGGAGCGTCTCCAGCTTGCTCTGAACCGATATATCGAAAGGCTGCGCATACAGCACGGGCATCTTGCGGAAAAGCTCCATACTGTTCATCCCGAGAAGAAGATTCTACAGCACAGGGTTCTTTTGGAGCAGCAGAGCAAACAACTGGAGCTGCATTATAAAAAAGTCCTGGACGGGCATAGGCTTCAGCTGCAGACATGCGCGACCCGCCTGGAGGCCCTGAGTCCTCTTGCAGTTTTGTGCCGTGGCTACTCCATTACTTATCGCCTTCGGGACGGCCGGGTGATCCGGAAAGCGTCCGATGTCGAACCCGGTCAGGGCGTGCGGATAAGGCTTTCAGAGGGATCTTTGGAGTGTGCGGTTCAGACGGTTGAAACGAACGATCCTTTAACGAGCACAGGAAGTTGTCATGGCCAAGAAGAAAAGTGAGCCTTTCGAGGAGGCGCTCAAAAGGCTTCAGATCATTGTCGATAAGATGGAGAAGGGGGACCTCCCTTTGGAGGACGCCGTAGAGTCTTTTTCCGAAGGAATTCGCCTCGTGCAGTATTGCCATCAACGGCTCGAGGAGGCGGAAAGCAAGGTGGAGATGCTACTCAAGGGTCCACAGGACGACTTCACGCTCACGCCTTTTCCCTCTTCGTCATCCGATGGAAGCGCGAGTGATTGCTGAGGAGCGGGGAGCATTTTATTGTTGATTTTAGGCGTGACTTGGCGCACATTTTCGCAATTATATAAGTACTGAGAATACCCGAGAGGCCATTTTCATTTGCAGGCTGCTGAAATGAGCATGGAAATGCGCTCTATGGCGTGATAGACTGAAAATTGCCAGCCTTCCTGGAATATATTCGATAGGGGCATGCAATAATATGCAGGAATTCGATCTCAAAGATTATTTGGCTGAACGAAAAAAGCGGGTGGATGCCGCCCTCGAAAAGTCTTTTCCTAATCCGACTGGGCTCGAGAAGAAATTGTTGGAAGCCGTCCGCTATAGCCTTTTTGCAGGCGGAAAGAGGCTGCGTCCTATTTTGTGTCTGGCCGCCGCCGAAGTCGTCGGAGGTTCGGTCGACGCTCTGATGCCCATGGCGTGCGCCCTCGAGATGATCCACACCTATTCCTTGATTCATGACGATCTTCCGGCCATGGACAATGACGACTTTCGAAGAGGCATGCCCACCAATCACAAGGTGTATGGAGAAGCCGAAGCCATCCTGGCCGGGGACGCTCTCCTGACGGAAGCGTTTGGGCGCATGGCGGCTATCCGGCAGCCAGGCGGAGAGGTTTCCGCGGAAAAAGTCCTCCTTGCTATCGGCATAATGGCAAAGGCTGCCGGATACCGGGGAATGGTGGGCGGCCAGGCGATCGATCTCGAATGCGAGCAGTGCGAAGTGGATATCGCCACTGTGGAGTACATGCACATTCATAAGACCGGGGCTCTCATATCCGCATCTCTCGAGGTGGGCGCCATTTTGGGCGGAGGCTCCGACGAAGAGGTGGCTGCGCTGAAGCGCTATGGTCATCATTTTGGGCTGGCGTTTCAAATCACCGACGACCTTTTGGATGTCGAAGGAGACGCCGCCGTCATGGGAAAACAGCCCGGCTCGGATGCCGCCAAGAACAAAAAGACGTACCCGGCGCTTCTCGGTCTGGCAAGGTCCAGGGAGGCCGCGCAGGAGCATGTGGAGGAAACCCTGAAAGCCCTCGAACGGTTCGACGATAAAGCCGAGCCGCTACGGGCCATCGCTCGCTACCTGCTGGTTAGAAAAGCTTGAAAGGCCGCGCCTTACGGAGAGGTTAGACATTGAAAGAAAGAAATGTGAAAACGTTGCTTTCACAGATAGAGAGCCCTTCGCAGCTAAAGCAGCTCTCACAGTTTCAATTGCAGCAACTTGCTCAGGAAATTCGAGAGACCATCATCTGCACGGTGGCCGATAAAGGAGGGCATCTCGCGCCGAACCTGGGCGTCGTAGAACTGACCATCGCTCTTCATTATGTTTTTGATCTGCCTTTGGATAAGATCATCTGGGATGTGGGACATCAGGCCTATACGCATAAGCTTCTCACCGGCAGGCATTCGCAATTCCATACGCTTCGCCAATACGAGGGGCTTAGCGGGTTCCCGAAAAGAAGCGAGAGCAAATACGACGCTTTCGGTACGGGGCATTCCAGCACCTCCATATCCGCCGCTCTGGGAATCGCCGTTGCGAGCAGCCTGAAGGGATCGTCCGGCCGCTCCATAGCCGTCATTGGAGATGGGAGCATGACGGGCGGCATTGCCTTTGAAGCCCTGAACCATGCGGGGGATCTCGAGAAAAATCTCATTGTGGTTCTCAACGACAATGAAATGTCCATCTCCCCGAACGTGGGCGCGCTTTCCTCCTTCTTGAGCCGCAAGCTCTCCAACAGAACGCTCATGTATCTCAAGCGCGAGATCGAAAGCATTCTGAAAACCATACCGGGGCTCGGATCGAATATCATCCAGATTCTCAAGCGGAGTGAAGACTCCCTTATGAGCTTTTTTACTCCCGGGATGCTCTTCCAGGCTCTTGAGTTCCATTATATCGGGCCCATCAAAGGCCACAGGATGGATCGGCTCATTGAAACCTTCCAGACCGCGCGCCACATCGAAGGGCCGGTTCTCATCCACGTGATGACCCAGAAGGGCAAGGGCTACACGCACGCGGAATGCGATCCCACGAGCTTTCATGGGGTTGGGTCCTTCGACATCGAAACCGGCAAGAGCTGCAGCTCCAAAGCCGGTGGAGCATGCGCTCCCTCCTACACGCAGGTTTTCGGGGACTGCATCGCTCGCCTGGCGGAGCAGGATTCGAAGGTTATCGCCATCACTGCGGCCATGCTCCCGGGAACGGGCCTCGAGAGCTTTTCCAAGCAGTTCCCCGACAGGTTCTTCGATGTCGGAATCGCCGAGCAGCATGCGGTGACGTTTGCGGCCGGACTTGCTACTGAAGGCTTCAAGCCGGTTGTGGCCGTTTACTCGACTTTTCTCCAGCGAGCCTACGATCAGATCATCCACGACGTATGCCTTCAGAACCTGCCGGTGGTCTTCGCCATGGACCGCGGCGGGCTTGTGGGGGAAGACGGCCCGACGCACCATGGCGTTTTCGACCTCTCTTTCCTCCGCCATATCCCGAATATGGTCTTGATGGCCCCCAAAGATGAAAACGAGCTCCGACATATGCTCAAGACGGCGCTCGACCATCCCGGGCCGTCGGCGGTGCGCTATCCGCGGGGGAACGGCGTGGGCGCAGCCATGGATGACGAGCCTCATGCTCTTCCTCTGGGAAAGGCGGAAATCCTCAAAGAGGGAGAGGACATCCTGTTGATAGCCATAGGCCAGCCGGTGCAGGCGGCTCTCAAAGCGGCGGAAAATCTTGAGTCGCAGGGAATAGGCGCCGCCGTCATGAACGCGAGGTTCGTCAAACCCCTGGATCGGGATCTCATTCTCGAGTGGGCCAAGAAGACCGGCAACGTCATCACAATCGAAGAGAATGCGCTCCAGGGCGGTTTCGGAAGCGCCGTACTGGAAATGTTCCAGGAATCCTCCTTCTTCCCGAAAGCGTTTGTGCGCCTTGGGCTTCCCGATCTGTTCGTTCCTCACGGAAGCCAGAGCATTCTAAGGAATCTTTACGGCATCGACGTTGATGGGATAGAGCAGGCCGCGCTCGACCTGCTGAAAGTTCGCCATGGCCAGTTCCGCGCGATTGGACAAGCTGCTTGTTGACAAAGGGCTCGCGCCGAGCCGTGAAAGGGCTCAAGCGTTGATCCTCGCGGCCAAAGTTCAGGTCGATGGGGCGAAGGTTACCAAGGCGGGCAGGCAGGTCCCGGAAGATGCCCGCATAGAGATCGTGGGCGAGGATCTTCCCTATGTGAGCCGTGGCGGTCTGAAGCTCGAGCACGCGCTCGATGCATTTGGGATCGATGTGAACGGACTGACGGCAATGGACGTCGGCGCCTCCACGGGGGGCTTTACCGATTGCCTGCTGCAGCGCGGCGCTGCCCGCGTATACGCCATTGACGTGGGCTACGGGCAACTTGCGTGGAAGCTAAGGCAAGATCCTCGGGTTGTGGCGCTCGAGAGGCAGAATATCCGTTATCTTCCCTCCTCTCTCATCCCGGAGCCCATTCAGATCGCAGTTATTGACGCTTCCTTCATATCCCTCAAGCTCGTCATTCCCGCCGTGATTCCTTTCCTGGAGGCCGGAGCGAAGCTCATCGCTCTCATAAAACCCCAGTTCGAGGCAGGACGCGCTCATGTGGGAAAGGGCGGAGTCGTGCGAGACCCTCTGGTGCATCGGGAAGTGTGCGACGCTATGGTGGAGTTTTGCCGCTCTCTCGGCCTTGATGTCATGGGCGTTACGCCCTCGCCCATTCTCGGTCCCAAAGGAAACAGGGAGTTTTTGCTCTATGCTGCGCCTGCGCCTGATTTTTGTCGGCAAGACTAGTTTTGCGGAGGCCGATGCGGGCATTCAGCGCTACCTGGAGAGGCTCCGCCATTATGTTCCCGTGGATGTGCATGTGATCAAGGCGGAAAAAATCGCTCCCGGGAGCGCCGGCTCAGAAGATGCCGCAAGAGAGCGGGAAGGCGAGCGAATTTTGAAGCTTCCGGAAAAACAGGATTTTTTCATAGCCTGGGATCAGCGGGGAAAGCAGTTGAGCTCGGTAGATTTTTCGAATTATCTCGAACGCTTGAAAAATGAAGGCGCCGCCAATGTCTGGATGGCCGTAGGCGGGCCGGTCGGCCTGTCTTTAAATGTGATTCAGCGGGCTAACACGACTCTTTCTCTCTCCAAGATGACTTTTCCTCATGACCTCGCCCGTTTCATAATTGTAGAGCAGCTCTACAGAGCTTTTACCATCTTAAAAGGAGAGCCTTACCACAAGTGAGGCGGCAGTGAGGGCTTACTACGTGCGGTAAAAATAGTTGGCCGCGCCTCCACTCTATGGCGCAATCTCGACTTCGCCTTCAATTTCAACCGGTATGTCGAAGGGGAGCTCAGCCATGCCTACGGCGCTCCTTGCGTGCGCGCCGATCTCGTGGCCGAAAATCTCCAGAATGAGATCTGAGAATCCGTTGATGACGCTTGGTTGTTGCGTGAAGCCCGGCGCCGAGTTGACCATGCCGAAAATGCGGCTCCAGGCGGCGATGCGATCGAGGTCTCCGAGAGCGCGCTCGAGACTGCCGAGGATTGAGAGCGCCGTCAGGCGTGCCGCTGCGTACCCCTGCTCTACGGTCAAATCGCGGCCGAGCTTGCCGAAGGGGCCGGAAATTGAGCCGTCGGCGCTCTGAGGTCCATGGCCCGAGATGAGGGCTCGTGAGCCGACGATTCTCACAAACTGAAACGGCAGCGCGACTCCTGCGGGCGGCTTGACCGGTGGTGGAAGAACCAATCCGAGGGCGGCGAGCTTTTCTTCAACTTTGGACATAGTTCACCTCTTCTTTATTGGAGGGTTCGGTCTCAAGGCTATAATAGTTGGAAATCCAAAGTAAAAATGCAGACCGAGTTGTGCGCGATCGAAGCCCGGTCTGCAATCTTACCCCTATGTACGAGGGATTATGCTGGAAAAAAGGTGAATCTGACTAACGGGAGCGCAAGGTTATTCTAAATATTACAGCTTGATCGGAGTCTCTCAATGGTGGTTACGAAACCGCAACAACTTCCGTGACCTGCGGGACTTCCTGCTTGATAATCCGCTCGATGCCGGCCTTCAATGTCATCTGGCTCATAGGACATCCGTGGCAGGCTCCGGTCAGGCGAACCTTGACTACAGACCCGTCCACATCCACCAAGTCGACATTTCCGCCGTCGCGCTGCAACATGGGCCTGATTTTGTCCAACGCTTTTTCAACTTCTTCTCGCATTCCTTCATCCTCCTCTGAGTTTGATTGTGTAATTCTTCTATAATTATTTGCGGCATCAAAAGCAACGAAAACAAGCCTATCTGAACAGTTCGTCGAAAAAGAGCTTCATGGCTTCCCATGAGCGTCTATCCGCCTTCTCGTCGTAGGCCACTCCGCTTGATGGATCGTTGCCCGCGGCTGGGCTGGTAAAGCTGTGCACAGCTCCACCGTAGAGGATCATCTGCCAGTCAACACCGCCTCGGCGCATTTCCTCCTGAAAAGCGGCGACTTCGGCGGCCGGCGCTAAAGGGTCATCCGCGCCGTGAAGCGCCAGGACTTTGGCTTTTATGCTGCGTGCGTCTTCCGGATGAGGCGTGGCGAGTCCACCGTGGAAGCTCACAACCCCCGCGATGTCCGCTCCGCTGCGGGCGAGCTCGAGCACTGCCGTCCCTCCGAAGCAATAACCTATGGCGGCAATGCGTTTGGGGTCGACCGGAGCATGCCCTTTCAGCGCGTTCAAACCGGCAAGCGCCCTGCTCCTCATGAGCTTTCTATCCGCTTTGTATTTCCCGGCCAGCTTTCCCGCCCGCTCCGGGTCGTCGGTCGTTATGCCCTTACCATACATGTCCAGGGCGAAGGCGATGTATCCGAGAGCCGCCAATTGCTCGGCCCGTTTCTTTGCATAATCCACCAAGCCCCACCATTCATGCGCTACCAAAACGCCCGGCCCGGGTCCCAGGGCCGATTTGTCATACGCGAGGTATCCTTCCAGCGCGGCGTCCCCATCCCGGTAACCGATGTATTCCGTATGCAGCGTGTCTTTAGCCGGCGTCATGGCCATCCCTCCAGGTTGTGATCTGTCCGTGGAAGCTTCGTGGATTGCCGGTAAGAATTCGGATGAGCGCCCTGGCGGCCTCTTCCGGAGATAGGAGATCCCCACGGTCCCGGTAGCCGCGGAAGAAGGTTTGCAGCTCATCGCCTGCTCCTCCCCGGGCCGAACGAGCCTGCTCGTGCATGCGCGTATCCACAACTCCGGGTCGATAGATGAAGCTTGTAATCGTAGGCGCCTCCACGGCAAATTGCCTTGCCAGAGCTTCTTCAGTAGCTTTGGCCGCACAATACGCCCCCATGCCGCGCATATTTCTTTCGGCGGCTCCGGACCCGAAAAAAACGGCGACGCCTTTGCCTTGCTCCAATAATGTAGGGGCTGCATGCCGAATCAATTGATAGCTTGCGGTGACGCTCGACTCGAATACATCTTGATATTGAGATTCGTTCAATTCCCAGAGAAACGGGCCCGGATGCAAAACTCCAGCAGCATGTATGAACCCATGAAAGCGGCCGATCTCTAAGGCTGCGCTAACGAGCCCGGATGCAACTTCAGATCGGGCCGCGCTGCCCGCAACGGGCCGAGCTATCACTCCAAGATCTCTGCAAAGAGCTGCGATCTCCTCAAGCGGTCCTGCGTTACGCGCATTGAGCGCAAGATTCACCTTCAATCGCGCCAATTCGAGGGCCACAGCCCGGCCGATTCCCATGGATGCTCCAGTGACGATCAGCGTCTTTCCTCCTAAATCGTTCATAATCTTACCCCGTGTCATAACCTTTCGTTACCAATCCGGAAGTTCAAGCCTGCGCCTGGAATCCCGCCGCATTTCATTATTTCTGTAAGATAAACATCCTGTTCGGCAAGTGGCTGAAGCGCTTTCGCCGTCGAGCTATTCTAAATTTGGTCATGCAGTGGGTGAATTTGTAAAAAAGGGGTAAAACGTACGCCCCTTTGGGGCTTCGCGCTTGCCGTTTTGCCCATTTTTTAGAATTGCTGTTCGTCATCCTAGGGGAATCCTAGCCTACGCGCACGGGCATCTTGATATCTCGAAAGGTACAGTGTAGACTCTATTTCATGGGCAGACCTCCATCGGGCTATCAATTTGATTTTCTTCTGAAGATCATTCGGGTAGGATGGGCGGGACGATGACGGGCGTGAGAGCTACCGTCGGAAACTGAGCAGTTCGAAATGGATCAAGGACGCGCTCCCTGGTTGTTAGTCCGGGAGCTTTTTTAGAAAACACCCCTGTAATAAAAGGCTGGAAACAAAACATCCATCAGGAGAGATTGACATGCGTAGCGACGCCATGAAAAAGGGAGTGGAAAAAGCTCCACACAGGTCCCTTTTCAAAGCCATGGGATATACCCAAGCGGAAATCGATCGCCCTCTCATCGGGGTTGCCAACTCGGCAAACGAAATTATTCCCGGTCATATACATCTCGATAAGATCACCGAAGCGGTCAAAGCCGGCATACGCAGCGCCGGGGGAACCCCTGTGGAATTCGGCGCCATCGGCGTGTGCGACGGCATCGCCATGAATCACGGCGGGATGCGTTATTCGCTTGCTAGCCGTGAGCTGATCGCCGATTCGGTGGAAGTCATGGCCATGGCTCATCCTTTCGATGGACTGGTGCTCATTCCCAACTGCGACAAGATCATTCCCGGAATGCTGATGGCGGCCATGCGGCTCAACATCCCCACTATCCTGATCAGCGGCGGACCGATGCTTTCCGGCCGTCTCGGACAGAAGCCCGTGGATCTCATTTCGGTTTTCGAAGGAGTGGGCTCCTATAAGGCCGGCCAAATGTCTCTCGATGAGCTTACGGAGCTGGAAGATTGCGCCTGTCCCGGATGCGGTTCCTGCGCGGGCATGTTTACCGCTAATTCCATGAATTGCCTGAGCGAGGCTCTTGGGATCGGGCTCCCCGGAAACGGAACGATTCCCGCAGTGACGGCGGCGCGCATCCGTCTTGCCAAGGAAGCCGGCGCCCGCGTCCTGGAACTGGTCAAGCAGGGCATCCGCCCGAGAGACATCGCGACTCCCGCCGCCTTTGAGAATGCGCTTGCAGTGGACATGGCTCTGGGATGCTCCACCAACACTGTCCTGCACGTCCCGGCCATCGCGCACGAGGCGGGCATCGAGCTCGAGCTCGATACCTTTAATAAGGTAAGCGCCCGTACGCCCCATCTTTGCAGCCTGCGTCCCGGAGGTCCTCATTTCCTCGAGGATTTGAACGCCGCCGGCGGGGTTCCCGCCGTTATGAAAGAGCTTTCTTCCCGGAATCTCATCCACCTCGATGCGATCACCGTGACGGGCAAAACGGTGGGAGAAAACATCGGCGCCTCCAGAATCCTGGATAAGAACATCATCAAGCCGATTGATCAGCCTTATCACAAGGAAGGCGGCATTGCCGTCCTATACGGAAATCTGGCGCCTGAAGGGGCGGTTGTGAAGCAATCGGCCGTGGCGCCGGAAATGCTTCAGCGAAAGGGCAAAGCCCGGGTTTTCGAGAGCGAGTCTTCGGCTGCCGCGGCGATCATGGACGGGGCGATAAAGGCCGGGGATGTCGTGGTTATCCGCTACGAAGGGCCGAAGGGCGGTCCCGGCATGCAGGAGATGCTCACGCCGACGGCGGCCATTATGGGTATGGGGCTCGGCAAGGATGTCGCTCTCATAACCGATGGAAGATTCAGCGGCGGCACCCAGGGAGCGGCCATCGGGCATGTGTCGCCGGAAGCGGCCGTAGGCGGTCCAATCGCGCTCATTGAAGAAGGCGATGAAATCCTGGTCGATATTCCAAACAAAAAGCTCGAGCTTTGCGTAGACGACGCCACGCTTCAAAAACGCAAGGAAAAGTGGACCGCGCCGGCTCCTCGCATCAAGGATGGCTACCTCGCGCGGTATGCCCACCTGGTGACATCGGGGGCCAGAGGCGCTATCCTTCAGTTGAAGCCGTAGCCGAAAAGAGTGCAATGTCGGTTGCTGGAGGCTCTTGAAGCGAAAAAAGTCGGGAGGGACGAAACGGCTGGATATAAGCCGGCTTCGGCCTTTCCCGCATCTTTTGTGACCCAGGAGAGGTGCTGATTCGTGGGATATGTTTTCCGCAATGAAGATGCCCGAAGATACGAAGAATGGTTCCTGTCGGAGCCGGGTCGGTCTGCGCTCGCAATTGAAAAGGAACTGCTCTACAGGGTCTGGTCTCCTTCCAAGCTGCCTCAGAGAGTCCTTGAGGTAGGCTGTGGAACCGGGATATTTCTAGAGTGGTTTTCCCAACTTAAGCACCAAGTGACCGGTCTGGACCCTTCAGAGGCGATGCTGGACGTTGCCGCGAACCGATTGCCGGGGCGCATCACTCTGGATAGGGGCTATGCGGAGCATCTTCCCTACGCCGATAACGCCTTCGACACCGTTGCTCTGATCACGTCGCTGGAGTTTGTGGACGATCCGCTGCAGGCTCTTGCGGAAGCGCTTCGAGTCGCAAAGCGCCATGTCCTTATCGGGTCTTTGAACAGGTACTCGCTCCTTGCATGGCAACGTCGGCTCGAGCGGCTGTGGAAGCCCACGATTTTTAAGCATGCGCGTTTTTTCAGCGTCTTCGATCTGCAGCGACTGTCGCATGAAGCTCTCTCGGGGGCTTTGCCTCTCCGCTGGCGCACCTGTCTCGCTCTTCCTCTCAATAGTTTGAAATATCTCTATTTCCTTGAAAATTCCCGATACTTCCAATGGCATCCCTTTGGGCACTTCATCGCTATGAGAATCGATCTCTGCTACCCGCTGCAAACCTTGCAGGAACCCCTCCTCTGCGATCTGCCCACTGGAATGGGAGCCACAAGAATGCACGCTTCCTGCTGGCGTTCCCACGATTCCAAAAAAGGTTATAATCCGGATAACAGAATGAGAGCGCGTCCTAACGCCCGCAACAGCAGGGAGATTTCCCTGTTTCTTTAGGATGATGCTGTCAGGATTGTTGTTATTTTCCATCGGCGCTCAGCCGCGATTGTTCTTCCCAAGCCACCAATTTTTGCACAGGTGGAATAGCTTTTGTCCCGGAAAAGCTTGAACGCCAGCCTTATCGAGGAGCGCGATATGAAAGAGGCCATGTTTTACAAGGGACTAGAGGATGGTAAAGTAGAATGTTATCTGTGCGCCCAACGCTGCCGCATCAATCCGGGCAAACGCGGCAAATGCGGAGTGAGGGAAAATCGCGACGGCGCGCTCTGGAGCCTGGTCTACGGGAAAGTGATTGCGCATCATGTCGATCCCATAGAAAAAAAGCCGCTTTTCCATTTCTATCCGGGGACGCGGAGCTTTTCCATTGCTACGGCGGGGTGCAACTTCAGGTGCCTGTTCTGTCAGAATGCGGACATCTCGCAATCGCCGCGCGAATCAAGATCCATCATCGGGCGAAATGCATCCGCCAAAGACGTGGTGGAGATGGCCAGGCAGTCGGACTGCGAGTCCATATCCTATACCTATACCGAACCGACTGTTTTTATGGAATACGCGCTCGATGTGGCCAGGCTTGCGCACGAGGTCGATATCAAGAATGTTTTCGTGAGCAACGGTTTTATGACCGAAGAAGCGCTGGAAGCTGCAAGCAGGTTCCTGGACGCGGCCAATGTGGATCTCAAGGCTTTTACCGACAAGTTTTACTCGGAGCAGTGCGGCGCTCATCTCAAGCCGGTGCTCGAAACGCTGGAGCGTATGAAGAAATACGGGATTTGGCTTGAAGTGACGACGCTCCTCATACCCGGGCTAAATGACGATCCCCGGGAGCTTCGAGATCTGGCTGGATTCCTGGTGTCCCTCGGTCCGGAGACTCCCTGGCATGTGAGCAGGTTCCATCCGACTTACCTCCTCATGGATCGCCCCCCCACGCCTGTGGAGACCCTTCGTAAGGCTCGCGAAATAGGGCTTGAAGCTGGATTGCGATACGTGTACACGGGCAATGTTCCGGGAGACGACGGCGAAAACACCTATTGCCATGGTTGCGGCAATCTGCTCTTCGAACGCTACGGCTTTTCCGCCAAGAAGAAAGGGCTCGAAAAGGACGTCTGCGCCAGATGCGGCGAACCGCTTGCAGGCGTGGGCATCGGGTGACCCGGATGCAATGAAGACAAGCCCTGGCGGCCATTCATGAAATGAAGTCTTTGCCGGCGCTTTCCCCGCTACGGTTATGAGGATTCGCACATCGAGCCATGCTGCATAAATCGAGTTGTTTTAAAGAGCCTTTCATCCAGTTTGATATTGCCGCGCAAAAAGCCGAAGAATCTCCGCGCTTCCGGCGTCCCATCCCCGATGAGGAATGGAGTGAGATCATATCTTCAATGAAATCGACGTTGTCCGGTATGGAGCAGGTTAAGGTCCGCTCATTGGCGAAGCTCATTGCAGAAAGAATTCTATGGCTGGACGTCCCCATGAGCAGATATTGCGATCTCACCTGTCCGTCCTGTCTGGATGCCTGTTGCCTTGGGAATGAGGTTTTCTACAATCAGGCTGATATCCTTTACCTGCTTTCTGCAGGCGGAGATATCCCTCCCGGCCAGACGCGCGCTCTGGCAGGCGAGCCCTGCCGTTACCTGAGCGAGATGGGATGCCGCATTCCGCGCTTATCTCGTCCTTATGTGTGTGTCTGGTTTATTTGCGAACCTCAGATGGGCATCTTTCATGAGGAGAGAACCGCATACCAGAGGCAGATCATTAGCGTTATGCAGGAAATAAGAGCTTGCCGTCTTCGATTGGAATCCCTCTACGAGCTTCATGAACAAAATCCCTGAACCGTGAATGCTCACTTGAAGAAGGCCAAGCCTGTTGCGCCGGTTATATACCTCCTGCAGATATTTCCGGCTTTTTGTCTATGCGCTTTTTATTCCGCCGGCCCTCCTGGCTTCGTTTCCACGCAGAGATGAGGATGCATCGGATGCAGCAGTTCTTTTTCCCTCTCGCTTCTTTTCAAGATATTGCTGCAGGTTCGGAGGCAGGCCGCGTTTTTTTGCGGAACGGCTTCGAAGCTTTGTAAGATTTTTGGCCGCTAGAGGCTGCTTCAACGGAAAGCCCCACTTCCTTTTGTACTCACGAGGGCTAAGCTCATGACTCTTCAAATGATTTGCGGTCAATTGCCTGAACTCGACGCCGCACTCCATACAGATTACTTTGTCTTCCTGAATAGACGATCTGGGATCGTTTCTTACGGATGCGCCAGTCTCGGCGAGGGTCTTTCCTGCTCCAAGAGCTTCGATATTCAGCGCTTTTCCCTCCCTTTCCGCCTGCTGAATCTTGTTCAGGGCATTGTAAACTATAACAAGCGTCGTCTCTATCTCATCTCCAGACATCTTGTTCAAAGACGCCTGCACTTGCACGATGTCTACAGCGAGCTCAAGCAATCTCTTATCCATGCCGCTTGTCCTCCTTAGTGCAATGATAACGACCAAACCTCGGCCTATCTTGTTTAAGTTAAATATTACAGCATTTTAATATTCTATGTAATTTCTCGATAATGGGCTGTATCGCAAATCATCAAGTAATTGCCAATGCATAGGAGTAATATAATCACAAATGCTAAAAATACATTTTCGGATGATAAAAGGGAGGAAGAGATTGATCGCCGACCATCACCGCGCCTGCTGTGAGCCTCTGTCATAAACAGATGAAGGGCGCGAATTGGTGGACAAATCTCGCTTCATGATAAGGAAAAATAAGTCTCAATGCGAGCGGAGCTCGGGTTGGGGTAAGAAAAGCTGCTGAGGGTTTCTATGCTCCAGGGTCGGTTTGAGCCTGCGCCGATTTTTTCAACTTGACCTATCCACCGAAGATCGGCAAGGATACGTTTGTGATGGATGGGAGTCCTTCTAGAGAAGCTGAGGACCCTTCTTATTTGTGCGTTCCTAACGGTGGGAGCGGCTCCATCCAGCTGCATCCAGGCGACTTTAGTCTATTTATAATATTGTAGCGGGCTCCGAGGGGCAAGCGATTCATCCTTCGGCAATTATGGAGCATGTTGGTTAAAGGCATGTATCGGAACAACGGGAGTGGAGAAGTATGAGGCGGGCGCCATTCAGCATCTTCAAGGTGCTGTCCGAAGAATTGGACCCGGAAAAGCTGCAGCGAAATTTTCTCAACGCCCTCCTGGATCTCCAACGGGTAGAGCGGGGCTCGTTGTGGGTCAAATGCGCAGAGGGATACAAATGCGTGGATGCCGTCGGGAGCCAGAGCGAAAAAGTAAAGGGCATCACCATTAGCGCCGAACAGCCGAGCATTGTGGGGTGGGTCATCGAAAACGGTGAGATGACCATAGCGGAGCCGGGAAAAGACGAGCGGCATTTCAGAGAGTTCGAAGCCAGGCTGACTGTGAAAAGCACGCTCATCTTGTGCTTTCCGCTCGTGCTGAAGAGCGGAGAAGTATACGGGGCCGTTCAGATCATTGACACAAGCTCCGGGGGCGACCAGCTAAACCTGAACAAAGACTATCTGCAGCTTTTGCAGGATCTCGTGGATATCGGCTCCATTGCGCTCAGCAATTCTCTCGTCCATGCGGCGAAGGTGCAGGAAAATCTTCAGCTCAGAAAAACGATTGAGGCTATCCGCAGCGATGAAGCTGCTATCATCGGCGGAAGCGCCTCCTTTCTCAGGATGCTCAAAACCTCATCGCATTACGCAAAAACCGATTTTCCGGTACTCATCACCGGAGAGAGCGGTACGGGCAAGGAAGTCATAGCGCGGGAAATCCACCGCCTGAGCGAGCGGAGGGATAAGCCTTTCCTCGTTCAGAATTGCAGCGCCATCCCGGAAACTCTCCTCGAGAGCGAGCTTTTCGGCTATGTGAAAGGCGCTTTCACGGGGGCGGTCAAGGATAAGATGGGCCTCTTCGAGGCCGCCAACGGCGGCACGCTCTTTTTGGACGAAATCGGAGACATGCCCGCGCACCTTCAGGCGAGGCTGCTCCGGGTCCTTCAGAACAACGAGATAAAACCCCTTGGCGGAACAAAGACCAAGCAGGTCGATGTCCGGATCGTTTCGGCCACCAACAAGGATCTCAAGGAGGGCATCCTGAAGGAGCAGTTCAGGGAAGATCTTTTCTATCGCCTGAATGTGCTCCCCATTCACATTCCGCCTTTGCGGGAGAGAAGCGAAGACATCATTCTCTTTTTGGACCATTTCATCAGGAAAGAATGCATCCGCATGGGAATGCCCGTAAAGAGGCTCTCAAAGGAGGCCCAGAAATTCCTGTTGGATTATTCATGGAAGGGCAACGTCCGGGAGTTGGAAAACTTCGTGAGACATATCGTAATTGTTGCAGAAGGCCAGATCATCACTGTTCGGGACCTGTCGCTTCATTTTCCGGAAATCCAGACGGAAGACGAGAGAGATGTCGTCTGCCCCCAGCCAGATCTGACGGAAAAGCCTGCAGCGCCGGAGGCTGCGAAAGCGCCGGCGCCCTCGGCTGCATCTTTTTTTGCTGGTTATACCTGGGAAGCTCTCGAAAAGGATTACGTGCTCTATCTTCTTGAAAAGAACAAGTGGCACATCACCCGCGCGGCCAAAGAAGCCGGAGTGAACCGCTCCACTTTCGATTCAAGGATGAAAAAGCTGGGCATTAGAAAAACTTGACCGTTGGAGGCCGGCGCGAAACGTTGCGCCTTGCGCCGCCGACATCGAAAAGGCTCTTTGATGAATCAATATTCACACGCTCCTCACACTATACAGAACAAGATTCTGGAGGCCCGCCGGCTTTTCGAAGCGTGGGGAGAAGTTTTGAACAGGGATTTGCGGGTTAGAAATCTATACGAAAGGCTGAAGGGCAATCTCGAGGCGTCTCGGGACGTAATGCTCGAGTTCGGGGTGGTTGACGCATGCAGACGCTGCGATGAGGAAGAGGGCGGAAGCTGCTGCGGCGCCGGGATTGAAAATAAGTACAATCCGACGCTTCTTTTGCTGAATCTCCTGTGGGGCGTGGATCTGCCCGATGCGCGCGCTTCTGCGAACAGCTGTTTTTTTCTGGGCAAGTACGGATGCGGTCTCAAAGTCCGCCACGTCCTGTGCGTGAATTACCTCTGTCTTCCCATTCAAAAGAAGCTCGAAGGGGACAGGCTGATAAGGCTGCAGACGACCGTCGGCGATGAACTGGATACGGTTTTCCTCCTCCATGAGACAGTGAAGAAAATCATGAGTTGCTGAAAGATATGGAATCGAACCGCTTGAAAGACTCTCTTTCTTTGATAGCCGATTTTTATGACAGCTGTAAGTATGGCTGCGAAGGCTTTGAGGGATACCGAAAATCCACGGACCTGCGGAAGTTCATAGTCTGCGTCGAGGAGCTTCGGTCCCTCGGGTTCATAGATCCCGAAAAGACGATCTTTGCCGACCTTGGCTGCGCGGACGGCCGAGTGAATGTCCTCATGAGTTATTTCGTTAGGAAATCCATAGGCATAGAGATCGATGCCGAGATCCTTGCGGAGTATTCGACGCGCAGCGCGGAACTGGGCTCTTTACTGCGGGAAAAGGGGCTGAAGTTGCCGCCTGAGAATGTATTCCTCTATGCGGGAAGCTCTCTCGACTCCGATACCTATCGGCGCGTTTCCTCAGAGACCGGCGCTCGTTTCGACGATGTCGACCTTTTTTATACCTATATAACCTTGCATGACGTCTTTTCTGAAAAAATAGCCGAGGAAGCTAGACACGGGGCGCTCTACCTGGTGTATGGATTCAACAAGGTGCTCCCGCGATATGAGGGCTTGAAGCTCGTCGTTCCAGACGTGGCTTCGCAGGGCATCGCCGCGCTTTATGCGAAGGAATAGTGGACAGAGCGCCAGGAATTTAGCCTCGCGTAAGTTTTTCTATGATCGCGCGATGCTGCGGGAATTGACCGATCAGCTCCGCTCGGTCGGCTAGTTCCATGTCTTCGTATTCGAAACCTGGCGCAACGGTGCATCCCGTTAAAGCATAGGATCGAGGGTCATCGACGATGGCTCCGAACCAGCAACCGGCTTTCACCAGCGCCTGATGCTTTTCGCCGCGCTCGAAGTCTCTTCCCAAATGGATCTGAGCCCATCGTCCGTCGTGACCTATGACATGAAGAGTTAGCGAGCTCCCCTCATAAAAATGCCACATCTCGTCCGATTTGATGCGGTGGAAAGCGGAGGGGCGATCCCCCTTCAAAAGATAATAGATGGCGCTTGCTATGGCTCTGGAGCCCCCGAATCGCTCCGGAAGATGCTCTCCGGCAATCCGCTCTCGAGAGCTGTAGGTCCGGGCGAAGTAACCACCCTCCGGGTGCTCGGAGAGGCCGAGCTTTTCTATCCAATAGTCGGCGCTTCGATTCATCTGCGGCTCCTTCACTTTCGGCTGCAAGTCGAGCAGAGAAGCTCTATCTCCGAGCCCTTTGCCGTCGGATGCACTCGAGTTGTCGTTTCATGGCATCGCTCGCAAACGAGTGGATCGAGTCGGCGAGTGACCGGATTCCAGATGAGGCGAATGGATCGGTGGAGCTTTCGGTATTTTAGCTCGATCATGACTTGAGCGATGTCTACAAGAAATCGCATGGCGGCGCGAGAGGATATATTGACCTGCACCCGGTATTTCTGCTCCAGATCCCGGACCTTACTCGCCATTTCCTCCGGCAGGTCCTTCATTTTTGCGATCCGTTCATCGCGCTGGCTTTCAGTAAGATTCGGGTGGGAGAGGCTCGCTTCCATTTCTTCTTTCAGGGCGCTGTAATATTCTCTCGTGTTTTTGACATCCCGGCGCAGGCGGCGCCGCATGCTGCTCAGAAACTCGGATAGCTCCCTTTCCGTAGAGGCTTTGGCGCTCTTCAGCGCGCTCGACACGGCCTGCTCGAGATGTATGGGAAAATGAGGGGGCGTTTTGCCCGCGGGATAAAATTCGGGCGTCATCTCCCGCCACAAATCCTCGATGCCCTCGATCAGAGCCCCACTCGTCTCGTGAACGCCAACCCGCACCAGCCCTTCTTTTCTCTCATCGCTCAAAGCCATGTAATGGCATACGAGCACCATGTAGGTGGTCCTCGCCTCCGCCCTGCCGCTCACGCGGACTTGACCGTCCGCGAAAATGACATCCCGCCCGATGAGCTGCTCGAAGCCCGCCTTTTTCAGATAAGGAATCTGGATGTTGCCGTACACGACCGGAACTTCTCTGGTGGCGAGGCCAATGAGCCGGTCGAGGAGGGGAGCGCCATAGAGAAGCAGCGCGCCATCCGCCCCGAGGGAAGCCTCTTCGGGTAGGTCAAGCCTTTGCGCCAGTTCTGAGGGAAGAAGCGCTTGTATCCGCTTCTCCTGGCGCTCGATGGCGCCTCCATTCGCTTCGAGCACTTCAGAGGCGAAGCTGAGAAGCTCGGGGTCTGCGACAATCTCTCTCATACGCCGAAATCCTCTTTGAATAGCTTCTCATCGAGCTCTTTGCTCTTTTCGTAAGACGACCTGGCGCGCTTCAACCTTGCGGCCAAGGCGTCGAAAGCCTTCCGCCTCTCAGCTTCGTCAGGATGCTGCACCCAAATATCGTAGACCAGATCGCTGAACTCCTCCTCTCCCTGGAGACGCCCTAGGATCATGTCGATTTCTCCGACCACCAGCTCGAACATGTTGATTTTTCGGTCCAAGACGTCCAGGATGTGATCTTCCAGGCTGCCCGCCGCGCAGAAGTTATAGACCTGAACGTCCTTCTCCTGGCCGATGCGATGGATGCGCCCGATGCGCTGCTCGATTTCCATTGGGTTCCAAGGAAGGTCGTAGTTGATCATCATATGGCAGAACTGAAGATTGTGGCCTTCGCCGCCGGTTCCAGTGGCGAGAAGCACCTTGCGGCCGCCTTTGAAGGCGTCGATGGCCGCCTGCTTCTGCGCGGTCGTCATGCCTCCCTGAAAGAGGGTATGAGGAATGCCGTGCTCTTTCAGCACCTGCTGGAGGTATTCCAGCGTCGCTATGTAGTTTACAAAAATAATCTTCTGGTCGGGCGAAGCTTTCAGAAGCTCGACAACCTTCTGCGTCTTGCCTCCGGTTTGTATCTTCCTGCCCAGAGCCAGGATTTCTCCTGCCTGCTTACTCGCTCCTTTCCGCCCTCCTTCGGCTATTTTCTCGAGCATGCGCAGCGCCGCCATGTGTGACGATCCCGCGGCCTCCAGGAGCTTACGCAGAGTGAGCTTGGAAATTTCAGGCTTTTGTTGCGCCGTCTGGTCTGTGACAAGATCGCTGATCGCCTGATAGAAGACTTCTTCGGGCTCCGTGGGAGAAATGCGAGTGGTCGTGGCGAACCGGGGGGGAAGATGCAGCTGAGTCACCGAACGGGTGTTTCGAACCATGACCTCTTTGAGGAGCTGCCTGAGCTTTTCCCGGTTGCGCGGATCGGTGGGATTGCCGCGGGTGACGAACTCCTCCTTGAAAGCTTTTTGGGTCTTCAGGTGTCCCGGCCTGAGCAGCGTAACCAGATTGTAGAGCTCTTCGAGGCTGTTTTGAACCGGCGTGGCGGTGAGCATGAGAAGAAACGTCTTCCGTACGGCATTGACGAGCTTCCAGTTGAGAGTGGCCCGGTTTTTCAGATGGTGCGCTTCATCGACTATCACAAGATCATAGGCGCGCTCGGTTACAGCATCGAAGTGCTTCTTCATCTTTGCCGTCTGGATGGAGGCGAGAATGAAAGGCTCCTCCCAGAATTGATCCGGGTCCTGCCGAAATAAAGGATCGTTCGTGGAAGTGAAGGCGATGTCGAACTTGTCCCGAAGCTCGCCCTGCCATTGGTGAACCAGAGAGCTTGGAGTAAGAACCAAAGCCGACCGCACGAGACCTCGCATGATGTATTCCTTGAGGATGAGCCCGGCTTCGACGGTCTTCCCGAGGCCTACTTCATCCGCGAGAATGGCCCTGCCCCGGAAAGTTTTCATGACCTTGCGCGCGGTTTCCTCCTGGTACCAGAGGGACTCCACGTTGTACAGCGTGGGAAGGCATATGAGCTGATCGTATGAGGTTCGAAAAGAAAGCTTGTAGGCTTTGAGCGAGAGATCGAAAGATGTGGGGTCGGTCTTTCGCTGCGCTTTTATGGCTTCGAGCACCGGTTCGCCATGCACCTCGAAGGCTACTTTGAGATCCGGGAGATCTTCTTCGGCAAACTCGGTGGGCGCTTGAGCTCTTCCCGTTTCACCCAAGGGTGGAGCCGTCTCAGGCGCCTGTTCCGTCCCGGGCTTTTTGTCCTGCTGCAGTCGGGCGGGCGCCGGGCTGGGCGGGGGAGGCTTCAAGTCCTTGTATCGAAGCATGCTGACGCAATAGGAGAGGTAATTGGCCGCTTCCTTCAACTTGGCCTTTGTGAGACGTCCTTGAAGATTCGAGTTGGGGTCAAACAAAGCCTGGAATACTTGCCTGCCAAGCTCGTAATCCTTTCGATCCACGGCAAGTTGCCCGAGTATGTAGCAATACTCGTTCCATTCGATGGCGCCATCATTCCATTCACGGAGCAGCAGATTGAAAGTTGCGGCTTCATCCTTGAGATTCATAGCGGAGCGCAGCGCGATCTCGCGCATGACCTCGTCGTTCGGATGAATCTTGAGCTTCTTTTGAGCCCAGATGAGAGCGTCTCTATACTGGGCGTGTCTGAATGCGTTTCTTGCTTCCCAGTCGAGCTCTTCAGCTTTTTCGTTGCGAAGTTGGCGTTCCGCCTTGAGCCGCAAAGCTTTCTGTTTTTCTTCGCGTTTTTTCTTCTTTTTCTGACTTTTGTCAACTGCCATACGCTTCTTTTCCGTTCCAGCGGGGCGGTTCGGTCCCTAATGCCTCCTCCAGGCTCAATGCGCTGCTTACCGGAAACGCATCTTTGCACCTAAATATCATGGTTTGGAAGGGGCCGGAAATTCTAATTCATCAAATCGCTATGTTATTTAAAATAGCTCCTGAGGAAGATTTATTCAAATAAATCAAGCTGTATATGGCATCTTCTTAAGACTATCGTGTCACAAAATGTGTGGTTCATAGATATGGAGGGTGGGTGTAGGTTTTATCGCGCCCACCATGCCAGGACAATCGCTCAGCTCGTCATTCCGGCAGTCTTCAAGCCGGAATCCAGGTTTTGCGCTGGGCTGGATACCGGCTAAAAACACGCCGGTATGACGAGCTGAGCCGACATTGTGACACAGTAGTATTAAGGAGAAGGAGATTGGCGGATTGTTTGCTGGAGAGGTTCGAACTTTTGCCTGAATTTTGATTTGGTAAGGTGCTATAGTGGATGCTCTTCACGGGGGAACGGCAATGCTTATACTCGATGTTCAAGTTTTCTTCTCTGAGGTTTTTCTACCCCGAAGGGGTTTGATAAACCAGCCCGGGGTCAGCGCAGCGCCACCCCGGGAATAGTGTCAGGCATGGGGCTGTTCCCTGAAAGGGATACATGAAGCTGATCCTTATGTATCCCTTTCAGGGAATGATGTCTTATTTCACCGCATACCCGGGGTGATTACCCCGGGCTGATCTATAAAACCCCTTCGGGGTAGAAAAACTTGAACATCGAATTATAGCAGCGGTGCGGGAAGTGAAGCAACGTTTGTCAACCCATGGAAGGTGAGAAGTGAGCATTCGTCCGGATTATCCTGCTGTCTATGAAATCAATGCCTGGGTTTGGCTCGATCGGTTGAGCCGGGAGGAAGACCGTAAAGTGACGCTTGGCGATGTTCCGCAGGCGGAGATCGAGCGGATGGCCGGCTATGGCTTCGATGCGCTTTGGCTCATGGGCGTGTGGAGCCGCAGTCCGGCCGCAAGGCGAATAGCGCGTGAGCATCCGGGTCTTCAGGCTGAATACCTCCGGGCTCTGCCGGACTTTGCTGCCGATGATGTCGTCGGCTCTCCTTATTCTATCTTTGAATACAGGACGGATGTCGCTCTAGGAGGAGACGACGGGCTTGCGGCTTTTCGGGAGCGGCTCCATCGTCTGGGATTGGGTCTCATCCTCGATTTTGTTCCAAACCATCTCGCCATTGACCATCCCTGGGTTAGGGCTCATCCCGAACGGTTCGTGCAGGGGAGCTTCGAAAAGCTTTCACAGCAGCCCTGGAATTATTTTCTCTACGATGATGGACGAATGCAGAGAGTCTTTGCCCATGGCCGCGATCCATGCTTCGCCGGTTGGACCGATACCGTGCAACTCGACTATAGGCGTTCCGAGACCCGGGAGGCGATGATCGGGACCCTGCTGTCCGTTGGGGAGTTGTGCGACGGCGTGCGCTGCGATATGGCCATGCTCGAGTTGAGCGATGTGTTTTCCCGAACCTGGGAAGGCGAATTCGAGCCTCCCGGCGCCGAGTTCTGGATCGAAGCCGTTCGTCGGGTCAAGGATCGCTATCCCGGTTTTCTCATGCTTGCCGAAGCTTACTGGGATCTGGAGTATCGTTTGCAAGAGTTGGGTTTCGATTATGTATACGATAAGCGTCTTTACGACCGTCTGGCCGCCGGCGACGTCTCTTTGGCTCATGCCCACCTGCGCGCTGATATGGCCTATCAGCGCCGGTTGGCGAGGTTTATGGAAAACCATGACGAAATGAGGGCTGCAGCGCTTTTCGGTTCGCAGCGCAGTCTCGCCCTGGCGCTCCTCACGCTTGCTCTGCCTGGATTGCGGCTCGTCCATGAAGGTCAAACGGAAGGATGCCGGATTAAGCTTCCTGTGCAGTTGGGACGCCGCCTTGAGGAGGCTCCGGACCATGGCGTTGAGGCATTCTATCGTCGCTTGCTGGAAGCTCTCCGGCATCCGGTCTTTCATGAAGGAGAATGGACGCTGATCGAGCCGGATCAAGCGTGGAGCGGAAACCCCAGCCATACGGGATTCATTGCCTATAGCTGGAGGCTGGGAGAAGAGCGAAGGCTTATTGCGGTGAATCTATCGCCTTTTCAGGGCCAGTGCTTTGTTCCTCTGGATCTGCCCTCGAGAGATGCATGGCTGTTTTGCGATCATCTGAGTGAAGCTCGATACGAACGGGAAGGCGCTGATATTGCGAGCAGAGGCCTCTATCTGGATATTGCGGGATATGGCTGCTGCCTCTTTTCAATGATCTCCCTTTGAAATTTCGAAATAACTTCATCTCTGCGGGAGGCGTCTTCAAGAAAATGGCTGAGCCGGCCGATAAGATAAAAGGAAGCTGCGCCACTTTAAGAGCATCTTTTGATTTCCAGGAGAAAGGCGGACATGCAAAAGAGAAAATTCAGCAGAGTAGTGTTTCAATCGGAAGCCGCTGTTCAGTTTGAGGATCGGGAGATAAAAGGCGAAGTTAAAAACCTGAGCCTCAAGGGGATGTTCCTCAGTACAGCGGAAAGGGTTCCCGTTGATAAGGAGGTGGAAATAAAGGTTTTCCTGTCCGGGTCAACATCAGAGCTCATCCTCAGCGTCAAAGGAACCGTCAAAAGACATGAGGATAATGGAATGGCGTTTGCCTTCAGTGTAATGGACCTGGATTCCTTTATCCATTTAAAGAACATCATCGCCTACAATATGGGCGATTCAGAAGTGGTGATGGAAGAATTCTTCCAGTACATGGAGCAGGATAAATTTTAAACCTTGCGCCCAACGGCCGCATTTGTAAAAAGGGGCTTACGTTACGCCCTCTTTTTACAAATGCGCCTGCCGCCAGCCTCTCACTGTCCTCCCGATGCTGTTGAATTAAGCGAGGGTTGATCGCCAAAAAAAGTTCTATAAATTCGTCACGTCGCTGCGCGAGCGAGCCGAAGCCTTGACTTCCGGTATTGAGCCGCAAGAAGGGAGCCTTTCGGGTGAGGAGGCGACCATGCTCATTCATGAGCTCAAGGCGCACAAGATCGAGCTCCAGATGCAGAACGAGGATCTCAGGAAAGCGCAGGTGGATCTGCTGGCCTCCCGCAACCGGTATTCTCAGTTATTCCAAAATGCTCCCGTGGGCTACCTGGTTTTGGATGAAATAGGAATAATCAGGGAAGTCAATGAGACTTTTTGCAGCATGACGGGCTTCGATGTCGCCAAAGTCGTTGGCAAAGGCTTCTCGGACCTCCTTGTCGAACCGCATCAGGGGAGGTTCCTTGCCCGCTATAAGGCTCTTTTCAAGAGCCCGCTGGGGAAAAGAATAGAGGCGGAGATCCGCGTGCGGAGGGGAAAGCCCATCTGGGTGCGCATGGAAGCTTCGATGCTTTCGCGATCTGCGGAGGAAGAGTCTCCTGAAGAAGCCGGCAGGCTCCTTCTGACGTTGAGCGATATCACGGACCTCAAAGCGGCGGAAGAGGCCCTGAGGGAGAGCGAGTCGAGATACAGGGAGTTTTCGCGCCAGTTCGTTGCCGTTCTGGAGGCGATTCCCGATTCCCTTGCGCTTATCAAAGTTGACCATGAGGTAATGTGGGCCAACAGCAGCGCCGTTAATAGTATGGCTCAAAAGGACGCGTATGCGCCCGGGGAACAATGCTTCAAACTTTGGCATGGGCTGAGCGAGCCTTGCAATGCCTGCGCTCTGCTCGAGGCGATATCCGAGGGCAAGCCGGTGAATAAGCACACTTCCTCGAAAGATGGCAGGAGCTGGGAGTTCAGGCTGATACCCATCAAGGATGATGCGGGGGCGGTGACTCACTGTATTCGACTTGCAAGGGATATAACCGAGCGACAGAAGCTTGAGGCGCGACTTCGGGAAGCGCAGAAAATGGAGGCCATCGGCACCCTTGCAGGAGGGATAGCTCATGATTTCAATAACATCCTCTCTCCTATAATCGGCTATACGGAAATGGCCCTTGATGACGTTCCAGATATAAGCCCCATGCGCTACGATCTCGAGCAAGTGCTCAGGGCGGCAAATCGGGCGAGAGACCTGGTGAAGCAGATCCTCGCTTTCAGTCGCCATGGACAAGAGCATCAGATGACCCCAATGGATGTCGGCATGGTCGTCCGGGAAGCTCTCAAACTTCTACGGGCATCGCTTCCAAGCACCATCGAGATCAAACAGAGCATTCAAAGCGGCATGGGTGTAGCGGATGCGACCCAGATTCACCAGATTGTTGTCAACCTCTGCACCAATGCGGCCCATGCCATGGAAGACAAGGGAGTCCTCAGCGTCTCTCTGGAAAGCATTGACCTTAGGGAAGGCGATTTGGCTCTTAGCTCTCTCGTAGACCTCATGCCGGGCTCATATCTTAAGCTGAGCGTTTCGGACACCGGGCATGGAATGAGCCCGGAAACCATGAATCGGATCTTTGAGCCCTATTTTACTACCAAGGAAGTGGGGAAAGGAACCGGCTTGGGGTTAGCGGTTGTGCATGGGATAGTCAAACGGCATGGCGGCGGAATACGTGTTCGAAGCGTGCCTGGCAGAGGCAGCGCCTTTGATGTTTATATCCCTGAAGCTATGGCGGCGCCAAAGCAGGCTATCGCTCTTCAGCAGGATATAGCGAAGGGAAAAGGCCGGATCCTTTTGGTGGACGATGAGCGGATGATCATCGAAGTGGGGACGAAAATGCTCACTCAATTGGGCTATTCCGTTACGGGAAAAGACAACCCGCTTGAGGCGCTCGATTTGTTTTTATCCGATCCTCACGCCTTTGACCTGATCATTACCGATTATACAATGCCTCATCTTACGGGTCTCGACCTTGCGAAAGAGGTTCTCAAAACAAAGGCGGATATGCCGATCATACTCGCTACGGGATTTAGCGAAAAGGTCACCTCGAAGTCGGCCGGAAGCATGGGAATAAGAAAGTTCATCATGAAGCCATTCAACCATCGAGAGCTCTCCACGGTGATCTCGGAGATTCTACGCGCCTGAAGCCTAAGGCAACTCACAACAAATAACCTACCAGGAAGAGGGGTTCTGTCATTCCGGCATGGTTTTGGCCGGAATCCAGCCCCGCGAAAAAACGGGATTCCGGCTTGAAAACTGCTGGAATGTCGGTGGGTGTTTCTGAACCAATTTTGGTAGGTTATTTGTTGTGAACTGCCTAAGCAATGCATCGGAGCGTCGACCATATCTCTCTGTTGCGCCTGGAAGCCGCTCCGATGCATAATCAACAATAAGATTGCGATTGTGAGCGTTTCAGTCCACAAACTCCGTAACGCCCCTCAGAGTCGTCTCGTCCAAGCTTTGAATAATCGCCAAAACCAGCTGCAGCGCGCTCAGATAGTCTTCAATATGTATGATGGTGTTGTGCGTGTGTATGTACCTGGCCGGCACGCTCACCACCACCGTCGGGACTCCGGCCCCGTGCAGGTGAATGGCCCTGGCGTCTGTGCCGCCGCTCTTCCTCACTGCAACCTGGTAGGGGATATTGTTCGCCCGGGCAATATCGATGACGTGGCGCGTGAACTTCCGGTGCATGATGGCGGATGGGTCCATGAGCCTTATTTGCGGTCCACGCCCAAGCTCGCCCTGGCGCTCGTCGACCGGGAAGGACGGATGGTCGTCCGCCGGAGCCCCCTCGAGGACAATCGCCGCATCGGGATTCACACTGAAAGCCGCGGTCTGCGCCCCGCGCACTCCCACTTCTTCCTGAACGGTCCCGACTCCGAAGACGGTATTGGGATGAGACTGGCCATCGAGCATTTGAAGCATCTGGATCGTGAGCGCCATGCCCACGCGATTGTCGAACGCCTTGGAGAGCAGAAGATCGGGATTGTGCATAGGGGTGAAAGGACTCCAGGGAACAATCGGATCGCCGAGCTCGATGCCGAAGCTTTGCGTGGCCTCCTCGGCGCTCGAAGCCCCAACGTCAAGAAACATATCGTCGATTTTCATGACCTTGTCTCGCTCGCTTTCGGCTAAAAAATGCGGAGGCTTTGCGCCGACTGCCCCGATGATTTCCGCTCCGCTGCGAGTGAGTATGCGCATGCGCTGAGCGAGGATTGTGTGCGGCCACCATCCGCCCAGAGGAGTGAACTTGATAAGCCCGCTTTTGGTGATCGTCTGGACCGCGAAGCCTACCTCATCCATATGGCCGGAAACCATGATGGCGGGCTTCTCCGCAGAGCCCTTCCTCTCGCAAATAATGCTCCCCAATTTGTCCGTGCGCAGATCGCCGCCTACTTCATCGCGAAAGATTCTGCGAACCGCTCCCTCACAACCGGAAGCGCCATGAGCATCCCCCAGTTTCGTCAGAAGCCGAAGGGCGTTCTCTTTCATTTCGTTTTTCTGCATGCTTATTTTCTCCAGAGAATATTCGAAGGGTAAATAGCCAGCGCCGTATTCATTTCTGAAATTAATCACGTTTTCCACTTTTCCGAATCCTTGAGCAAGTGAAAAGATTGTTGGCGCGCATAAGGGTTGGGATACGCCACCCGATCGTGCTGAGGTATCGAAGCATGATCGGGGATGTTCGCCCTTCGATGCCTCGGGGCGAACGGGACACCCCAACCCTTATGCGCGCCAACAAAAGATTTGGTGATTCTCTCGATGTGCGGCTGTTGAAGCAATCTGCCGCCATGCCTAAGTTCTCTGTAGACAGAAGCCGAAGCTGAGCGAAAGAGGCCAAAAACCGAGAAGGCGCACCAAACAACGCGAACGAGAGGAGTTGCCGATGAGCGCTACGGGTCGAGAAGTCGATTACTATCAGTGCGACGATCTTTTTACCGATGAAGAGCGCGCATTCCGAGACGCCACGCGCCGGTGGGTCGAATCTCGCTACCTGCCCGGAGCGGCCGACTACTTTGACCGCGGGGTTTTTCCGCTCGAGCTCGTTCGAGAGATGGCCGATCTTGGCTTGCTCGGGATGAAGCTCAAGGAGTTTGGGGGCCGAGGAGTGAACAATATGGCCTACGGCCTGGCGTGCCAGGAGCTGGAGCGAGGGGACAGCGGGCTTCGTTCTTTTGTTTCCGTTATGAATTCTCTGGTGATGTTTCCGATTGCAACCTTTGGTGCAGAAGATCAGAAGCAGAAGTGGCTGCCGGCCTTGGTGCGAGGGGAGAAGATCGGCTGCTTTGGACTCACAGAGCCTCTGGCGGGATCGGACCCTCAGAGCATGAGCGCAACGGCTGCTCTAAACGGCGGCGATTACGTGCTCAACGGCAGGAAAATGTGGATTACCAACGGTGATATAGCTGACGTGGCGGTCATATGGGCTCGAACGGAGGAGGGGATACGAGGGTTCCTCGTTGAGAAAGGAACGCCGGGTTTTTCGGCTCACCCAATCTTGCGCAAGTTTTCGCTGCGCGCTTCGGTCACTTCTGCCCTGGTGTTGGACAATGTGAGAATTCCGCTGGAGAATGCGCTGCCCGGAGCGAAAGGCTTGAAGGCCGCGCTCGTGTGCCTCAATGAAGCCCGCTACGGCATCGCCTGGGGGGCTGTGGGCGCAGCCATAGCCTGCTATGAAATCGCGCTGAGCTACGCCAAAAGCCGGACGCAGTTCCAATCGCCGCTTGCCTCGTTTCAGCTCGTCCAGGCGAAGCTTGTCAAAATGCTTACCGAAATCACCAAAGCGCAGCTCCTTTGCGCTCGCCTTGGAAAGCTGAAAGACGAAGGCAGGGCGCACCATACTCAAATCTCGCTTGCGAAAATGAACAACGCTTCGGAGGCTTTGAAGATTGCAAGAGCCGCCCGCGATATTCTGGGCGCAAACGGCATCAGCCTCGGCCATCATGTCATTCGGCACATGCTTAACCTCGAGACCGTCAACACCTACGAGGGCACTCAAGACATTCACACTCTCTCCCTTGGCCGGGACATCACCGGGGAGGACGCCTTCTCGAGACGTTAGACAGGTCCGCCCAAAAAAGGGGACAAACAAGTCCCCTCTCACTCAGGGAGAGGAAGAAAGACATCATCCCGCGCCAAAACGAATCCCCTGTGCGAGGGGCATCTGCTCGGACCAGTTGATGGTGTTGGTTTGCCTTCTCATGTAGAATTTCCAGGAATCGGAGCCGGCTTCTCTACCTCCTCCCGAATCCTTTTCGCCTCCGAATGCTCCGCCGATCTCTGCCCCCGAGGTGCTGATGTTTACGTTGGCGATGCCGCAATCGCTGCCCGTGTGGCTGACGAAGAGCTCGGCTTCTCTGAGATCGTTGGTGAAAATGGCTGAAGTGAGCCCATGGGGAACGTCGTTATGGTATTGAATGGCTTCGTCCATGGTTTCATAGCGTATCAGGTAGAGAATGGGAGCGAAGGTCTCGAGCTTTACAGTCGGATAATCGTTTTGCGCCTCGCAAAGGCAGGGCCTGACGTATGTGCCCGCATCGAACATGCCTCCCGAGAGGACTTCTCCTCCGTAGAGGACTTTGCCGCCTTCGCTCTTGACCGTATGCAGAGCCGCCTGCATGTTGTTGACAGCTTCGCGATCTATAAGCGGCCCCATGAGGGTTCCCGCCTCCAGCGGATTTCCGATGGGGACCTGCTTGTAAGCGTCGATCAAGCTTTCCTTGAGATCCTCGTAGATGTCCTTGTGAGCTATGAGCCTTCGGATGGTTGTGCAGCGCTGACCCGCTGTGCCCACGGCTCCGAACAGAATGGCGCGTGTGGCGAGCTTTATATCGGCGTTCCTGGTCACGATGACCGCGTTGTTGCCTCCGAGCTCGAGCAGAGGCTTCCCGAAGCGGGCTGCGACCGCCTGCCCCACGCGACGTCCCATGGCTACGCTTCCCGTGGCGGAGATGAGCCGCATACGAGGATCGGCGACAAGCATCTCTCCCACCTCGCTTCCTTTTCCGATCGCCACATTGAGAATGCCTTCGGGAAGCCCGTTTTCTTTAAGAACACTTCCAGCTATGTTCATGACTGCGACAGCGCAAAGAGGGGCTTTGCTCGAAGGCTTCCAGACCACCGTGTCTCCGGCGATGAGCGCGATCATGGCGTTCCACGCCCATACTGCAACCGGAAAATTGAAAGCGGTGACAACCCCGATCGGCCCTAAGGGGTGCCATTGCTCGTACATCCTGTGGCCTTCTCTTTCGCTGTGCATGGTGCGTCCATAAAGCATGCGCGACTGCCCCACGGCGAAATCGCACATGTCGATCATCTCCTGGACTTCGCCTTCCGCTTCGGGAAGAATCTTGCCGACTTCCACGCTAACCAGCCTGCCCAGTTCCTTTTTACGCTCGCGAAGGGCGTTGCCGATCCGGCGAACGATTTCTCCTCGTTTCGGGGCGGGCGTGACTCGCCACTCAAGAAAGGCTTGCTGCGCTTTTGCAGCGATTTTCTCGTAGTCGTCTCTGGTGGCTTGCCGAACAGACGCCGTAAGGCGCCCGTCTATGGGGGAGACGGAATCGAGCGTCTCGCCTCCGCAATCAAGCCACTCGGCGCCGCTGCCGGCTCCCGGGTTAGTATTCGACAAACCCAGCTTCTTGAATATTGCATCCATTGTATTCCCCTTTTAGGCCGTTCGCCAAAATTATTGGATTGCTCCGCACGTTTGCGCTCCTTAGCCCTTCACCGTTTCTCTCAGAGCCTCTTCAAAAATAGAAAGCCCTGTTTCGACTTCCTCAGCTGAAATGGTCAGGGCCGGGCAGAAGCGGATGGTGTTTTCTCCGGCGCCAAGGAGGAGCAGTCCCTTTTCGAAGGCTTTCCGGATGAGGCCGTCCCTCCATTCCTTTGCTCTCTCCTTGGTTTCACGGTCCTTTACGAGCTCAACGCCCACCATGAGGCCTATTCCTCTAACGTCCCCGATGCACTCGATGGATTCCTGCATCTCTTGCAATCGGCTCATGAGCTGGGCGCCTCGGGCTGCGGCGTTTTCCATGAGCTCTTTTTCCAGCAGGTCGATGGTCGCCAGGGCGGCGGCGCATGAAACCGGGTTGCCCCCGAAAGTGGACGCGTGAGAGCCCGCCTCCCAGGTCATGATTTCCGTCCGGGCAATCATGGCTCCGAGAGGCATTCCGGATGCTACGCCCTTGGCTATGGCTATTATGTCCGGCTCAACGCCGAAATGCTCGACTGCGAACATTTTGCCCGTCCTCCCCATGCCGGATTGCACTTCATCGGCTACGAGCAGGATGCCGTGCTTCTGGGTCAGTTCAGCCAGCCCCTTCAGGAACTTGGGCGGAGGAACGATGTAGCCTCCTTCCCCCTGGATGGGCTCGACAAATACCGCGGCGACCTCTTCCGGAGCTATGTATGAGCGGAAAATCTGGTTTGCTATCCAGTCGAGGCAATCGGTGGAGCATTTCGGATGGCATTGCCCGTGCTCGCATCGGTAACAGTTGGGGTAGGGGACGTGCACAACGCCTGCGAGAAAGGGACTATAATTCTTTCTCTGAATGCTCTTGCTTGCTGTGAGCGAAAGCGCTCCCATGGTTCTCCCATGAAAAGCGCCGAAAAAGGCGATGTTTACCTGACGCTTGGTGCGCCATCTGGCCAGCTTGAAAGCCGCCTCTATCGCTTCCGCGCCCGAGTTGCTGAAAAAGACTTTGTTCTCTCGATTTCCGGGAACGAGCTTCGCCAGTCTTGCGGCGAGCTCTATCTGAGCGGTGTAATAAAAGTCTGTGCCGGACATGTGCAAAAGCTTCCGAGCCTGATTGATTATGGCGTCAACCACTTTCGGATGACAGTGCCCGGTAGAGCAAACGGCTATGCCCGCCGTAAAATCGAGAAAGGTGTTGCCGTCGGGGTCGTTCACCCAAAGGCCTTCCGCTTTTTCAACCACAAGCGGGTAGATGCGCGTGTAGGACGGCGAAACGTATTTGGAATCCTGGGCAATAAGGGCTTCGGAGCGAGCCCCGGGCAAAGGCGTCTTAATGTCTGGATATTTCATAGGCGGTCCGTCCGTGGGTAAAGGTTGGCGTTGGAACGATAAGGGAAGCTTTCCCGTCTCTCGTCCCAAATGGGATGTCTATCCGGCATTTTCAGTAACAGACGTTCCAAATATAAGCACTGAGGTCAAAAAAGGGGCGCGAAGCTAGCCAAGAAAAAGCCTTATACTTATATTAAACCCGTTTGTTATCCGTATTCAAAACTTCGGTAGCGTCGATGCAAATACACCTTGATTCGGTATTATTGCAACGACGGTTATTACTAATTGCAGACGCCTTGCCGAAGCCCTTTCTTCATGCTGAAATAATATATCCGGGCAAGTAGTCAATCGGTTACATCTGAGGCTTGAGGCATAAAGCTCATCATGCGGGCGTCATGTAGGGCGTGAGAAGCTTTAGCAGTGGAAAACGCAATAACCGACCAATTCCTGTAGGTGTTGGATTCCGACGTCGAGCAGCAAAGGAAGAAGAAATGCCCACAAAAGAGATCGATCTCCCTTACCGGGTGAAGCATCTATCTATTTTAGACGAAAATGGTCAAGTGGATAAGAATTTGGAGCCGGACATGCCCGATGATCTTCTCAAGAAGCTTTACCGGGCGATGGTTCTGGGCCGCAGGTTTGACGAGAGAATGCTCACGATGCAGCGTCAGGGAAGAATCGGCACCTTTGCCCCACTCAAAGGGCAGGAAGCTTCCCAAATCGGAACCGTTGCCGCTCTGACCAAGGAGGACTGGCTGGTTCCCTCTTTTCGAGAGACCGCCGCCGAAATCATGCGCGGCAAAACCATGGAGAATGTCCTCCTCATGTATGGCGGATATAACGAAGGCGGTTATATCCCAGAAGATATAAGGAATCTTCCCGTTGCGGTTCCCGTGGGAACGCAGATGCTCCATGCCGCCGGGATTGCCTATGGAATCAAATACCGGCAGGAGAAGCAAGTGGTCATGACCTTCTTCGGAGATGGCGCGACCTCTGAAGGGGACTTTCATGAAGCCATGAACTTCTCCTCCGTCTTTCAGCTTCCCGTGATATTCGTCTGTCAAAACAATCACTGGGCCATCTCCGTGCCGCGCTCCAAGCAGACTCGCTCCAAAACGCTCGCCCAAAAAGCTCTCGCCTACGATATGCCCGGCGTCCAGGTGGATGGCAACGATATACTGGCCTGTTACGCCGCGGCGAAGGAAGCCGTCGAACGAGCCCGCTCCGGTGGCGGACCCACCATGATAGAAAACGTCACCTACCGTCTCTCTGTCCACACGACGGCGGATGATCCCAAAAAGTATCGCAAGGAAGAAGAAGTCGAGGAATGGGCGAAGAAGGATCCAATCGTTCGTTTCCAGAAGTACCTCAAGGACAGGGGCGCGCTCTCCGAAGACGATGTTGCTGCCATTGAAGAAGAGACCAAGGCTGAAATCAAGGCGGCTGAGGATGGCTGGGCCGAGAGGACTTCCAAGCCTGTCGACCCTCTCGCCATGTTCGATTTTGCCTATGAGAAACTGCCGCCTGGTCTTGTTGCGCAGCGCGAAGAGCTCAAACGAGAGCTCGAGGAGAAACGGGGAGGAGAAAGCCGAAAAGAGTCTGTTGTTCGGGATTGAGGCGAGCTCAGGGCCGGGATTTGGGGCGACTAATAGAGATAAATGTCTGTGAATTCGAAGCTCCGGATTGGAGAGATGAACGATGGCTAAGATGACGATGGTCCAGGCGCTGAACCTAGCGCTGCAACAGGAGATGGAAAAAGACGACCGGGTGATCGTGCTCGGCGAGGACGTGGGGCTGGACGGCGGCGTTTTTCGGGTGACCGACGGACTTTATCATAAATTCGGGCCTGAAAGGGTTATCGACACCCCTTTGGCCGAATCCGGCATCGCCGGTTTTTCAATCGGCATGGCTATTTATGGGCTGAGGCCGGTTTGTGAGATGCAATTTTCGGGATTCAGCTATCTCGCTTTTCACCAGATGGAGTCCCATGCCGCAAGGCTTCGCGGCCGCAGCCTCGGGCGCTATCATGTTCCCATGGTGATGCGTTGCCCCTACGGAGGCGGCGTGAGGGCCCTGGAGCATCATTCCGAAAGTCGCGAGGTTTATTGGGCGCATACGCCGGGGCTCAAAATGGTCATCCCCTCAGGGCCTCGCAATGCGAGGGCTCTTTTGGTGAGCGCCATACGGGATCCGGACCCGGTCGTTTTTTACGAGCCCAAGGCCCTCTATCGCGCCTTCAGAGAAGAGGTGCCCGAAGAGGAGGAAACCCTTCCCCTTGGAAAATCCCAGATAGTCAGAGAGGGAAAAGACATAACTCTCATCTCTTACGGAGCCTCCATGCGTCCGACGCTCGAGGCGGCGGAAGAGCTTCACGAGAAGGATGGAATCGAAGCGGAAGTCATCGACCTTTTGTCCATATCGCCGCTCGATGACGAGCTTTTTACCAAATCGGCCAGGAAGACGGGCAGAGTGGTTGTGGTGCACGAAGCGCATCGCAGCTTCGGTCCGGGGGGCGAGATAATAAGCCGCCTCATCGAAAAGTCTTTCTATTATCTCGAAGCGCCTGTGAAGAGAGTGACGGGCTTCGATATCGTCATTCCGCTCTACCAAAGGGAACAGGAATACCTGCCCGATGCGCATCGGGTCCTTCGCGCCGTTCATGAAACATTGGCCGAGTAGTGATGAGAGTGAAACAATAAGGAGTGGTTATGCCCAAGGAATACAGGCTCCCGGATCTTGGCGAAGGGATTCACGAAGGTGAGATCGTCGATGTGCTCGTGTCGGTTGGAGACCGGGTGGAAGACGGCCAGCCGGTACTGCTGATCGAGACCGATAAGGCGACAACGGAAGCGCCGTCTCCCGTTACCGGGGTTGTAAAGGAAATAAGGGTAAAGCAGGGTGATGTCGTAAAGGTCGGAGATGTGCTCATGGTTTTCCTCGAAGAAGGGGAAAGCGCCGACTCCAAGGAAGTGAAGCCGGCTGCCAAGGAAAAGGCTCCCGAGAAGGCACAGCCCGAGAAGCCGAAGCCGGCCGAAGAAAGGAAGCCCGAGGAGAAAAAGCCTGTAGAAGAGCCCAAGAAAGGCGAAAAGCCCGAGGAAGCTCCTCGCGATCATGACCTGCCCGTTGCTGCGGCGCCTTCTACGAGACGACTTGCCCGCGAGCTTGGAGTGGACATAAAGCAGGTGCCGCCGACCGGCCCCGGTGGGAGAGTCACTCCTGAAGACGTGCAGATGTTCGCAGAAAAAGGCCAGAAACAGCCCGAAGCTCCTCCGAAGCCTCCGAAAGAGGAGGTTCCAAAACCCGCGGCTGCTCCCGCGGCCCCTCCTCTCATGGATTTTTCAAGATGGGGCGAGATTGAGCGGGTTCCGCTTCGCTCGGTTCGCAAAGCCACGGCAAAGCACATGGCTCTCGCCTGGTCGCAAATTCCTCACGTCACGCATCAGGATGTCGTTGATATCACGGACATGGAAGCATTCCGCAAAAAGCACAAAGCAGATGTCGAGGCCCAGGGTGGAGCCTTGAGTCTTACCGTTTTTGTGCTCAAGGCCGCGGTCGCCGCGCTGAAAGCCTTCCCCCTTTTCAACTCCAGTCTGGACATGGAGAGCAAAGAAATCATCCTGAAGCGCTACTACCACATTGCGGTGGCTGTCGATACGGAGCGTGGACTGTTAGTGCCCGTCATCCGGAATGTCGACCGGAAGAGCATCACGGAGCTTGCTGTGGAGCTCAACGATTTGGCCGGGAGGACGCGCGAAGGCAAAGTCGATCGGGATGAGATGGCGGGCGGCGCCTTCACCATCACCAATATCGGGGCGCTGGGCGGAACCGGTTTCGCGCCCATTGTCAACTATCCTCAAGTCGCCATTTTGGGCATGGCGCAGGCGAGGCTTCAGCCGGTCGTCAAAGGCGATCTCAATAACTACAAGATCGCGCCTCGGCTCATGATGCCGCTCATCATCGGCTTCGATCACCGAGTGGTGGACGGGGCGGACGCCGCGCGTTTCCTCAATATGATCAAAAGCGCCTTGGAAGACCCTGAAAAGCTGATGATGATAAGCTGACAGCGGGCGTGACCAGGTGTAAGAGGCTTGGTTTTACAACGTCCATCGGGAGAATAGAATCATGGTAATGGGTGAGTTCACTCAGGAGACGGATCTGCTCGTCATAGGAGGGGGACCTGGAGGCTATGCGGCCGCCTTTCGAGCCGCCGACCTGGGGCAGGATGTGACCATTCTCGATATGGAGGGGAGGCTTGGCGGCGTTTGCCTTTTCCGCGGGTGCATCCCTTCAAAGACGCTTCTTTATGTGACTGAGTTGCTCCACGATGCAAAGCGCGCGGTGGATATGGGAATCAAGTACCCCGAGCCCGAGCTGGATCTGGATAAGCTGAGGCATTGGGAGCAGCAGGTGATTGGTAAGCTCGCAAAAGGGCTTCTCGATCTGGCTAACAAACGAGGAGTCCAGATTGTAAAGGGGCGTGCTGAATTTGAAAGCCCTAACCATGTGCGAGTTTTCGGCTCCGATGTTTCTCATATGAAGTTTCGCCATGCCATAATTTCCACCGGCTCCTACGCCACGCCGCTTCCCATGGCGGAATACAGGAGGGGCGGGCGTGTCATGGGCTCTACCGGCGCCCTGGCGTTGGAAGATATTCCCCGCCGTCTCCTGGTGGTTGGAGGAGGCTATGTGGGAGTGGAGCTCGGCTCTGTTTATGCGTCTCTGGGCAGCCGCGTCACCATGATCGAAGCGGACAAGAAGCTGCTGGCGGGGGCTGATCCCGATCTCGCGCAGCCGTTAGTGAAAAGGCTCGAAACCCTTTTTGAGAAGATCTTCTTCAGAACCAAGTTGGAATCGCTGCAGGATCATGGAGACCGAGTTGACGTTGTCATGGAAGGGGAAGTCGATCAGCCCCGGCAAACCTTCGATCGCGTGCTGGTCGCCATCGGGCGCCGCCCTAACTCCCGAAATATCGGGCTCGAGAATACAGGCGTAAAGGTCGACAACCGTGGATTCATCATGGTCGACGAGCAAATGCGGACGAACGATGACAAGATCTTCGCGGTAGGCGATGTCGTAGGCGGGGCCATGCTTGCCCACAAAGCGATGCACGAGGGGAAAGTAGCTGCCGAAGTCATTTCAGGCATGAAGTCGGCGTTTGATTTTCAGGCCATCCCGGCGGTGGTTTATACCGATCCGCAAATTGCATGGTGCGGACTTACTGAAGAGGAGGCGAAGAGGCAAAACCGTCCGGTAAGGGTATCCAGGTTTCCCTGGTCGGCGTCGGGAAGAGCTGCATCCATGGGGCTCGGCAAGGGCATGACCAAGATGATCGTAGATCCCGAAACGCAGCGCATTCTGGGCATGGGAATAGTAGGCCGGGAAGCCGGGGAGATGATCTCAGAAGGAGTCCTTGCCGTAGAGATGGGAGCCCTTGCCGAAGACTTGGCGCTCAGCATTCACCCGCATCCGACGTTATCCGAAAGCGAAGAGGAAGCGGCTGAAGCTTTCCTTGGGACGTCTACTCATATCTTGCCGCTCAAGAGATAAAACTTCCGGGGATTGGGGAATTAACCTGGCTTTTATCTTGTGAAGGCTCCTCTGAACTTCGGCTGGCGGTTTCCCATTCCCCTCAGTATCAAATCAAAGAATTGGGGGAGAGGCATTTGCTCTCCCCCAATCCTACCTACCTCAAGAGCATCAGTCGTTATCTTCGATCGTTACGGTGGCGCTCTCTCCATTGGAGAGGGTCAATATGACATCCTCCTCCTCTTCCGCAAACTTATCGTTCTTTGGCTTTACGGTGATTAAAGCCGTTGAAGCATTCTTCTTTATCGTCACCTTTCCTTTGAGCTTCTTATAATCTTTGCCATTTGTAGCCGATCCCGAGACCTCATAGGTGACCACCAGCTTCTTTGACGCGTCTCCAGTCCGGGTGATGGTGAAAAGGCCATTGTCTTTGGACTCCGAGGCATCCGGATCAGTAGCCTCAATGGTGAGGTCGGCTATGTAGGAGACTGTGACTTCCTTAGCTTCTCCAGCCAGAATGGTCACAGTCTGACTTGCGGGCTTTGTCCATCCCTGAATGTCGTTGAGCTCCACCGTGTACTCGCCGGGATCGAGATTTCCAGCCGTAGCGCCGCTCTCCCGCCAGGTGACTCCCGAGTCGATGCTCCAGCGAGCCCCTTTGCTTACCGCTCCGGAAGAGGCGATGGCTACGGTGAGGGCGCCCTTGAGTTGCACGTAGGCTCCAGAGGCAGTGGCGGGAGTGTCGGCCGAGATGGTGACCGGGACATTTGCCGGAGTGGTCCACCCCGAGATGGTCTTGAACTCGACCGTCTTGGAGCCAAGGGCAATGCCTGTAACGGCGCCAGGATTTCTCCAGCTCTCTTCTCCCGCAAACCTCCACTGGGCTCCGGCAGTAACCGCCTCGGAAGGAGTGATGGAAACGGTGATGGATCCTGTTTCCTCTGGGATCAGCGAATACTCGCCCGAAGCCGAAGCGGGAGTATCGGCGGAGATAGTGACCGCCACACTATCCGGAGTGGTCCATCCGGAGAGAAGCTTGAACTCGACAGTCTTAGCTCCAACCGGGATGTCTGAAACGGTTCCCGGGTCTCTCCAGCTATCATCGCCTTCTCCCGCAAACCTCCACTGAGCTCCGGCCGTAACCGCCTCATTTGGCGTGATGGAAACGGTAATGGATCCTTTCTGCTCGACAGGGCTTGATTCCAGCACTGCGTCAATTCCCGAAGCTGTATTGGGGGCGGTGACAGCAATGGGATCAGCTGAGCTGGAGTCAGGCTTGTCGTTGTACCACTCCGTCACATAGCCGAAGTAGCCGGCGTAGAACCGAAGCTTGTACTGGCCAGAGGG
The DNA here is from genome assembly GCA_964578835.1 of uncultured Syntrophobacteraceae bacterium. Lineage (GTDB taxonomy): Bacteria > Desulfobacterota > Syntrophobacteria > Syntrophobacterales > Syntrophobacteraceae > CAZOEL01. Next base: position 5,497 of record CAZOEL010000039.1, on the reverse strand, counting down.
GATGCCGCTCACCACATAGCCGCCATCAGCGTCGGTCTGAACATCGGCAATCCAGTCGCCATCCATGGTATAGACATTGATCTCGACATTCTCAATGGGATTTCCGTCCTGATCCGTGACTTTTCCAGAGATGCTCCCGCCCATTACCAGCTGAGCATTGACTCCCGAGACATCATTCGGGGCCGTGACGGCAATGGGGTCCGCTGAGTCGAAGTCAGGCTTGTCGTTGTACCACTCGGTGAGATACCCCTGATGGTAATCACGGAAGTGAACCTTGTATTGGCCCGAGGGAACGCCGCTCACAACATAGTTGCCGGCGGCGTCGGTAGAGGAAGAATATAGATAGTCTCCAGTGGCTACGTCACAGACTAATACATAGATGTCCTTAATGGGCTCGCCGGAGGTGTTGGCGACGTTTCCCGAGATGCTCCCGCCCTTGATCAGCTGAGCGTCAATGCCCGAAACTTCATTGGGGGCTGTGACAGCAATGGGATCTGCTGAGTTGGAGTTAGGCTTGTCGTTGTACCACTCATTCACATAACCGAAGTAGCTGGCGTAGAACTGGACCTTGTACTGGCCCGAGGGAATGCCGCCAACTACATATTTACCCAAGGCGTCGGTCTGGGCGCCGGAGATCCAGTCGCCATCCATGGCGTAGGCATCTACATCCACACCTGCAATAGGGCTTCCATCCTGATCCGTAACGGTTCCAGAGATGCTCCCTCCCTTTGTCAGTTGAGCATTGATGCCCGAGACATCCTCGGGGGCGGTGACGACAATGGGGTCCGCTGAGCTGGAGTCAGGCTTGTCGTTGTACCACTCAGTCGAATAAAGCGAGGCGTTGTCATAAAAGCGGACTTTATATTCTCCAGAGGGGATGCCGCTCACCACGTAATTTCCCGAGGAATCCGTATATGAATAGGTAATATAGCTAACAGTGGCTGCGTTATAGATATTGATCTCGACATTCTCAATGGGATTTCCATCCTGATCCGTGACTTTTCCAGAGATGCTCCCGCCCATTGCCAGCTGCGCATTGATGCCCGAGACATCGTCGGGGGCGGTGACAGCAATGGGGTCCGCTGAGTCCAAGTCCGGCTTGTCGTTGTACCACTCGGTGAGATACCCCTGATGGTGATCACGGAACTGAACCTTGTAGTTGCCCGTAGGGACGCCGCTCACCACATAACTGCCATCGGCTTCTGTATAGGAAGAAAGTACATAGTCTCCAGTGGCTGCGTCGTAGACGTATACGGAAATATTGTCAATGGGACTGCCTGAGGTGTTAGTGACCGTGCCAGAGATGCTCCCGCCCATTGCCAGCTGCGCATTGATGCCCGAGACATCCTCGGGGGCTGTGACGGCAATGGGGTCCGCTGAGTCCAAGTCCGGCTTGTCGTTGTACCATTCTCCCAGGTAACCGTAGTTGTAATCGTAGAACTGAACCTTGAAGTAGCCGGAAGGGATGCCATCGACCACATAATTTCCGCTGGCGTCTGTAGAGGTATAGTTTATCCACGAATCGGAAGCGGTATCGTAGACATCTATCCATATGTCTTGAAGTGGCTCACCAGAAGTATTTGTGACATTTCCGGAGATGCTCCCGCCCTTTGCCAGCTCGGCATTGACTCCGGACACTGTTTCGGGAGCAACGACTTCGATGGCGTCGGCTGCATCAAGATTAGCTTTGTCGCTGTACCATTCGCTCAGATATCCGTTGCTGTAGTCAAGGAATTCAACCTTGCACACACCTGAGGGAATGCCTCTCACTACATAGTTCCCATCTGCGTCCGTATAGGCGGAAGGTATAATATTGTAGACTGATAAATGGACCCGTACACAAACTCCTTGAAGTGGTTCACCGAAGGTGCTGACGACATTTCCAGAGATGTTCCCGCCCATTGCCAGCTGCGCATTGATGCCCGAGACATCCTCGGGGGCTGTGACAGTAATGGGGTCCGCTGAGTCGGAGTCAGGCTTGTCGTTGTGCCACTCAATCAGATATCCCACATTGCTACCGTGGAATTGGACCTTGTGCTGGCCAGAGGGAATGCCGCTCACCACATAGTCGCCGGCGGCATCCGTATAGGAAGAAGATATATAGCCATCAGTGGTTGCGTTATAGACATTGATCTCCACATTCTCAATGGGATTTCCGTCCTGGTCCGTGACATTTCCCGAGATGCTCCCGCCCATTGTCAGCTGAGCATTGATGCCCGAGACATCATTTGGGGCTGTGACAGCAATGGGGTCCGCTGAGTCGGAGTCAGGCTTGTCGTTGTGCCACTCAATCAGATATCCTTGACTGTCGCCATAGAACTGAACCTTGTAGTTGCCCGTGGGGATGGCGCTCAGCACATAGTTGCCGGCGGCGTCGGTATAGGAATAAGATATATAGCTATCATTGGTTGCGTCATAGACGTATACATAGATGTCCTCAAGGGGATTTCCGTCCTGATCCGTGACATTTCCAGAGATGCTCCCGCCCCTTGTCAGCTGAGCATTGACGTTGGAAGCTTCATTCGGGGCCGTGACGGCAATGGGATCAGCTGAGTCGAAGTCAGGCTTGTCGTCGTACCACTCAAACAGGTATCCCTGATAGTACTCACGGAAATGAACCTTGTACTCGCCAGAGGGGATAGGGCTTACAACATAGTTGCCGGCGGCGTCTGTAGAGGAAGAAAATACATAGACTCCGGCTGTGTTATAGACGGATACAGCGACGCCCATAATGGGCTCGCCGGAGGTGTTGGCGACGTTTCCCGAGATGCTCCCGCCCTTGATCAGCTGAGCATTGATGCCCGAGACATCATTTGGGGCTGTGACAGCAATGGGGTCCGCTGAGCTGGAGTCAGGCTTGTCGTTGTACCACTCGGTCAGGTATCCCTGACTGCTAGCGTAAAACTGGACCTTGTGCTGTCCTGTGGGGATGTCGCTTACTACATAGTTGCCGGCGGCATCGGTATAGGATGAAGATATAAAGTTGTTGGTAGCTGCATTAAAGACAGATATCAATACATTTTGAACGGGACTTCCGGAAGTGTCTGTGACGCTGCCCGAGATGCTTCCCTTGTCTAACGGTCCTCCTACGGCATTTTCACAGCTAATCCAGCTTGTCATTAGACAAAGAGCGCAAAATGCAAATAATGCAAGTCTTCTCATTGTTCCCCCCTGTTGGAAGCTAGATCTTGAATTGGGTTAAAAATTATAGAATACGAAAATCTATCTGCAGACCATTACAGGGCATAGCCCCACGATTTTGAAAGCAGGCTTGGCGTAAGCAGAGGCTTTAGCTGATTTAAAAGATGACCTGGAAGCTCGAGTAGCCGGATAGACCTTTAGATTCATCTTCCCCCCGAAAAGACTCTAGACCGGCAAATCATGCCTGAATGCGGAATTAAAAAGCAGGAGCATTATATCTCGTCATGACGTGCTGCGCATCACTTTTCTCAATTTAGGATCAAACTATATATGACATAACATAAGCTATCGAAAAGGTGAGCCTTACCGGACTCTCAGGCATCCATGGGCATTACAGTTGTTCTATGGAGCATTAGTGAAAAGGGGGCGGCTTTGCCTTCTCTTTACTAATGCGCACGGACTTCAGCGGCCCTATAGAGCGCCCAACAAGGGCAGGCATTCAGATAATGCACCAGCCAATCAAGATGGACATCGAGACATAAACAACGCCTTCGATGACGCCTGCTCCAATATTTGGATTTTCTTGGTAAACCAGTTCCGCGGTGAGGCGCTTTCCCGGCAGAATGAGCTTGTCGGTGGCCAGGCGGACCAACGGGAGGGCAAGCAGGCCGAAGACTACCACAACGGCGTAAGATATCAGGCTTTTCTGCCAGGATACGAACTCTCCCTGCTCGGCAAAGCGAATGACGTTGCCTATGGCGAGGATCATTCCGGAGAAGGCGACTCCAACCGCCACGTTCCCCTTCTCGATGGCGTCTTGAATGTTATAGCGCACGAGCCAACCGTAGAGCCTGGCCGCCACGATGAGGGTAGCCTGCCCCAGGAGCCAGAAAACGAGCACGGCAAGGATGCCGCCTCCTTCTCCGGAGATGATTCCATAGATGATGAGGCCCATTGCGATGTGATTGGCGGCTTCGATCATGCCCACTCCGCAGTTCTGATCTTCGAGTATTTCCTTCTCCCCGCTCACCCTGTAGAGTATCAGCCAGTCATTGATGCGGACGGAAAGGTTCAGCAAGACGATGGCGATAGCGCCATAAAGGGAAATGCCGATGAGGTCGGCGCCAAGAGACGTCGGGGCGCCGGCCAGCGCTCCGCCAACGGCGATGCTCAAGCCCAGGAAGTAGCCGCCCATTGACATGGCGAGCGCAAGGTTATCGCGCTCGATAAGCTGCTGGCGAAGGGAAAAGCCGGGGTGTGTGATGTCATAGGCAAATTTGCCCAGTATGAACAAAACCAGGGCCGCAACAAGATACGCGATTCCTGAAAGCATAGCGTCGAAAAACATGCCGTTCCCCCTTATCGACACAAAGAATGGATTATCGCTCCCGCCCGTAGCCTTGCTAAGGCCCTACAATCCCGGCATTATGCCTTCTAATGGAATGAATGGGAATAGGAATGTTGCGCGAAAGGCCCATGCAAATCGCAATGGTGAGAAGTTGGCTATGTCTTTGCGTATCCAACTAAGGAGCCGGAAAGAAATAAGTCATCGTTTTTCTGGATTCCCGCCTTCGCGGGAATGACGGGAAACACCGCCGGCAGTCATTCCTACACCGACCGGTCATTCCCGCGAAGGCGGGAATCCAGCTTCTTTAACCAAACAGAGGAGTTATTCTTTTCCAGCTCCTAAATTGGCGCTTTCACGGTCCGTATTTTTCGGCTAATATATAATCCTGCGCGCTGGCTGAAAGGGGATAAAAGGATAGCTGCGAAGTCTTGAAGGGGCGCAACACCATAGCCCGGGGCAACGCTCCGGGTACAGGACATACCGATGAGAATGGAAGCCCTGAAGGGGCGTAATATCATAGCCCAGGGCAACGCCCTGGGTGTGGGGAAGATTATCCTCATTTTAAAGCCCTGAAGGGGCGGAACAGCTAGAGAGTGGTTGTCCCGCCCCTTCAGAGCTTCCATTCTCATCGGTATGATCTGTCTCCCAGGGCGATGCCCTGGGCTATGATATTACGCCCCTTCAGGGCTAACGCATTGCTACTTTTTGCGATGCCTTGCCCCCTTGTTGCGAATGCTCCCGCGTCGCATACAGCGAAAGGGAAATGTCTGCTCCTGGCAGGAATCGAGATGATTGAAATCGATCGGAAGAGCATTAGATGAAGAAGTCGACGAGCATTACCCTTGGCCTGATCATGTCTGCGGTCATCATTTCCGGCTGCGGCGATGATGAGCGCTGCCTGGACCCCAACGGCGTTGTCGTTGCCGATGACAATTGCCGGGAAGACAGCAGCAGATCGACAAGCGGAAGTCGCGTCGGCCCGGGCTATGGATATCGCTGGTATTATGG
>CAZOEL010000038.1:0-62534 GCA_964578835.1 uncultured Syntrophobacteraceae bacterium | reverse complement strand
TCTCAATACGCGTCCCGCGAGTCCTCGTCCCTGAAGGAGAATGGAAAGCCACAAAATCAGCGTGATTGCCGCTCCCAGTCCGGCTAATACGGGGATCAAATAGAGGTTGATTTCGTTTGTGTATCTCTCGAGGTTTTGAAATGCAGATCTGAAATCGTCCGGCAACTCGGTCATTCCCGACTGCAGAATCATGGAAACCCACTTGTTGATCCCCAGAAGCACTTGATTGGCCAAGTAATAAATGATGGCGATCAATGCGGCATTGCATAAAAAGCAAGTCAACAACGACTGTATGGTCCAAACGCCTTTGGCTTTCATCTACCTTTCTCCTCCCATGAGCAACCGGAAAAGCCCCTCTCGCCGATTTGTGATTGACAACGCAAGTTAAACGAAAAATATGCATACTACAAGCGATGAGTCAACAGAAGCGCCCATGCTCTTTAGCAGATTCGGGCCATAAGATAAAGCTTGCGGCTTTCCCGCGCGTCCGTAAAGATTATGCGCTCAAAGATCGCATCAATTCATCGGCGACGCTGATGGCCTTTTCCAGCAATGCCATTCCGATAGAGCCCTGGCGTAGGAGAAGATTGAGCTTTTCCTGGTCGATGAGAAATGGTTTGGAGCCGGCTCTCCTTATGACGTCTATTTCAAGGTCCAAATACCTGGCCCCGTAAGGGTACAATTCAACCGGAGTATTGATGTTGAAATATTCGCCTATCAATGCGCCGCTCTTTCTATAATAGCCGTGCTTTACGCACCAAGCGCCTTCTTCGGCTTCCGTGATGCAATAATCGCCGGGTTCAATGGGAACATCGAGTCCGTCATAGCGGCCGTTGGAGAAGGACCTTCTGAAAACTATGCCGCTTTCTCCTGCTTTAACAAGCGTTCCCTCCCTCGGGCGCATGGGCTTCCCGGAGGGACGCATATGCTCGAGACGAACGCGGCCGGTCTTTTCAAGCGGCAGAAGGATAGTCTCCGAAAAGAGCCTTTTCTCAACCTGCTCTTGTCTTTCAGGATGCTGCAAAAGGTAGGTTTCCGCTTGTTCGACCGGTTTGGATGCTATCGTGCGGAACCGATGGTGTCTGCAGACGGTGGGAGCAACGCTGCGCCTGATCGTATCCAGAGCCTGTTTAGACGCCCCGGGAAGCTCGAGGCGCGCCATCACGCCGCCGTCGGAATCCTCCAGGGGAATCAGCTTCAAAAGAGCCGCATCGAGGAGGTGTTCCTGGAAGAACGTAATCAGCTGGCATATCCTCTCCGCGGCGCCATATAGCTCGACGCCCTGACGGTCTTCCGCGTCGTCGATGGAAATATCGGCTGGATAATCGTTTGGCTCGACGTCAAAGCGTTCGCAAATCATCCGGGAGGGATCCGCAATCCCGAAGCCGTGGTCGAGCGCCAATTTGGTGAAAGCCGTGCTGTAGATGCCGCGAATCCTCAAAAGCGTATTCATAGAAAAAGCCTCCCGTGATTAGTCGAGTTGGGATTTTCTGTAGAAGCCGATTCCATCAATTTTTATGCGATTTCCCTCAATTTTCGTTCCAGCTCCGAGCATCTTGTTGACGAGCCAGAGATTGGAGTATACGTGGTCTGTCATTGACGGCGCGAGGTATTCGCTCCTGCCCTTGGCCAGCGCGGCAAAAATGATGAGCTGATCGGCCAGGTGACGGTCTGTCGTGGCCCCCGACGCGAGGTCTTCTACAAGGGAGCGAACGACGAACGAGGCGATGTTTTCAGATCGACGGCCTCTCTTCCCGGCCTGATCGGCGCCAATGAGACATCCAGTATCTGTTTCCGCTCGCAACATCAGCGCCGCTCCCTTTTGAACTGCGGTGAGATCGTTGCGCACCTCGATACTGCTCTCAAACCCTCGATCGCGAAGAAGCTTCAGGGACTGCTCGGCCATTCTCGCAGCCACTTTCTCTTCTTGCAGATGAGATGCGAGCGAGATTCCGCCAATCCCGATCACCCGCCCTGGATCCGGCATTCTTAACGGCCTCAGGGGCGCCTGCAAAGGCTTTACTCCGATGCGGATGCTTCCCTGTCCTTGCGGCACATAGCCAGGCTTTATGACTTCGGCTTCGATCTCTGCTCCCATTCTGGCTAAAAGGGGAAAAAGGACTTGCTGCATATGGAAGGCGCTGGGCGCAAAGTCCTGAAAGAGTCCTCCCATGACGGAAAATCTTGAAGCTGCAGGCGCGTAAAGGGCAATGGGGGCAATGCAAAAGGCAAGCATGGTGGTGGAGCCCGCAGTTCCAATGTCCCACGCGAATTCGCCCGCGAGCAGTTCGCTGCCCGGGTAGAAATAGATCTCCTGCGATCCCGCCTCGTCGCCTTCCAATCGGCCGGAGCAGAGATGGGCGCAAGCCCTCAACCCATGAAGGTGCTGGGGACGAAGCCCGGGTTTATCCCTCTTCGCCCTGATATGAAACATATGGATGGGCGTACCCGTCAGGGCTGAGAGCGCAGCCGAATAACGCAAGAGAGTGCCGCTTCCGGAATGGGTCGATCCGTCGATCTCAATCAAGAGGAAATTCCTTTCTGGCTTTTTAGACTCTGAATTCCCCATAGAAATAAGCACTCTCAGAGTCTTGGAAAAGTGGGCGCACAGCCACATTCTCCCCAATTTTTGAACGAGCAGAGAATTTGTAGGCGCGGACTACTCCGGGGAATCATCTTTGACATCTTTTCTTGTGCTGCTTAGCTTTCTACAAATTTATCGCTTCTCTTCACTCTTACAATGGAGGATTCCAAAATGAGAAAACTCAAAAGCCCGCTTACCCTAATCTTCTTTTTTATCTTGGCTGTAACGATTAGCACAGCCGGCTGTAGCCAGGCTGAAGGAGACACGCCAAGAATGACGACCCAAGAACTCAACGATCGCTTGGCAAAGGGGGAAGTTGTTGTGATCGATGTGCGCTCGGACAGGGATTGGAGCTCGAGTGATTCGAAAATAAAGGGCGCGGTTCGGGAAGAGCCCGGCAATGTGGACAGTTGGATCGGAAAGTACCCGAAGGACAAGGCTCTTGTCTTCTATTGCGCCTGACCCAGCGAAGGCACAAGCGCCCGTGTGGCGCAACAGATTGCCAAGAAAGGCTTTGGAAATGTCTATGCCCTCAAAGGCGGCTGGAAAGCTTGGGAAGAAGCGAAGCTTCCCGTAGAGCAGAAGTAGCTCGGAAAGGCGGCGAACAGGCCGCCCGCCTCATAAATATTTGACAAAGTCTGTGGATAGGTGGAATCTGTTCGCTGTATCAAAAATTAGACTCTTATCTCGAGGAGGGGGAGAATGAAACGAGCTGTCTTGCTATTGACGCTTTTGGTCGGAACGGTTTTCGCTGCGGGAGTTGTCGCCCAACAGACTGGCGACCCTGGACGGAGTCAGCCGGCAGAGCGCGCCGGGTCTCCGGAAAAATTGCGTCCGCCGACTCCAGCTCAAGGACCTGTCGGAGCGCCCCAGGTGGGGCAGACGAAGCCAAAGGCCCAAACGCAGGATGCGTCTTGTATCGAATGCCACACGAATGTGACGCCTCACTTGGTTGCGGATTGGGAAGCGAGCACTCATAGCCGCATGGATGTGGGCTGCTCCACATGCCATGGAAGCAAGCATACAACCAAGGACGATTGGGCCAATGCGGAGCCGGCGCTGCCCGATAAATGCGCAGCCTGCCACGAGGAAAAGGTCCAGCAGTTCAAAAGCGGCAAGCATGCTCTTGGATGGGTTTCCATGAAAGCTATGCCCACCATCCACTGGCAGCCCATGGCCCAGATCGAGGGGCAAAAAGGTTGTGGCGGCTGCCATAGAATCGGCATAAAGACAGATGCCGAGGTTAAGGATCTCGTAAAGAATGGGGGCGGCTTCGGAGTCTCCTCGTGCGATACCTGCCATACGCGCCATCTTTTTTCCGCCGATGAGGCGAGACAGCCTCAAGCTTGCAGAACATGCCATATGGGAATCGATCACCCGCAATGGGAAATGTACTCGTCCTCGAAGCACGGCGTGCGGTATGATCTCGTTCAAAAGCAGATTATTCCCGAGGAAGCCGCGGCGCCGACATGCCAGACCTGCCATATGCAGGAAGGCAACCATGGCGTGAGAACCGCCTGGGGCTTTTTGGCCGTGCGTCTCCCCATGCCGGAAGACAAAGCATGGGCGGCAAACCGCGCCACAGTTCTCCAGGGCCTTGGCGTCCTCGACCCGGATGGCAAGCCTACCGCGCGTCTGGAAGCGATCAAGGCCGCGGACATCGCCAGATTGACTCAAGAGGCTTGGCAGACGGAGCGCGACAAGATGCTGAAGACGTGCAATCAATGCCATTCCATCAATTTCGCTAGATCGGAGCTTGAGAAATCCGACAGAATGATTCAGGAAGCAGACCGTCTGATGGCGGAAGGAATCCTGACCGTGGCGGGTCTTTATAAGGACGGCGTCCTCAAAAAACCTCAGAGTTACGCCCACGCCTTTCCCGATCTCCTTACCTTCCATGACGCTCCAACCGTCATCGAGCAGAAGCTTTTCATCATGTTTCTCGAGCACCGGATGAGGACCTTCCAGGGAGCCTTTCACTCCAACCCCGATTATTCGCTCTGGTATGGGTGGAGCGCTATGCAAAGAGACTTGACGGAAATAAAGGAGCTTGCCGCAACGATGCGTGAGAGAGCCAAAACGACAGAGGCCAAGCAGACGGTTCCCGAAGGTTCTGCGAAGGAACCGGCAAAGCCTTCAAAAAAGAAGTAAGATGAACTGCCTTCCGCAGTATGAAAATTTTAGGGCCAGGATGCGGCGCTTGATTGCGTCCTGGTCCCATCGCGCATGGTACGCCCCACAATCTGAAGTGCGCCCGTATCTTCCTTTGCGCCCCCTGCTCCGCGCGGGCGCTTCATTATATGGAATCGGCCTGAGGCTCGATCAATGCAGATCGATGCTCGACAGGCGCTCTCTCCCCGTCTATGTGATCAGTGTAGGCAATCTGGTGGCCGGTGGAACGGGCAAGACCCCTTTTGTTCTGTGGCTTTCGCGCTTCCTGCGCGGAAAGGGCTTGAAACCTGCAGTTCTGAGCAGGGGATATGGCCGAAGCGGCGAAGGCGTGGGGCGAGCGCCTTCAACCGGCGCAACCCGCGCGCTGGTCCGGCGTTTCGGCGATGAGCCCGTGCTCATGGCGAGAAGTGCAGCCGGGATCGACGTCTATGTCGGGAGAGACCGTTGGACGGCTGGACAATTGGCCATTGAGCAATCCCATTCCGATGTTCTCATATTGGATGATGCTTTCCAGCATGTCCGCCTGGTGCGCGACCTGGATATCGTTCTGCTGGACGCCGCAAATCCTTTTGGGAATGGAGCGCTCCTTCCTCTCGGGCCGTTAAGGGAGCCGGTCGAACACCTGGAAAGGGCGGATATGATTGTTCTCACTCGAGCGGACGATCCCGAAAAACTGGCGATGGCCCGTTTGAACATTCAAAAGACCTTTCCTGATAAGCCACTCTTTGCCTGCAGGCATCGTTTGAAAGGCCTGAGGGTGGGGCTCTCGGGCGAGAGGTTTTCTTTTGAAGGCATGAAAGACCGTCCCGTAGTAGCCTTTGCAGGCATTGCGCGCCCGGATGTTTTCTTCCGATCCCTTGAGGCCGCGGGGATGCGTCTTGCTCACTGCCTCGACTTTCCGGATCATCACAACTACCGTCTGGAAGACATCGAATGCCTCACGCGTAGTGTTACCGATAATCGGGCGGAGTATCTCGTTACAACGGAAAAAGACATGGTGCGCCTTCCCGCTTTCCTCCAGAAAGTAGTCCTTGCAACCGAAATGGAGCTCGATTTCGGCTTGGATCAAGCTCCGCTCTGCGCTTGGCTGGATTCCCAGTTGCTCGCCGGAATGGCTCAGCCCAAGTCGTCAAGCGGATGATGAATCAAGATTTCGCCAAATCGTTCGCCTTCCCGGTTGTGCTCCATGTAATGGTCGAGGTGCTTTCTCACTGCCGCTACCGCCTCCTCATATGAGAAGATTCTTCCGAGATCCACGCCAAGTCTTGGATGCCTGCCGAGCTTGCCTCCAACTAGAATCCTGTATCCGCGCGCGTCTTCCTTTATGGCTTCCACTGGGCATATGGTTGCGCATTGGCCGCAAAAGAGGCATTTTTCCAGATCGATGGATGCCTTTCCCGATGTATCGTCAATAGAAATGGCCCCTTCTCTGCAAATTTCCGCGCAGGCGCCGCAGCCGCTGCATTCCGCCGGCGTCAGGCGAGGCCTGCACGCGCCGATGAGGCCCACGTCGACGATCTGAGGCCTCGAGCAGGCGTTGGGACAGTCAGCCAAGGTGACGCGAAATTCATGGTGCATTTTGAGGGGACCCTTGACCCGTTCTTTGAGGAATGCCTTGAGGTTTTTTTCCGCAAGCAGGCTCTCGAGCGTCTGGGCCATATTCAGATCCTTAACCGCTCTGTTAGGGCATCCGCCCGGGCCAAAGCATGTCTCTACCTGATAGCCTTTGACCTCGCTTTCCATATTATCGACAAATTTCTTGCGACACGACTGCACGTGCTCCATGAGGACTTCATTCGCTCCAAGCCGCGCAGCCTCCTCTTCCACTCTTTTCTTCACTTTCTTGCGGACAAAAAAAGGCGCTTTTGCCACTGCTTCCGTCGCTTCCTTTGACCATTTCATTGCATGCCTCTCCATTTCCTATTCATGCCGCCAAGAACGGCGCCGCTTAAATTCGACATCTCAAGCTATGCGTCACCCCTCGTGGTGTGATAATCTTACCGGGTTTTATAATGGGTCAATCGAGCATTTTCTTTGACTAAGGTCAAGTCGAGACCTTTCTTTTGACGGGAGTCTCGGAAGCCTTTCCTTTCTTTTGGCAGACTTTATGACGGCAAGAAGCTATCCCGTTTTAATAACCTTCAATAAAGCCGAGTTGGACGCCCTTTATAAGCGGTATAACCTCCGTGAGCTCATTCATCCGGATCCATTGGAATTTTTGTACTATTACGAGGATCTTCGGGACCGGGAGATTGTCGGCCTGATTGCTTCCTCGCTCGCTTATGGCAAGGTGGCGCAGATACTGAGGAGCGTTTCAGTAGTCCTCGATAGAATGGGACCATCCCCCTGGCTTTTCATTACTGGGACGACGGCGGAATCCCTACAAAACGCCCTCAGGGGCTTTAAGCACAGGTTTACAACTGGAGAGCAGCTGGGAGCGCTTCTCTGCGACATCAAAAAGGTGATCGAGCGGCACGGCTCTCTGGAGGCTTGTTTCATGGCGGGGCTAAGCCATGAGGATTCCACGGTTCTTCCTGCCCTGACCGCCTTTGTCGAGCACTTTCGAAAAGAGGCCCCCGGCTGCATGCTCGTGCCTTCTCCAAACGGAGGAAGCGCGTGCAAGCGTTTGAATCTTTTCTTGCGCTGGATGACGCGCTGCGATGATGTCGATCCCGGAGGCTGGCATGGCGTATCTCCCTCGAGGCTTATTATTCCTTTGGATACCCACATGTATAGAATTTCAAGATCTTTCGGCCTCACCAGCAGAAAGCAGGCTGACCTGCGCACTGCGGTGGAAATCACCGAAGGTTTTAGAAAAATAGTCCCCGAAGATCCCGTGCGGTATGATTTTGCGCTGACCCGGCTTGGGATAAGGGATGGTATGGACATATGAATTCTTTTGTGGCAATTTGAATCGATATCGCCAGGATCGGGACTTTCCGCCTGCGTGGCGATTTCTGGCGCGGATGGACTCGGGATTGAAAGGACGAGATATGAAGCTCTATGCCTTGAGTACGTGTATTCATTGCAAGAATACGAAAGAGTTGTTGAATGAATGCGGCGTCGAATACGATTGTATCGATGTGGACACCCTGGATGCCGAGGAACGTAAGAAGATCATTGAAGAAATAAAATCGGTGAATCCGAGCTGCTCTTTCCCGACCCTTATCATTGGAGACAAGGTAATTATAGGGTTTAGGAAGGAAGAAATCAGGGAGGCGCTGAATCTATGATGCAGGTGGAAAAGCTCTACGAGCAACTGAGAAGCATACAGGAGCCGAAAGGCTATTATTTCAATAGAGATAAGAAGAAAGTCTTTGAGCTTTTAGAAGGGCTGTTGATCAATAAGGATCGTTACGGCTATATGTGCTGCCCGTGCCGTCTGGCTTCGGCGGATAGGGACTGGGACAAGGATATCATCTGCCCGTGCGTTTACCGGGAAGCCGATGTTCGGGAATATGGGAGCTGTTACTGCAATCTGTATGTCTCCAAAGAATGGAATGAGGGATCTCGGCCGGTCGAATACGTTCCCGAGCGACGGCCGGTCGAAAAAGCTCTTGGGAAGCTTTTGAGCGAGTGATCGAAGATATGCGATTCGGCCGACGGCAAGCGACCGTTTTAAAGCGTATGGCCTGAGAGCCTTAGGTTTTATGGAAAGCTTGATCGGTAATAATAGATTGTGTGCTGGGAAGGAATGCAATGAGGAAGAGAAGTCTTTTATCCACGGGTTTGATGTTTTTTCTTATCTTCTCATTCCTTGGGGCGGGGATGGGGTTGGCTGCCGAGCAAGCTTCAGAAAAAAAGAAGCCGGCGAAAGCTGCTTCAAGCAAGCAGCCTGCGAAGCCCGCCCAGAAAAGAGACGCGGCGGCTCAGCACGGAAGAGCGCCGCATGTGGGCGCCGATCAGGCTCAGACCAAGACGGGGGGCTCGGAGTTGTCGCCAGGGCAGGTCGACGCCAGGGCTGCCATATTGGTTGAGGTAAGCACTGGCGCTGTTTTGTTCGAGCAAAATGCCGATGATCTGATCGAGCCGGCCTCTTTCACCAAAATCCTGAGCCTCTACTTGGTTTTCGAAGCCCTGCAGCAAGGTCGGATTCATTTGACCGATGAAATATTCATCAGTGAAGAAGCATGGCGGACCGGCGGTTCAAAGATGTTCGTAGGGGTGGGTACGAGGGTTCCTCTGGAAGAGCTCTTGAAAGGGATAGCGGTAGTGTCCGGAAACGACGCCTGTGTTGCTACCGCGGAGCATCTTCACGGCAGCGAGCAAACGTTTGTCGAAGCAATGAACCGTAAATCCCAGGAACTGGGAATGGCGAAGAGCGTCTTTCTCAATCCTCATGGCCTGCCGGTCGAAGGACAGATCACTACCGCCAGGGACATGGCGACACTGGACGCGGCCTATTTGAGGCGATTTCCTGAATCCATCCGTTTCCATTCCATGCGTGAGTTTACCTACAATAATATCGTCCAATACAATCGGAACCATCTGATTCTTAAAGATCCCACCGTGGATGGGCTCAAGACCGGCTTTGTCGGGGCTGCCGGCTATCATCTTGCGGCGACTGCGCAAAGAGACGGCATGCGGCTTTTGGCGGTGGTGATGGGCGCCGTCAATCCGGGAATTCGAGAGCGCGAAGCAATGAAGCTTCTCAACTATGGCTTCCGTCATTACGCTCTCGTACAGCCTTTCCCTTCCGGACAGCCGGCTGCAACCGTGAAGGTATGGAAAGGAGAAAAGGACGAGGTAAGCCTCTATCCTACGGAAGCGGCGTCTTTTATGATTCCGCAAACGCAAAAGAAGCAGCTTCGGTGGGAGGTGAAAACAACTGAGGAAGTAACCGCGCCTGTAAGCGCGAATCAGGCTTTGGGCGAGATGATATTCTATGTTTCCGATGAGCCCAGAAGGACAGTGAAGCTTGTAAACCACGAGGAAATAGCTCAAGGGCCGTGGACCAAGAGAGTCTGGCAGTCAGTGACCAGAGTCAGCCACATCAACTGGCGATGGGTGAGTGGGATAGCCGGTGGGGTTGTGCTTTTCATACTCATCTCCGTTTTCGCCTTCAATCGTCTGTCTCGGCGTTCGAGAACCTTTGGCGCTTGATGATGGCGCCAAGAGTAATAGCTAGGCCTTGCCGCATCTGCGCATGGCAAGGCCGATATACTGTGGATTCAGCTCCGGGCTTTGCTGAACCGTAAGGAGCCCGGAGCGCCGCCGGTATTCCAGCGTCTTGGCGCTCAAGCGCATTTCCTTACTGTTCTCCAGATTGTGGGGCCTCACAGTCAGTAGGGAGTTCTCCGAGGAACAATTTGAACATTGCGACCTGCGCCGGTGGGTCACTTTTGCGCCCTAACCGTTGGGGCTGTATAACACCTCTGTCCCGCTACGCCTCAATCTTACAACCTGGTATGGACTTTGCCTAATGTATGATCGACTGAACGCCGGGCGCGCTCTTCGCCTCGCGTCCGGGGGGCTGCCCGAGCAGCGTTCGCCATTCGTGAAATTCTTCCGCATGAAGGATATAAAACCATCTCTTGCGAGAGAGTTCATGGTTTGTTGGAATAGAGGATTGGTCCTAATGCAAAGCAAGATCTGTCACAGCGTTCATCGAGGGCGGAAAATCCTGGAGAAATCGAATAGAGACCATGCCTAGGCGTCCATATCAGCTCACTCAGGTGCTTAAGGAGGAATGGCGTCTCGTCGCATCGCTTTGCCTAGCCCTCGTTCTCCAGGCCGGGATATCGCTGCTCGAGCCTTGGCCTTTACAGATCATTTTTGACAACGTCATCCTTCAGAGGCCTCCTTCATCTGCGCTGATGCGCCTGAGCGGTTCTCTATGGCGAGTCATCGAACCGCACGTCCTTCCAATCATGGTTGCTTTCCTCGTCGGCATTGCCCTTTTGAACGCCGGCGCCCTGTACCTGCAAAATGTTCAACTTGCAAGGCTTACGCAAAGAGTGGTCAACAAGCTTCGGGTGAGGCTCTTCTCCCATATCCTGGATCTTCCAGTGGCCTACTTCCATCGGGTTGGCGCCGGGGAGATTGTTTCGAGGATCACATCAGACACTGCGGATATCCAGTCCTTAGTGGAAGGCGGCATCATTCTTATCTGTAGAAGCATACCCACGTTCGTGGGGATTTCCGTCATAATGCTTTGGATAGATTACCGTTTTGCTCTGGCGGCCTTGGCAGTGGCTCCGCTCCTTATCTGGACGACCCTCACATTCGGATCGAGGGTAAAACAAGCCTCCAGGGTGCAGCGCAGGCACGAAACCGAAGTGGCTGCGCTGGCTGAAGTGGCCGCCAAGACGCAGAAGTGTCTCAAGATTCTAGGCATCAAGGATCAGGAGGTGCAGAGGCTCTCGTTTGTTTGCTCCGCCAGCGAAGAAGCGGGTGTAACGGCCGGGGCGTGGCAGGGCGGCTATGCGGCGATTACCAATGCGACGCTTTCGACGGCTGTTGCATTTGTCCTCCTGATAGGAGTTTACAGGATCAAGGCGGGTCATATAAGTCCTGGAGAGCTTCTGGTTTTCATGAGCTATCTTGCAAGCCTTTATAAGCCGATCCGGGAGTTTACCAAGATCTTCAACAAGATGTCCAAGTCTCTGGCTTGCAATGAGCGCATAGAAGAGGTCATAGACATTACTCCATGCGCCTTGGGCGTGTGCGATTCTCCTCAAGCAGTGGATATGCCGCCTTTCGAGCGCAATATCGTCTTCGATCATGTAAACTTCGGCTATAATCCCAGGATCATACTGCTCCATGATATCCATATTCGAATCGTGAAGGGACAAAAGATTGCAGTGGTCGGCGATTCAGGAGGAGGTAAATCCACCCTGCTAAGCCTCATTCCTCGTTTTTTTGATCCGGCCGAAGGGAGTATTTTGATCGATGGCAAAGATATCCGTTCTTTCAACCTCCATTCGCTGCGGGCGCAAATGGCTATTGTGCCTCAAGATGTCATCACTTTCGGGGCATCTGTTGCGGCCAATATATCCATAGGAAAGCCCGGGGGAGCCCCTTCCAAAGAAGATATCATCAAGGCCGCCAAGCTTGCCAACGCTCACGAGTTCATCGAGGCAATGCCAAATGGCTATGAAACTGTTTTGGGCTCCAACGGAGTGCAGCTCTCGGGTGGACAGGCAAAGAGAATACACATTGCGCGGGCGTTGCTCAGAGACTCTCCAATCGTCCTTCTGGACGAGCCCACCTCTGGACTCGATCCTTCTTCGGAATCCCTGGTGATGGAAGCTTTCGACCGGCTCATGGAGCGCCGCACGATCATTGTGGTTTCCCACCACCTCCCCATTATCGCCAACTCAGACCTGATTATCGTCATGCGTCAGGGGAGAATCGTTGAAATGGGAGCGCATCAGGAGCTGATGTCCTCAGGAACGGCGTACAAAACGTTCTGGAATGAGCAAATGGGCAAAGTTGCTCCGGAATGGCGTTCTCTCCGATGAGCAATGCCCCCTGATGACGAGACATCGATCAAATCCGGCATTGTTTGAGATTCTGACGGAGCATGAATTCGCAACGTTCGCAGAATGAAATCGCTATCTGGTCCAAGTGGTGGGATTTTGCGCTAAAATGCATGATGCATCGAGCGTCATCGCAATGATACAGAGAAAGCGTGTGGGCCGCCTCATGCAAAGACACCTTGGCCAGACGCTCATAATAGAGATCGAGCGGCGCCGCGCCTCCGTCTTCATTGGAGCGCAGCCTGTGGGTGGAAACCAGAGCGGTTCGTCCTCCCAGCTCCGCTTCTCCAAAAACATAGGTGAGAATTGGAGTGCACAGGTCCACCGTGGTTAGGGCCAGGATGTGAGCATGGTGCGGAAAATCAATCCCGTTCAGGTATTTTATTATTGTCCCCGCATCATATTGCTGCCGATGTTCCCGGAACGCTTCAGGCGGAACTTCCAGAGGCTTTAAGATATCCACGGGAAATCCCATTAGAGTCTGAATGTGCGCCATAACGACGCGCACAGCCACCTCTCCTATGCGGCCCATTTCGATGAGCCCTATAGAGGCTGTTTTTTGGGAAGATCTCTTCTTCATAACTTCAGCGCTCGGGATGTTGCGGTTGGGAACTCCGGGCCTCAGTCGGCAGAAGGCTGGAGCCCGTATTTTTTTATCTTGTTGTGTAGGGTGATCCGGCTCACTTCGAGTATGCCGGCCGCCTTGGAGATGTTCCATTTGCACAGCTTCAAGATTCGCCCGATGTGCTGCTTTTCGTTCTCCCTCAATGACTGCGGCTCCACATGGCCGGAAGATCTGAAGAGGAATGCAAAATCATCTTTGGTGAGATATCGCCCTTTGGCGAGCACAACCGCTCGTTCGACGGCGTTTTCCAGTTCTCTGACGTTTCCCGGCCAGTCGTAACTGGTGAGAAGGTCCATGCCCGGTTTTTGGACGCCCGTAACCGGCTTGTTGGTTTCTCTGCGAAAGCGATCGAGAAAGTGCTGAGCCAGAACGGGAATATCATCCTTTCGCTCTCTAAGCGGAGGCGCTTCAATCTCTATTACATTCAGCCTGTAGTAGAAGTCTTGGCGAAAGGTCCCCCGTTCTATCTCTTTGGCCAGATCGCGGTGCGTTGCGCAGATCGGTCTGAAGTCGACACTCAACTCTTGCGTTCCTCCTACGCGATGAAAGCGCTTCTCTTCGAGAACCCGCAGGAGGTCTACCTGCATTTTCAATGGAATCTCGCCTATTTCGTCCAGAAAAAGCGTACCTCCTTGAGCCATCTCGAT
Organism: uncultured Syntrophobacteraceae bacterium; assembly: GCA_964578835.1. GTDB lineage: Bacteria > Desulfobacterota > Syntrophobacteria > Syntrophobacterales > Syntrophobacteraceae > CAZOEL01. The sequence goes on along the minus strand of CAZOEL010000038.1, from coordinate 49,025 downwards.
CCTGCCCTTTTTTGCCCGTGTGGCGCCGCTAAAGGCGCCGCTCTCGTGCCCGAACAGCTCGCTCTCAAGCAGCGTCTCCGTGAAAGCGCCGCAATTGATTGGGATGAACGGGCTGTAGCATCGACCGCTCTTGGAGTGGATCGCCTTGGCGATCAGTTCCTTGCCGGTTCCGGTTTCCCCGCGCAGGAGAACAGGAGAATCGACTTTTGCTACTTCCTCGATAAGCTCGAATAGTTTCTGCATGCAGCCGGAGGCTCCGATCATGTCCTCGCAGCGAACCCTTGCGGCTACATGCTCTCTCAGGATGATGTTTTCTTCGATGATCTTCTTCTGCTGTAGAAGCTTTTCCACCAGCAGAACGAGATCATCGGGCTCGAAGGGCTTCATCAGGTAGTCATTGGCCCCCTTCTTCATGGCTTCCACCGCTGTGTGCACCGATCCGTAGGCGGTAATCATCACTACCATGCTGTAAGGATAATCTTCTTTGATGCGGCCCAAAACTTCAATCCCATCCATGTCGGGCATTTTGATGTCGAGGAAGATGAGGTCGTATTCCTCTTCCCTCAACATCTCCAGAGCCTTGCCTCCCCCATCAGCTCCGACTGTAGCATAACCGGATTTCTTGAGCCACCCGATGAGCGACTCCCTCACGATCAGCTCGTCATCTATAACCAGGATTCTGATTTGTCCCGTCATAATCGGCCTCCTTCACAGCATCCGCGCATGGGGTGAAAGCGCATTGGCGAAAAGATTAGGCTTTACCGCCCTCCGCAGGGTCTATAGTGGAAAAGCGGATGATGAAAATGGAGCCTTTCCCTTTTTCGCTTTTAACATAAATGGAGCCATGGTGCTCTTTTATGATGCCGTAAACAACGGAAAGCCCCAGTCCTACTCCCTTGTCCTGGCTTTTGGTCGAAAAGAAAGGCTCGAAAATATGAGGAATTATTTCTTCCGGAATCCCGACGCCGCTGTCTTCCACTTCCATTCTAAGGTTGTTCTGCGATGGCTCCCGGGCAGTCCTGATTGTGATCATGCCTCCTTCCGGCATGGCCTCCATGGCGTTGAACATAAGATTCACGAGACACTGCTGAATTTGGCCGGCATCTCCCAGCATAGGCGGCAAATCCGCTTCCAAATCGCGCTCCAAACGAACGTTTTGCAGCTGCATCTTATGGCTGAAAAGCGCTGCGACCCGCTCGACGAGCTCATTGAGCTGGAAACGCTTGCGCTCCATCTTCTGCTGACGGGCAAAAGAAAGCAGATTGCCGACTATGGCGCTGCATCGGGCTGATTCAGTATCGATGAGATCCAGGTAATACTTGTATTGCTTCAGCTCTTCCTCGTCCATCGAGCATGAAAGACCTCGCGACACAAGCCGGGCAAGCGCGTGAATGCCGGTAAGCGGGTTATTGATTTCATGAACAGCGCTCGCGACGAGCTTTCCCAGAGCGATCATCTTATCCTCATGAATCAGACGGGCGAGGTTCCTGGTCAGCATCTTCGTCTTCTGCTCGACCCTTTTTTCCATCTCGTCAGTTATATCTCTCATGATCTCGAGGATAAGCTCTGTTTCGCCCTGCTTGTTTTTTAAAGGAACGACGGTGATTTCGCATGTCCTCGGCTCGTTGCGCTGATTGAAATGCTCATGAATAGCGTGAGCGGGCCTCCCGGTCGCCATGCTTTCCTGCAAGGGACAAGGATGACCTTTTTCATTGCATGGGCCGATTGAGCAGTGGCTTATCTGGTAGCAATACTTCCCCAGTATTTCCTGCCTGTTCATGCCAACCGACTGAAGAATGGCTTCATTGGCGTCCATGACCTTCATGTCCGGGTGCAAGATCAACACATGATCCTGAATGCTCGAGAAAACACTCTCGACAATGCTTTGAATCAGCTCGAGGCGGCGTCTGTCAAGCAGGTATTCTTCCTGAAAACGTATCATGTTGCTGAAAAGCTTCGAAAGAGTCGTTTCAAGCGCTCGGAAGCCTTCCGGTTTGCGTTTGAGAAAGTCTTCGAGCAATCCTTCATTGCCTGTGAGCTCAATGACAAGATCAAGGTCATCCAGTTTGAAGAAATCGCTGGCGCTCGTAGTGGTAAAGATGCCTTTTTCACGGGCGAGCCGCACGCCTGCGGCTTCTTCATTCAAATCGGCTACGGCGACGATTTGAGCTTCCAGGTGAGGGAATCGCATGGCGTCAAACATCTCCAGCAGGGCTTCGCAGCGTTTTCCTCCCCCGATCACTGCGATTTTCATCACTTTGTCTTTCATGGGCATACCTCCCTGTGCGCCGGCTTATGTGCAATTTCTTAACACTATGTAAAGAATCTGTACAGTCAGGCCAAACGTTTGTGCAAAAGGATCGAGCAAGAGAGGGATGATTGGAGGATCAAAGATCGATCAGCAGTCAGCGGGTGGATGTGTCGAGCAGGTGTATAATCTATTTACATTTCAGCTTCGAAACAGATCATAATTCAAGATATATGCCTATTGCAATGTCATTTGGAGCTTGGCATGAATCTTGGTTTAGAGTATCGCTCAAAGACAATGCGGCGCAAGGATTGCTACTCTTTAGAATAGAAGGAGCGCGGCTATGAAAACAACTGGCGATAATAGGAAGCAAAAAGTGAGCGTTCTTTCCATAGGAGCCAACCAGTGCATATGGATGAAGGCTGGGGTGGTCAATTACAAGCTCTGTGAAAACGCGTACGATTGTCCAAACTGTGCTTTTGACAAAGCAATGAGCAAAAAGGTCGATCGAAGCCCCGAGTTGGCCGGGGGGTGGAGAGAGTCCATGAGAAACAAAGCATTTTCCAACAGAGAATGCCGCCACATGCTGACCGGAAGGGCTCAATACCATTTCTGCTCCAACAACTATCGCTGCAACACTTGTGAATATGACCAGTATCTCGAAGAGTCGGACTTGAGCAAAGCATTGGGAACAATTCACACCCGGAAGGTCGCCGGCTTCGATGTTGCCGAGAGCACTTACTACCATAGGGGACATGGGTGGGCTCGGGTTGAGCATGGAGGTCTCGTGCGCATTGGACTCGATGATTTCGCCTTGAGGCTGCTGGGGCGTCCCTCTGGAATTCGACTTCCGAAGCTCGGCTCACACCTGGAGCAGACGGAGGCAGGCTGGTCGATTGAGCGTGAAGACAAGAGCGCAGCCATACTTTCACCGTTAAAGGGAGTGGTCGTGGCGACCAATCACAAAGCCGCAGCGAATCCGGACGTGACCAAAAAGGACCCTTACGGCCAGGGATGGCTGGTTGTGGTTGAGCCGAGGGGATTGAAACAGAACCTCAAGAATCTTCTCTTCGAACAGGAAGCGGATGCCTGGGTCAAGGCCGAAGCCCACAGGCTGGAAGGCATGATCATGAGCAGTTATGGAATGGACCTTGCCGCGACCGGCGGTGAAATTGTCGATGATATCATAGGCAACCTTCCGGATCTAAAATGGGAAGATCTTGTTCACGAGTTTCTGCTTACATGAAGGCTAAGCGCCATTCTATCTGAGCCGCCCATTTTCGTTTTCTCTTTTTGAGCTTACGGTGTGCGACAGTAGTTTATCTCAAGCGGAGAGGATAAGAAGAGTGAAAGACGTGTACCAAAGACTGACGGAAAAGGCCTACGAAATAGCCCAAAGCAACAAATGGCTGCGAGAATCGGTTAAAGTGAAGGCTAAGGTTTTGAGCACAGAGGAGGCCATTGGAAACCCGGAAGAAAAAGATTTCCCGCTCCAGAAAGGAAAGGAGCGACTCATGGAAGCCATTTTTCAGAATGCTCGAGGCCAGGCCTTCACCGATCGTTTCGGAGACTTTGAGGGAACGCTCGAAGATGTATTTTCCAGCGATTTGGGAAATAATTTCAGGCGCGCCCTGTTTGTAGCCACTCTAAACGCTATGGCGCGACGCCTTGATCTTGCAAATGGAACGATTCACTGCCGCGATAAAGAGCCTGCTCAATGCGCCGGGGAACTGGCCGCTTACCTCCAAAATCGCTATAAAGGCGCCAGGATAGCTCAGGTCGGATTCCAGCCAAGGATGATCGAGGCCTTGCATCGAAAGTTTCCTTTTCGGGTCATTGACCTGGACCCGGAGAATATCGGCTCGAAGCTGTGCGGGATAACGATTGAAGGCCCCAAAGCAACCGAAGACGCTCTCGAGTGGGCAGACATCCTGTTGGTTACCGGATCGACCCTGGCTAACGGGACTATCGGGTCGTTTCTCGAGAAAAAGCCTGTTGTCTTTTATGGGACAACCATAGCTGGAGCAGCTTCGCTTATGGGTTGGGAGCGGTTTTGCGCCTGTGGACATTGATGGCTCGTCGAAGAGTTTTAGCGGGGCGAGTCAGATAACTTCCTTTTCAGGAAGGAACTGACTCGCTTTCCTGAAGAAGCTCGTCGGGCAGCGAAAAGACAGCGCGACGAGCTTTCGCCTTCTAGACCTCCGTAATGGTTATCGCATTCTGCTCACATACTTCCACACAGCTTTCGCAGCCTACGCAATCATCTTCATTCACCGGAACCGATTTGCCATCCTGGAGCTCGTATACATTTACCGGACATACATCGATGCATTCCCCGCAACCAACGCACTTTTCCGCATCCACCTCGGGCTTGAAAGACATGATGACCTCCCACTTCCTCTGTGATTTGATTTTGCCTCCGAAGGAGGACTCTTCTGCCAGTCCTTCCTTATACCCCATTCGCCCCTTTCTTTTTCATGTAGCCAAGAAGGGCTTCCTGCACTGTTTCTGCAGCGAGAAACGCGCAGTGCCTGTCATCTTCAGGAAGACCGCCTACTCTTGCGAGGATGGCCTCCCCCGTTATTTCCAGAAGCTCATCGGGACTTTTCCCGTGAGCAAGCTCGGCGGCGAACGATCCGCACACTGCGCTCGTTCCACAGCCATCGGTGAGAAACGACGCCTCCTTTACCCGCTCTCCCTCGAATCTCAGAAAAATTTCCATCGTGTCGCCACAAGAACCTTTGACTTTTCCGTATCCATCAGGGCTCTCCATGGCGCCTGCATAGAGCGGCTTTAACCACCTCTCGAAGACTACCTGTCCGTACGCTTCCCGGGTTTCGTCCAGGATCTGTTTTTGAAGCATCTCTACAAAATCATCCTGCTCCTCGCTCATCGAGCTTTATCCTCCTGCTATTTAAAAGGACGATACTGATTTTCGCCACATTTTTTTGAGGCAAAAACGGCGCCACGATAGCGCAAAGGATAAAGGGAGTTGTCATCTCGCAGGGTCGGAAGAATGAAGCGGAATAAGGGAAGGTTGGCTACACAAAGAGAAAGCGATTAGGGAACAATGTGAATCCTGTTTGGGCGAGAAGTGGTCCAACTCATACCCGTAGCTTGCATATGCTGAAGTGAAAATGGCATGGAAACTTCAGACTGAAATGAGAATCGACGTAAAATCGGAGATTTCTTCTTCCGCCCTTTTCTTGGTCTGCATTTTGATACTTGGATAATCCGATTCCCGGTTTCCGACGCCAGATGCTGGATAGAAGCTTCCATCCAGGCATGCGCCCGAGGACCATATCCAGCATCCAGAATAACCGTTCAGCATTTGATGAGAGTGATCCGGAACTTTCGCCACCCTACAGATATCTCAAGCATTGGAGAAGAGATATGAACCATCTCGGATGGATAATATTGGGCGGTCTGCTCATGAGCTGCATCGCACTCGTTGGAAGCATCACCACCATGTTGCGCCCGACCACCTTGGAGCGTCTGATTCTTCCTCTGGTTTCCCTGGCGGCAGGCGCCATGATAGGTGGGGCTGTCCTTCACATGGTTCCGCTGGGCTTCGCAGCACTTGGTCCGATCAATGGGGGCGTATGGCTCCTGGCCGGTTTCGCATCCTTTCTCGCTCTTGAGCAATTCCTCCATTGGCATCACTGCCGCCGCGCCTCGGCTGCGTGTCGGAACCCGATGACCTATCTCATTCTACTTGGCGATGCGCTTCATAACTTTCTCGGCGGTTTGAGCATCGCAGGCGCATTTCTGGTCGATCCAAAAGCCGGAACAATGGCGTGGATTGCCGCAGCGGCTCATGAAGTTCCCCAGGAGCTTGGCGATTTCGGCGTGTTGGTCCACGGAGGATGGGACCGCCGCCATGCCCTGGTGTGGAACTTCATCTCGGGTTTGACCTTCCTGCTCGGCGCTCTGACGGCTTATGTCTTATCTCTCCAGTTTGATGTAGCGGGTTTGATTCTCTTTGGAGCAGGCAACTTCATCTACATTGGAGCCTCGGACTTGGTGCCCGAAATCAAAACGCATCCAGACTTCGGTATGGCGGCGCTTCACTTCGCCTGTTTTGTTGCCGGAGTCCTTTTCATGCTGTATCTGGCGTATGAATTACACCATTGATGCGTGCTCCGGCATGAAGCTCCTTGTCCGTTCTGAAATCAGTCAATGATCACTGTTCTAAAACACGGTCTAAAGAAGAGTGCTCGCGATAGGAGCCGCTTGGCCCTTCGTTGCGTTTAGGCAGAAATACTGTGAAGGTTGCCCCGGCCTTTTGTCGGCTGCTCACGTCAACTCGTCCGCCATGGCCTTCAACAATGGCTTTGACAGTAGCCAGACCCAATCCGTGCCCCTCTGTCCCCAAAGCCGTCCGCCCTCTGTGAAAAACATCGAAGATGTGGGGAAGCTCCTCAGGATCAATTCCAATGCCCTCATTGCTTACCGCCACCATGACCTCACGCTCATTTTCCCGAGCGGTGATGGTGACTGCGCCATTTTGGGGCGAGAACTTGATGGCGTTGTCCAAAAGATTGGCGAACACTCTATGGAGTCTATTGGTGTCTGCGTCTATGACGGGCAGAATGTTCTCTATCTGCAAATCGAGCGAGATCCCGTGCTGAGCCGCCTTGAGGCGGTAGGTCTCGAAGATCTCTTCAAGCTCCTTATCAAGAGAGGTTGCTCTGATGTTGAGCATTAGCCTGCCTGTCTCGATGCGGGATAGATCGAGAAACTCATCGATCAAGGACTCCAGGTTTGCCGCCTCCTTTGTGATGATTTCGAGGTACTTTCTCTCACTTTCCCTGTCCATGTCTTCGAGCTTTCTCAAGAGGCGAAGCCCAAGCCCATGGATTCCCGTCAGAGAAGATCTCATGTCGTGAGCGAGCATTGATATGAAATTTGCCCTCTCACGCTCCATGGCGACTAGATTGGATATGTCCATGAAGGCTTCGACTCCTCCCAGGAGCTTTCCTTTGGAGCCAAACAGAGCGGCGGCATTGAACCTAACGGGAAGAAGCTTTCCCTCCCTGTTGTGGATGATAGTCCTTCCGGACTCCGTTGATTTTGTCCGGTCAAGGATTGTCTTCATAGGGCAGTTGCCGTCGCACATGTCGCTCTGCAGAATGTCTCGGCACTGCTTGCCCAACGCTTCTTCCGGACTGTAGCCGGTCACTTTTGCGGCCCACTCGTTGAATTCGGTTATTCTCAACGACGAATCCATGGTGACGATTGCGATCGGCGCACTGTCGATTACGAATTTATAAAACACATGACTATCGTTAAGGCCTCCGGCTGGGCTGGTCGGAACAGTTGGGTGACTCGAGTTTGTCTCTTCACCTTTCTGAGGGGAAACTACGGTTTGCTTTGACATCTTTCTCTCCTCCCTACTGTTCATGATTGAAAGGCTGCAGGTGTCGATGCGTGTTGAGATATGGCTCATCAATCACCCTATTAAACCTACCAAATATCAAACAACATGCCAGCGTGGTCAGGTTACCGAACGCAGAAGAAAGACCGGTTGGAGACCTCATTGCTGTTTTACTCCGAGACCTCTCAATAATTGCCTTGTGCTCTTCTTTTCAGACATAAATTCGCAAGAACTCGGGCAGCGCATCTCCCATGAAAAAAGGTGCGCGGGGACGGGGTGAAGAAGGCGAAGAGGCAATGGAACATTCTGAGCATAATGCGATGTTCCAGAGGGGCGCTTTTGCACCCGTTCTGATTGAGGAAAATCTCCTGCTGCCTGGAGGACTGCCGTACCAAGCCTTTTCCTTTATGGCACATAATTTGCCTTGTATTCAAGCGTCACAGGTATAGGGAGCTCGAGTGAATGAGCGCCGGCCGGTGAGGGCTATTGCGACCTCCCGTTCTGACGGATTGCTCGGGCGACGCTCTTTTTAAGGACGCTTGCATTTTAAGGAGGAACAATCATGCCTGGCGGCGACAGAACTGGTCCGAGAGGATTTGGACCGATGACGGGAAGGAGACTTGGCTCGTGCTATGGTCTACAGTCGGGTGGTTGGTTTTCCAGAGGCTTCGGAAGATTTGCCGGATTTGGCTTTGGACGCGGAAGAGGCTGGAGAAACCGCTACTATGCGACGGGCGCGCCCGGATGGGCTGAGGAGCAACCGGGCGGAGACTGGTGGGGACCCCCCTCTTATCAGCAAAGGAGCCCTCAAGAGGAGCTTGGATATCTAAAAGAGTACACGAACAGGCTCGAAGATGAGCTAAACGCCCTAAGGGCGCGAATGGCTGAGTTGGAAGGTGGTGAGTAAAACGGCTAAGCCCATCGCAGGATGATTTCTTAAGGATTCGGGAGTTGGATCGGTCCGCTCCCGAATACACTGAAAGCTCTAGAAAAAGCAATCTGGGGAAAAGGATTGATGAGGTGAGCAGATGAAAATAGCATTCTCGGCCACGGGGCCAAGCTTGGATAGCGAAATAGATCCTCGTTTTGGAAGAAGCGCATACTATGTGGTGGTGGACACGGAGACCATGCAGTCTGAGATTTTGCAGAATCCTAATTTGAATGCATCTAGCGGAGCTGGAATTAGCGCGGCCCAGCTCCTTTGCAACCAAGAGGTGAGGACGGTGATCACCGGAAATATAGGTCCTAAGGCTCACCATGTGTTTGCCGCCGTTGGGGTGCAGATGATGACAGGAGTAAGCGGTAGAATAGACGACGCCATCGAGAGGTACAAAGCGGGGAAATTGCTGAGTGGGACAGATCCGGGATCAGCTCCGGCAATGAGCTCAGGCTACGGGATGGGATCGGGGATGGGCGGCGGCCGAGGTATGGGGATGGGCCGTGGCATGGGCAGAGGAATGGGCTGTGGAGGGGGAAAAGGAATGGGAATGGGAGCAGGCCGGAATAGAGCCGCTGGCGGGAGGGCTCTCCGTGACTGGGAGGCGGAGCCCTGGTCGAAACAACTCGCTGAAACAGATAAGCAAGAGGACCTTGTATCTCTCAAAAACCAAGCCAAATCCCTAGCTGAGGAGCTTGGCAGAATCCAAAAACGGATCGAGCAGATAGAAAAGAAGTGAAGGAGGGGATTGCTATGCCAAACGGTGACGGAACGGGACCGAGAGGCTTGGGGCCGATGACGGGCAAAGCGAGAGGATGCTGCATCTTGAAGATTCCCGACGACTGTGTGAGGCCCATGGAAGGTTTCCTAGGAAATGATGGAAGATATGTTGTTTTTTCACGCAAGCCGGAAAAGAGACAGCGTCACAACGAGCCGGAGCCCTGGTTGACAGGTGTTTTAAGAGGGACTTACGATAACTGGATGTAGAGTAAGAACGAACCCACTTCAGATGGCTTCGCCGCTCTCCTTTCAATCCATGAAACGTCGAGAGTGGCTCATGCTTCTTTTTACCGCTATGGGCCCGTGGACGATATCGGTAGCTGGCGCCGAGATGAAAGAGATGAACCAGAGAGCGCGGATCACAATAGCATACAACAACATTCCTCACGCTCTTGGCCTTACAACCTCCTGGGGCTTTTCTGCTGTAATCGAAAGCGTCAACGGTAGGATATTGTTTGACACGGGCGGCGATGGTTCGATTCTGCTGAGCAACTTACGACGATTGCGCGTCGCTCCGACTTCAATTGATGTTTTAGTGCTGTCTCACCTTCACGCTGATCACACGGGTGGACTGGAAGAGTTTCTCGCCGTGCGCTCCGATGTTACGATTTACATGCCTCGATCTTTTCCGAAGCCTTTTCTGCGCTCAGTTGAGAGATATGGGGCGCGTGTCGTAATTGTCTGCAAGCCGCAGCGCTTGTTCGCCAACTTCCATTCTACTGGAGAAATGGGGGAGGTTATCAAAGAGCAGGCGCTGATTATTGACGCTGGCGAAGGACTGGCTCTTCTGACCGGCTGTGCCCACCCTTGTATCGTTGAAGTTGTCAGGACGGCTCGTGAGTATTTGAAGAAAGAAGTTCACCTGCTGATGGGCGGCTTTCATTTGCTTGGTCTAAATAAGGACAAGCTCCGTAGCAAGATTCAGATGCTTCGTAGCTTGGGCATCCGAAGGGTTGCCCCAAGCCACTGTACGGGAAATGCCGCCATTGCGTTGTTTCGCGAGAGCTGGGGAAGCGGCTTCATCGAAGGGGGATGCGGGGCGATTGTTGAAGTCCCTTGAACCGAAACGGTGGGGCATCGGGCTACTTCTTCAACCAGCTCTCAAGACGCGCGTTTTGCCTCGACATCTTATGCTCTGGCTCATGCGCGCAACGCCAATTCTTTTATTGTCTTGTCTCCGCCTGTGACTGCCCTTGCAATAGTTTGAAAGACTTCATGAGTCTCCGAATCATGCGCTCTCGCCATGAGAGGCAATCCTTCATCGCCGCCTTTTCTGAGCTCTATGTCGATAGGAATGGACCCTAGGAGCGGAATGCCCGTTTCTCTGCTAAGGCTTTGACCTCCCCCGCTTCCAAAGATCTCAATCTTTTCTTTAGATCGTCCATAACTGAAATAGGACATATTCTCCACAATACCGTATATTCTGATCTTCATCTTTTCGAACATTGCAATAGCCTTGCGCACGTCTGCGAGAGCCACTTCCTGAGGCGTGGTCACAATGATCACTGATGAGCTCGGGATTGACTGAGCAATCGTTATCGAGGGGTCTCCCGTACCGGGGGGAAGATCTAGAAGCAGATAATCCAAATTTCCCCACATTACGTCATCCAGAAATTGTCTGATGGTCTTTGCAACCAAGGGTCCGCGCCAGATGAGCGGCTGAGCGCCTTCCAGGAAAAAACCAAAAGACATGATCTTGAGTCCAAACTTTTCCAGAGGCATAATCATCTTCGATTCGAAGCGCGGCCTCTCTGCAAGATCAAGCATGGTCGGGATGCTCGGTCCGTAGAGGTCTGCATCCAGAAGCCCTACCTTAAATCCTTCCTGTGACAGAGCAAGCGCCAGGTTGATAGCGACCGTTGTTTTTCCGACCCCGCCTTTGCCGCTTGCCACCGCAATGAAATGGGACACTTTCTCGATTCCCAGCAGAGGGTGCTTGGGGAAGAGACGATCTAACTCCTCTTTGTCCATAACTGTCAAATCCACATGGACCGATTTTATGCCGGGAACCTTCCCGACTACTCGTTCTACATCCTCAACGAATTTCTTCTTCATTGGACAACCCAGAGTGGTGAGAGCCAATGTGATGCGGGCTTTACCGTCTTGAATGCCAATGTCCTTGATCATCTGCAGTTCCACAATGCTCTTTTTGAGCTCCGGATCCTGCACCTCTTTTAACGCTTCTTTGATTATTTCTTCCATGGCGATCATTGCCCCTTTATTTTGTGACGTCATCAATGACGTCTTTTAAGGATGGTTGCCTTGGCAGAAAGGGAAAGGACCAAGGTGACCATGTTCCGCGCCATTCATCTCTTTGTCTCGTTCGCTCATGGTGCGGTCGGAGGAATAAAGCTCCATCGGCTCTCAGAGTCTTTCTTCTCTGTATTTGAATTTTCTACGGCGCCGGTTGAGCTTTCTTAACCTTTCGTTTTTCCCGTATCTTCTGAGTATCAGAGTACATGTCCTCGAAAGAGGCCTTCATTGCCTGGTCGAAATCGCCGACTGCTCCTCCATTCTCGGTGACAAACTTTTCTGCGTCATCTTTCTTCTCGAAAGCCCATTTGGCCCGCATTGTCATGACTCCTGGCTTCTTGCCGCCGATGACCCAGGCAGCGGTCTCGGCATTGATGAGCTTCTTCGTGGCGTAGTCTCCAACTTGAAAAGTCTTCGGCGTTTTGTCCGTGTGGAGCGCCATGTCGACGGCAGCGCAGTGAAGGCTGCAGCCTCCGAAGGCGGTTCCATCGTCGTATTCAACCAGAAACCTGCTGTGAGCGTACTGCTGTCGGTCCATATTGCAATAGGAGCAGACAGGGTGCTTTTGGATATCATCAGCTACCTGTTGCGCGACGCAAAGAGCAGCCGACGTCATAAACAGACCTGCAATCACCAGAATCCAAAACCCTTTTTTCATCCTGATACCCTCCTTTCAATCTATGAGGAAATCTTCCCGGCCTCCGACCGCCGCCAGATGTTAATTCCTTTCTATTCCATTCAGCTCCGGCCTTCGTGCTGGAGGAGCCTTTCTTTCAGCAATTTTCTTTCGGGCGCTCACGATTGGTTTGTTAAAGCCCACTAAGCCTTCTTCCAGCTTTTCGCCGGGCGAGGGAGCGCCTCGTGCGCCGGCGTCAAACACTGCAGGGGCTTGAAAGCTCATGCGCCTCAAGGACTTCCTTTTCCGGCTGTAGCGTCAGGTCTCCAACAACGGCTGGCTCAATGGTTATGACCTCGATTCCAAGAGCTTCCAGTGCGTATCCAGCTCCCTTGCCTTTGAGAGAAGAACATATCCAGACTTCGTCAACTCCCTGCTCAGCCAGAAATTCCGCAGTCTTCACCCCTCGGTGGTTTTCCAGATTCTTGAAGTGGTTCTCAACGAACCTTTCAAAATTAACGGAGTCTGCCCGCGTCTCCTTTCTGAGGATGGCAAAAAAAGGGGCCTCTCCAAAGTGTTCGGAGAGGGGGGAGTTGAGCTGCGGTTGCGCTCCTTCAAGTAGTTCCACGGGAGCGGCGATTCGGATAATTTCTTTTTGCACCGGTTCGTAATGAACGAGAATTCTATCTATATCCGGCCACCTGTCCAGAATCTCTTCCTCGAGATGCGAGACTGCGTGATGCGCCTCCTTCAGAAGTCTCGCATCGATTCTCACGTCTGCTTCGACAAACTTATATCTTCCCGAACTGCGGCCTCCTAGAGAGCTAATGCCGATAACCAGTGGATGACTTTCGATTACCTGGCGTATTCCGTTGAGCGTTGAGTAATCAAGCGTAGCATCAAGAAGAACCTTGAGTGAATCGAGCAAAATGGAAAACCCGATGCGCGCCACCAGTGCGGCTACGAACACCGCGACATAGCTGTCGAGGGAAGCTCCCAGGTAGGACCCCAGTATGGCTACAAGGATGACAAGAGAAGAGAGCATGTCTGTTGCGATATGTCTGGCGTCGGCGACAAGGCTTGGAGAACCTGCTTTCAAGCCGGCTTTGAGCTCATAGCGAGAAAAGACATACGCTACGACCAGAATAAAGATAATCCCCCCGCTGACGAGGCCGGCATTCTGAATGGATTCCCTCTGCTCCGTATGAACTACCTCATTTACAATTTCGAATGCAGCAAAGAAGATGAAAACCGATGAGCCGAGGGCCGCAAGATTTTCAATCTTGTAAAGTCCGAAGGGGAAAGTCTTCGTCTTGCGATCCGATATCATGATGCCCGCAAGAATCGAAAGGGAGGAGACAACATCGGCGAGAGAATGAACGGCATCCGCCTTGAGAGCCAGGCTCTGCGATGCTTCGCCAAGAGAGTATTTGACTGCCGTGAGAAACCCGTTGACCAGGCAAGAGAGGATGGCGACCTTCGTATAGGCTTTCATTGGCTTGGAGCCTCTTTGCCTTTGCCCCTGAGACATCCTCGCCTTCCGCCTTTCCAGTGTGGAAGGGCTCCGGGGTTGGCTCGATGGATATCCTGCTCTTTGCAGCGGGGGCAAATCATCTGCCTTCCTCCGCCGAAGGGAACTTCCCAGCGATGGTTGCACTTTCGACAATGGAATCGTCTCGAGGATTCATCATTCATGATGTTGCTTCCCTTCGACTTAACGAGTCGGCGGCGGTCGAACTTTCCTGATATTTCCCTGCAGCAAGGTGCGTGCCATTGTTCCGACCCGATTTCGGCGCGTGTTTATAGACGGGGCTTCAAAATGCCATGGGGGCATTCCGCACCTGAAAGGATGAGGCAAGGCCCGGTACTACGACATGCTGATGAGCCCCGGCATACCGTAATCGCTCAAAGCCGCTCATTCAGCGGGAGGAGCGTCGAGCCGTCATCTGCTGCATTAAGATGGCATGAAGATTGCCTCGTTAGAGCGCCAAACCGTAACTGCAACAGGCGGCGCTGATGGGAATTATAGTTGCGATGCGCCATTGAAAGCTCAGACGTCTGTGTCTATCTTTGATCCAGCCAGCGCCAGGTAGAATCTAAAGGGGTGAGGATGAATACTTATATCTACGGACCCGTACCATCGAGGCGGCTCGGAAAATCTCTCGGCATTGATCTTGTTCCTCTAAAGACGTGCACTTATGATTGCATCTATTGTCAGCTCGGCAGAACCACTTGTAAGACCACGGAAAGAAAGGAGTGGACGCCTATAAGAGAGGTTCTCGAAGAGTTGAAGGATCATTTAGCGTGTGAGCCCGACTACATTACCATCTCGGGCTCCGGTGAACCGACGCTTCATTCGGGAATCGGCAGCCTTATTAAAGCCATTAAAGCTATGACCAATATTCCAGTGGCTGTTCTCACAAACGGATCGCTTCTTTGGATTCCCGAGGTAAGGAATGCTCTGAGTAGCGCCGATCTCGTCATCCCCTCGCTGGACGCCGGAGAAGATCGGCTATTCCGGCACGTCAACAGGCCTCACCGGGAGATTACCTTTCAGCGCATGGTTGAGGGACTTTGTGAATTCCGCAAATGCTTTTCCGGCCAGTACTGGCTGGAAGTGCTCCTGCTGGGCGGAATCACGGCATTGCCTGCTGCTGTGAAAGATATCTCGCTCATTGCAGACCAAATCAGTCCGGATCAGGTTCATCTGAATACGGTCGTGCGGCCTCCGGCAGAGTCCTTCGCCATTCCTGCGCCCCGGGATCTGATGGAGAGCTTTGCCGGAGCTTTCGCAAGCAAAGCGGAAGTGATCGGAAGTTGTGAAGCTCTACCTGGTGGCGGACACCTAAGCACTACGCCACAGGAAGTGCTGGCGCTTGTATCGAGGCGTCCTTGCACGCTTGAGGACATCGCGTCAGGTCTTGACCTGGATGAAAGCGAGGCGCTGAAAGGCATTGAGACGCTTTCCGCGGCTGGACTTCTTGTGATGGAGCGTCAGGGTAAGCGGTCATATTTCAAGGCGGCGCGCGCCTGAGCCTTGTCATTCTTCCTTTAGCCCTCGAAGTCATAAAGCTTTAGAATTCAGATAATTGCAGGATGGTTGAGGATGGCGGATGCGCTGTGCATCCTGTGGAAGTGGCATGTATCCTGGAATAAGGAGGAATTAACATGAAAAAAGCTCTGATTATTTCATTTGTTATGTTGATTGCTTTGGCCTGGATTGCTGCGCCGGTTCACGCGGCGAAGGACGGAAAAGGAGCTCCCATAAAGGGGCAGGAGGTCAGCGTCAGCGGCAAGGTCACCTGCACGTTCTGCAATCTTGCGAATCCTGGCAAGACTTGCGAGCCGGGTTGTTGCGAGAGATGCATCAAAGCGGGAGACCCTCCCTTGCTTACCACTGAGGATGGCAACCAATACATCCTTCTGACAGGCGAGCACGAGGTTCCGTTGATGACGCCCGAGCGCTATAAGATGATCGGGGGAGCGGTCAACGTAAAGGGAATGATGGTTAAAGGCAAGGGGATTCAGGCTATTTACGTCGATAAGATGGAAGCGAAGTAGCCGGAAGCTTTGCGCTGCTCCGTGGAAGTCCGCGCTCATTTGCAGGATATTCTGGATGCTTGATTATGGATGTTGGATAGCGACCGGGCAGGCGCGAGCATGGAAGATTATGTCCAGCAGTTTCTTCCCTCTCCCTTGGGGAAAGGGTCAATGCTGTTGAATTAAGCAATCGGAAGGATCCGTAGGTTGGGTTTCGCTCGTCGCTCAACCCAACCTACGCCTGCATCGGCTTGCCCGGGGTTTCAGGCGCCATCTATGAATTTTGATCGTCAAACATACTTGCGCAAGGGTCGCAGCCTGCTAGTGGGTTTTCTACTGGGGAGCTCTTTTCTATTTGGCGGCTGCCATGCCGGGCTCGCCTCCTCACTCGGAAAAGAATATCAAGGGTTTGAGCTGATTGTGAGGATTTTCTTCAAGCCCTTGCCCTCAGAAATGCCCGGCGGCTGTGACGATACTCCTGAGATGATCCAACTGGGGCGCAAGCTATTTTTTGAGCGGGATATCTCCCTGACCAGGTCACAATCGTGCAATGACTGTCACCGACTCGATGGCGGGCGGGCCGGGGTCGATTACCTGCCAACATCCGAAGGCGCGATGGGTATTTCGGGCAAACGCAATGCTTCTACTGTGCTCAACGCAGGCTTTCAGGCGGCGCAGTTCTGGGATGGGCGCGCGGAAAACCTGATAGAGCAGGCGAAGGCCCCTCTGCTTCACCCTGCCGAGATGGCCATGCGCACCGAGAAGGATGTTGTTCTGCGGCTCAATCGGCATGAAGAATATGGCCTTGCTTTCGAGCGCGCTTTCCCCGATCAGGCGGAGCCGATTACATTTGAAAACGTGGCGCGCTCTCTTGCTGCGTTCGAAAGGACCCTTATCACGCCTTCCCGCTTCGATCGGTATCTCCTCGGTGATGCCGAAGCGCTCTCCGTCGGGGAGCATCTTGGGCTCAAACGGTTTGTGGAGACCGGGTGTAGTGACTGCCATAGCAGCTATCCAGTGGGGGGACGCTTAATGCGAAAGCTGGGAATTTTTCATCCGTATGAAAATCAGGCCGATTTGGGGCGTTACACCGTCACCGGCATGGAGGAGGACCGACTCGTTTTTAAAGTCTGCATGCTGCGCAATGTCACGCTCACACCGCCTTATTTTCATGACGGCCGCGTTCCAACTCTGCCTGAAGCCGTGCGCCTCATGGCCCGGATGCAGCTCGATACGGTTCTCAGCCCAAAGGAAATTGAGGAGATCATAAGTTTTCTCAAAAGCCTGGAAGCCGAACATCCAATCCGATTGGAATAATGTCTTATCCTGCCGCGGTTCGCCCATTGCGGTTTCAGCGACCGCTTTGAGAGTGATCTCCTGTTTCAATTCCCGATTCCAGCACGATCCATTGATTGGGTTCGTTTTGCACCCGTGCGCCTTTCAGAAGGGAGCAAAATGATGCATAATCACCGCGCATGGGCGGTGGAATCCAAGCTTATATCCGGCCCGTCATATCATTAGTCCTTAAAATAACGGCGGTTAATCCGGATCAAATGGACGGATGCGCCAGCGTTTAGGAGCGAGCCCTAAAAATAGTCTCGATGCTGCATTCGCGCTGGTCCGTGTGGCATGAGGATTGCCTTTAACCGGGCGACTCTGTAAGCTGGCTGTGAAGAGATGGAGGAGGGCTTCTACGGGAGGAATGTTTTTGTCGATCGAAAGGAGAGCAACGTGTCTGCTGATGATTTTCCCTTGCCAGGTCAGGTAGGTGAACAGTTTCTTAGTATTGCTCAGCATCCCAGGAACGTGGGATCTCTCGAAAACCCCAGCGGAAAAGGCGCTGCAGTGGGCCAGTGCGGCGATTCTATTGAAGTCTCATTGAAGGTCGATGATGGCGTTATCGCCGATATGAAGGTGCTGCCACGGGGCTGCGTTTACACCTTGGTTTGCGCCAGCGCAGTGAGTGAGCTTGCGATGGGGAAAGACCTGGATCGCGCACTGGAGATCGAGCCGCAGGACGTGGTGAGCGCTGTGGGCGGTTTGCCGGAAGACCATTTGCACTGCGCTCGCCTGGCGGTGAACACCCTTGGCGAGGCCATCGCCGACTACTACAAAAAGGCTTCGCAGTCCTGAGCAGCCTATCTGTGGCGTATTTTGCATACTGATAAGAATTGCTGAGAACAGTTTGGAGCAAGCTCGGGATCGGTTAGATGCTGAAATGCTGACATCGACTATATCCAAGGAGAATAGAGTGGAAAACGATTTGCGCGTGCTGATTGTTGGTGGTGTGGCCTGCGGGCCGAAGGCGGCGTCCCGTCTAAAGCGTTTGCTCCCTACGAGCAAAGTGACAATGATAGATAAGGGCGGACAGATTTCGTATGGAGCCTGTGGGTTGCCCTATTATGTTGAAGGAGTCTTTCCCGATGTGGACATGCTAATGGAGACGCCGGTGGGCGTCGTTCGCAATGCCGCATTTTTTGAAAAAGTAAAAGGCTTCAAAACTCTTACCCGAACGGAAGCAATCCGCATCGATCGGCAAAATAAGTCCGTACGGGTGAGAAATGTCGATACGGGCTCTGAAGATGACATGCCGTACGATAAGCTCATTCTGGCGACGGGAAGTCGTCCGATTCAACCTCCCATTCCCGGTCTCGATCTGAAGAATGTCTGTTACATGCGCTATCCCGACGAAGCGGAAAGCATGGTCGAGCGGATCGAAGCGGAAGGGCTTCGCCATGCGGTGCTTATCGGGGCCGGCTACATTGGCGTCGAGATGGCTGAGGCTTTTCGCGGGCGCGGCATGAAAGTCACCATGGTGGAGATCTTCGACCAGATCATGCCTCAGTTTTTGGACCGGGAGATGGCTCTGCTTGCGGGCAAGTATTTGAGTAAGAAAGGCGTCGAGCTTGCCTTGGGCGAAAAAGTCATCGCATTGGAGGGCAATGGCAAAGTCTCATCCGTTCGGACGGATAAGAGAGTTATTGATGCCGACCTTGTTATCGTAGGAGTTGGAGTTCGTCCCAACGACGAGCTTGCCCGCGACGCCGGACTTTCCTGCGATCCGCGAGGGGGCATAATCATCAACAATTACTGCCGTACGAGCGATCCCGATATCTATGCGGGGGGAGACTGCGTAGTCAACTACTATGCCGACCCGATCACAAGGGCGCCGTTATTCGTTCCCCTCGGATCGACATCGAATAAGCACGGCCGCACCATTGCAGATCATATTGCGGGACGGCCCCATCCATTCGCGGGCATTGCCGGCACAGGCGTCTGTAAGGCCTTCGATTATACCCTGGGTCGTACGGGCATGACCGAAAGACAGGCCAAAGAGTTGGAGTCGAATGTCGAATCTGTGCTGTGGGCCGGGCCGGACATGCCGCATTATATGCCTCAGAGCAAGCCGATCATCATCAAGATGGTGGCGTCGAGGCAATCGAGAAAGCTTCTCGGCGTTCAGGCGATAGGGCTGGGGGATGCTTCCAAGCGACTTGATGTAGGCGCCAGCGCCATTTATTTCGGCGCCACCGTGGACGATATTGCGAACATCGATTTGGGTTATGCGCCTCCCTTTGCTCCGCCGATCGATCCTATTGCGACAACCGCCCACGTGCTGGCGAACAAGTTGGAAGGCATTGCGCGCTCGCTATCGCCCCTCGAGGCGAAGCAGCGGATCGACCGAGGCGACGACATTCTCCTTCTCGATGTCCGGACTCCTGATGAATATAGGATGCTGCGTCTTCCTTACGCCAATGTGATCCATATTCCCCTTGGCGCCCTCCGGCAGAAAGCCCAAGAATTGCCGCGAGACAAGGACATTCTCGCATTCTGCAAAGTAAGCCTGCGCGGTTATGAAGCCCAATTGATTCTAAACAGCGAGGGATTCAAAAGAGTTTGGTTCATTGAAGGGGGCTTGGCGGCCTGGCCTTTCGAGCTCGAAGAAAGCTCTTAACAAAAATGAGAAAGGCAAACGGACACACTTTGCCCAATGTCCGTTTGCCTTTTTTGACGTAGGAGAGGTTATTGCTTTTTTGCCTGTTTTCGATCTTTGAGATCTCCGATCTCGCATCGAGACGACATTCAAGTGTTTATTCCCATTTTGGGCAATACCCACCGGTTGAGCACGAGCCAGCCGGCTATCACACCAATAAACATCAATAATTCCCAGCTCATATCTTCTATACTCCATTAAAATATGATTCCCGGCCCGTTCACCGGGAATCATATCGGGTGAGGGAGCGTGTAGACCGGCAACCTGCCGGGCTTCGCTCAAGCTCAGCTGAATCCTCTCGGTCCCCCTCCTGGCGCGCAGCTCGATGACTTGATCGTTCCTTCCGTAGCGCATGAAGTGGAAAAGCATGAAAGAACTCTGACAACATCATTGCTTTTGCACTGGGGACATGCCAGGTTGAGCTCCTCTTGGGAGGACAACAAAAGAGTTTCAAAATCGGTGCTGCATTTCCTGCATCTATATTCGTAAATGGGCATCTTCCTAAGCTCCTTGTGCTATGAAGCGCGGCAAAGAATGAGTGAAGCCAGGCCCGCAAGCTAATCGCTGATGGGCCATTCTCCCCTGCTTGTCAAAACTTCCTTCAATGTCGCCAGAGCTGCATTCATGGTCGGGACTCCGGCATAGATGCCGATCTGGAATATGGTTTCGGCAAGCCTTCTTGCAGGGACTCCGACGTTCAGAGCGCCATGCAGGTGGATTCTGAGCTCCTCCGTCTTCTGCAGGGAGGCCAAGGCTGCTACTGCGACAACCTGTCTGTCCGGCAGCGATATTACCTGTCTCGAGTAGAGCTTGCCGGTTATAAACAAGGAAAGGTCTTTGGCCAAATCGGAATCGAATTCTTTCCAGAGCTGATAAGGGACTTCGAGCTTGACGGGGCCGGAGAAGAGCGCTTTCGCCGTTTCCTTTGTTTTCTCAGTCAGATCGTCTTTCATGAACAGTTCCTTTCTTCATTCTTAACAGGGATTAGATCGCGAGCGTGTCTATATTTAATGATGACCACAAGAACGGTAATATTCGCCCATAAGAAGCATGGAAGCGTCGCCAATGGCGTCAACGAGGCATAGTACCATCGCGCTCCTTGTTTGTCCCCCGTATTATGCGTCGCGAGCGAAATGAAAATAGTGATCTTCTCCAAGTTGACAAGAAGAAAGATAGCCTTTAAGGTAACCGGGTTCAAGAGTCTGATAATTTATCTATCTAGAAAATTTAGGAGTGAAGATAATGAAATCGAAATCATGCGATCCCAAATCATGTGAAACCTGTTCCAGTAAAGATAAAGGCTCCAAGGAAGAGTTGATTCAATGTAGACTGATGAGGATAAAGCACAAGCTTATCGTGATGAGCGGAAAAGGCGGTGTGGGGAAGAGCAGCGTCGCCACTTATCTTGCGCTGGCCCTGGCTCAAAAAGGATATAGGGTTGGCCTCATGGATATCGATCTTCACGGGCCGAGCATCCCCAAAATGCTTGGGCTTCACGGCGTTCTCAACATTACGGCCGACAACAAGATTGTCCCTCATGAATACAGGCCCAACCTGAAGGTGATGTCCATCGAGTCGATGCTTGAAGATACGGATTCGGCGGTTATCTGGCGAGGTCCTCTCAAGCATGGCGTCATCCAGCAGTTTCTTTCCGACTGCGACTGGGGCGATCTCGACTTTCTTGTCGTCGACTGCCCTCCCGGCACGGGAGACGAGCCTTTGAGCATTGCGCGCCTCATTCCGGACGCCAAGGCCGTTATCGTTACGACTCCACAGGAAGTGGCGCTGGCGGATGTCAGAAAATCCATCAACTTCTGCCGCAAGGTGAACCTGGAGATGGCTGGCCTGATAGAAAACATGTCCGGTCTCCATTGCCCGCACTGTCAGGAATTCATTCCGATTTTCCGGACCGGCGGCGGTAAGGTCACTGCTGAAAAAACGAGAATACCCTTCCTCGGCGCCTTGCCTTTCGATCCGGCGGTCGTTGAAGGGGGTGACGCGGGAAAACCGGTGCTCGAGGATGAAAAAGAGACCGCATTCAAGAAAGCTGTTTTGGACTTTGCTCAGGCGGTGCTCGACAGGCTGAGCGAGGCTCCGGGCGCCAATGAGACAAGAGAAGGCGCAATTCACTAGCATTATCCAGCAACCAGGGAGGATTTTCACCCGCCATGTTGAACATTTCTTTCGAACAATCGTCTTTGACCGAGGAGCAGCGAAGAGAGCTTCAGGATATGTGGCTCCGATGCGTGCGCCGCATCATTCTGAGCACCACTCTTGCCGGTAGCGGACATCCGGGCGGATCGATGTCTTCCCTGCACCTGGTCCTGCTCCTGTACAGCACTCTGAAGCATCGTCCCGACGATCCCTGCTGGTCCGAACGGGATCGGCTGGTCGCCAGCATGGGTCATATTAGCCCCTGTGTCTACAGCGTGCTGTGTGAATTCGGCTATGTTCGAGAGGAAAATATGCTCCTCGAGTTCAGGCGGGCCGGGTCTCCATTCACGGGGCACGTTGAATGCTGTATTCCCGGCGTGGAATGGAACACGGGAAATCTCGGGCAAGGGCTTTCCGCGGCAGCAGGGATGGCCCTCGCCCTCAAGCTTAAAAATAGCTCCTCCAGAGTGATCACACTCATGGGAGACGGCGAGCAGCAGAAGGGGCAGATCTCGGAAGCCCGGCGTTTTGCCGTCAAATACGAGCTCAATAACCTCCTGGGCGTCATCGACAGGAATCATCTTCAGATCGGCGGGAGCACCAACCAGGTGATGCCGCAGGCGGTGCGGGCCGATTATGTCGCCGGCCAGTGGAACACTCTGTACCTGGAGAACGGTCATGATTTCGATGAAATCTTCAACGCTCTCAGACGCGTTCATCTCCAGGATGTGGACGATCCGCGCTGCCCGTCGGTAATCGTGGCCCGCACGGTGATGGGCAAGGGCGTTTCCTTTATGGAAAACAAGGCTAAATATCATGGCTCTCCCTTATCGGAAGCCGACGCCGTGAAGGCCCTCGAAGAGCTTGGGCTCGATAACGCTCTTCCTTCCTTTCGCGAGAGGCGGAAGACTTTCTTCACGTTCCAGGAGCATTTCTGCCGGCCCGAGGATTATCCTCAGATAGATCCGGGAGAGCCGAGGACCTATGCGGCCGATGTCAAGACCGACTGCCGTTCGGCCTATGGCGCCGCGCTCGAGGATCTGGCGAGAGCCAATAATATGGAAAGCGTTCCCAAGGTGCTCTGCTTTAGCTGCGACCTCGAAGGATCGGTAAAGATGGAAGCCTTTCACAGGCTTTCGGAGCGGGCGTTCTTCGAGAACGGCATCCAGGAGCATCATGCGGCGACCATTGCCGGCGCCATCAGCAGGGAAGGGTTTGTGCCGTTTTTCAGCACCTTCGGCGTCTTCGCGGTTTGCGAGACGTATAATCAGCACCGCTTGAACGATATCAACCTGACTCAGCTCAAGGTGGTGAGCACTCACGTGGGGCTGGATGTGGGCGAGGATGGTCAAACGCACCAATGCATCGACTATATCGGGATCATGCAGAATCTTTTCGGCTTTTCCATCTTCATGCCTGCAGATCCCAATCAGACCGATCGCATCGTGCGGTATGTCGCCGCGCATCGCGGTAATTTCTTTGTTGCAATGGGCAGGTCCAAGCTGCCCGTCGTAACCGATGAATTGGGCAATCCCGCCTTCGGGGGCGCCTACAAATTCGTTCCGGGAAAAGCGGACAGGCTTCGATCCGGTCATCAAGGGGCCATTCTGAGCTATGGCCCGACCCTCCTGCATGCCTTGAAGGCGCGGGAAGAGCTTGCGGCAAAGCACGGACTGCAACTGGCCGTGTTGAACTTCGCTTCCATAAAACCGCTCGATGTGGACGCAATACGGGAAGTTTCAGCTACCGGGTTTGTTCTTACTGTAGAGGATCATCACGTGGATACGGGACTTGGCGCCAGAGTGGCCAACGTGCTGGCGGGCGAGGGGTGCGGTTGCAGATTGGCTCGCCTTGGCGTAAAGGCATACGGGCTCTCCGGAGATCCTGCAGACCTTTACCGTCTTGAAGGGATCGATTCGGAAGGAATCGTTACAGCTGTGTTGGAAGCTCAGTCAAAAGGTTGGATAAAAGGCTGATCGTCTCTTCCATATGCTTTTCGGCGCAAAGGGTTGTCGCCGCCCGATCGTTGATGAGCTTTGAAGAGAGCAGTTCGGGCAGTCCCGGTTTTTGCGGCGCTATCAGAGCCCCGAGGAACCGTGTGGAATCCCTTGCTAGAAGCCGCTGCCGCTGATGTATCCATATCGGATGATAGAACTGCCGTAGAAAAAAGTTCTGCCAGTAAAAGCACCGTTTTATTCGTGAATCCGCCGGGGCTCGGCGGATTCCGAGACGGAGCAGGATTTCTTCGTACAAGCCGGCGCGCGTTGCGATCAGTTCGCGCTTCTTCATGATGCTTCCGAGAAACGGAATGTATGCATCAGCGTCTCCCATCCTCTCGAGCCAAAGCGCCTCCAGTTCGCTCTCCAACCAGTGATGGCAATTCTTTGGGGAAAGCTTCGAATCATTACAGAAACCGGTCGTACTGCCGCTGAGCTCGTTGATGAAGGGATGCCACAGGGCGTCCGTCATGAAGTGGCTGACCATCCCGAGGACCCAGGCCTGCGTGCGTGCGGAGACTTGGTCGCCCTTCTCCCGAAGCCAATCCTTGAAGAATGCGATGCTCGCTTTTCCCTCCAGTTGATGCAGCTCTGCGCCCACCCGATTCAGGCTGAAGCGCGGAAAATCGTAGAAGAGAACATCGGGGCTGATCGCTCCGAGCAGGAAGGCCGATTTCAGGTCGCCCACAACCGAAGTCATCCTGCCCGCTCTATTGAGAGCGCGAAGGCTTTCATCGGCTATGAGCAGGTGAAGTCTTTCTTTGGGCATGGTCTCTTCAAAGCTAACTCTAATGTAATCTCGATTGGAAGGCTTCGATTGCGTCGGGAATGAGCCTTCGGATGAAAGGGCCGCGATCTGCCTCAAAAGTATTTTGATATTCTTGATGTCTCGGATGGTCGGAGCACAACCGGGGCGTCTGATGCCTCTGCCTGGAGTAATAGTCCGGGAACTTCCGGACCAGATCGACTAACGGTATTTGATGAGAGATGGATTCTTCCACCCATCCGAGGCGTCTCATGGCTTCAAATCGACACTGGTCCAAAAGGAAGAGCGCGATATCCATAACGGCCATCATTTCCTGGTTTTCCAGGTAGTAGAATTTAGGCCCCGCTCCAAGGCCCATTACCCCCAGAATAAGCTCGTAGAGCGGCATTGAAGATTCTTCGCCCCCACGTATCAGAGACGCAAGCACGGCGTCGCTGAAGTCCCCGATACAGGTTTTCTCGTCGAATGGCTCGGAAAACCGCTTGGTCCAGGCTTGGAAGCCTTTCTTTGCGGCAATGCGCCTGCGCTGTTCGTCCATGTCCAAAACTTCTGTCACCGATATCTCCCCTTAGCGCTGAAGCAACAATCAATTCAAAAAACGTCCGCAGAGAATAGATATACCCGGGCATCCGGATCTTTCCACGCTTTCTTGGGTAGGCCGGCCTTCCGGCATGTCCATTCCAGGAACTGCATGCGATCCCATCCATTTTCGGTGGCGACCTGAGGCAGGAGCAATCCCGAGTGATAGCCCTGTCGAATGAGGAGCCCGTGCTTGCCGATTTCGATTTCAGAGGGATCGTTCATGAGCTCCAGGGGAGTGAGGACCGAGATCTCGAGGTCGATCTCACCAAGCTCTTCCTTCGCCAGAGGGCAAAACCGCGGGTCGGCAAAAGCGGCCTGGATGGCCATGTCTTTGATCGTCTCATGCAAAGGCGCTCCGGCTTCGATCATGCCTATGCAGCCCCGTAATTCTTCCCCTTTATGGAGGCATACAAAGGCGCCTCGATGCTCGTTCAGTTTGGGGGAGAGGGGCGGGAGCGCGGGAACGGACTGGCCGCGGCAACGGTGTTGAATCGCCTGCAGGGCGATTTCATGCAGCGTTTTCTTCTCGCTTTCGGAAAGTCCGAGGTCGACTCCAACTTTTTCTCTCTCGGAAGCCTTTTCGATTGTCTTCCGTCCGGGATTATTGACGAGAGCGGCGGCAAGGTATCCCACCACGCCTCTCGTGTCGCCGGTAACATCGCCCGAGTTGGCGTAATGCAAGACCGTGGCCTTATTTGCGCCGAGCTTTTGGGCAGCCAGCATGATCGTCATCATGGGACCGGCTCCGCACGCTTCGCACTCGCCGCTCTTGATGCTTTTTGACAGACCTTGAGGATCGAAGGCGTTCACCCTGTCGATCACGATTTGATCGAGTCGTTTTGCTTCATTATATGGGTGGTAGTGAGACAAGTCGCTGCTGGCGACGAGTAAAACCCTTGATTCGCCACACACGGAGGCGATGATTCCAGCCAGCTTCTCACAATCTTCATACGACTGATCGCCCATGATTATGGGCGTCAGGCGGAAATTCCTCAGAACCGTTTGAAGGAATGGGAGCTGTATTTCCAGAGCGTGCTCCTGGGCGTCGGCTTCGGGAACATACCTGATAAAATCTGAGTGGCTGAGAAGGGCGTTTACGATTTCCGTATCCAGGGGAACAACTCCCAGCGGAGTGCGATAGCCTCCGAGGTTGTACACGCTGGCGCCTTTGAAATAAGCCCTGTGGCTGGGAGCGATTATGAGCGCGCGCTCGAATCTCGAGCCTTCCAGAAGCTTGTAAGCATAGGCGGCGACGCTTCCCGAGTAGATATATCCGGCGTGTGGCGCGATGAGGCCCATCACTTCGCCCTTGGGCTGAGCGACTTGAGCTTGATCCAGGTATCTACGGATCTCCGCGCGCAATGTCTCCGCATTGCCGGGGTACCAGCTTCCGGCGATAACCGATTCTCGAATTTTTTCCACAGCCATACGTCCCCCCTGAGCTATTTTCGATAGTACTTGCTCGGCCTCTTCGAAGACTTTTCTTCAAAGAGGCGACTCCAACCGGTGGTCCGACTACCCGAGAGCTCCTGCAAGCTCCTGCTGCTGAAGGGTGAAAGGGAAGCTGTCCGCCAAATCTCCGCTCAATCCCGTGTTGTCTTGTGCGCCGCATGTTTTATTGATGTTAATATAATTCACGTCCTTCGATCAATCACTATTCCTGGCGGCTTCCAGGCTCTTTCAAGCCTTTGCTCTTTGCGGCTCGGGAGAAGGGCTCGCGGCCGGCGGCCTGTTCACGAGATAGATGCCCGCCGCCACCAAAAGGAGAGCGAGCAGCAACATGCTCGTGACGGGCTCGTCGAGCAGCAGACCGCCGGACAGAACGCCGAACAGAGGTGTGAGAAACGTAAAGGATGCGAGCCGCGATACGGGGTAGTTTCGGACGAGCCAAAACCAGGCAAGGTATGTGATGAATGCGATCCAGACGGTCTGATAGATGATGCAGCCGGCTATGAGCGGCGTAATGCGGGTTATGCCTGTTTCTCCCATTGCGATGGAGCCGAGGGGCATCACCACTGCGGAAACGGCGAGCTGGTAGAGCAGAATTTTGCTGGCCGGGGCTTTTATCAGGGGACCTGCTTTGATCAGAACCGTCGTGGCCCCCCAGAGCAGAGCGGCCATGACCAGCATGCCGTCTCCAATGAGAATCCGATGCGTTGGAAGCTTCAACGATTCGCTGAAGGCGGCGACTATGCCTGCGAATGCGCAGCATAGACCGATTGTCTGAGTCGTTCGCAGGTGCTCGCCCGGGATGAAGATCTGGGCTCCGATGGCGACAACGAATGGAGAGAGGTAGAGGAATATGACGGCGCGCGAAGCGTTGGTGAATTCCAATCCCCAATAGATCAAGATGAATTCAAGAGCGAAAAGAACCCCAGCGGCGATTCCCCACCAGAGAGTGCCGTCCTTCTCGAAGATAGGCTCCCGGCGAGCCCTCATCCATAGCGCAAGGAGAATTGTGGCGCCGATCGAGCGTATGGCTGATTGGAGAACCGGCGAGATCCCGGGGATGGCGACTTTGATTGTCACCTGCTGAAAGCCCCAGCTCGCGCAAAGCACAAGCAAAACTGCCATGGCTGTCAGGTCCAGGGAGCGATTCGTTTTTTTCGCGTCTTCAGACATCGCTTCTACATCCTTTCTTGAACGTTCTTTTCAACATCGGGGCAAACATTGAGCCCTCTTGAACCCGAGACTACCTGGACGGAAGCCGTCAACAGGTCGGATCCCAGCTGCTATCTTTGTCTCAACGCGGCGACGATGCTCATGCGCGCGGCTCGCAATGCCGGGAATGTTCCTCCAACCAGTCCCATGAGGCAGGCGAAAATCAAAGCCTTCAAGAAGATATCCCATGTGAGGGTAAAACGGAAGGAGAGCTCGGAGAAAGTCTGCCAGTTCATGGTGGAGAGGGTGAATCGATGCATGAGCGAGGCCGCCGCGACTCCGGTCAGACCTCCCAGGAGCCCCAAAAAAAGAGATTCCATCATGAATGCCGCGAGTATGGAGAGCCGGTTGAAGCCAAGGGCGCGTAGAGCGCCTATTTCCGATACACGGCTCGCAACGGCGGCATACATGGTCACCATCGATCCGATGATAGCCCCAAGGCTGAAGATCAGGCTCAGGGTCATTCCGAGAATTCGGATGAAACGGGCCATGAGCTCAGATTGAGAAGCATAGTAATCGATCTCGCGAAATGCTTCCACCGTAAGTCGCGGGTCTTCGAGAACGCGGCTCTTGATCTCTTCGAAGGTCGAAGGATCTCTCAAACGAGCGAGGACCGAAGAATAGACGGGGCGGCGAAAGGTTGCCATGAGGAGATCGGCGTCTCCCCAAACTTCTGAATCGAAGCCGCTGCCTCCGCCGTCCATTATCCCGACGACCGTCCACGACCTCATGCCGAAGGCGATTGACTCGCCCAAGCCTCCTATATCGAACCTTCTGAGGATGTTCTTTCCCACGACGACTTCGGCTGAACCCGGTTGAAATCGTCTGCCGGAGATGATTCGGATCTGGGGGCGCAACTGAAATGACAGGTTTGCGTCGACTCCCCTGACGAGGATATTTGAAACGATGTCCACGCCGCGCTTCTTGAGACCGATCAAGACCACAAGCTCCCGCGCCGCAAGCTCCCGCCCATCTTGTCCTACTGCAATTTCCCTGATGTTCTCCAGGACAGCGGCTTGCTCGCGCGGAATGATGCTCTGGACTTCAACTTCGGAGGATCTCCTTATGAAAACAACGTTTTCTTTGCTTCCCGTGCTTACAAGAGCGCTCTCCAATCCATGCACAAGCATCAATACGGTTGCGAAAACGAATACGACGAGCCCCATGCCTCCAGCTGTGAGCGCGGTAGTAAGTCGTCTCGCAACGAAATTTCTATAGCTGTACTGAGCCAGAATGAAGAGAATCCCGAGGTGCGGCATTCTTCTTCCCTCTTGTTAAGTATAACGGGTGATGGAAGCCAGAAGACTGACTATGGACAAGACTGAAGCGATTACAAGAGATGGAGTTCTCAAGGGTTCTTTGCGGCCTCCAAATCAGGGGAAAAGCTGCATCAATGCAAAGCCGCCCGCAGTATCTCTTTGATCGAGCTCCTGTCGGATGGGGAAAAAACGGTTCTCTTTTCCACGTCTGCCTCCCGGTTAGACGCAAACCTCTCGAGCATTCCTGAAAGTATTCCGATAACCGGCGACTCCTTCGGCGGGGAAACGGGCGCGCTCGGCTTCATTTCGAATACCGGGGTCTTGGGAGGAGTCATTGGAGTCGGCGGGGCGACTGTCGCATCCTCAAGTGGCAGCCCATCGAAGAAGGATGGAGAGAAAGAATCGTAGTCCTGCTCTGAATGCATTCGGTGGTAAAGATCCATGAGCCTTTCGGCTTCCGGGCTGTTGCCTTCTTCATTCTCCATATCTGCAAGCACTCGATATAGAATCGCATTCTTTTCCAGCTCTCTTCTCGCTTCCGCGAGCACTTCTCGAGCAGCTCCGGCCTCGCCCATCTCAGCAAGCGCCCATCCGAGAAGCACGCGGCCCCTGAGATGCAGAGGGTGAAATCTAAGGCCTTTCCTGCACACATCGATAGCCTCTCGCCACTGCCGCCTCGAGCAAAGCTCTTCGGCAAGCAGGCAAAACGCCATGGAGGAAGGATCAGCAGCCAACATCTCCCTGTACCATTCGACTCCGTCAATTACATATCCATCTTCTTCGTTGATATCGATTACATAACCAACTTCGTCGGAATCCAGCAAAGAAACAGGGCTTGCCGCAGCCAGGGCCGCCGGCTCAGGGGCAAGGACGGGAATCGGCTCTTGAAGCGGCATGGTCGGTTCCGGGAGATCAATATCTCCTATAATCAAAATCTCTTCGGACTCATCCCGCTCCGCTATGGCTGCAAGGTCTTCCTCCCTTGGAGTCGCATCATCGGGCGCTCCTTCTTGCTCTATTGCAATTGCTTCAGCTTTTTCCGCGTCTTCAACTATCTCTACCTCTTCTTGAGCCTCCGGGGCGGCTTCTTCCCCGCCTCCTTCACCTTCGTAGAAGTCCAGGTACAGGAGCACTTCATCCAGCCCGGAAGAGAATGCCGGTCCGTACTCGTTCATTTGCATCTTCTCGACCAGGGCGCCAATCGAGAAGCTCAGGGTGGCGACCGCCTCGTTGTCCCAGCCAGGCGCTACGGTCTTCACCAGAAATTCATTGAATTTTCGCCCGACATCGGCCATGTCTTCAAGCTCGAGCATTGCGGCTGTCGAGATGAATTCGAGAATGCTCTGCTTGATAGGCTCCAGACGCTTCATTGGCAGCTTTTTTGTCGCTCTGTCGAGAATTTCGGTAAGAGCTCCCCAGTCTTCCTTGCTCACCGGAGCGGTCATTCCTGTCTCCTTCGAAGTATTTGATTCTCCCTGTTGAAAGGGGTTGAAGAAGGATTTAACGGTATCTATAGAGACAGGTCAAGGGATAAATTGAGCGTAGAGAGTAGACTGGCCCTGGGTGGCCATAGTCGCTTTTACTAATTTGTGTTGGAATCCGAAACGGAAGGAATATGACAATGAGGATCGCCGCAATTGCCGATTTACACTGCACGACGAATTCAGTTGGTAAGGTGCGAAAGCTGCTTGAAGACGTTGAAAAAGAGGCGGATTTGCTTATACTGGCGGGTGATTTGACCAACATGGGACGCTTGGACGAGGTAGAAGTGCTCCTGGACGATCTGCGGTTGATTCCTCTGCCCATGGTTGCGGTTGTGGGCAACCACGACCATGAAAGCGATCGTCTTGATGAGCTGCTTCGAATGCTTACCGAGAGCGGAATACATATGCTCGACGGCGATAGCTGTGAAATAGACGGAGTAGGGTTTGTGGGCGCCAAAGGCTTTTGCGGCGGCTTTGGCAATCTTGCCGTTCAGCCCTTTGGGGAGCGCGCGCTCAAGAGCTTCATCCAATCGAGCATCGATGAAGCGCTTCTTCTGGAAAAAGCGCTCGCGAAGCTTGATAGCGCAAAACGGGTAGGGGTCCTGCACTATGCTCCCATAAAGGAGACTTTGAAAGGTGAAGAACCGGAGTTGTATCCTTTTCTTGGCTCTTCTCTGCTCGGCTCGGCCCTTGACAGGCGCGGCGTCGACGTCATTGTGCACGGACACGCGCATAACGGCGTCCTCGAGGGTAAGACCGAAAAAGGCATTCCCGTTTACAATGTCTGCCGTTTTGTTCAAAAGCGTTACGGAAAGCGTGCATACGCCATCTTCGATATATAGATGCCGATCTTTTAGAGGCTATGGTCATTTATGAACGCCTTCGAGATAGAAAACAGGTTGCGTGTTCTTGGCGATCCGAACAAAGCCAAAATTCTTCAACGATTTTTCAAAACCGGACCTGGAGAATACGGGGAAGGAGACGTGTTTGCAGGGCTTGCCGTGCCGGGAATCAGGAAACTGGCTAGAGAATGCCGGGAGCTAAACCTTCCGGAGACGATCAAGTTGCTTCAATCGCCCATCCATGAAGCAAGGCTTCTGGCGCTCTTCATCCTGATCCAGGCTTATACGCGTGCAGACAGCGCTCTCCGACAGCAGATCTATGACGTCTACCTTCAAAATAGCCGCTTTATCAATAGTTGGGATTTGGTGGACTCCTCCGCCGAGCATATTGTTGGCCGCCATTTGAGGCATTGCTGCAGAGAGCCTCTGCAGAAATTGGCGGCGTCGAGCATGATATGGGAGCGCAGGATCGCCATAATAGCCACCTTTCATTATATAAAGCTTGGCGAGTTTTCCGAGACATTCAAGGTTGCGGACATGCTGCTGAAAGATCTGGAGGATCTGATTCAAAAGGCGGTTGGTTGGATGCTTCGCGAGATAGGCAAGCGCGATTTCGAGGCGGAAGAAGCTTTTCTCAAGACGCGTTACGCCCAGATGCCGCGGACGATGCTCCGCTACGCTATCGAAAGGTTTCCTGAAGATCTGAGGCAGCTCTATCTGAAAGGTAAGATTTGATCTTTTGTGGTCTTGAAAAGATGCTTGATGCTGAATTCCAGATTAAGAATCCCGCAGGGAAAATCGAAAGTCTTTGTCCGGCGTCTGGCGGCCAGCATCCAGCATCTTTCTAAGAGATGTCGAGCTTTCGATAAGCTGAGCTAGGACACGGGCGGTCTTCGGCCGGTAAAGAGGGCCACCAGGAAAAAGACCAGAAATACAAGGAACAATACCTGCGCTATCCAGGCAGATGCGCCTGCGATGCCTGTGAATCCGAAGACGCCTGCGACGATTGCCACTATTAGAAACATTAACGCCCAAGTTAACATGGGAAACGCTCCTTTCATCTATCAGCTCTCTCATTTTTGGCTTTTCTGCAGCTCTCGATTAGAAAACTACAATTACGATAATTATAGTAAATGGTGTTATATTTAATCTAAAACTCTGAATATCAAAGTCAACTCAGGTTCAAGGAGTCGAGCGGCTCTCGTCTTTAGTCGAGGGGTGTCTGCTGGAGAAGATAATGTGGCTTGAATCCATCGGTTTGGGACTGGTTTTGTTTTTCATGATGCTCGGGCTAATAGGCGCATTCGTTCCGATCTTGCCCGGCGCGCTTCTCGTCTGGCTGGCGGTCCTGGTTTACGCTGTTGCGACCGGGTTCAGCGTCATTGAGCCGGGGATGTTCGTTTTCATCAGCATCATTGCTATCGTAACAGGCTCGTCGGATATATGGATGTCTCTACTCGGCGCGAAGAAAGGAGGCGCAGGAGGACGCTCCATGCTTTGGGGCATCGGAGGCGCACTCATCGGATTTTTTCTTATCAACTTGGTTGGGGCGGTGATAGGATACGCCCTCGGGATCGTGATCTCCGAACTGAGGAAGCGCAAGGATCTTGGCACGGCATTGAAAGCGGGTCTCAGTGGTCTTGCGGGCTGGGGCGCGTCTGTTGTTGTGGAAGCGTCTGGGGCTCTTCTGATCATCGTTTTGTTCGTATGGCGGGTGTTTGGCTGAATGTTTCTGATTTTACCGAGATTTTGCGACTCCAATCATCGGGGGTAAGAGAAGATGGAAGGCATTTTCCTGAAATGGCTTATATTGACGGTATCCATTATTTTTTCCGCTTATTTCATTAGAGGCATAGAAGTCTCCAATTTTTTCGCTGCTATTTTTGCCGCCGCAATTCTGGGCTTGCTCAATACTTTTCTTCGGCCGCTTCTGATCGTGCTGACGTTTCCGATTACTCTGGTGACTTTCGGACTTTTTGCTTTAGTCATAAACGCTTTGATGCTTATCATGGCTTCGGGCTTGATCCCTGGATTTCATGTCTACGGGTTTTGGCCCGCCTTGTTCGGCTCTCTGCTGATAAGCATCACGAACTGGTTTCTGAGCTCTCTTTTTCGTTGATATCACGTAGGGTATTGAAAAAAGAGGGTATCTAGCGAGGTGATAGGCCATGGAGATAATCAGCGATATTGAAGGACGTATGCGGGTAAGGGACGAGAGATTGAAGAGCGCCCCCTTTGCAGAAGGAGTCAAGAGGGCTCTTTCCGAGTGCGAGGGCGCTCGGGATGTCTCGTTCAATGTTCGAACCGGGAGCATGCTTGTGTTGTATCAACAGACTCCCGGCGCTAAAGAATGCATCCGGGATGCTATGGTCGAACGCCTTGGCGAAGATGAGAAAGGTAGCTTCCAGCAGCATGCCCCTTCTTACTCCAGGCGGAGGACGTTGTCCTTCAGAGCCGCCGGCAAACATAGAAGGCTCATACACTACGGCATGTTGATTTCTTTGCTGTTCAGCATGGGCGGAGCAGGCCTGGGCGCCAAAAAGCTACATATCTATACGGGGATTCTCTTCTTGAACGTGCTTGCCGCTCACCTTTTCGGCAAAAGACGCTTCTTTTTCTAATAGCCTTCGATCGATAAAGCGTTTCGATCCCTTCCTTTTTCTGCTTCATTGATGACCTCTGTTGTCGTGGTTAATATTTATAGAAGCTTAGATGGTATCAGCGAATAGTTCTCTTAAGATGACTATCTGCATGCTCGGCCTCTTTTGATGCCTTATAGTCATACCTGGCGATTATTCATGATGAGGAGCCTTGATAATGGATGACAGAGAAGCGCGAGTTGATGAAGAGTTGAAATATGAGACCAGCCACGATCGTGAGGAAAAAGAAGATGCCAAGGAGGAGAAGGTGCGCCTTGTGGATGGCGTCCGGATCAGCAGGGGAACTCTGCGGGAGATGGCCGGCGGCGCTATGGGGGCGCTTGTCGTGCTTGGACTTGGCAAAAGCTTCAAAACGGTTCGACCGCTTGCGGTTGGAGTGGTGAGAGAGGGTTATGCTTTCAAGGAATGGCTGGCGGGGAGAATCGAGAGAATAAAAGAGAATGTTGAGGATGTGGTGGCCGAAGGGGTGTTCAGTTATTACTCCGATACTGCTGCTGCTTCCGATGCAGTTAAGCGTGAACAAGAGCTTCTGGATAGAATTGAGAAGATCGTTGAGGAAAGATCGGCAAGTGCCAAGGGTGAAAAAAAGGAGTAGATGATGATCTTCGGCAATACAAGTATGAAGCGCTTACGTTCCGCTCTGCGGGTCGCGTTTGGAGCCGGAGCGGTGCTTGGCGGAGCTTATTTTCTTTCCAGGGGCAAGGAGCGCCAGGATGCGGGAGCGCGCCTCGAGCGATTGGAACAAATGGTTCAAAAATTGGAAGCGACTGGTGAGAATAAGACCGGATGCGTCTAGAGGGTTGGAGCGTCGATGCAGTACGAGATAATCCATGAATTAGATGGCCGGATCAGAATCCATCTGGCGATTCCGGGGCGCGCCGCGATCGAGAAGAGCCAGGTGGAGGCGCAATTCGAGAAGATTCGCGGCG
Source organism: uncultured Syntrophobacteraceae bacterium (assembly GCA_964578835.1). Taxonomy (GTDB): domain Bacteria; phylum Desulfobacterota; class Syntrophobacteria; order Syntrophobacterales; family Syntrophobacteraceae; genus CAZOEL01. The sequence goes on along the minus strand of CAZOEL010000038.1, from coordinate 13,946 downwards.
TGAGGAAGGCTTCTTTCAGTCCAAGGACGGGCAATTTGCTGCTCCTCTATGACCGCAATGGCTCGGCAAGGGCTGAGCTTCTCGAGAAGGTAAGAGAAGCAAGCTTCCCCGCGTCTCCTCTCTCTGGAAAGGCCACGGAGCTTGATCGCAAGAGAAGAGTGGTCATGCGCTCTGGCGGCGCCCTGCTTCTTGGGCCTTTCATTCCTCCCGTCCTCAAGCCAATCTTAACCCTCTACGGCTCCATTCCTCTGCTGAAAAAAGGAGCCGCCTCGCTGAGGAATGGAGAAATCAATGCGGATGTGCTCGATTCCACAGCTATTGGGGTCTCTCTCGCGTCGAAAGATTTTCTCACTGCATCGATCGTTTCGTTTCTTTTAAAGCTTGGCGACTATCTTGATGAGTGGACGCGGAAGCGTTTTAGAAAGCAAATCGCTTCCATGTTTAGAACTGGAGATGAGTTTGTCTGGGTGCTCCGGGATGGCAAGGAAACCCGAATTGCTTTCGAAGAGCTTCGATCGGGGGATACGGTTATTGTACGCATGGGAGGGCTCATTCCGGTGGATGGAGTGATCCTCGAGGGCGATGCGCTCGTGAATCAGGCCAGCCTCACGGGAGAGGGGCTTGCGGTCCTGAAAAGAAAAGGCCGAACGGTTTATGCCGGAACCGCAGTGGAGGAAGGGAGCATTCAGGTTCAAGCGCTCAAAGTCGGTAGTGAAACAAGGGCTGCCAGGGTGGTGAAGGTTATCGAAGAATCAGAAGGACTCAAAGCTGAAACGCAGAGCCATGGCGAGAAGCTTGCCGATAGAGTGGCCCCGTACTCGTTTCTTCTCAGCGGACTCACCTATCTTTTGACCGGCAATCGAAACCGGGCCGCAGCCGTCCTGCTGGTGGATTACTCCTGCGCAATCAAGCTTTCGACGCCTCTGGCGATTATGGCCGGCTTGGCGGGAGCGGCGAAGCGGAACATACTGATCAAGGGAGGAAGGAGCCTCGAGAAGCTTTCTCAAGCGGAAGCGTTCGTTTTCGATAAAACCGGAACTCTCACCGAAGCCGCTCCGCAGGTCGTAGAGGTTGTCACATTGAATGGGTTTGAGAAGGATTACGTGCTGAGGCAGGCGGCCTGCGTCGAAGAGCACTTCCCGCATCCAGTGGCGTCGGCCGTGGTGAGATATGCGGCCGAAACGGGCGTTACCCACCACGAAGAGCACCAGGAAGTTGAATATATCCTTGCTCATGGGATTGTATCCAGAGTGCATGACAAACGGATCATGGTCGGCAGCAGGCATTTTATACATGAAGACGAGATGGTGGATGTTTCTGAAGCAGACTCGCATATCGATGAATTCGCCTCGAAAGGGTATTCCGTTCTGTATGTCGCGATAGGCAATAAACTGGCGGGGCTCATTGCGGTCCACGATCCTTTGAGAGCGGAAGCGGAGAGCTTCCTGGAGAGGCTGCGAGCGGAGGGAATCGAGAAGATCGTGATGCTCACGGGGGATAACGAGCCGACAGCGAGAACCGTGGCAAAGCAGCTGCGCATCAGGGACTACTTTGCGCAGGCCTTCCCGGAAATGAAAGTGAAAGTGATCAAGGGATTGCAGAAGAAAGGGCATATCGTCGCCATGGTTGGGGACGGCATAAACGACTCGCCCGCCCTTTCTCATGCGGATGTAGGAATATCCATGAGCCATGGCGCGGATATCGCCAAAGAAGCCTGTGATGTGCTGCTCATGGATGGCCGACTGGACGACATCATTCTCGCTCGAAACATTGCAAAAGAGACCCTGATTTCAATAAAAAGAAATTATCGCGCGATTATCGCAATCAACTCCCTTGCCATTCTTCTTTCGATGACCGGAGCCATGCCTCCTATTCTATCGGCTGTGCTCCACAACCTGAGCACTATAGGCGTCTCTTTTCTCGCCCTCAAGCCTCTGAGCGCCAGGAAAGAGTCCGCGCCGGCTTTCAAATTGAGGGAATCCCTCGAGGCTGACCCTCAGGGCTCCTCTTCATGAGGCAGCCCGTTTTTTAGACATGTGATCACGTTGTTTGTGCGTTTTTCAACTTCAGGTATGATCTTAATGAGAGCATTGAGTGAGGAGATCACTTTCCTCGAATGCTCCCTATGCGGAAGTCTTAGGCCAGGGCTTTGGAGCAGCTGCATCACCTCATCGAGCAATGGAATCGTCTCGGCGGAAAAACGGGTATAAAGAAGTCTGGACCATTTGCTTGCGAGCTCTTCGGGAAGATCGGTCAGCTTTTGAACGATCTCAGGGGTCATTCCCGCCCAAATGGCTTTTCGAAGCTCGTCCAAAAGCGCTCGAGCCTTTTCCCTATAGGCATCCGTTGTCTGAGCTGCTGAAAAGAGCAGGTCCCATTTGGGAAGCAGCCTCTGATCGAGCCATTGCTCCTCTTGCTGAGGCAAAAGGGAAAGATAACAGAGCTGTTTTTGCTCCGAGATCAATTGATTGGCGAGCGCAGGCAATTCTGGAGAGGTGTCGGCGCCGTCCGCTTGCGTGAGAGCCAGTTCGTTCAGTGCGTCAAGGAGGCAGCGCTTGTCCCTGAGCTCCGGACACGCCTTTTTTATTTCCATTTCCCATTGTTCTCTCAAGAAGCTGATTTCGCTGTTGATCGCGCCGAACAGCAAGCCAAGCTTCATCAGAGTATTGCGCAATTCATGGGCCACCAGGTTGCAGCTCTCGAGCCTGTGCCGGTCGAACTCCCTTTGGCTGACCAGAAGGCTTTCTCGCAAATAGAGGGAGAGCATTTCCGTTCCCAAGGTGCGCGAAAGTCTCTTGATGATCCTGGTCGAGTTATCGCCGCGTTTGATGGTGTTTGGATGAAAGTGGATTTTGATGATGGCGACGACGATATAATCGGTCTGTTGCCAAATGGGATTTGCCTGGAAGTCTTCAGGATATTGCAGCGTGTAGAGCGCTTTGCCGTACATTTCCTTTTTGCCCACCAGCACCGGCTCCATATGGTGGAAGTCTTCCACCTCACCGGCAACCTGCTTTCTCACGCTCCGTTCATTTGCATACGGGTCATCGGAGGTCCAGCTTTTCTGCTTTTCGACGCACCACGCAAGGGCTTCCAGAGGGCGGCCCGGCTGGTCGCGGTATTGGAGCCATAATTTACCGGGATAATTATAATCGGATACGCCTGGCAATCCCCATCTGATAAGACCTGTCCCTTCTTCCCGTACTCCGGATGTGACGCGCACAGCCTGGAGGTCGGGCATGGGACCAATGCGGTAGATGGTGCCTTTAATGGAGCTCTCGAGGCATAAGAGGATGGTTTCTATCGTATTCTTACACGTCGTTTCCAGCAAGTAGTTGTCAATCAGCATGCTCAGCCCTTGAGAAACGCGAACAGGAAAGTTGTGGGAAGATGACTGCCAAGCCAAAGCCTCATTCTAACCTTCTTCGGCCATATATCCAAGAAGTCCTTCAGAAAGGGGGTTTGTTCTTGACAGCCGTCATAATTGAGGCGATTGTCGCTGCCAATAAGCTTTGCCCCATACAAGGGGCGCAAAATGCAAAGGAAAAATATGAGTGAAGAGCAAATCCGAAGCCTTGTTCTGAAGCTTCTCGGAAGGATAGCTCCCGAAGCGGATCTCGGTGGGCTCCATCCCGACAGAAGATTCAGAGATCAGTTTGAATTCGACTCCGTGGATTTTCTGAACTTTGCCCTGGCCCTCCAGGATGAGTTGAAAATAGAGATACCGGAAGAAGACTATCCCTCCCTTGCCACCTTAAAGGGTTGCATAAACTATTTGCTTTCGAAATAAAGGCGCAGGCTATTTGCTCGCAGCCTGATGCCATCAAAGAGTCAGCGTCGCGATTACGATGCCGGGGTCGTCCAGCATTCGCTTCGTGCTGAATCCGAGCGCTTTGCAAAGCTTCAGCATCGGAGTGTTTCCGCTCAGCACTTCTCCGTAAATCTCTTTGATGCCTCTGCTTCGAGCGTATCTTATGATTCGCCGCATCATCATCGGACCAAGCCCCATTCCGGTCATCTCGCGACTTAGAAGGATGGCGAATTCGGCTCTCTCGTTGTCCGAGTCGGCTGAGATGCGGACGCCTCCGTAAAGATCGGATTCCCCGGCTTCATTCTCGCCAAAAAGAACGAGCGCCATCTCACGGTCGTAGTCAATCTGCGTGAGTCGCGCCGCAAGATAGCGGGGAAGAACTTTCAGCGGTCCCATGAACCGCATGTAAATATCTTCCGCGGGAAGTCTGGCGAAAAGTCTGTGATACGCCGGTTCATCTTCCGCCCGTATCGGTCTGAGGAGGATTTTCTGACCGTCGGGCAAATTGATGATCTCTTCCAGTTCTTGTGGATAGGGACGGATCGCGAGGCGCCGATCGGCTTGAACATCCCGCTTTTCCACCCGAATGCGGATTTTGCCCGCGGCAATGTCTCTGTCGTCTGCAAAAAGAGGGTTGATCTCCAGCACGTTGATTTCAGGAATATCGCAGATGAGCTGAGAAATCTTTACGAGCGCAAGCGCGATGCTGTCGACGTTCGCCGCAAGCGAGCCGCAATGGCCTTCGAGCATGCGGCTGATCCTGGTCCTGGAAATCAATTCCTTTGCCAGATGTAAATTGAGAGGCGGCAACGCCATGGCGACATCCTGGATTGCTTCGGCGGCCTTTCCGCCATGACCGAAGAAGACGATGGGGCCGAAGAGGCCGTCTTCGAAAATTCCGGCCATGAGCTCGTGTGAATTCTCCAGGTCGACCAGTGTGTGCTGAGGAATTCCGTAAGCGGTGAGGACATCTCTGACGGCATCTTCCGCAAGCCACGATCGGCCGACTTCAAGAGAACGACGCACTGCCTGTTTCGCCTTCATGGAGTCTGGTGAAAACAGATCGGGAATGCAAATGGGCGTCTGTGTCAACATATCCTGATTTCTTCGGAAATGGACTACCTGCATGAAGCCGCGCACTGCTTGCCTCGGCGTTCTAAAGGAGGGGATATTGTTCTCCTGGAACAGCTTGCGAGAGGCAGACGAAGTCTCATCGCCCAACCAGTTCGTGAAGAGGCGGTTGTTTCCAGGCCTGGGGGCGCTCTTCTTAATCGCCTCGACCGCGGCTTTGGATATCTCCTCTCCCGATGAAAGGGCGTTGGGAGAGTGCAAGGCAAGGACGGCGTCTATCCCCTTGTCTTCAAGGAGGATTCCTAACGCATCGGCGTAGCGGCTTGCGTCGGCGTCTTCCAGAATGTCCACCGGATTTCCGCGAGACCAGAAGGAAGGTAATAGCGCATCGAGACGAATAAGGCTCTCAGGCGAAGGCTCCGCCAGTCGGCCACCTTCATCCATGAGAGCGTCTTTAGCGATTATTCCAATCCCTCTGCCGTTGGACAGAATAGCCAGACGATCTCCTACAATGCTTCGAGCCTTGGACAGAGTCTCAGCAGAATCGAATAGCTCCTGCAACCCGTAAACCCGCAGCATCCCCGCGCGCCGGAAGGCTGCGTCGTAGACGGCGTCGCTTCCGGCCGTTTCCTCAGCGAAAAGGAGGGAAGGGCAGGCTTCGTTCGCATAGCGGTCTCCTTTGAGAACTATCACGGGTTTTATGCGCGAAGCGAGTCGAGCGGCGGACATGAACTTCCTGGCGTTAGAGATGGATTCAATGTAGAGGAGAATGGCTTGAGCCTTCAGATCGTTCGTCAGATAATCGAGCATGTCGCAGATGTCGACATTGATTATGCTTCCCAGGGAAACCAGGTGGGAGAAGCCTATTCCTCGAGCGGTCGCCCAATCGAGAACGGAACCTAAAAGTGCGCTCGATTGTGAGACGAAGGCGATATTACCCTTGAGCGCCTGCTTATGAGCGCAGCTCACGTTCAGATTGGCACCGGGAGCTATGACGGCTGGACTCGATAGACCCAATATGCGCAGCCCGTAATTTTTCGCTTCTTCCAGAATGGCGTTTCGCAGCACATTATCGCTGCTCATTCTTTCTTCAGCCCCGCCGGTCATGACTATCGCAGCCTTCGTCCCACGCTTGCCAAGCTTTGATGTGAGCCCCCGAACCGAATGAGGATCGGCGATCGCTACGGCAAGATCGGGCGCAACCGGGAGGTCTTCAATATCCCGGACGACCTGGGCGACGGTCTTTATCTCTTCGTCAAATGAGCCAATTGCGAATAGCTTCCCTCTGAAACCCGCATCGAGGATGTTTCGGGCTGCATGGTCCGCTACGAGCGACCTATTGCGGGTCGTAGAGATAAGGACGATGGAAGATGGATTCATAAGGAAATTGAGGTTTCGCGTGCTCATTTGCTTTCTGATCCTTTTCCTTTGGCTGCGTGAGACTGCTCTGTGCGCTCGATCCTGAATGCCTCGCGAAAGGATTGGTCAGAGGAGCTATCGGCTTCAGCTTTCCTTGTCCTCGCCCCAAAGACCTATCAGCCATATTTTACACATTTTTAGATTTTTCAAGAGCGTTAAACCCAACGATCGAGTTTTTTGTTCATCGCATAGAAAGATTTAACAATATTTCTAATAAGCTTCGTTCAAAGGGACAGGGAATATCCCTACTAAAATAAGTAATTCCCCTATGGGCAAATCGGCCGGCATTTGGTAGTTGAATGATCGGGAAAAATCTGCTGATGAAAAGCGCCTTTCTTTTGTATATCCATGTTCTCGTGGGCGTCATGTTGGCGAATGGACGGAGTTGAAGATGGAAGAGGCCAGTCATCGAGTGAATGTTCTTCTTATAGAAGATGATGAGAGCTGCTGTCTCTTCATACGGGATTTGCTCCTTGGGATTTCTCCTCCGAAATACAGGGTGGAAATAGCCTCGAATTGCCAGGGGGGCTTCGAAGCTCTTTGCGCCGGCTATTTCGATGTTTGCCTTTTAGACTGCCGGCTCAATGATGACGGTGGAATGAACCTGCTGCTCGCCTGCAAGAATAATGGCTTTAGCTTACCCGTTGTCATGCTTTCGGATAATGGCGATGAGGCGCTCGGCCGCGAGGCCCTCAACGCCGGCGCGGTGGACTGTTTGGAAAAGGAGGAGATCGGGGCTCCTCTGCTCGATCGCGCCATTTGCTACGCCATCGACCGGAGGCGCTTCGAAGAGAGCCTAAAATCCAGTTCCGCGCGGCTGGAGCGGATGGAGGGAGCGCTTTCTCAGGCTTCGGACAAAATAAAGATGGTGGAAGAGGAGCTCTATCTTCAGAATCGACAGCTTTTGGAGGCGCAGCGATTGCTTCAGGTAGAGCGCAATCGCTATCTAGACCTCTTTGAATTCGCTCCGGACGGCTATGTCGTCACGGACGAGAGAGGCGTCATCTCCGAGGTTAATCGTTCCGCCTGCATTCTGTTGGGAACGGAAAAGGACGCCCTGATGGGGAAGTCCGTTTTGCCGTTTGTTTTGAACCCGGACGCCGCTCCGTTTGAACCCGAAGAGTTCCCTTTCAACCGCGCGCTGCAGGGGGAAAGGGTTAACGATGTCGAGGTCCTTGTGAAGCGATGGGACGGTGAAATTTCAATCGTGGTGAACTGCGCTCCCATTAATGATGTATTCGGTCATGTTAGCGGAACCGTCGCCAGTTTTACGGATATTACGGGGCGAAAGAAGGCTGAAGATGCAATAAGAAGAAGCGAGCTCCTTCTGCAAAAGGTTCTTGACGCATTGCCCATAGGGGTGTGGATAACGGACAGTGAAGGATGCGTTGTGCGCAGCAACCCGGCCGTGAAAGAGATTTGGGGCGGCTTCAAGCATGTCTGCATCGAAGACTTCAACGACTACAAGGCCCGGTGGGTTGGCGCCGATGAGCCCATAAGGGCCAAAGACCTGGCCATCTCGAGGGCTATCCTCAGGGGGGAAACATCCATCAACGAAGAGATCGAAATTGAATGCTTCGATGGGTCCAGGAAGATAATTCTCAACTCGGCCGTCCCAATTTTCAATGGACATGGAGATCTATACGGCGCCATTGCGGTGAACCAGGACATCACCTCCTGGAAAAGAGCCGAGCGGCAAAACCGATATCTGACTCGTGAGCTCATCCGAGGACAGGAAAACGAGAGGCAGAAGCTCTCCTACGACCTTCACGATGTCATCGGGCAGGATCTCTCAGCGCTGAAGATAGGATTCGACACCCTGGCCCGGGATATTCGAAAAGCTGCGCCTGAAATGAAAGACAGAGCGCAGGGCCTTTCCAGAACATTGCAACAGATCATCATGGCTGTGAGAGATCTTTCCTACACGCTCAGACCTCCTACCCTCGATCAGCTGGGGCTCGATCGCACCATAGAGCTATACTGTCGTGAATTTTCCGAACGAAACGGCCTTGCCATCCAGTTCATCACGGCGGGTATGAACGACCTCAAGCTTGATTTCGATACGGGCATCACGCTATACCGTTTGGTGCAGGAGAGTCTCAATAATGTGAAGAAGCATGCCGAAGCTAGCAGCGTTACGATCCGGCTCGTGGCGTCGTACCCGAATCTGATTCTAACCGTGCAGGACAACGGCAGGGGGTTTGATGTCACAGACCGGCTCATTTCCTCTTCCAAAGAGAGGTGCATGGGGCTTAGAAGCATGGAAGAGAGAATCGCCCTGTTGGAGGGAAAGATGAAGATTGAGTCTTCTCCTATGGTTGGCGCCATGATACGGTTCGAAGTTCCCTACAAGGAGCGCAGTAATGGGTAAGAGCAAGACGATTCTGATAATAGATGACCATCCACTTTTCAGGGAAGGGCTCAAGTCTCTCATACATCGCGACTCCGGGTTCAAAGTCGCGGGCGAAGCCGGGAAAGGCTCCGATGGTTTTCTCATGGCCCGTGAAATCAAGCCGGATATCGTCCTTGTAGACATATCCCTACCCGATAAGAGTGGAATTGATCTTACAAAGGATCTGCTGGAGGTTCTGCCGCAGACTCGCATTTTGATCGTTAGCATGCATTCCAAGATAGACTATATAACGGAAGCTTTCCAGGCGGGGGCGAAGGGATACGTTCTCAAGGAATCCGCGGGTGAAAGACTTGCGCAGGCGCTGGAGGCCGTCTCGCGAGGCGAATTCTTTCTCGATAGCTCTCTATCCCATAACGTCGTCAAGAGACTTATGGAAGCTCCCTCAAAAGAAACGAAAATCACGGACCGGGGCTATGGCGCGCTCACGGCTCGAGAACAACAAATCCTGCGCATGCTTGCCGAGGGACTCACAACCAAGGTGATCGCCGCCTCCCTTTGCTTGAGCCCCAAAACTGTTGAGAATCACAGAGCGAACATCATGGATAAGCTCGACCTGCATAGCACCATTGAACTGGTCCGCTATGCGGCAAAGCTCGGCTTGATAGACGTCGACCTTTGGAAAGGCTGATGCGTAGGCCGCCATCGTGACTCCAGTATGTTCCTTCGAAACCCCTTCCCTTGATGGGCTGAACACGATATTATCGGAAAGCGTTTCCGAGGAGAGCCTCTAAAGAGGATTCTTCAGTCTAATCATGAGAACGGTAGCGGAATCTGCATGGAGTCATTGAGTGTAGTCATAATCGAAGATGAAATGGCTCATTTTCAACTTCTGAAACGGGCCATCAGCAAGGATCTTCCCCTCGCCCGCATTTTTCACTTTGTCGACGCCCGATCTTTTCTCGACAACCTGGACGCCTCCAGCCCGGATATTATCATCGCGGATTATCTGACTCCCGGTATGAACGCTCTTGATCTCTTGAGTGAGCTGAACGAGAAGAACCGGGAAATCCCGGTGATTGTCGTTACGGGGCAGGGCGACGAAATGATAGCGGTCAAAGCGATGAAGCTCGGGGCTTGGGACTATATGGTGAAGTCCGCGGATTTTTTCTCCCTTGTGCCGAGCGTTATCGACAAGGTCGTCGCCAAGCTTCGATTGCAAAGATCCCTGCGTGAAAGCGCCCGACTGAACGAGCTCCTTCTCGACAGTCTCCCTCACCCCGCAATGCTGATACGCCAGGACCGAAGCGTCATTGCGGCAAACAAAGCCGCAAGGGATATGGGCGTGAAACTGGGGGGACCCTGCTGGAGGGAATTCGGCAAAAGCCGCTTCATTCCAGAAAAGGATAAGGAGTATATCCGTGCGCATTCCGGCGAAGCTCCCCCCGGAGGATCCAAATGCGCATTCTGTCTTGCCGATGAAGCGCTTGCGGAAAAAAGGCCCAAGAACGCCCCGGAGATCGAGGCGTTCAAGAAAATATGGGACACATGGTGGATCCCCATTGGCGATAAGCTATTCTTTCACTACGCCTTGGACATAACGGAAAGGAGACAGACCGAAAAAGCAATCCAGGCTTCTCACAGGCTGCTTGAAGTTGCGAACCGTCATACGGAAATGGGGCCATTGTTGAATGACTTCATTGCCGAGCTGGCTCTTTTCACGGGATGCCACGCTGTGGGAATCCGCATCCTGGATAGGGACGGCGGCATCCTTTACAGCGCTCATCAAGGTTTCGGCGGCAATTTCAGCAAAGTTGAAGACCTTCTGCTTTCCAACCCGGAGCAATCTTCTCGCGAGAACAAAGGGGCGTTTGAAGAACAACTTCTTTTGCACACCGAGGGCGGCTCCGTCTATACCAATCATGCCGGCCATCTCATCGCTTCAGTCGGTGAGGACCCTGAAGGCGGCAGTTCGAGCAAAGATGCTTGTTTCGAATCTGCCGCGCTCATTCCGGTCAAATTGGGAGAGAGGACCGTGGGATTGTTGTCATTGGCTGAGATCACGGAGGACAAGTTTTCTCACGGGAAAGTGGAATTGATCGAGAAGATCGCTGCAGAACTGAGCGCCGCAATTCGGCGCGTCCATTCCGAAGAGGCTCTGCGCAAATCTGAAAAGCAGCTCCGATTTCTTTCTTCCAAGCTTCTCTCCGCCCAGGAGGAAGAAAGGAGGAGGCTTGCTTGCGAGCTCCATGACAGTCTGGGCTCTTCCCTTTCCGCCATAAAGATCAGCTGCAACAATGTCCGCAAGGATATCGAAGAGGGCGCCGCATCCGCCGAATCGATGGACATCCCTATCGCCTGGCTCCAATACTCTATGGAGGAGATCAGAAGAATCATCACGGATCTTCGTCCCTCCATCCTGGACAAAAAAGGGATTATCGCCACTATCGAGTGGCTTTGCGACCAGTTCCGATCGATGCACCCGCAGGTGGAAATTGAACTGGAGACGAGTATCTCGGAGGACGAGGCGCCGGATGCGTTGAAGACGGTCATTTTTCGAGTGCTTCAGGAGGCTCTTGGCAATATCGCCAAGCACAGCCGGGCTGGTTCTGCCAGCGTAAGCCTGAGGAAGATCGACAACTCCATTGAGCTTCTCGTGCGAGACAACGGAGAGGGATTCGACCTGGGATCGGTCGTGTACGGCGAGCCGGTGAGAGGATTGGGGCTTACGAGCATGAGGGAGCGTGTGGAGCTTTCCGGCGGCATTTTTGTTCTGGACTCAAAAATAGGGAAGGGGACGGCGATTAGAGCTGTGTGGAAGTAGGTGTCGCGTGATGCAGCAAAAAAGGACGCCCGCTAAAAGCGGGCGTTTGGGCAAAATAGATGAAGATGAGCTTTCCTGGAAAGGATGAGAGGCCCTTCGGGAAAGCAGCTCAGCTATCTTATTACGGTTACACAACAGGGCGCCTGCGCCACAACTTTTGCAGCAGTGCTTCCGATCAGGTTTCTCATGAATCCGGTAACCCCCGTGCTCCCCAGTATGATCTGATCGAACTTCCCCTCCTGGGCTCTTCGGATAATGTTGTTTGCCGGAACCAGCCCCGCCTCCAGAATAGTCTCGACCGGAAGTCCTTTTTCATCGAAAAGAGTCTTGGCTTTCTTCAAAGCTTCCAGCGCATGAGCTTCCAACTTCTCCTGAACGCCAAGCGGCATTTCATCGAAATCATCCTTGGCGTAATAGGCTACGGACATGAGAGAAATCTGGGCGTTTTCCCGGGCAGCCATCTCCACTGCCTTTTGGACAGCCTTCATCGAATGATCGGAACCGTCAGTCGCGACCAGTACATGCATCAGAAATCCTCCTTGAGTATAAGGATTGAGCGAGAGATCCTTCCACTTACAACACTCAGTTTCTGCACTGTATGGTTGTATTTAGACGAGATCGCCATGATTTTACCATAGGGCAAATCCTCTTTTTTATAGGAAAATCCCCTACGTGATGGAATTCTTGGCGCCTGGCCGGCCGCTCCCGTCAACGCCGCCGAAATATCCGCCTTTGGGGTGGCGTTGTTTACGGAAGGCAGCCACTGGAGAAAAGGAGTAAGCCAGTTTAAATATCTCTTATTTATGCCGTGCATGCGCGGAAGATCAATCGGCCGGCTTGATTTGCCGGGACAAAGGCTCAGGGCTCAATGGGTATTTCAGGGCGAAACTGAAAAGAAGCGCGATAACAGGCAGTATTCCGATGCTCTTCAGAGCAAAGTAAGCCCCATAATGATCGGCTATGACTCCAAGGAGCGTCACGCCTATTCCTCCTGCGCCAATTGCAAATCCCACGATCAATCCGGAGACGATTCCGAGGTTTCCAGGCAGTATGTTCTGCCCCATCACCACCGTGATTGAAAAACTGGAAATAAGAATAATGCCTAATACCGTCATGACAATCAGGAGCATGTAACCATCGGTAAAAAAAATAAGCGGAAAGAGCGCGGCGCTCACAAAGAGCGAGAGCCTGAGCCACTGCTTATGGCCCCATCTGTCGGCGAGCGGAGCGCCTGTTAGAGTTCCGATGGCTCCTCCGAGGAGGAAGAGGCTTACGGCTTTTCCCGCAAAGACGGGATCGCCCTTGAGGTGGTTTATGTAGTAGAACGGAATGTACGTGATGATGCCAACATGCGTCCATGTTCTCATGATGATGGTGCAGATCAGAGTGATGATCGCCCGGTAGGCTTCCTTCGAGATTTTGACCCCGGAGCCGGTCTTTTTTGCTTTTGAGGATTCCGGAATTGCAATCGATTTCCTGCGCAGAAGAATGGTCGCTACGATCAGAAGAGAAGGAACGATCATCAGGGGAAGAGAAGAAAATCCCAGGTAATTGATTATGGAAAGAGAGAGAATGGGGCCCAAAGCCATGCCCGTGTTTCCGCCGACGGCGAAGACGGACATGCCCGTGGCGGTTCTATCTCCAGTGAAGAAACGGGCGGTCTTGAATCCTTCGGGATGGTAGGCTGCGACGCCGAGTCCGCTGATAGTGACTAAAAAAAGTATCAAAAAGTAATTTTGAGTCAAGGATATGAAGCAAAAGCCCGCTCCGGCCAGGAAGGCGCCGAGAGGCAGGAGAAAAGCCTTTTCCTTCTTGTCTGAAAGGAGGCCGAAGAGAGGCTGGACGATGGAGGACGCAAAATTGGCGACGATCATTATGATGCCCGTTACCGTGTAGGAAAGGCCGAGGTTTTCCTTGATAAAAGGGAGCACTGCGGGAAGAGCGCCCTGATAAGTGTCGACTACCATGTGGCCGGAGGAGAGGAGCAATAGCGCTCCGAGATTGAACTTGCCCATTCAGATTCTTTTCCGTTTCGTCATGCGGCATGTCCGGCCGTAGCGGCTATGAGCGCTGGGCTCGAGAACGAACGATGCCTGAGGTTTATGGTTCTTATGAATGTAAGCCGAAATCATACCATATCTTTTCGACAAAAGCATGTTTCGAGCTGAGTGCTCCAGGGCTATCTTGTTCTGTGATGATTGAACAATTGTAACGCCGGGTTAGCCTCTATTCCAGTCACTTCTGCGTTGGGGTCAGCCCTGAAAGGGCGAAATACCGTAGCCCGGGGCATCGCCCCGGGTAGAGATTCCGCCATATTCTCCAAGCCCTGTAAGGGCGAGATAACCACTTTCTGGATATTTCGCCCCTTCAGGGCTCCGGGGAGGTTGTGCGGCTCCCGAACCCGGGGCGATGCCCCGGGCTATGGTATTTCGCCCTTTCAGGGCTTTCACGGGAAGCTTTCGGGAGCGAAG
>CAZOEL010000037.1:0-62627 GCA_964578835.1 uncultured Syntrophobacteraceae bacterium | reverse complement strand
GCTCGAGGTAGCGCTGAAGGCTTCGAGAGACTCGCTCCCCCGCACGCCGACTCCTTACCAGAACCACGAGGTGAGTAGCCCGGGGGTGAGATTCCCCCGGGCTACTCCACCGGGTGGTGACCTGTGCCAGCAGGGCAGAGGCCTAGGCAGCACTGGCAGCGGCGTCGCGAGTTCTTACCACGCTTGGAGTGAGGCTTAACACGGACAAGACCCGCATCGTACATGTACGCCATGGTTTTGAATTCCTTGGCTACAAGATCAAGCGGGGAAGCCGAGCCGGCCGATGCAACTTCCGGCCGAGAAAATCCGCAGTGGGGCAGCTCCAGGCAAGCTATACGCCTATCCACGTCAGAAATCGATCGATCACTTCAAAGACGAGATTCGCAAACGCACGGCACGGTGCCTTTCCATTAGCAGCGAGGAGGTTATCGTCTGGATCAACCCGGTCATCAGGGGCTGGGGCCTCTATTTCTGTAAGGCCCACGTCCGCAAGATCTTTCACCGTCTCGACGCTTGGATTGTGCGCCGGATCTGGTCACATCGGTACAAGCACTGGCGCTGTCAGGGCTGGAAGACGTTTCCAACTCCGAAGCTCTATGGCGAGATGGGTCTTGTGAATCTGGTCTCCCTCATTCCTTCCCTGCGAGCCGGTAGAGCACCAGCCTTTGTGAAAGCCGGATGCGGGAGAACCGCACGTCCGGTTTGAGCGGCGGACGGAGGCGAGCTCTGCGGGGCGCCTTCTCCGACCCGTTAGGTCCGATGGCAGGCAAAGCTAGTGAGTGAGGCACTCCGAAAGCCGAAAGGCGGAGAAATTGATAGGCCGCGCCCGAAAACCGGGGGACTGAAGGCCCGAACGGTTGAAGTGGTCAGTAGGCCTTCTGCCCAGTGTGGATAAAGCTGGCGGAAACGTAGCTGCTCAAGAGAGTGATGTTCATGGTGGACAGAGGAAATCCTACACCCGGTCGGCAGCAATGCCGAAGCAATCAGCCGAACCGCCATGGTACGTGATCCGTATGCCGGGTGGTGTGGGAGGAGGGAAGCCGTGAGGCTTCCCCCTATCCCTATTAGCGCCTGTAGAGAAGCTGCCCGTAGTACTTTGAAAGCTTTGTAGGATATCGTCAATGTAGCCGTAATTTTTTCTTGGCTTTCGCATTGTCTCTGGCGCGACGCTACAGCCGATGTTCTGGGCCGACCACGAACAAGACTATCAGATATCTGAATCAGAATACGGATCGTTCCTTGAGTTCATCACCGAGTGGGCTCTCAGGATCGGAGAGGAAGATAAGACCGAACCACCAAATCCACCGTCCTCCGAATCCGCTGGCGCGTATTCCGATCCGGAGATTTGAGGCGTTCGAGGACATCGTGACGACCGAACTAATATCTCTGAAACACAAGTACATAGCCACTATGGCAGCGAAGGATCAATCGCCATTTTTCTTCCAGGTGTTGTCGCAACGTAGAGTGAGGCTACTATGCAATATGACAATGGCGTTGTCAACGGAAGTATCGTCCATAAGCCCAAGAAATTGATGGATCAGACGAAGGATGTTCCACAAAATAGCATTAATGCCGTGAGCTCTACAGACTGTAGAGTATGGGATCGGACGCAGCTATGAGCATTCTCATGAAAAGCTGGCGAAGATGCCGCAGGAGTAGGCGCCATGGCCTGGGGTTTTCACCTCGGGCCTTAGTCGTTGGATAATCTCACCTCTATAAGAGACGATTCACCACTTATTCAGCCCGAAAAGCCGGAGGCGAAAGTCTACCGGCTTTTTGTGCTCAATGCAGACGCACTCTCTGTTGACGTACGGGAGGAGAATTGCTGTTGCGTACGTGAAATAAAAAAGGACTTCAGCCGCTTTAGCTAAGTCCTTGATATAGTTGGCAGGCCAGGAGGGATTCGAACCCCCAACCCTCGGATTTGGAGTCCGATGCTCTAGCCGTTAGAGCTACTGGCCTGCAAACCAGACGCTATATAGCGGTTTCTGGTGAGCATGTAAAGAAAAATCTCACTTGGCAGATCATAAGAGCGCAACGTATCAATTGGCGGGCCGGAGCGAAGAATTCCATGCGCCTCAGGGCATGCCTTCGGTCAGCTGCGAATGGATCCGCTGCTTTCCATAGGGTGTTGTTAGCCGCTCTGCTCTCTATATTGTCGGCAGGAGTGTGATATAGTGAGCAGAATTCATCATATTCTCACTTGTCATGCTCTAGGCCTTTGATTAAGTTAATGGCATGCATGAATATCCACTTTGTGTATAGTGCTGATGGTGGATTTGAGATTTATAGGAGGGGTGAAATGAAGATCAAGTATTGTAAGAAATATGAAAAGTATGTCAGTCAACAGCATTGCGATTTTTTCAATGATGGAAAAAAGTGCTCTTATTACGGCGCCATGAGTTGGAATAGCATCAAAGATCTACTTCAGGATGAAGACCGCCCGAAGTGGGAAGTGAACACGGTTATAAAGCCTTTCCAGTGTAAATTGATGGACAGGAATTATTTGAATCAGCGAAACCGCAAGCGAAAGGCGGTAGGGCGCTCATCCGGCTTAAAGCCCTGACGGAGCATTTTTTAGCCTCTTTCAATATATGCAGGCATTTCAATCATGAGAACCTCTACGTCTCGCCCTTGAGTCATTCTCTCCCATTGATGTTTGTTTGCTTCCTGTGCTAAGAAAACATCGAACATCTTTATAGAATGTGCAATCTTGAACGTGTAGAAGTCAACCATTGCTTCAAGACCGAGAGCGAGAATCGTCATGTTTAAGAAATTGCTGGTTGCAAATCGTGGGGAGATAGCCATTCGGATCATCCGATCGGCGCAGGAATTGGGGATCAAGACGGTCGCCGTTTATGAGGAAACGGATAAAACCGGCATGCACATCATGAAGGCGGACGAGGCCATTTGCATCGGAACCGGGCCACGGAAAGATTACCTGAATATTGAGAGAATCATCCAGGCGGCGAAGAGCACTGGAGCCGAGGCCATTCATCCGGGTTACGGCTTTCTCGCCGAAAACCCGGTTTTCTCTAAAGAATGCACCGATGCGGGGCTTGCCTTCATCGGGCCTCCGCCTCAAGTGATCTCCGATATGGGAGATAAGGTGATTGCAAGGCGCATCATGAGCGAAGCCGGCATTCCGGTTATTCCCGGAACGGAAATCCTCGATCGTGGAGCGGAGGGCGAGCGCCGGGCAGTCCGCTTTGCTGAGGAATATGGCTTCCCAATAATGATAAAAGCTGTGGCGGGGGGCGGAGGACGCGGCATACGAGCAGCGCTTAACATGAACGAGCTCACCAAAGGACTCGACCTGGCCCGCTCGGAAGCCAAGATGGCTTTTGGAAATGATGACATATATCTCGAAAAAGGGATCGATCGACCCCGGCACGTGGAAGTGCAGATCCTTGCCGATTCTCGCGGAGAGGTCATTCACCTTGGAACCAGAAACTGCTCCATCCAGCGACGCCACCAGAAGATGATCGAAATCGCCCCCGCATCGCTTCCCTCAGCCCTCATGGATAATGTTTGCCGCGACGCCGTCCAGGCCGCTAAAGCGAGCCGTTACATCAATGCCGGGACAGTG
Organism: uncultured Syntrophobacteraceae bacterium; assembly: GCA_964578835.1. Classification (GTDB taxonomy): domain Bacteria; phylum Desulfobacterota; class Syntrophobacteria; order Syntrophobacterales; family Syntrophobacteraceae; genus CAZOEL01. The sequence goes on along the minus strand of CAZOEL010000037.1, from coordinate 59,038 downwards.
GAGTTTTTGGTTGATGCTCAGGAGAACTATTACTTCCTTGAGGTGAACACTCGCATCCAGGTCGAGCACACGGTCACCGAGATGATTACCGGGGTCGATCTGGTGCGCGAGCAAATTCGCATTGCGGCGGGCGAGCCTCTTTCCTTCGCGCAGGAAGATATTCAGCTTCGAGGAACCGCAATCGAGCTTCGCATCAATGCCGAAGATCCCAAGGAAGGCTTTATGGCCAGCCCCGGTCTCGTCGGGCTCTATATTTCGCCGGGCGGTCACGGAGTCCGGCTGGACGGCGCCGTCTATCAGGGGTATGAAATTCCACGCTTCTACGATTCTCTTGTGGTGAAGCTCACCGTCTACGGCTTTACCTGGAAAGAGGCCGTTGATCGGCTGAGGAGGACTCTCCACGGCTTCATCATCGCCGGGGTCAAAACAACCATCCCTTTCTACAAGCAGATAATGAACGATCCCGACTTTATCGAACAGCGTTTTGACACTTCCTATATCGAAACGCACCCGCAGCTCCTCGCATACCAGGAGGATACGCCGGCTCTCGAGAAGCTGGCCAGTCTCATTGCCGAAATCAACGCCCATGGCTACAATCCTTACGCCGAATCCAAATGAGAGAACTGCAGGCTATTGCGTAAACGATCCAAATGAAAAGGAGGCGAGCCGACATGCCGGAACGAGAGCGCATCACCCCGAAGATGAACGCCGCTGAAGTCCGGGATTTCCTGCGAAGAACGCGCGGGTACTTCATGACAAACAATGAGCGGGACGTATCGCAATCGGATTTCAAGTGCCGCATCATGCCGCATACGACGCTCAAGGTCGCCCCGTATCGCGATGAGGTGGGCTTCTTCGCTTTTGAAATATCGGGCGGAGCCTCCGTGCATGTCGACCTCATGCGCAAGCAGATCAATCCTTTTGAAAAATTGAGCTTAGTGCGCAAGGCTATGCCCAACACCCTTCTTCAGACGGCGTGCCGGGGAAAGAGCCTCTTTGGGTATCGTCCTTATCCCGATAATGTCATCAGACTGGCTGTGAGGCTCTTTTCCCATTACATCGATGTCTGGCGCGTATACGACTTCCTCAATTACATTCCGAACATGAAAGTCGTGGCGGAGGAAGTGAAGCGCGCGGAAAAGATCCTCATGCCGTGCATCTGTTTTAGCACCGGCCCGGGTCATACGGATAGCTACTATGTCGGCAAGGTGGAAGAGATTCTTGCGACCATGGGCGAGGATATCATTCTTTGCATCAAAAACGGTTCTTCTGTCGGCTCTCCCAAGCGCATCGCCGATCTTGTGAGCAGCATACGCAAGCGCTTTCCGAGTCTGGTGCTCGCCTACCACGGTCATAATACGGACGGAAACGATTTGGGCCGCATGGTTCCAGCCGTTCTCGAAGGAGTGAAGATTGTCGAGGTCTCAGACCATGGCTTTGGCGGAATCTACAGCCAGGCGCCCGCCCTGAGCCTCATGCAGACTCTCAACGATTATGGACTTCAGGCTCCTGGCTTCAAAGTTCAGCCGCTGGTGGACTCCTCGGATGTCCTGCGCCGGGAGCGACGCCTCTACGAACGTTTCGAAACGCCCTATCGCGGCTTCGATCCTACGGTCAAGCGTCACAAGCTCACAGGGGGGGCTGCAAGCATTGCTTTCGAACAAGCGGAAAAGGCGGGGCTGCTCGAGCGGATCCATGAGGTGATGGCCGAGCTCGTCCAAGTGAACCGCGAGCTTGGAAATATCTGGTCGGTTACGCCGGGAAGCCAGATTCTTTGGACAACTGCTTTAAACAACGTTCTTTACGGACGTTACGAAAATCCTACGGAGGATTTGAAAAGACTGCTGCTCGGCCGTTACGGGGAATTTCCCTTCGATGAGCCGCCAAACTGGATATACAAGAAGGTCTTTGAAGGCCATCGCACGGATGGTAAGCGGTGGTATCAGATACAGGAGGAAGAAGGCGGCATCCGGGATCTTCCCGACGAGGATCTGACAGAGCGGCGCAGACAATTGGAGGCCAAGCTCAATCGTTCCGTCACTGAGGAAGAGTTGTGCCTTTATGTCATGTTTCCGCGTGATGCGCTTGAGTTCTTGCGCTTCGAGGAGCGCTTCGGCAAAACCTGGATGCTTCCGCCGGATGTCTGGTTCAAAAGAGGAGGCTTTCCGGACGGCTCTCGCATCACGTTTTCCGACAATGACGGTCGAACCCATCATATCGATGTCGTATCGACTAGACGATCGGAGGACCAGGCGTATACGTCGCTGCTGGTCGATTACCATTTCCAGACCTACGCCAACCGGGCCGGCAAGGCGAGCTAGCTCAGCCCAATGAAAATTCTACATCAAACTATCCCATTGCTCCGATCGTGAGTAATTTAATGGATGAACTGCTGGATCTTTTTCTTGCTCATCTTTCCATCGAAAGGGGCCTTAGCGCCAATACTCTTGCTGCATACGGAAGCGATCTGAACGAGATGAGCCGCTTTTTGAAAGCGCAGGAGGTCCACTGCTGGGAAGACGTTACGCGGGATCATATCGTAAACTATTTTGAGTTTCTGGGAACGGAGCTCTCTCAACGAAGTAAAGCGCGCAGACTGGCGTCTGCGCGCTCTTTTTTCAAATTTCTCGATCATCAGGGGAAGCTTCGTGAAAATCCTGCGAGCCGCGTTCATTTTCCCAAGTTCAGCGCTTCGTTGCCGAAATTTCTTTCCGCTTCGGAAGTGGAGGCGCTGCTGGGTCAGCCCTCTTCTGAAACGCCGCTGGGAAAGAGAGACAAAGCCATGCTGGAGCTTCTTTATGCGGCCGGCCTTCGGGTGAGCGAGCTCTCGGAAGTCCAGATTCAGCAGGTGCATCTCGATGCCGGCTATATCGTCATTCGAGGGAAGGGCGACAAGGAGCGGCTGACCCCCATGGGAGAATTGGCTGCGGAGGCGCTCCAGGACTACTTGAACAGTGGACGTCCTTTGCTCCTCAAGAAAGGCTCCGCCAAGGAAGTCTTTTTGAACCGAAACGGCGGCAAGCTCACTCGGCAGGGGATATGGAAGGTACTCAAGCAGTATGCCGTGAAAGCGGGAATTCGCCAGAATCTCACACCCCACATGTTGCGCCACTCTTTCGCGACTCATCTTCTGGAAAACGGCGCAGACCTTCGATTGTTGCAGGTTCTTCTGGGGCATGCCGACATTTCTACAACTCAGATTTACACCCATGTGGCGACCGCCCGGCTAAAGGAGATACACCGGAAACATCACCCGCGCCCTTGATTGCACGGAATGAAAGGAATGATGAGCGATTGGCAAGTATGAGGTCTGGCGCATGAGCTGATTTTTTCATCGCTCATCATTCGTTATTCTTTACAGGCAGGAAACCTATCCTATGGAAGTCATCACCACGCACATAAACGCCGATTTTGACGCCATGGCCTCCATGATCGCGGCAAAAAGGCTTTACCCGGAAGCCATCCTGGTCTTTCCGGGCTCTCAGGAGCGCACGCTTCGGGAGTTTTTCGTCAAATCCACCATGTACCTGTACGATTTCAAACGCCTGCGGGATCTCGATCTGAATCAGGTGCGGCGGCTGATCCTCGTCGACACGAGGCAGCTCTCGCGCATTGGAAAGTTTGAGGAAATCATCGGCCGCCCGGACGTTGAAATTCATATTTACGATCACCACCCAGACGCAGAAGACGACATCAAGGGCGCGATTAACGTCGTCAAACCGCTTGGGGCTTGCGTCACCATTCTTACCGAACTGCTTCGGGAGCGGCAGATCAAGTTGACTCCTGAAGAGGCGACCATCATGAGCCTCGGGATCTTCGAAGATACCGGCTCCTTTACCTTCAACTCGGCGACGCCGGAGGACTTTGAGGCTGCAGCTTATCTGCGCCGCTCGGGCGCCGATCTCAATGCGGTTGCGGACATGATCACCCAGGAGCTCACGGCGGAGCAGGTAACGCTGCTCAATGAGCTCATTCAATCGGCCCGCATGTATAACCTTCAGGGCGTCGAGGTCTGCGTGGCCACGGTCTCTGTCGACAAGTACGTGGGGGACTTTGCGGTCCTGGTCCATAAATTTAAAGATATTCATAACCTGGATGTTGTTTTTGCGTTGGCCCGCATGGACGATCGGGTCTACATGGTGGCGCGGAGCCGTATTCCGGAAGTGAACGTCGGCGCCATTGCAGCTTATTTCGAGGGGGGAGGGCATGCGACCGCGGCCTCTGCGAGCATTCGCGATCTGACCATCTTTCAGGTCGAAGACCGGCTTCTCGAGGTGCTGAGAAGCCGGATAAAGCCGTTTCCGAATGCCGAAAACCTGATGACCACTCCCGTGATCCATGTCAACGCGGACGCTACCATCGGCGAGGCGTCCCAGATCATGATCAAATACAATATCAACGCCATGCCGGTAATGGAAGGAGAGCGCATCGTCGGGCTGATCAACCGGCAGTTTCTTGAAAAGGCAATATTTCACGGCTTGGAGCATCAGGATCTGATCGAATTTCTTAATTCCGATTTTGCGACCGTCGAGCCGACCGCCAATTTGCTCGAGATTCAGACCTACCTTGTTGAGCACCAGCAGCGGATTCTTCCCGTCGTGAAAGAAGGCAAGCTCATCGGCGTCATTACAAGAAGGGATCTGTTGAACTTCCTGGTATCGGATCGCTCCACGAATCCGCGCTCCTTATACGGCGAAATCGTCGAATCGCATTCTCACTGGCCCAAGAGAAAGAACATCGTCGGCGTTATGAGCGAGCAGCTCTCCAGAGACATCGTCAAGATGCTCAAGGACATCGGAGAGCTAGCCGGGCAGCTTGACTACAAGGTCTATGCGGTGGGCGGCTTCGTTCGCGATCTCCTGCTGCGGCGCTCCAATCTCGATATCGATATCGTAGTGGAAGGCGATGGAATCGAGTTTGCCAAAGCTTTTTCAAAGAAGCACCAGATTCGGGCCAGATGCCATAAGAAGTTCAATACGGCCGTTTTGATATTCCCGAACGGGCAGCGGGTCGATATCGCCACTGCGCGCTTCGAGTATTACCAATACCCTGCCGCTCTACCCGTCGTGGAGTTCGGCTCGCTGAAGATGGATCTATACCGACGCGATTTTACCATCAATACTCTCGCGATCAGCCTCAATCCGGAAAATTTCGGGCATCTCATAGACTTCTTCGGCGGCCAGAGGGACCTCAAGGAGAGGGTCATCCGGGTGCTCCACAACTTGAGCTTTGTCGAGGACCCGACGAGAATCCTCCGGGCGGTTCGCTTCGAGCAGAGGTTCGGGTTCAAGATAGGCAAGCAGACTTCCATTCTCATACGGAATGCGGTCCGCCTGGGGCTGATCCAGAAGCTTGGGGGACATCGGTTCTTCCATGAAATTCAGCTCATTCTTCTGGAAGACAGTCCGGTGCAGGCTCTGAAAAAACTGGACGAGTACGGGGTGCTCTCCGTGCTGTCCCAGAGCATGCGCTTTGATGATAAGCTGCTGGAGCTCTTTGGACGTCTGCGAGAGGTCGTCTCCTGGTATCGGCTGAGCTTTCTCGACGAGCCTTTGGAGCGTTGGTGGGTCTACTTCCTCGGGCTGCTTTCCGCTTTGCCGAAGGAGAATCTGGAAGATGTCTGGCGCCGGCTCGATCTGGTCGAGGCTCGAAAAGACAGAATCATCTGGACCTTTGACAAAGTTCTCGAATTGCTCCAGGGGTTTTTCCAGTTGCCTCATAATCGGGCGAGTGATATCTATCGAGCGCTTCAGCCGTTCAAGCCTGAAGAGCTGCTGTTCATGATGGCGAAGACCCAGAGGGAAGAAAACCGAAGGATAATCAGTCACTATTTCCATCGGTATCGCAATGCGGCGACCGAGCTCAAGGGCAGGGACCTCAAAGAAATGGGCATATCGCCCGGCCCCATCTACAGGCGGATACTCGACGATCTCCTGGACGCCCGGCTCAACGGTGAAGTGAAGAATCGCATGGAGGAAGTGCTGTTCGTAAGGAAGAACTTTCCCGAGCTTTTTAGAAAGTCAGGGGGCGCACAAGGCTCCATCGTCGCCTGTGGAATGTCATAGAATATCCGATTCCAAACCTAAGGACGCTCATGATTCAAGACATCATTGTCAATGCGGCCCTCTATGTTATCCCCCTGCTTCTGGGCGTCATGATCCATGAAGTTGCTCATGGGTGGGTCGCCGAAAAGCGCGGGGACCCTACGGCGAGGTTATTGGGGCGCATCACGCTCAACCCGTTTGCTCATATTGATCTTATGGGCACCATTATACTTCCTCTGACCCTTCTATTGATAAAGTCCCCGTTCCTTTTCGGTTGGGCGAAGCCTGTTCCAGTGCGCTTCGAGAATCTGCGGGGGGGCCGCAAGGATATGGTGCTGGTGTCGGTAGCTGGACCGCTTTCTAATCTTTTTCTGGCGATCCTGAGCGCCGTCGTCTACCATCTGCTTTTTTCAGCCGTGCGGAACGGCTTGGTTCAAGGTCCGGGGTGGCTTCCCTGGGTAATTGAGCCGCTTATCCTCATGGCGCGTATCTCGGTTACTTTCAACCTCGTATTGATGGTGGTCAACCTGCTTCCCATTCCTCCACTCGACGGCGGCCATGTCCTGATGGGGCTTCTCCCCGAATCGCTGGCGCTGCGGCTCGAGCAACTGGAGAAGTACGGGATCATAATCCTCCTTCTTCTCATAGGCAGTGGAGCATGGGGATATATCGTGAGCCCCATAGTGGGCGGTCTAAGAAGACTTCTTCTGGGTTGACGGAAAAAATGGCTTGATGCGTATGAGCTATGGGCGAGAGCGCTTGCTTCGGCAAGCGAGTCAAGCAATGTGGAGCAAATGAGAGAATGACTGAAAGAAAAAGGATTCTCAGCGGGATGCGTCCGACAGGCCGCCTGCATTTGGGAAACCTTCACGGCGCTCTGGATAATTGGATTCAGCTTCAAAAGCAGTACGACTGCTTCTTTTTTGTGGCTGACTGGCATGCGCTTACGACCGACTACGCCGCTCCCGAGCAGATCAGGGAGAATACTCGGGATATGATTCTCGATTGGATGAGCGTGGGATTGGACCCGGAGCAATGCTCCATATTTATCCAATCAGAAATTAAAGAGCACGCCGAGCTATACCTTCTTCTCGGCATGATCACTCCGCTTCCCTGGCTCGAGCGCAATCCCACTTACAAAGAGCAACAGCAACTGGCGCTTTATAAAGATCTTTCCACTTATGGCTTTCTGGGTTATCCGGTTCTGCAGGCTGCGGACATAATCATTTACAGGGCCAATGGCGTGCCGGTGGGCAAAGATCAGCTTCCCCATGTGGAAATGACCAGAGAAATCGCTCGTCGCTTCAACTTCATGTATCGGCGTGAGGTGTTTCCCATTCCTGATCCGCTTCTGACCGAATCGCCCGTCTTGCCCGGAACCGACGGACGGAAGATGAGCAAGAGCTACGGAAACTGCATCTATATAACCGAGCCGGCGGAAAGCGTGAGGGAGAAGGTTTCGAAGATGATGACGGACCCGAGGCGGGCCCGGCGCTCCGATCCGGGCGACCCTGAAGTCTCGCCCGTCTTTGCCTATCACAAGCTCTATTCTCCGGCCGACGAGGTTGCGGAGATTGCCGAAGGGTGTCGTACGGCGAGGATCGGGTGCGTGGAGTGCAAAAAGAAGCTTGTCGATAATCTTCTCGATCGTTTGAGAGTCTTCCGGGAGAGAAGGGAAGAACTGGAAGCGCGTAAAGACGAGGTGAGGGATGCTGTTTTCTCGGGCATCGAAAGGGCCTCGAGAGAGGCTGCGCTGACCATCGAGGAAGTCAGACGGGCGGTTGGCTTGAAGTCTCGCGAAGTATTCTGATGATGGAAGGAATCAGGCTCCAAAAAGTGCTTGCGCAGGCGGGGATCGCTTCTCGCAGAGCTTCGGAAGAACTGATGCGTGAGGGAAGGGTTCAGGTAAATGGACGCGTGATAAAGGAGTTGGGAGCGCGCGTTCATCCCGGAAAAGATGAAATCAAAGTGGATGGAGCGGTCATCTCCTTGGAGGAGGCGAAAATCTATCTCCTCTTCTATAAACCCAAGGGGTGTGTTACAACTGCCAAGGATCCCCAGGGCCGTAAAACAGTTATGGATTATGTTCCGGATGCGGGCGCCAGGGTGTTTCCGGTGGGTAGACTGGATTATGACGCTGAAGGATTGCTGCTCCTGACCAACGATGGAGAGTTGGCCAATCGGCTTCAACATCCGAGGTACGGGATTGCCAAGACGTACGAAGTGAAGGTGAAAGGCGTTCCCGATGAACGAGACCTCGAGCGGCTCAGATCCGGAATTGCGCTCGAAGAAGGAATAACGGGGCCTGCCGAGGTTTCCATTCTACGGGCTCTGCCCGGGGCTGCCTGGCTCGAGATAGTCCTGCACCAGGGCTGGAACCGGCAGATAAAGCGGATGGGAGAAGCGGTCGGGCATCCAGTGCTCAAAATCAAGCGAGTGCGTTATGGATTTCTGCGGTTGGGCGCCCTAAAGCCGGGAGCATTTCGCCGTTTGGACAATCAAGAAATCCGGAGGCTTTACCGGATGGCTCACAATAAGGTGGAGCAAACTTAAGTGATATGGCGGTTAATAAGAGACGCGGTGGGTATTCCTACGATATAGATGAACCTATTGCCGGCGCCCGGCCGATCCGAAGACCTGCAAAAAGCGGCCGTGGCGTGGGCAGATATATCGCCTTGGCTCTGGCGGTGCTTCTCGTCGTGGGCGGTGGGGCGTATTGGGCGATATCCTCAAAAACAGAAAGCGGCGACTCCTCCTTCGTTGTATTCCCCGAGCAGCTTCTTGCCATGCGCTTTCAGCACAACGGCAAGGAAGTCCTGCTCACGCCCGGCTCCCAAGTCATGGTCAATCCGAAGGATTCTATTCAGCTTCTGGAAGTCAAAACGGACGGATGGCTTACCTGGGGAACAAAGATTGTCGCAACGGATATGGACATCGAAGCCATCAGAGCAAAATCATCTGTAATAAAGGATATATGGCCGGAGGAGACTTTCGAAGCTCCCAAGTCTATCGAAATCCAGGTCTTCTCCGGCGAGAAATCGCTGGGAGCGGTGACTTTCCTGGCGCAGCTCGACGCCAAGGATTGGCTGCAAAAGGCCAATATGACCAACGAGTTGGACCGGAAAGTGGAGTATCTGGAAAAAGCCCTCCGGGAAAATTCGGGCAATGTGCTGGTGAAGACTCAGCTTGCGGGTCTCTACTTCGAAAGCAAGAAGTACAATGAAGCCGCGAAGCTTTACAGGGAAATAGACGAGTCCGGAAAATCGAAGTCTATCCTGGAGCGTCTTCTTTCGATATACCAGCTGCAAAACCGGCAAGACGAAGCGCTTTCGATCTATCTGGATCTGTTGAAGCTATCGGAAGATCCCGAGGTGTTTAAGGATTTTCTGCAATATCTTCAAAAGCAGAAATCCAGGGAAGACGCTGTGAAATTTCTTGAAAAACGCCAGCAGGATATCCCGCGAGCGTTTCATAGCTCACTCAATCTGGTTATGGCCGATCTCAATACACAGTCGAAGAACTGGTCGAAAGCCGCAGCGGCCTATGAGAAGGTGATCAAGTCGGGAGTGAAAGACCCCGATGTGCTATACAACCTTGCGGTTACTTACCAGCGGGGCGACGATCCGGAAAGGGCCATCTCGGCCTTGGAGCGTTATCTTCAGAAAAATCCAGGCGATATAAAGAGTTGGATGCAGTTGGGGGCTCTGCAGGAAAAGAAAGGGACGTTGGCTCAGGCGCGAAGCACCTATGAAGCTGTGCTGCAAAAGAGTCCGCAGAACAAGGAAGCTCTGGTGCGGCTTATCGCCATCCTTGAGAAATCCAACGATAAGGCCGGCTTGATCGGCCTTTACGAAAAGCTTTCCAAGGCGCAGCCGAAGAATAAAACGGTTCAATTCAACCTGGCGGTTCTCTATTACGAGGCCAAGAATTGGTCCAAGGCATCTGAATGCTTTGAAAACGTGATAGCCATCGATCCCAAGGACGCAGAATCGAAAAAGTATCTTCTCGACCTTTACCGAAAGCAGAATAACGGCGAAGGCGAGCTCAAAATGCTGCAGTCCATGGCGGCGGCTGACTCGAACAATATGAGCAACTACGAGTCTATCTACGCAGCCTATCGCGACAAGAAGGACTACAAGGGGCTGGTGAGCTTTTTTCGGGAAGCGTCTGCAAAGCGTCCCGATTCAGTGCAGTTGCACAACTATCTTCTCTTTGGACTTCTTGAGATGGGCGATAAGAAGGGGGCGCAGAAAGAGCTTGAACAACTGATCCGACTGCAGCCGAAAGATAAGAAGCTATACAAGAAGGCTGCGGACCTTTACGAAAATTCCGGCGACTATGAAAATGCGCTCAAGAAATTCGAGCAATTGCTGAAGATGGACTCCAAGGACAAGGAGGCTCAGGATCAGTACCTGCGGCTTAAAAGAATGACCATGTCCAAGAAAGGACCCGAATCCGCTTCGTCGGAAGTTCCGGAGATAAAGACCAAGCCCAAGCCATAGATAGCGAGATCCTCCATGGCGGATCGAATGCTTTTGAGGATGCCAAGAGAGTTTAGGGTTGCAGAGGATCTTCCTTTGTTGTATATATCCAAATCACTGATGGGCGGGTAACTCAGCGGTGAGAGTGCCATCCTCACACGGTGGAAGTCGGAGGTTCAAATCCTCTTCCGCCCACCATCTCAGCCAGGCATAGAGCCAATCCGCGAGGGTTGGCTCTTCTGTTTTGAAGTTTCCTTGGTGTTCCGGATCGCTTCATCTTCGATAAACTCGGGGCGACCGAGGGAACGGCCCCCAACCCTTATTCTCCCCAATAAGTATTTTGATGCATTTTGCCACAAATGCGCGCTCGACGAGACACTTGTCTTACGGGGAGATCCCCTGGGAGATTTCAATGAAACGATGTGAGGAACCAGCCGAAAAGAAAGATGACAGCCCAAAAGTACGATGCCGTCGGTGTGGCGGGACCGGACTCGTGTGTGGCCATGTTCCGATTATAGACTCGAAGAACTGTTGAGTGGATTATGCCAATGCGATCTGTCCAGATTGCAATGGGGCTGGCTTCGTTCGGGCTCAAAATGGATAAGTAGGTCTGAGTGCTTCGAGCTTTCCGTGATGCCACGGTCGATAGTCATTTTCGCTCGTCTGATCTCTCTTTCTTTTCGATTAGCTTTTGAGGTAATGTGGCATTCCGCAGCCACCACTGGAAGGGGTCATCGTGAAATCCAAAGGCGGGATGTTCGCGATTGGATGATGAAACTATCATGCCGCTGACCCGGATTCAGTCTTTTTTCGTCGTCCTTCCTGCATTTTGGCTGCTAGACCGCTTTCTTTCACCCTTTCACCTCTCTTCTCGGATACGGATCTAGCTGTAAGAGGCTGACGTTTGCTGAATCCGTGCTTTGTCCTGTATTCTTCTGGCGTGAGGCCGTGCATCTTGAGGTGCTTGAAGCTGATCTGTTTGAAGGCTTGACCGCACTCAAGGCATATGATCTCATCCTTCTTTATTGAATCGAGTGGGTTCTTTTTGGGCTTTAATGGTTCTTCCTGCACACAAGATTTGTCAGCCTGTTCCTCTGGTGTGGCGACTGGGTGCTGAGCGGGCTCCGCCGCAGGGAAGAGGCTTTCTGTTGGAATGTTTATACCCTTTTCCATCTGCTGAATTGTCTTGAATGCTTGGGCGGTCTGGAGACTAAGACGTGTAATTTCATCAGCATCCAGGTCGCGCCTCTCACTCTGAGCAAGAACGATCTCAGCAACTAATTCGCTCAAAGACTTAGCCATTGTATTTCCTTCCGTTAATCCTTAATTGTGAATTCCACAAGAAATATGTCTTTAATTCAATAAAAAATTATCTGTTTTGAACTGTTTTGTCAATTGACTTTATTCATTATTAAGATGCTAGCATAGATTGCCTTTATGAAGAAGCCATCTTTTCTGAAGAATATATCTCAGGTGAATGGAAATAGACCGTTACATAGGAAGTAAACCCTATATCACTAAGAATTGGTTATCGCATCTTTGCTAGAGCTTTTAGGATTGCCCATATCTCCTGAGTATAATATTGCCTTGAATTATCTTCATTAGGTCTAGATGATAAGAGCTGAGTTTGATTCATTAGTTAGGAAGACTCTTATTCGTTGCAGTGACTGCTGAAGACAGCGGAAAGCTGCATTAGCTTGATGGCATTTTCTGGAAAATTAAAGATCATTTATGGTTCGCTTAATTATTGCGCAAACGATTGTTTTCTATTGTAAACGAACTTACGTTCATGCGAAGATCAGTGTAAGGTGATTATTCAAAGAGACAACTATGAATTGGAGTTATTGACAGGCTGTAGGAAAATGAAGGAATGAACCGCTACCCGGGAAGAAGGGCTCCGCTATGGACAAGAAATGCTTTTCTGTCGAAGTCAACAATGTGAATTTCTATTGCGAAATGAGAGGGCAAGGACCGACGCTGGTATTAGTTCCCGACGGATGTAATGACTGCCAGCCGTTTGATGAAGTATCGAAGCTGCTTGCGGACGAATTCACTACGTTGACCTTTGATATGAGGGGATCGGTGCGATCGACAGTCATTGGCGAGCCTGGCCCTGCATATCCTAAAGTGCTTGCTGGAGATGTCGCCGGGATCATAAAGCGACTGGAGCTCTCACCCGCGTCTATTTATGGCTGCAGCTCCGGCGGACAGGCGGTGTTGTCCGTTGGAAAGCATTACCCTGAAGTCGCCAGGAATCTGTTGGTGCATGAAGCAGCCCTGCAAACGGATGCCCCTATCTCGAATACTGCATTTGATTTCTTCAAGAATGTCTTTGCGTATGCTCCGCACTGCAAGGGATTCATACCTACCGAGATTCCCATGGTTTGCGGTTATGACAAATGGCGCGCCATGGGAGAAGATTTCCTGGAACGAGTTCGAAAGAATACCGTTTTTTGGAAGAAGCATTACTTCGGATCATCGGATATGGATACTTACAGCGCGGAGGATCTGGCCAAGATGCCGCCAATTGATTTCAGCGTAGGAGCTTGGACGCCAGCATGGCTCGTGTACGCTAATATTGAAACGGCAAAAAGAGCCAATAAGTCAGTGACATGGCTTCCTTGCGCTCACTACCCGCAGGTGGTGTGTCCCGAAGAGCTTGCTGAATACATTAGGAAAACATGCAGGCTTTATCTATGAAGCTGCGCTGGAAACGTGAGCGCAATTCGTGATCCGGGACAGACTGATTGGAAGAATGCGCTCAAAAAGAGAAGAAGCCAGGCGGAGGGGGCCGATCCTGGCTTCTAGAGGGTAGATGATGGATTGTGCTGGTCAGTTGTTAATATAAGCAAAGTCTCCAAGGGAAGAAATCAGGTAAGGATAGTATTTTAAATGTACTGCAACGCTGTTCTGATCTACTGTCAAGCTACGAATGGAGCTTGTTGCTACGGTTAAGGCATAGAGCCTTCCTTTGCGTCAAAGGAATCCCCACCCAGTTAAGAAAGCCCCTTCCCAAAACTGAGGCGTGCGCTTCAAAGGAAGCCGAAGCCGCTTCTCAACTCCGTCCGTCAAACCCATAAGAGAATGATTACCTTAAAGATGGACATGCGAGCGCCTTCAGTAACAACAATTCAAGACCATATATCCTGCCAAAAACAGGAGAAGGAGGATTATCCAATGCTCAATAACTGTCATTACAATCTCATGGAGGCCATTACGGTAATTTCGAAGAGCCTCTACCGATATGACACTTACATGCGGGATTCCTCTGACTGCGGGCCATGTCAGGAAATCTGGACGAGAATCAAGAACAATCGTGAAGAAGAACTGAAGATGCTCGTAAGAGAGCTCGAATCCCAAATGCAGCAGGGAGGGTTCTCGACCGAGCAAGAGCGGGCAGCCGCTTAACCTCGCGTTCGTCTCTTCTCAGCCGCCGCTGTGACAGGCGCTTGCAGAAGGGCGTCTAATAAAAGGCAAGGCGGTCAGAATAGCCCTTCATGTTGGCCGCCTTGATTTCCATGAAGAAGGCAGAGAATATTTACCGGAAAAAAGGAGAGCGAATGCACACTTGGGAGGACGAGCTCGAAGATGCTCTTCGGGCTATCTCGGGGGCTTTTCTTTTTGGCGTTCCGCTTCTCTACACCATGGAGATTTGGTGGATAGGCAATTACACATCTCCTCCGCGCATGCTTGCAGCTCTTGGGATCACCTACTTTGCTCTTCTCCTGCTGTGCTACGCCGCGGGGTTCAGAAAGGAGAACAGCTCTTCCTTGTCGCAAGCCCTGATGGACAGCGCGGTCGGATTGGCGATAGCCGTTGTGGCTGCAACCTTAAGCCTTGCAGTCATTGGGGCTTTGGGCTTTGGACAAGGTATGGACACGATGCTTGGGCGAATCACAATGGAGACTATTCCTTTTGGGATTGGCGCAGGCATATCCAATTTTCTGGTCGAGCAAGAGGAGAATGAAAGCGGCTACGAGAAGAAAGATATAAAGCATAATCATAATGGAGACTCCACGGAGGACGCAATTCGGGGTACGCTCAGCGATGCCGGGGCGACGACGCTCGGATCGGTCATCATCGCCTTTGCGATCGCCCCGACGGAAGAAGTAGAGCTCATAGCCGGCAGGCTTTCATCCCCCGACCTCCTCGCGCTCATCCTGGTTTCTCTTCTTCTCTCATACGTGATCGTCTTCGAGGGATCGTTCGCATCCCAAAGAAAGCGAGAGCAGCAGCAAGGGATCTTTCAGCATCCCATCACAGAGACGATTTTTTCCTACATTCTTTCGCTCTTTATGGCGGTTCTCATGCTATGGCTTTTTCAACTCATCAGCACTGACGATGTGCTCGAGAAATGGCTCAGTTACACTCTTGTCCTTGGGTTTCCGGCCACTCTCGGGGGCGCTGCGGGAAGGATCGCAGTATGAGTGGTTATGGAGATTCTCAAAGAAAAGAAAATCCAAGGATTTCCAACCCGGAAAAGGTTTCCTTCGTTCTTTCACTTATCATTTTAGCGGCATTGGTGGGAGCTGTGCTCTACATTTGGATTTCCCCCACTCAGAAGCCGGCGCGCTTCAGCTTAGAGCGAGGCGCCGTACGACTGGAAGGCGACAAGTATTATCTTGACATCACAGTGAAGAATACGGGCGACGAGACGGCAAAAGAGGTGTGGGTGGACGGGAGGCTGTCCGTTGGAGGGAAAGAGGAAAAGGCGTCTACTATATTTGGATTTATTCCTGGCCGATCCGAAGAGAAAGGGGTGCTTATATTCAGCGCCGATCCAACTGATGCGGTGATAAGGGTAGAAAGCTACCAGAAGGCGACTTAGCGCTCGCAGGTTAGAACTGACTCCAACGGGAGATTCCGCCATGCGAGCGCTATGGGGGTGTTACAACCGATCAGGAGCTCTTTTATTGTCAGTAAAAAGGAAACAACTTTTCCAGAATATAGGCCACGCCAAGCAGCATTTGGGTTATCAGGATAAACGCCACGTTGCTGCCCAGGGCGGGAACCAGCTTGCTACGGTCATTGTATTCTCTAGATCCTTGCATGGCTTTCATTGCAAAGGGCAAGGTCAGTAAAGCTATCAGGCTGTAGACCGGCATGACAACCGCTCCGGTTATGAGAGTAGCCAATACGCAGCCAATAATCCAGACGTATACGGATATTGTCGCAACCCGGAAGAGCCTGCCGGCGGCTTCCATGCCATACAAAACCGGGGTAGTTTTCCTGCCGCCTATTCTGTCCGCTTCCACATCGGGAAATTCGTTCAGTAGAAGAAGATTATGAACCAAGATGCCGCTTGGTATCGAGGCAACCAGAACGACCCAGTCGTACCTTCCCGTCTGGACGAAATAAAAACCCATAATGGGCAGTACGCCCAGCCCTAATCCCGGAGACCACTCCGGCCAAGGGGTTTTCAATATAACGGGCGTATACAGGACAAGACATAGAATTGCTGCAACCAAAAGGGGCGCCAACAGCCAGCCGCTTACGATTACGAAGTAGACGCCTATCAGCAGGGCCGCCAGGGAAGTGACAATTCCTACCCAGAGAGCTTGATTGAGCGGAAGCTTTCCCTCGGGGACCAGCCCGCTTCCTCCGCTAAAAGGGGTTCTCTTGACGTGCAAATCAATGCCGCTCTTATAATCGAAATAATCATTTATCGCGTTGACGCTGCCGTGAGTCAACGTCAGTCCGAAACCGGCAAGCAGAGCATAGCCCAGATTGACGGAGCCATAGCACCAGGCGATCGCAGTCCCGAGAAAGGTGAGGACCACAGAGAGAGTAAGAAATTGCGGTCTGGTTTCCTTAATCCAAAGCACCCATTGCGTCATAAAATCTCCTTCGCTAATCACAAACGTCCGCTATTCCCGTTGAGCGGAAATGGCCGCACAGTATGTATTTTCCGGTTTGATGGAGTATCCAGGCGGTTCTCCGGAATGTGAGCATGGACTCGCAAACCAGGCGTTCACTCTCCGGAGACCGGATAGAGAGTGTACCAGATCGAACAACAAATCGTCGAGCAAGAATCGATAGTGGACATATCAGGGAGCTTCTGCAGCGTTTCTTATTCAGTGACTGTGCGGTCGATGACGATAAGATTCTGATGCGGTTTGGGACTGCAATCATTCTTATGCTTGATTTCGTTCTCCATTTTCTTCATAGTCGGTCCTTAGGGGAACCAGTTGATCATTAATCTCTAAGGAGGCCTATATGAAAAAGAGAGACGCATTCAATTCCTCGAGCATGCTTGGTCGTCGCGACTTTCTTATTACGGCGGCAGGTTCCATTGCTGTACTGGGAACGGGCAGCCTTTCCAAAACTGCCCGAGCGGCATCGCCCCACGCCTTGCCTCCGCTCCCATACGCTGACAACGCGTTGGAGCCCGTAGTAACAGCTAAGACAATCGGTTTTCATTATGGGAAACATCACAAAGCATACGTAGACAACCTGAACAAGCTTACAGCCGGGACGGAATACGCCGATTTGCCCTTGGAGAAGATCATTTCCGGCACAGCCGGGAGAAGTGACAAGGCCGCCATCTTCAACAATGCGGCGCAAGTCTGGAACCACACCTTTTATTGGAAAAGCCTGGCCCCAAAGGGAGGGGGAGAGCCGCCTTCAGCGCTAAAGCAGAAAATGCAGGAATCATTTGGCGGCATTGACCCCTGCAAGAAGGCGCTTGCCGAAGCGGCCACATCGCAGTTCGGCAGTGGGTGGGCCTGGCTTGTGCTGGACCGCAAGCAGCTCAAAGTGGTGAAAACGGCGAATGCCGAAGTTCCGTTCACCTCCGGCGTGAAGCCGCTGCTCACCATTGACGTCTGGGAGCATGCCTATTACCTGGATTATCAGAATCGCAGGGCCGACTATGTCAACGCCGTGCTCGACAAGTTGATAAATTGGGATTTTGCTCTGCAGAACGCCGGTTAATTGAGGGTTGTTCATAGTAGAAATGGCTTCCATAATATGGAAGCCATTTCTATTATGAGCCAATCTGCCGTGCACGACCCTTATGCGCGCCTTACGATTCATTCGGCATCATATTCTATTGTAAAAGAACAGATTGGCGATATGCGCCTCATTTTAGACAATCGAGGACGCCAGGGAAAATGATAAATGGGTAAGTACTACGCTATTGGCGACATTCACGGGATGCTCTCAAAGCTCGAAGCCCTTCTCGATATGATCCCGATTGAGAAGAATCGGGATACGCTTATTTTTCTTGGAGACTATATAGATCGAGGTCCTTATTCACGAAGAGTCATCCAGCGCATCATCGATTTAAAAAATGACGGCTATAATGTGGTTGCGCTCAAGGGGAACCATGAAGCAGTTTTCCTGGAGCTCCTGAGAGGGAAATTCGACTACTGGAGTTATCGGCACGACTTCGAAGGGCAGTCGACGCTTCGAGACTATTCATGCGAACTAGATTATGCCCACTCTGAGAAACCGGCGGACAACAACCCAAAGGTCAACGATCATTTCCTCTATGAGGACGACGAAGACCATTGCCTGCTTGTTCCTTTAATTCATCTCCACTTCCTTGAGAACCTCGCTCTCTACTTTGAAACAGAGAACTTCATCTTCGTTCACGCCGGTTTGTATCCAAATGTTCCGTTGATCGAGCAAAAGGAGCACGACCTTTTATGGATCAAGGCGAAGTTCCTGCTCTCCGAGACTCCTTTTGAAAAGATCATTGTTCATGGCCATACTGCCGTTAGCGAGCCTGTCGTTACCCCTTCAAGGATCGGGATCGATACAGGAGCCTGTTATGGTGGAACACTGACTTGCGTATGCTTGCCTGACCTCAAATTTTACTCGGTCTGAAGATTGAGAAGAAGCAATGCCGGCGCGCAAGCTCCCGGCGCCGATGGCAGAGCAATCAAGAAGTGCTTTTCTGATGGTTTTTTTCTAAATCAGATCGCTGCATATGTCGAATACTATAATATGGATAATTTGAGTCATGCGCCCGCTCCTTAGGGTTGCGGGGCGGAAATGATGCTCGGAGGAACCCTGCGGTTGTCGGCTCACGCTGAAAAGAAGTCGCATATGCTAAGAGCGCAGGACTCAAGTCTCTATCTTGATAAATATATGATATCATTAATATAGAGAGGTTGCGATGAGACTATCTTTACGCCGCGAAAGACTTCTCGCGCGCTTCTTCTGTGCAGCTCTCCCTGTTTTTTTCTTCCTTTCGGTTCTGCCCGCATCCTCTCAGACGGCACAGCCTTACGCGCAAAACGAGGAGACTTTAAGAGTCGTTGTCGGAGCCGATAGGAACTACCCGCCCTATGAATTTGAGGATGAAGCTGGAATGCCCATCGGCTTCAATATCGATCTCATAAGGGAAGTGGCTAGAACGATGGGCTTCGAAGTTCATATCAGGACGGGGCCATGGAGCGAAATACGGCAGGATTTTGAATCCGACAAAATCGATATTCTTTCAGGCATGTTTTACTCAGAAGAGAGAGACGGGGTCGTCGATTTCTCTATACCTCATATTGTAGCGCATCACGCCGTTTTTGTGAGGAAAGGCTCGAGCGCGCACTCTCTTGAGGATCTCAAGGGGAAAGAGATCATCGTCCAGCGCGGCGACATCATGCACGATTATGTCAAATCGCTCGGCCTTACCGATAGCATCATCGCCGTTCCCGATCAGGCGGACGCTTTGAGGCTTCTCGCCTCAGGGCGTCACGACGGCGCGCTTCTCTCCAAATTGCAGGGCCAGTATTTCCTCAACAAGCTGAACCTTACCAATGTAGAGACAACCGGCCCCGCCATCATGCCCAGAGACTACTGCTTTGCAGTATCGGAGGGAAACCGCGTTCTCCTATCGAAGCTGAATGAAGGACTCCAGATTCTGAACAATACGGGAGCCTATAAGAGAATTCGGGACAAATGGTTTGGAGTCTACGAACACGAGAGCTCCCTTTTCTATTGGAAAATTGCCGCCTGGGTGCTGCTTTCCTGGTTATCCATAGCAGCGCTCACCTGGCTCTGGAACAGGTCGCTCAAAAGGGAAGTGAAGCGAAGAACAGAGGAGATGCGCCAGGAGCTTTCCCTTAGAATGCAAGCGGAAGAAGCCTTGAAAGAAAGCGAAGCGAGGTATCGGGAGCTTGTTGAGAACGCAAACAGCATCATTCTCCGTTTAACGCCTTCAGGGGAGATCACATTTTTCAACGAATTCGCCCAGGGCTTCTTTGGATTCTCACAACAGGAAATCATCGGTCAAAATGTCGTGGGGACCATTGTGCCGGAAACCGAGAGCTCCGGGCGGAACCTGAGCTCGCTGATCCTCGACCTTGGTAGAAATCCTGACAAGTACAGGAATAATGAAAATGAGAACATGCTCAGGAGCGGGGGAAGGGTGTGGGTAGCGTGGACAAACAAGGCGATCTATGGCCCGGAGGGGCGCCTGGAGGAGATCCTCTGCGTTGGAAATGATATTACGGCCAGAAAGCGAGCCGAGGAAGCGCTCTTTGAAAGTGAACAGAGATACCGCACGCTATTTGAAACGGCAAGCGATGCGATTCTCGTAGCCGAAGAGCAGAAATTGGTGGACTGCAATTCAAAGCTTCTTGAGATGTTTCGATGCGCCAAAGAGGATCTCATGGGAACGCCTCCCCATTTTCTTTCTCCATCGGCGCAACCCAATGGCGCCAACTCTGAGGCGAAGGCCAGGGAGCTCATTGGCAAAGCCCTTGATGGTCATGCTCAGTTCTTCGAATGGAGGCATTGCCGATCCGATGGCGAGCCTTTCGACGCCGAAGTCAGCCTCAGCCGATTTGACCTCTGGGGGAAGCGATTTCTTCTTGGGATATTGAGAGACATAACCGATAGGAAACGTTCCGAGAGGGCTCTTCAGGAGACCAAGGAAGCGCTTCACGCTCTTATCAAAGCGTCTCCCGTGCCCATCATGGCTCTTGATGTGGAAGGCCGGGTCACCATGTGGAACCCTGCGTCCGAAGCTGTCTTTGGCTGGAAAAAGGAGGAAGTGTTGGGACAGCCCACTCCGGTTGCTCTTTCAGGCGAGCTGAAAGGTCTGAGAGATCAAGATGACTCCGCAATAGGGGGCGACTCGTTTACCGGGATAGAAGCGATAAGGCGAAGAAAGGATGGATCTCCCATCGAGATAAGTATTTCCGCCGCCCCCATGCATGACGCCGAAGGGCGAGTTTCAGGAATCATGTCGGTTATGATGGACATAACCGAGCGAAACAGGCTGGAGGCTCAGTTGCGACAAGCTCAGAAGCTTGAGGCCATCGGCACCTTGGCCGGAGGCATCGCCCACGACTTCAACAATATACTTGCCGCTATCATTGGCTATACGGAGCTCTCGCTTCAGAGACTTTCGGCTTCCGATCCCATAGGGCGCAATTTGGAAGAGGTGCGCCGCGCATCCATGAGAGCAAAAGACCTGGTAAAGCAGATCCTCTCCTTTAGCCGCATGATGGAACGAGAAGAAAGACTGGTCCTTGACGTCGTTCCAGTGATGAAGGAAGGCATCCGTTTCATCAGGGCCTCGCTGCCCACTTCCATCGAGCTGAGCGTCGATATCCCGAAGACGCCCATGATGGTAATGGCCAACCCAACCCATATGCATCAGATTCTTCTAAACCTTTGCACGAACGCCTCTCACGCCATGGAGGAAGGGGGACTCCTCAAAGTGGGCCTTTCCGAAATCCGAACGGATAGCAGTATGAGGCTCCATGTCCCCGGCCTGCATGAAGGGCGTTACATCCAGCTGAGCGTTTCTGACACTGGCCACGGGATGGACAAAGCGGTTATGGAGCGTATCTTCGATCCCTATTTTACAACCAAACAGGTGGGAAAGGGCAGTGGGTTGGGATTAGCGGTTGTTCATGGAATCGTGAAACGCTACGGAGGAGCAATCCGGGTCCAGAGCGAGAGAGGCAAAGGGGCGCTTTTTGAGATCTTTATTCCAGTGGCGGATTCGACAGCCCGGGTAGAAAACAATGAAAGAGTCGGGATAGTCAAAGGAGACGGTCAAAGAATTCTTCTTGTAGACGATGAGCAGGCGCTGGTCGAAGTCGGGCAAGCGATACTATCCAGGCTTGGCTACGAAGTTGTCGCCACCACCACAGACAGCGTGGCCGCTCTAGAGCTCTTCAGAAGAGAGCCGGGATCGTTCGATCTCATCATAACCGACTACACCATGCCCCATATGACGGGTCTCGATCTTTCAAAAGAGATCTTGAGCATCAAGCCGGAAATGCCGATTATACTCTGCACCGGCTTCAGCGAAAAGATCAGTGAGCAGGTGGCAAAAGAAGCCGGCATCCGTGAACTGGCGATGAAACCCGTCACGCTCCAATCTTTAAGCGAGATGATCCAAAAGGCGCTCTTCCAGTCCGAGTCCGATTCCTGATCAGTCACAAACCAGCCCCATGGTCGAGCCTCCAATATTCAGAGCCATGTTTTTCATCTCTTCAGCTGCATCAGAACAGGAGGCTGCAAGGTCTTTATTGTCCTTATTGATTCAATATTGCGCTGAGCTGCGTTAAACGCTTCCAGGCTCCCACTGATTCTGTTATAGAAATTACTTCTCGACAGATGAGAAGCCCAGTATTCGGCAGCAGTGCTCCGATAGCGGGTTCGGCGTGCAACGCCTTGCATTCGCACACTCTGCAGTGCTGCTGCGTCCAATATGATCGTAAGATGGACGCATCTTTTTGCGCCAACAGCCAGGGCGTCCGAGCTTCAGCCAAGTCAAGGATTTTAGAGATCGTTAACCGCGCGAGCTCTCAAAAAGTGATTCAGAAGCTCTTGGAGAGGCGAACATTCATATGCAGGGTATCAAGATCGTTCATAGAAAGCATTCCCTGGCGCAGCGCATGCTTTCCTCCGCCATGGCGCTGATCCTCGTGTTTGCGGCGCTCCTTTTGCGCAACGCACAAGCCGAGAGTCAATACTCGGAAGAAGCAATTCGAGGCCAAACCGTGAAAGTTGGCGTCCTCGCCAACCGGGGAAATGAGATCTGCCTCTCGGAATGGACTCCGACAGCCAATTACCTGAGCTCGCAACTGGCTCCCAGGCGGTTTGAAATCGTTCCTCTGGATTTTTTTGAAGTACGGAATGCGGTAGAACAGCGCAAAATCGAATTCTTGCTTGTCAATCCTTCCATGTATGTAGCCCTGGAACATGATGGGCTGGCCACCCGTATCGCCACTTTTCAACAGGCGTCACTCAAAGGAGAAAGTCCTCTCTCCGTGTTCGGGGGAGTCATTTTCTGCCGGGCTGATCGCAAAGACATTCAAAGCCTCCGAGACATCGTCGGAAAACGTTTCTGCGCGGTGGAGCCATCGTCTCTAGGAGGATGGCAGGCGGCATGGAGGGAATTCGAGAGCGCCGGCATCGATCCTCAGAAAGATTTTTCACAGCTGACCTTCGCAGGCACTCACGACAAGGTGGTGTGGGCGGTCTTCAACGACGCAGCCGATGTCGGAACCGTCCGGAGCACTCAGCTTGAAAGAATGGCCCTCGAAGGACGAATCGATTTGCGGGAATTCAGGGTCTTGAAGGCTCATAATGCTACTGCGCCTGATTACCCATTCCTTCTATCCACAAGGCTATATCCCGAGTGGCCGTTCAGCGCCGTCAAGGGCGCAGATCTGGAATTGGGAAAAGCAGTCACTTCGGCCTTGCTCCTAATGACCAGGGATGATCCGGCGGCGAAGGCGGCGCAGGGCGCCGGCTGGGCAATTCCTCAGGACTACGCGTCCCTGCGCGAGTGCCTCAAAGATCTTCGTCTTCCTCCTTACGAAAACTATGGGGAAGTGACGCTCCGAGAGGTCGTTATTCAGCACTGGGCGCTCATCTCGGGTGCACTGTGCGCCATGCTGGTTTTCCTGGGACTTGCTTTACACGCTCGGAGCGCGAGTCGCCAATTAAAGGTTTCTCTTCGCGCTCTCAACGAAAGCGAAGCCCTTCACCGCACTCTTATGGCAAACTTACCGGCAGGAGTCATCATAGTAGATCCTTCGACACGCGAGATCGAAAGCGTGAATGCGCAGGCCGCCACTCTGTTTGGCGCGTCCGAAGACCGCATTGTGGGTCATCGATGCCATTCGTTTTTGTGCCCGGCAAGCCAAGGGGAGTGTCCGGTGATCGATCTCGGCAATGAAGTGGACAATGCAGAAAAAGTGATGCTCCGCGCTGATGGCGGTCAAGTCCCAATCCTCAAATCCGTCAAAAGAGTGCAATTGAACGGCAGGGAGAAGCTTCTGGAATGCTTTCTCGATATTTCGGAGCGAAAGAAAGCCGAGTTGGAATTACGAGAGAGGGAGGAGTCGTTTCGAAGGCTTTTTGAAGATTCCGCAGACCCGATCATACTCCTGGATGGGGACAAATTCATCGATTGCAATCCCTCCACACTGAAGCTTTTCGGTTGTTCGAGAGAAGAGATGCTTGTAGCCAACATTTGGGAGTTTTCCCCTCCTATGCAGCCGGATGGGTCATCATCCGTTGACAAAGCTTTAAAAATGATCGATCTCGCCCATCAACGTGGGCACCATCAATTCGAATGGGTGCATCGGAAGGCTGACGGCTCGGATTTTGACGCTGCGGTAATGCTCACATCCATCCTTGTGCGCGGCCGGAACATCCTTCACGCCACTTTGCGCGATATCACCGAGCAGAAAAGATCCGAAGAGGCGCTTTCCCGTTCGAGGGCAGAGCTCGAGGCCATGAACCTCGAGCTTGAAGACGCCATTGCGAAGGCCAATCAAATGGCTGTTCAGGCGCAGGTTGCCAGCATAGCGAAGAGTCAGTTCTTAGCCAATATGAGCCATGAGATTCGCACCCCCATGAACGGCGTGATCGGCATGACCGAAGTGTTGCTCGATACCGAGCTCACCACTGAACAGAGAGAATACGCGGAAATCGTTCGATCGAGCGGTGAGTCTCTCCTCTCGATCATCAATGACATTCTGGATTTTTCAAAGATCGAGGCTGGAAAGCTCGAGCTGGAATCTATCATATTCGATCTGCGCGCGACTATTGAGGATTTGGCTGACATCCT
The DNA here is from genome assembly GCA_964578835.1 of uncultured Syntrophobacteraceae bacterium. Taxonomy (GTDB): domain Bacteria; phylum Desulfobacterota; class Syntrophobacteria; order Syntrophobacterales; family Syntrophobacteraceae; genus CAZOEL01. The sequence continues at coordinate 34,469 of CAZOEL010000037.1, read as the reverse complement.
ATCGCTCAAAGCCAGTGAGAAAGGAATTGAGCTCGTTTGCAGCATCGATCCCGACGTTCCCTCATTTCTTCGAGGCGACCCGGGGCGTTTGCGTCAGATTCTCACGAATCTGGTCGGGAACGCCATAAAGTTCACCCACAAAGGGGAAGTGGCCATTCATGTCGAACGGATATCTGAAGGTGACGATTCCGTCACATTGCGGACAGAGGTTAGGGACACCGGCATTGGGATCCCTAAGGAGCGCATTGCCGACCTTTTTTCCGCGTTCACGCAGATCGACGCTTCGACAACGAGAAAGTACGGGGGCACCGGTCTTGGACTTGCGATCTCCAAAATGTTGACCGAAATGATGCGGGGCGAGATGGGAGTCATAAGCGAGTCCGGCAGGGGCTCGACGTTTTGGTTCAGCGTTGTCTTTCCCAAGCAAGTCGGGCTTTCCGAGCAGATGTGGGAACCGAGTGAAGACCTTTCGGACCAACATATCCTGGTTGTTGATGACAATGCGACAAATCGTCGCCTCTTATCCGCGCTGCTCGATTCCTGGCATTGCAGACATTCGGAGGCGTCGGGCGGGCCCGACGCTATCGAGCTTCTACTCCAAGCGAAGCTCGGCGACGATCCTTTCTCTTTGGCGCTTCTCGACATGCAGATGCCCGAGATCGACGGTGAGGAGCTGGGCGCAATTATTAAAGGCGATCCTGAGATTTCGGAGACGCTTCTCGTTATGCTCACCTCGATCGACAGGCGGGGTGACGCCTCCAGGCTGGAGGCGTCGGGATTTTCGGCCGTTCTTACCAAGCCGATCAAGAAGAGGCAGCTCTATGACTGCCTCATTTCAATTCTGAGAATGGAGAAAAAGGCGCGCTTGAAAAAGGAAGAACGCGCGCTATTTACAGAGCATGCGTCCGCTGAGCAGGAACGGCGCAGCGTTCGCATTCTTCTTGCCGAAGATAATAGAACTAACCAGTTCGTTGCGCTGAAGATGCTCGATAAATTGGGATTGCACGCAGACGTTGTGGGAAACGGCAGAGAAGCTCTCGATGCGCTCAAAGCTGCTTCCTACGATCTTATTCTCATGGATTGCATGATGCCGGAAATGGATGGCTATGAAGCCACGAAAATCATTCGTAGTAAAGATTCCGGGGTGTGTTCCCGCGATATCCCGATCATAGCCCTGACTGCCCACGCCATACAGGGCGATAAGGATAAATGCCTGGAGGCGGGAATGGATGATTACATATCCAAGCCCGTTACGCCACAGGTTCTGGCAAAGACGCTTGAAAGATGGCTGCCCGGGAAGAACACTCAAGCCTCCAGAACTAATAAGGCGCCGGATAAAGGAGCAGACGTCCTCCCGACTATGGAGCGCGACTCGCCGCCGATATTTGACCGGAACGGATTGATGATCCGCCTGATGCATGACGAGCAGCTTGCGCGCTCGATTGCAGAGGATTTCCTGGAGGATATTCCGCAGCAGATCGATGAACTGAAGGGCTATCTGGAAAAAGGGGACGCCCACGGAATCGAGCGTCAGGCGCACAACATAAAGGGAGCGTCAGCCAATATCGGTGGCGAAGCCTTGCGGGCAGTAGCCCTCGAGATCGAGCGATCGGCGCATAGCGACGATATGGAAACCCTCGAGGGACTACTCGCGGAGATGGAAGCGCAATTTCTCCTTCTGAAGGCCTCTATTGAGCAGGATTTCGGATGAGCCTCAAGAATGCTTCGAAAAGGCGGCTATCCAGCGTCTGCTCCATTTCGACCTTCATGATCTTCAGAGCTTCCTCGCTCGGGAGCGCCTCCTTATAGGGTCTTTTCGTTGTAAGAGCGTCATAAATATCTACTATCCTCGCAACACAGGCATATCTGTGAATTTGCCAAGCCTTCAGTCGACCGGGATACCCACTTCCATCCATTGCTTCGTGATGCTGCAGGACAACGCTTAATTGGTCCTTGGTCATCATCCGGGTTTGCCTGATTTGTTCGTAGCCGAAGAGCGGGTGTTTTTTTACGAGCTCAAATTCCTCCTTATCGAGTCTGCCGGGCTTATTCAGAATGCGATCGTCAATGGCTGTCTTGCCCACATCATGGAAAAGCGCTCCAAGTCCAAAGTCTTCTACATCGCGGGTTTTCCAACCCAGGAATTTGCACAGGGACATTCCCAGGACGGCAACCTGGATACAATGAGAGAAGGTATAGTAGTCTTTGGAAAAGAGAGAAAACATGGCCTGAGAAGTCACATGGTCTGCGAGCACATGAGTCGAGAACTGCGTCACCAGTTGCTGCCCCATTCCGATGTTATTGCGCGAAGGCCGTTCCCGGAAGACCTTCTTCACGACAATCTCCGCCTGATCGTAAAGGAGTTGCGCTTTCATCTCCGGGGTGGCTTCTCCGGAATGAAGCATATTCTGGGAATGGCGGTTAAAGTAATCGATGAAAGTCTCTTCGTCCTCACTTCTTATGTAGGCTTCGTCAACTTTCTGATCGATCAGGCAGTTACGAAGTCGAGCGCTGCATATCTGCTCTTTGCTGAAGAGCCTACCTATAGAAATTCCATTAGCGCTCCCCCCGTCCTTCAGGCAAAAAACATTGCACGGAAAAGCTGTATCCGGAAACAGACTGCGTATTTTGACCGTAACATAGCCCTTCGTGATTTGATCCAAATCGATATCTAAATCCCTGACATCATTGACCTCGAACTCAGGGTAGCACATCTCCATTTGCATTCCTTCTCAATCAGAAACAATCAAGAACAAGCGCATTCTTCTCTTGATCTTTTGGGGACTCGACGAATTTAGAGGCAACATCGGCTTAATGAAGCCTCTTGCTCAAACATTTCCAAAACCGAGCGAAAAATATACCTTTTATTATTATCGTGGCGCTTCAGGGAAGCAATTGATGTGCCATAATGGAAGAATTGCACGCCTTGGCTGTGGTTGAGACCCAATTGAGTTGGGCGCAAAAAAAAAGAGCCCACCCGGCGTTCATCGAGGAGAAACAGCAAGGTAGGGGACAATCAGGTAAAGTGTTGCCGGCAAAAACTGATATTGTCTTCTTGTTAAGGCGTGCGAATCATCTATTAATGTTGGTGAAAGAAAGGAGTCCGACAGCGTGTCTGAGCTTCGTAATTCTTCATAACCGTCAAAAAGCTGCTCTCATAGCATGGCGACTGACGATATTTTGTCCACTCAGATCGGACGCTGTCGTATAGAAAAGGACCTCAGATCCTGAAGCATGAAGCGCCGGCTTGGTTGTCTGATAGCCATCAGCCATGCTGCCGCGCCTTGGGGCTCATTAGCGTTTCTCAAAACCAGATGCGGATTCCCAACAATAGGGAGACGGCGTCGGCATCATCCCCTTCACGTCGCGCCAGATCGGCTGTTTCACCGAACTTGGCCGCCCAGGAGACGCCCACATAGGGAGCAAATTCACGCCGGATCTCGTAGCGCAGCCTCAGACCCAATTCTATGTCGTTAAAACCTTCTCCCACGCCGAATTCTTCAACTTCCTGCACGGCGATTTCGGTCTCCAGATGCGGTTGCAGAACCAGTCGCTGAGTGATCGGAAGATCGTACTCACCGGCAAGGCGGGCGGAGACGTCGCCGTCCTCGCTCACGAATAGCGCAAACTCCAGTTCGAACCAATAAAGCCCCAGTCCTTGAGCGCCTATAACCCCAAAGCTCCGGGATCTCTCCGGACCCGCCCCATAAATCTCATCGCGCCTGAGGCCTATCTGGAAGTCAAAATAAGGCGATATCAAGCGGCTGTAGAGAAGCTGCAACTCAGCCTCCCCACCATGATCGTCTGAGAGTCTTTGTTCTCCATCGGTCTTGAACCATATCCGGTTGTGATCGCCGCCGATCCACCCTTGCACGTTCCAGTTGAAAGAATCCGATCCTTCGTGAGACCTATATTCCAGTTGGTCGAAGAGCAGCAGATAGATGACGGGGCTGTCTTCGATCGGCTGCGGCCAGGTCTCTTCCGTCAAAGCTCTCTGAGCCGGCGCGAAGAGAATCGCTAGAAGCAGTATTGACGCGAGGATTGCCCGGCTTGATCTCATCATGAATATCACCCTGTCCTTCTCTTCTCCCGTTACCGCACTGTCACCACACGGAACATACCCAAATCCATATGATAGATCAGGTGGCAATGAAAGGCCCAGTCGCCAGGAGCATCCGCCGTGAAAAGGAAGGAAAGCCGCTCGCCAGGTTTCACATTGATGGTGTGCTTGCGAGGCCGATAAGGACCGGAGCCGTTTTCCAGCTCCATCCACATGCCGTGGAGGTGAAAGGGGTGATTCATCATGGTGTCATTAATGAGCACGAAGCGCACGCGCTCGCCGTATCGCACGGAAATGGGCTCCGCTTCAGAAAACTTCTTTCCGTCGATCGACCACATGTAACGTTCCATATTTCCTGTAAGGTGCATCTCGATCTCTCGCTCCGGAGGACGCTGGTCGTGACTTTTGCTGAGATTTCGAAGATCTGTATAGACCAGCACTCTGTGACCGACGCTCTCCAGACCCAGACCAGGCTCAGCAAGCCTGCTCTGCGGCATCATGGCGACCATGGCGTTCGCCGGGCCGTGATGGTCTGGGCCATGCATCCGCATCGACTCATTAGAGTCTCCATGTCCATGCCCATGGCCATGCTCATGCCCGCCATGAGTCATTGCCTCGTCGTGTCCCGAACCGATGCCGCCAAAGCACATCTCCGTTTCCGACATTCCCGCCATGCCCATGTCGGCCATGGTGAGCAACGGTCTGGGTCGCAGTTCGGGAACTGGACCGCTCATGCCCTCTCGCGTGGCCAGGGAGCCGCGAGCATAGCCGCTCCGGTCCATTGATTCGGCAAAAATCGTGTAGGCTCTATCCTCTTTCGGCTGCACGATGACATCGTATGTTTCGGCGGCCGCCATCTGAAATTCCTGCACCGTGACCGGCTCCACGTTCTGCCCGTCCGCTTGAACCACGGTCATATCAAGGTCTGGAATTCGGACGTTGAAGTAGGTCATTGCCGCACCGTTTATGAATCTCAGCCGGACCTTTTCTCCTGGCTTGAAGAGCGCCGTCCAGTTCGATTCAGCCGGAAGGCCGTTAAGAAGATACGTATAGCCGTAGCCCGTGACATCGGAGATATCTGTTGGGTCCATTCGCATGCGCGCCCAGGCAAGACGATTGCAGATCGTCTTCTTCCAACCCTGTCTGCCCATATCACGGAAGAAATCAGGAAGCGTGCGCTGCTGAAAATTATAATAGTCACTCTGCTTCTTGAGCTTTGTCAGGACCTTGTGAGGGTTCTCGAAGGTCCAGTCGGAGAACATCACCACGTACTCCCGGTCATATTCGAATGGATCCGGACTTATCGGGTCGATAATAAGAGGAGCGTAGTGGCCCAGTTGCTCCTGATGCAAAGAGTGGCTGTGATACCAGTAAGTGCCGTTTTGCTTCAGGGTGAAGCGATAGGTGAACGTCTCACCGGGCATGATTCCTGGAAAGCTCACCCCGGGCACTCCGTCCATGGGAGCAGGCAGTATGAGGCCATGCCAGTGAATCGAGGTGGGTTCCTCAAGTTCGTTTTTGACGCGCAACGTGACGCTCTCACCCTCCCGCATCCTGAGCAGCGGTCCCGGCACAGCGCCGTTGATGGTCATTGCCTCGGCCTTGCGCTCTCCGATTCGGATCGTTTTCTTCTTGATGATGAGATCTATAGAATCAGCAGCTTGTCCGGTTAGGCCAACCGGTTCGCCCCCTTTTCGACGCCATGCGTATGCGGGGGCGATTGCATAGATCTCTTTCATCAGCATCAGCGCCGCGGCAGAACGAAGGAAACGCCGTCTCGTAAGCTTTCCGGTTTCATTGTTCACGGTCTGCTCCAAAACGTTTGGCTGTTCCTCAACCATAGCAATCGCTGCTGAGGATTTCTAACGGATGTATAAAATCAATGGATCAAAAACAGCTCATAAATCAGAAGAATCGCATAAAGAATCGGTACGCTCATCACTATGACTTTGCCGGTAATCCGACCAGAAAACAGAGGATAATTCTTGTGGACGAGGATAAAAACAAGACTCGATGCGGTTAAAACATACTTGGCTGCAAGAAATTGCATTGGTCCCATCTTGATGAAATAATCCATCACCGGATTGAGCTCGGACCCTCCCAAATGGATGATTTCGAGAGTAAGAAAAGCGTCGGCGATACAAAAAATAAGAGAAAGGAGAAATGCAAGTATGAAATGCGCTCCGTACCGGTCGACATAGAAGTGCCTTTTCCTATCCTCTTTCCTCCTCACATGCTTTCTTCTTCCAAAGAGACTCGAAAGGCTATGAGGAGCGGTTTGCCCGTTTCTCCTGTCTATTCCGGAGCGCCTCTCCAATTGATGATGTAATTCCTGCATCTTGCTCTCTACTCCTCATAAGAAAAATAAACACTTGCATTATAATATAGAAACAAGACAATGATAATACAATCTATGCGCGCTAAAAGACTTTTTGATTCGTGCAAGCGGCGACATTTTTTCGCGCTTGCCACATGTCGATCATGTAGATAATTCATCCGGCGGCGAAATCATGGCGCCCCATTTTGGAGATCCGCATGAACTGATCGCGGCTTCGAAGACTGCAGTTGAAGAGTGAATTGGTAACGCGCGAGCGCTATTTTCGATTTGACTCTCTCTGGAATATTGTGAGCCATGCATTTGTTCAAAAACCTTTCCTGAGGATGAAAATCGCTCATGCTCTCTCGGGTGCAGGCCGATAGGATTTTTGGCTCTTGAAAGGAATTCATGCCGTCATACGATTGAAATTGGCCTTCATTCAACCATAACGAGCTCTGAAGAAGCATATTGAGAATATAGGGACGGGAAATTTCAAATATACGGGGTTTCGCCGCTTTCCAATAACCGATCTATGTCTTTACTTACTTTTATAATGGATTTGTTTTGCCGCTTGTTTTCAATCAATGGCGGGTTTTTCAATTATCTATGTTGAGGTGAGGTCATGGGTTGGCTTGAATTAGGGCTCTTTTTGCTGCTCTGGGTTGCTTTGCTGTTTATTTTAGGCGACAGGCTGTCATAGATGGGCCGTATGTTTCGAGGAATGATTCTTCTGTTCAAGGAGCGGCTTAGATCTTTGCCTAGCTGACTACCTTTTCTTCTAACACCCCCAGTGGTCGCCATTCAAAGAATCATTGGCTCTCACAGAGAATATTCCAATTGTTGCGTTGCGAATTGCCTCGCGTGACTGCCTCTGAGAACATAACATTCTGAGGTTACACACTTGAAACCTTCGAGAAACTGGAGCCTCCTAGAAAGCCTTGGCTGCGAGTCCAATCTGTTTCTTCGGCTTGAAGCAGGCGCCGTCTTCCTCCGGGACGGAGCAGCGCGAATCTCCGCAGAGGGGAGGAACAAGGAAATGATGAAAAGTTCGTCGTCTCAATTCATCACTCCTCACCCCCCTTCATCCGGCATTAGGAGTCATTTGTCGCTATTGGGATGCAGCTTCCGGCAGAGATACTCTTTCCATGCTCTGAAATAACCGCGTATGGAGGGGATGATTCACAGCTTTTTTCGCCATCATGAGCTTCATGGCTTCCAAGTAATGATGCCGAGCTTTTTCGAGACGGCCCTGGAGCTCATATACGATGCCGAGATTACTGTGGATTTTTATTGTATTACAGCCGCCTCCCGCGCTTTGAGCAAGGCTCAAAGCGGCGAGCAAGCTATTTTCGGCCTCTTCGTACTGCCCTCCCTTGCATGCTTCCATTCCGGTTCTGTTCAACCTCCCAACGTATCCCATCGAGCACATAGTGTTATCTCCTTTCGGTTCGACCAAGCGTTTGGCCTATGCGGCGAAATTCCTCAGGGTCTTTGCAAGCGATTCGGACCCTGTCTCCCTTAGGGCAATGAACTTCTTGCCCTTCTTTTTGCATACAGCCCTGACTACGCTCAGGGCTCCGTGGCTATTTACAGATGTGATGAAGACGACGATATCCGCTCCACATATGACGCTTTTGAGCTTATAACTTCCATTTTTTACCTCGCCATCGTGTAGGAGCAGTTCAGCGCCAAGCTGTCTGACGACCTCGCGATATTCCGGGGCCATCTTGCTGAGTCCACCGACTATGGCTACACGTAGGCCCTCCAGAGGACACTCATTACAGCAATTATTCTTTCTTGAGCAGAGCTGATCCTGAAGAGTATCCCGGCCTTGGGCAAAACAGGACTTCGCACTCTCACTCGCGACTCTTAACGGGATTTCCAAAGAGAGCTTCTTCGGCAATAGATGTGGAGAGTCGCCTACCAGCTTTTCCAGATTCTGGACTCTTTCCCGTTTCATCTCCAATTCATGTCTGAGCTTCCGAATCTCCCTTGTAAGCCTCCCCGCGCCGGGCTCGTTTGGTTTGGCTTTCTCTGCGTCCAGCCTCCCAACTGTCAGGAGTCTTTGGAGCTTTTGGTTTTCGGCCGTCTTCTTCTGCAATTCCACCTTCAAGCAGTTCAGTTCTGTCTTCTGTGCTGAGATCTGCGCTTCAAACGACTTCTTTTCGTTTTCAATGTCGCTCACGTCTTCCTTGTTGCGGGCATTGTTCCGGAGGGACTCCCAGAGCAGGGCATGAGTCAGAAGTCTTCCATGCGCTCTGACTTCCGGTCTTTCATCCCTCAGGACTGCCCATAGGAGCGGAAGCGGCCAGTTCATTTTGATTTCTTTGATCCCTGCGAGATCATTTGAGCGAACCCGAAGCAGTGTGGATTTGAACCGGTCATCAAGCTCTTTGGCTATAGTCTTGGCGACTGCTGTGTTGTGATGACACGCTTCATGGAGCATCTCGAATATTTCGGCCAAGTCCGCCTCATGCCCTTCATCGAGAAGAGCAAACTGTCGCGCAAGTCTTTTAAGCTTTCTAGGTTCCAACGATAGCGCAAGAATTGTAGTTACGTTTAAGCAATCCTCGTTCCATAGAAGGCTCCATCGCTTCATACCGACTCCTCTTCATTGGTGAGCAAGATCTTCGCAGTCTCAGAACTGAAACGCCATACCGGCAGGCCGGATATAGTCGAATTCCCGTCCTGTGAGGCCTAGAGCCCCTATTCTCTTCCTCAGCATTCCCTTTCCCCCTTTCATCTTCTTTGATTGACCGGCCTGAAAACAATGGATTTTGGCGCGACCTATCCATCCTTTAATCCATCCGCGGCAAGGCCTTCCTTCGTCATACGAACTATCGCCAGGAGCAGGGATCGATCATGTTCAACGATCATTGGCAGCCCATAATGATATTAGCTTAGACTGATTATTCTGCTGCCCAAAACCTCTTCTTCCTTACTCCACAAAGCATTCGAGGTGTAGAGTTAGTTAGCATTGATTAATGTTAGTGTCAACTAATTTTATTGATAGACTGAATAACTGTTCTTGAAAGCTTGGCCGGGGATTCCTGCCAAATCCATCAAGATAATGAAATCATTTATTGTTTAATTTTGAGACACCCATTTTCAGCCAGATAACACAAAGGCTAACACAACCCCCTACCCAAAGGCTACTCTATGTATATATCTTACCTAGTAATTTAAGCTAGTTGGCTCTGGAGTTCTTTTTTTGCCCCAAAAATCCACGCATCAAGGGCTCCGACGGCGCGTGCGAAGGAGCCTCCAGGCCGCGCAGTATCATCCAAAGCACGACAAAAGGAGAGTACACTCCCTGTAGATTGGCTCTCATAAACGCTTTGAGAGATGTTTGCATAGAGTAGCCTATTGTTCTCTTATCATTGCATTGCGATCGTCAATCCTCTCGATCATATCGGCGCTCAGCTTTGGGTCTGCATTGAAATAGGAGTGCGCCAGTCAATGTGGTAGTGGCCGAAGGCGACGGGATTCTAGAACCACACCTGTTGGGAGCACGGGAAATCAAAGGCGAGCTTTTTCCAGTTTTCGTAGGTCCAGCCGCTCTCGGAATGGTAGAAGTAGAGCTCATAGGGATCGAAGACCGAGAGCCATCCACTGTTTGTCATGCCAACAATTAGAATAGCGTGCGCACTGCCTCCTAGAAAGAATCCCGTACTCCACATAGGTCCATGCTTTTGAAGGGTGTACATGAGGTTATCCGGACTTTCCTTCAGGTATGATGCTCTATAGCTTGTCAGCCCTACAGCATTTCTGGCGGAACAGAATTGCGCCGGATACAATTCTTTTTGACTCGATATTCCCGCATTCTGCACTTTCTGCGCGGGCGCCCCTATATTGAGCCGCCTCCACCCATAAAGCATTTGATAGCAGCCAAGCCAACAAGTCTTCGTATTTGGCTGTCCTACCATGGGAACGTCATTCTTATAGCTTATTGCCATAGGTAAACCTCCATCGCTTTCAACTCGGCCAAAATGCTCCAAACCTGGCACAGCTTCACATATCGGAATCTTGAGCTCCCTTCGTCCTAACAAGGACTGCACGGAGGCTTTCAGCATCTCCTTAAAAGACAATATACACGATTCTGCCCCTTTAGTGGATGTCGAATTCATCACTCAGTAGGAAAAGTCAAAGCTGAAAGATTTGCCGCCGTTCTTTTTAGTGAAATGAACCGAGATCATGCTTGATGGGGCAATGCCAACATCCACCCTATGAGTGGGTTATACTGCGGACGCATGAAGACTGGACTTTTCCCGGGAGCGCGGCCATTCTGGCGCTCCATCCGTGGGCGGGACGCCCGCGCTCCCAAAACGTCATATGGAAGTCCAAACCATACCCGTTTACAGTATAGGAGCCTGTCGCCATGGGAATGCTCGTTAGGCTCATAGATTCCAAGGGTCAGGAGATCCGCTAAGACAACTGTTCTGCTCGTCATTCCGGCAATCTTCAAGCCGCTTTGGAATAACCCGTAGTTTGTGCTAGAATGCTGCTTAGATAGCTCAACGCTTGCCTGGCTGTTGAGAGGCTGGGTTTGTCAAAAATATCCGGGGAGCTTAGAATCAACTATGTAAGCGCGCCTGAGGCGGGAGAATGGCTGGATCAGGCGCAGCCCGCGGGGACGTTCGATCATGAGCTCGAAAAGGAGCTAACATTGTTTTACAAAGTGGATGGAGCCGGGTACGCGCAGTTGCTGCCGGGGATAAAGAGCAAAACTTTGGTCTTTGGCGACAGGACTCTCTTTTCTGAATTCAGAATGGAAGCAAACAGCCTGTTGCCCAAGCATTCTCATGTTCATGAACAGACGGGCTATTTGGTAAGGGGCAGGATCCGGCTCACGATCGGAGTGGAGACTTTTGAGGCCGGGCCCGGGGACAGTTGGTGCATTCCGGGCAATGTGGAGCATAGCGCGGAGATATTGGAGGATTCTCTGGCCATTGAAGTTTTCTCCCCCGTTCGGGAAGATTATTTGCCGAAGAAAGAGGCAGGATAAACGCCTGCGCTGTTTTGCAGTTGCTGCCGGTTCAGGGAAAAAGCCGGGAAAACTCCGGAGCAGGGTCTAGATCCAGGATGCTCTTGCGAGCGATCGACCAGACGGCGTAAACGGCTTTGTCCATGTGCCGCGTGGAGGCTCCGAGGAGGCGCACCGCCAGGCCGCGCGACCAAAGGCTGGAAACGCCGCCGAGTATGCTCTCGAAGCCGTCCACGGCCGCCTGCAGCGCTTTGGCGAGAGGTTTTTCCACCTCTTGCTTTTCAAAGATGAGATAGACGACCGCCGATACGCAGAACGTTTCCAGGTAGCCCGGGCCGGAATAGTCCGAGGCCTTGGGATTCAAGGCCGTCCGCTCGAAGAGGATCAAATCCCCGTCATATTCGATGCGCAATGAGCTTTGGAGCTCAGAGAAGGAGAGATGCTCCCCTCTCGCGACGCGACCGGTGGTGAACGCATCGAGCAGAAAGGCCTTTGTATGTTTGCCCATGTGAACGGTGGTTGACTGTTGATGGCGGGAATCGGCGAAGGGGATGATGGCTCCCGGCATGTATTCGAGCGCGCCGCCTTCTTCGATGGTGATGCTGGTGGTCTGTAAGGAGGGCAGGCGGTCGCTCCTGTAAACCCGTGTGGCTGACGGGGCGGTGAGGAATACGTGGGACTTCTCGCCTAGCGTTACGGCGATGTCCACTTTGTCCCCGCCAACGAATCCGCCCGTCGGGTTGACGAGATAGGCGAAGGCGCAGCCAGTCTCATCGGCGTAAAGAGGAGGCAGAGCATGCATGGGCATCGTGGCGAACGAGTCCTGGAGATGCGTCCTGCCGTTGCGCTCCCGGAATTTGAGCCTGAGATGGCCATGTCTTCCAACTTTTTGCAAGGCTTCAGCTTTCAAAGAAAAGCACCTCTTTTTTGATCCAGCGGATGACTTTGTCGACCCCTTCTCCCTCTCGGATATTAGTGAAGAGGAATGGCTTTTCGCCGCGCATCTTTTTGGAATCGCGCTCCATGACCTCCAGACGGGCGCCCACATAAGGAGCCAGATCGATCTTGTTGATGACGAGCAGGTCCGACTTAGTGATTCCCGGCCCGCCTTTTCTGGGGATCTTGTCCCCACCGGAAACGTCGATGACGTAAATCGAGCTGTCGACAAGCTCCGGGCTGAAACTTGCGGCCAGATTATCGCCCCCGCTCTCGACGAAGATGATGTCGAGCTCCGGGAACTTGCGCATGAGTTGCTCGATGGCGTCCTGGTTTAAGGATGCGTCTTCACGGATGGCGGTGTGAGGACAACCGCCCGTCTCAACCCCTATTATTCGCTCTTCGGGGAGGGCGCCCGAGCGGATCAAAAATTCCGCATCCTCTCTGGTGAAGATGTCGTTGGTGACCACGGCGATGAAAAAATCGCGGGACATCTTCTTGCAGAGCTTTTCGAGGAGGGCTGTTTTTCCCGATCCTACAGGCCCTCCCACTCCGATTCTTACCGGCGATGCCATGTGATTCTGCTCCTGAATGCCTGCGCGGCATTTCTATGGGTCTGTTCTTTCACGATCTGAAGAGCCTTGAGTACAGCAGTTCATGCCTCATCGCCCGGATTTTCACGCCGGGGGCGAAAGATGCGATGTCAGCCTCGGAAAGCGGCAGCACTTCATCGACGATGGCTTCCAGAAGAGGTCGGACCCCGCTCAAAGCTTTCTGGCCGTCCATGTGTCCGAGAGGAATCAGCCTGATTCCGGCTCTGATGACGCTGGACGCCGTCTGGTAGAGGAATGCCAGAAGGGCGTCTCTCCTCGATATATCCATCTCCCGGCACACCACTCCGAAAATGGAGGCGTGATGGCCGAAAGCTGCTCCGGAATCCAGAGCCTCCTTGACGCACTTCAGATTTTGAGTGCTTTGAAGCTCTATCATCACCCGAAGAATCTGCTTTCCTATCTGCAGGCTTCCCTCCCGGCATTCCCGAGCTGTTTTCATCGCGTGGAGCAAACGGTCCAGGCGGAAGACTTCGGCAAGATCGCTCTTTCCGACAGCCTCATGAGCGAGCTTCACCACCAGGGCGTCGCTCCGGGCGACAACTCCCTGTAGAAAAGGCCTGAGGAAGCGCTCCAATCCCTTGCCGTTTCTGATGAGTCCATCGCTGACGAAAGTTTCCAGTCCCCAGGAGTAGGCAAAACCGCCCGACGGAAAGAAAGAATCCGTCAGCTGAAAAAGACTCAGCACATGGGATGCGCTAGCCGTGGGAATGGCTCTTTTTGATGGGCTCAAAGGACATCCTTTTTCGTCCGTACGCAAGGCCATTCTCCCTCACTTTGTTTTCAACGTGATGGTCGAAGGGGGTTGCGATCATGTCCTCAGAAATGGCGATGGCCCTGTGCATGTTGCCGATCTCGTAAGCGATGAGCGCAGCGTCCATGAAAGCCTCGGGCCGAATGATCAGGACATCCTCCAGAGCCGCTTCAACGATCACGTAACGAGACTCGTCTTTGAACAGAATATCGCCGTGCTGGAAAACCGTCCCCGTGGGGAAGGCCAGGCCAAGCTCCATTCCTTTTTGAGTGGTCACCTTCTGCCTCGATTTCCTCCGTGCTTCCCATGTAAGCGTGACGACATCGCGCTCTAGCTCGGAGGCATTTTCTACAGGCGGCTTAATTTCTTCAACGATGATCATCGATTCTCCTCATCATGGTAGAGTTCAAGATTGTTCAAGCCGCTGCCGGTCGCACGAGCATTCGAATCAAAACAAGAAGTAGCGCTGCGCCATGGGAAGCACGGCTGCGGGCTCGCATTGGAGCGCAACTCCATCGGCTTTGACGATATACGTTTCCGGGTCCACTTCCATCCTGGGAGTGTAGTTGTTGAGCGACATGTTCTTCTTGGTGATCGTTCGGCAGTCCTTTACCCATACGGTGCGCTTGTTGAGCCCCAGCTTGCGGTGAATGTCCCTTTCGTAAGCGGCTTTCGAGAGAAATGTCAGAGAGGTCGAATAGAGCGCTCTCCCGAAAGCTCCGAACATCGGGCGCATGATGTATGGCTGAGGCGTCGGGATGGAGGCGTTCGCGTCTCCCATCTGCGCATAGGCGATGAAGCCGCCCTTGACGATCATCTTCGGCTTCACCCCGAAAAAGGCCGGCTCCCAGAGCGCGATGTCCGCAAGTTTGCCTGCTTCGAGCGAGCCCACATATGACGACACGCCATGCGTAATGGCTGGGTTGATAGTGTATTTGGCTACATAACGGCGGACCCTGCAGTTGTCGTTGTCTCCCTTTTCTTCCGGGAGGCGTCCGCGCTGGAGCTTCATTTTGTCCGCGGTTTGCCACGTGCGCAGAATGACCTCGCCGATGCGGCCCATCGCCTGAGAGTCCGAAAACATCATGCTGAAAGCTCCCAAGTCGTGCAGAATGTCTTCGGCTGCGATGGTTTCCGCCCGGATGCGGGAGTCGGCGAAGGCCACGTCTTCCGGAATGCGCGGGTCGAGATGGTGGCATACCATGAGCATGTCCAGGTGCTCATCCATCGTGTTCACAGTGAAAGGCATCGTGGGATTGGTGGAGGAGGGGAGCACGTTGCTCTCGCCGCAGAGCTTGATGATGTCCGGCGCATGTCCGCCTCCGGCGCCTTCCGTGTGGTAGGTGTGAATGGTCCTCCCCTTGAAGGCTGCAATGGTGTCCTCCACGAACCCGGCTTCGTTGAGCGTGTCCGTATGGATGGCCGTCTGGACGTCATATTCGTCGGCTATCGAAAGGCAGGTATCGATGGCTGCGGGCGTGGTTCCCCAGTCTTCATGGAGCTTGAGCCCCATGGCTCCGGCTTCCAGTTGCTCGCGCAGAGCGTCGGGACACGAGGAATTGCCTTTGGCCAGGAATCCCAAATTCATTGGGAAGGCTTCCGCTGCCTCCAGCATGCGATGAATGTTCCAGGCCCCGGGTGTGCACGTGGTGGCGTTGGTTCCGGTCGCCGGACCCGTTCCGCCGCCGATCATCGTGGTGATTCCCGCTGCGATGGCCTCTTCGATCTGCTGGGGACATATGAAGTGAATGTGCGAATCGATGCCGCCTGCAGTGGCGATGAGGCCTTCTCCTGCAATGACTTCGGTAGAAGCCCCGATGACCATCTGTGGGTCCACGCCGCCCATGATGTCCGGGTTGCCGGCTTTGCCGATCCCGCAGATCTTCCCGTCCCGGATTCCTATGTCTGCTTTGAAGATTCCCTGGTGGTCCAGTATGATTGCGTTGGTGATAAGCACATCCATCACTCCGGCGGCGCTTACGGCCGTGGCCGACTGGCCCATGCCGTCCCGTATGACCTTGCCGCCTCCGAACTTCACCTCATCGCCATAACGGGTGAAATCCTTTTCGATCTCGATGATGAGATCGGTGTCCGCAAGTCTGATCCTATCGCCCGTTGTGGGACCGAACATGTCGGCGTATTGTCTGCGATCCATTTTCAAAGCCATCATGCGCCTCCGAAGCCGCGTTTCCCGGCCCGCTTCAAAGCTGCGTCCGCCGCAGTCCTGGTGGTCAGCTTTCCGTTTGTGAGCCCGTTGAGTCCAAAGAGCTTCCGTTCTCCGCCTACCGGTATGAGATGAATCTCCCTGTCCTGTCCGGGCTCAAACCGCACAGCCGTGCCGGCCGGGATGTTCAACCTCATGCCGAAAGCTTTGGAGCGCTCGAAGACAAGAGCCCGGTTGACTTCGAAAAAGTGAAAATGTGAGCCCACCTGAATAGGCCGGTCCCCCGTATTGTGCACCACCAGGGTGATCGTCTTCTTTCCCTCGTTGGCTTCGATGGGATCCTTGCTTAGAATGTATTCGCCGGGTATCACGGCTTTCACCCTCCGTTATCGTATGGGATTATGAATTGTCACGAGCTTGGTTCCGTCGGGGAAAGTTCCCTCCACCTGGATTTCCTTGATCATCTCCGGGACGCCTTCCATGACGTCATCCCGGGTAAGGATGGTCCCTCCGTACTGCATGAGCTCGGCCACAGATCTGCCGTCCCGGATGCCTTCGAGAACCTGCGCCGTGATGATGGCGATGGCCTCCGGGTGGTTGAGCTTGAGCCCTCGAGCCTTGCGTTCTCGAGCAAGCGATGACGCCACATAAATCAGCAGCTTGTCCCTTTCTTTAGGTGATAGCATCATATGCTTGCGCTCCTCTTTCTAAAGCGATTCTTCTCCGTGCTGTCCCGTTCTGATGGTGATAGCGTCCTCTACGTTGACGACGAAGACCTTCCCGTCTCCTATGCTTTGCTGCTCCGGATTTTCAAGACGGACCTTATCTGTGCGTCTAGCACTGACGCTCTCTGCATTCACGCGATGCTTGCTCTTGACATCAGATCAATGCATCCGATGTGCCATTGGTTGATGGCTGAGATATTTACTTTATAATGCAATTACTTATGAAATTGACCAAGGTATGAAAGTGCGTAGGCAGTTCACTGTGGGAGACATTTTTGTATATTATGCGTCTGGCTGTACAATATTGGGTCGTTTTATTGAAGGACTTTTATGGCAAGAACTGAAACCCGACTATGGAGCGCTGCGGAACTTCTTCAAACGGATGAAGACATGGCTGCTTATCGGGAAGCTGCGCTCGAGGCGGGAGAGCCTGCGCTGGTGACGGCTGTGCTGGGAGATATCGCGCGAGCTAAGGCAACTCACAACAAATAACCTACCAGGAAGAGGGGTTCTGTCATTCCGGCATGGTTTTGGCCGGAATCCAGCCCCGCGAAAAAACGGGATTCCGGCTTGAAGACTGCCGGAATGACGGTGGGTGTTTCTGAACCAATTTTGGTAGGTTATTTGTTGTGAGCTGCCTAAAGTTCAGGGTCATGTTCAATCTTGAACCTCAGCCGGGATGTATTGGCATACACTGTTTGTCATCTTCCTGGCGCAAATTTTTTAGAACGTCCAAGACAATTTCCCGATCAAGCAGGCTCAATCCCGATCCCGCGTACAACTCTCCTTGAGCGTCGCGACGCGTATAAACCCATACTTCCCGCATAGAGCCGTCTTCGAGAGAGACATCCGCCCTTTCCCGTTTGTAGTATGGCGTCTCTTCCCATCGATCCGCCTCGTGAAGAGCCCTCCTATCGAGCTCAATGATCCTGCCGGACACAGTCCCGGCCGGATCGGGCTTGATAAACAGGTAGCCGTCTTCTCCCGATGCATACAGCGACCAGCCTTTGAGCTCCGCTTTCTTGTATGGACAACAAAAACCGAACAATATCCGCTGCATCTCAGGGTCTTGAAGTGTTCCGTATGAAAATAGCCATTGCTTCTTCTCATCCATGATGCGCCCTTCGATAAGTTGATGACGACGCGATCATTCCGGCGCCGGCGCGGTCTGAAAACAACTGAAATAGAGCATAAAGATGGCAGAAAGGCAGCACCGAAGAAAATCTAGATCGCCAGCCAGTAAGTGTCAATGGAATCTGCCGCTTTGAGGCGGAATGAAGCATTTTCCAAAAGCTGCCTGATCTGTTTGTGTCGACGACAGGCTCATTTGCCGTTTCTGAGACGCGCTTATATCCAAATCTCTCCAAAGACATACCGCCTTGCAGCTATCCAATACTCTCTGCCCATAAGAGTCATGAACGCTCTAAGAGTCCTGAAGCTCCCCATTTATCAAATTGATCTTGCTTTCAAGTCGCCAGAATCATAAAGTGCCACGGGGCTTAGGCTATAGGAATAGAAAAGGACGAGATCCCTGAATGTGGGCTCATCAAAAGGAATGGAGGGAGGATGGCTGAGATTGGTTTGCTCTTGGGATGGTTATGCTGCAGGTTTTCCTCTGTTGGATCTTGCCTTGGACAAACGCGAGTCAGACAAGTGGGACTGCCCATTTTGGGATGCGCCGTTGCATTGACGGCGGGATGCGGCTTGACTGGTCATAGTCAAGCGCCGGTGAAGCAATCTACATCCGTTGATATGGCATCTTTAAGAGCGCAAGCGCAGCTTCCCGAACAAAAGCCTCCTAAATGGGAACTGGAGATTCCCGACCGTCCGGAGATCGACGCCTGGGTGAGACGTTTTTCGGAGGAGAAGCATCGATCCTTTCAAACTCAGCTTGATAGAGCCCGATACTATGTCGTGCCCGTGCAAGAGATTTTTCAACAACGAGGGCTCCCCAAAGATGTCATTTTTGTCGCCCTGGTGGAAAGCGGCTTCTCCCCTACGGCGCGTTCTCACGCCAGTGCGGTGGGGATGTGGCAGTTCATCTCCTCGACCGGAAAGCGCTTCGGGCTGGAGCAAAACGAATGGATCGACGAAAGGCGTCATCCCTTGAAAGCCGCCCAAGCCGCCGCTGATTATCTATCCCTCCTCTACGACATGTTTGAATCCTGGCCTCTGGCGCTTGCCGCCTATAATGCAGGAGAGAATGGAGTTCGGGGCGCCCTCGGCAGAAGTGGCCTCACGACTTTTTGGGAGCTTGCGGAAGGAGGACACCTGCCTTCAGAAACCTGCGACTATGTGCCCAAGGTCCTGGCGACTGTCAAAATCATCAGGGAGCCCCAGCGATATGGATTCCATTTCGATCCGAAGCTCTACGTAAAGAAGCATGATACCGTGCCTGTCCCGGGCGGCGTCAAGCTGGCGGTGATAGAGAAGAAGACCGGCGTTCCCCTACCTTCTCTCAAAGAATGCAATCCCGAGTTGTGCAAACCGGTAGTGCCCCCCGGATGTGAAAGCTATGAGCTCTGCGTTCCTGCTGGGATGCGAGAACTGGTTCTTGGCGCCATCAATCAGGGAGAGCTTAAGGAAGAAAAGCCACCGGCGAAAGAACCCGTCGCCAAGGAGCCCGCAGTAAAACCTAAAGAGGTCGCATCCACAAAGAAGTCTTCCACTCTTTCGTATAAAGTCAACCCGGGCGATACATGGTTCGGCTTATCCCGCAAATACGGATGCACCCCTCAGACACTGGCTTTCCTCAATGGCAGCGCCTCATCGCAACCGCTCAAGGCGGGTCAGGAATTGAAGGTTCCATCTGCGGAACCGACCAAGGCTGTCGAGACTATCAAGAAGAACGCCAAGGAGAGCAAGAGCGCCGAGCCATCCCCATCGGCTGCAAAGAAAGTCGGCGCAGTGAAACAGAAGCCGGCCGCGTCTGCTCCTGTTCGCTCTTCAGTTCGGCAGGGAGATATCCCTCCTTTGTTGATCGTACCGAAGAGCAATGTTGCCGTCGTAACCATCGCTTCGAAAAGCGAACCGAAACCGGCCCAAAAGCTCACTTCCGGAAAGAGTCCAGCTACTGGCGGCAGCGTTAAGGAGCCAACCACACGCTCCAAGAAATAAAGGCAATAGCATCAGCTCTTCCTGGTGGGGTTCGGCGTTCCGAGGCTCTAACCAATTACGACATATTTACATGGGGCCTTTCCATTCCAAGGGCATCGAGCCTCGGGCGTCTTCCAACCCTTCCCGGCCTCTGCGACGCCACAACTGGCTCCTGACCCAATTCTGGACTGTTTCCATGTAGATATACACCACGGGCGTTATGTACAAAGTGAGCAATTGGGACAGCAAGAGCCCCCCCACAACCGCAAGCCCCAAGGGGCGTCGCACTTCGGCGCCCGCGCCTATTCCCAGGGCGATGGGGAGGGTCCCCATAAGAGCCGACATCGTCGTCATCATGATGGGACGGAATCGCAAGATACATCCTTCGTAGATAGCTTCCACAGGACTTTTGCCTTCATTTCTCTGAGCGCTGAGAGCGAAGTCTATCATCATGATGGCGTTCTTCTTGACGATTCCTATCAGCATGATGATGCCCACGAAAGCATACACGCTGAGATCCACCTTGAAGATCATCAGCGTCAGCAAGGCGCCGACTCCGGCCGAAGGAAGTCCCGAGAGTATGGTCAGAGGGTGAATGAAGCTTTCATACAGAATCCCCAGAACCATGTAGATGACTAGAATAGCCATGGCCAGCAGCAGCCACATCCCTTTCATGGATGACTGAAACTGCTGGGCAGTTCCTTGGAAGCTGGTCATCAGCGTAGCGGGAATCCTCAACTCCCGAACAGTTCGTTCTATGGCGCCGACGGCATTGCCAAGGGCCGTCCCCGGCTTCAGGTTGAAGGATATGGTCACGGAGGGAAGCTGACCGGTATGGTTGACGAGCAAGGGACCGATGGTGGGGCTCAAGGTCGCCACCGTGTCGATCGGCGTCATCTGGCCGTTTCCGGAGCGTATGTAGAGGCTCGACAGCGAAGATGGCTCCCTCTGAAGTCTGGGGTCCACTTCCAGTATCACTCTGAATTGGTTTGTGGGAGTGTATATGGTGGAAATCTGCCGCGAGCCGTAAGCGCTATACAACGTGTTTTCCACCTGTTCGGCCGTAATGCCGAGAGCCAAAGCTTTATCGCGATCTATCGTTACGGTTATTTGAGGGTTCGAAATTTGAAGATCGGTCGTCACATCCTGTAGGCCGGGCAGATCCCGGAGCTTCGCTTCTATGAGCGGCGCCCATTCATAGAGCTCTTTCACGTCAGGCCCCTGAATGGTGTATTGGTAAAGATTCTTGGACATGCGCGCCCCCATCTGAATAGCGGGAGGGATTTGCATGTAGACTTTAATGCCGGGAACCGCGGCCACCTTCGCGCGAAGCCTCTGCATGACCGCCTCGGCGTTTTCCTTCCTCTCATTGCGAGGCTTCAGCCGTATGATCATGCGCCCTGAATTGATAGTGGGACTCGACCCGCTGGGCCCCACCACAGACATGAACCTGTCGACAGCCGGGTCGTTGGAAACAATCTCCGCAACGGCGCTCTGGTATCTGATCATCGCTTCGAACGATGTTCCTTGAGCCGCTTCGGTGGAAGCATTGATTTGTCCCGTATCCTGGCTCGGAATGAAATCTTTCGGGATGATCGAAAAAAGATATGCCGTAGCGACAATGAGGGCGAGAGAAAAGGCCATCGTAAACGAGCGATATCTCAGCACCAGTTTGAGACTCCGGTCGTACCCCTGAAGCAAGGAGTCGAAGAATGCCTCCGAGGCCGCATAGAGGCGACCGTGCTTCTTCTGGCTGTGAGGCCTCAAGATGCGGCTTCCCATCATGGGAGTCAAGCTCAAAGAAATGAATCCTGAAACCAGAATGGCCACACTGATAGTTACCGCAAACTCATGGAAAAGTCGTCCGAGAATTCCCCCCATGAAGAGGAGCGGAATGAAAACCGCAACCAGAGATATGGTCATAGAAACAATGGTGAAGCCGATCTCTTTCGACCCGTCTATGGCTGCGCGGAATTTTCCTTTTCCCATTTCCATGTGCCTGACAATATTCTCGAGCATCACGATCGCGTCATCCACAACGAACCCGACGCACAGGGTCAGAGCCATGAGCGAAAGATTATCCAGGCTGTATCCCAGAAGATGCATGAAAGCGAACGTTCCGACGATGGAAAGAGGCACGGCCAAGCTTGGGATGATCGTCGCTGAAAAATTCCGCAAAAACAGAAAAATAACGAGCACGACAAGGCCAACGCTGAGATAGAGAGTAAACCGCACATCTTCTATGGACTCTCGGATGGATTCGGAGCGATCGTAGTGGATATCGAGGTCGACAGAGGCTGGAAGCTGGGAGCGAAAGGAGGGCAGAAGCTCCTTAACGGAATCCACTACTTCCACAGTATTCGCGCCCGGTTGTCTCTGAATGGCAAGCATTATGGCGCGAGTCCCGTTGTACCAGTTCGCCACTTTGTCGTTTTCAACACTGTCAACGATCCGGGCAAGATCGCGAAGACGCACCGGTGCTCCGTTGCGGTAAGCCACGATGATAGATTCATAGGATGAAGCCTCGGTGAGCTGCCCCGAAGATTCGATAGTAAAGGCTTGATGCTCGCCATATATGGTTCCGGTCGGCAAGTTTACGTTGTTCTCGGCAACCGCGCGCTCCACCTCCTCCACGCCTATCCCCATGGCGGTCAGAGCGTCCGGGTTCAGCTGCACGCGAACGGCATATTTCTGGGCGCCATAGATCAGAACCTGCGCCACTCCGCTGATCATGGAGATGCGCTGCGCCATAAGCGTATCGGCGTATTCATGCACGGTGGAAAGCGGCAAGATCGACGATCTCACTGCAATGTAGAGAACCGGCTGGTCGGCGGGATTGACTTTCCTGAAGGAAGGAGGAGTGGGCATGTCCGCAGGAAGCAGTCGCTGCGCCTTCGCAATGGCGGTTTGAACATCTTGTGCGGCTGCATCGATATCGCGGTCGAGGGCAAACTGGAGCGTGATGCGACTCGATCCGGCGGCGCTGACCGAAGTCATGGAATCCACGCCGGCTATGGTGGAGAACTCCCGCTCAAGAGGCGTCGCAACTGAGGCGGCCATTGTCTCTGGACTCGATCCGGGAAGGCTCGCGGAAACTTCAATCGTTGGAAAATCGACATTGGGAAGCTCGCTTACGGGCAGGAGCCTGTAACCCATGACGCCGAAAATCAAAATCGCCGCCATAACCAAAGTCGTGGTAACGGGTCTTTTTATAAAAGTCTCAGATATATTCATATGTTATACACTCCAACCCGCGCTTGCGCACGTTTGGATTTGAAGCAAAGGGGAGACCATTCAACGAAGCAGAGGCGACGATGTTATCGAAGTCGCTCTGCGCTTCAACAACCGGCTACGTATTCAACATAATGGATTCGGCATCAAAAATCGAGCTTTCTTCCTCTCGATACGTAACCGGCGCGCAGAGGCTTATTTGGGAGGCGGGGCCTTCCAGACCCAATCATAGGGGTCTGAATTTGCTAATTTCTTTTTATTGTAGAGGAATAAAACACTTATTCTCCGATTCCTGGGATCGTCCGGATTGGAGGTAAAAAGAGGGACCTTGTTCGCGAAGCCCACAACCTTGACGACCCTCTCCTCTGAGACGCCGTTGGCTGTCAGTTCTCGCCTTGCGTTGCACGCCCTCAAAGAGGAGAGCTCCCAGTTGGTCATCTGCTCATTGTTGGTTTGAGAAGCGTCCGTATGACCTTCTACAATGATTTTATTGGGCAAACCCTTGAGAAGCCCGGAAACGAGACCTATCGCCTTTTTGCCATGCGCGGTAAGGAGCGGGCTGCCTGCCGGAAAGATGGGATTCTCTTCTCTATCCAAAACTTGGATTCTAATGCCGAGGTCCGTAGCTTCCACCATAACGCTTTCTTTTACGGCGTCCAGTTGTTGAAGCATTCCCGAAGCCATTTTCCCTTTGTTTTCCTCTCCGGAAGCCCCACTGGGGGAGTCTTCTCCGGTTTCATAGTACTCCTGCCCCCCAGTCTGAGTGAGGGGATTGAAGCCGCCTTCCTGCATGAAGGACTTCCCGCCTTCCTCGAAAAGACTGAAATTCTTGAAATACTGGGCCATAACGGCTCGTTTTTCGGGAGAGACCATGGAAAGGAGCCACATTACCAGAAAAAAAGCCATCATGGCCGTGACGAAATCGGCGTAGGCCACCTTCCAGCTTCCGCCGTGGTGCCCGCCATGGCCCTTCTTGACTCTTTTTATGATGATTACTTTCGGCTTCTCGTCCATTACTTCTTCGCCTGCTTCAGGATCTCCTCGAGCTCAACGAAAGAGGGCCGCAATTCCGCGGGAATCACCCTTCGGCCGAATTCTACGGCGATTTGGGGGGAAGGGCTGTTAACAAAGGCAAGAAGGGCTATTTTGATGACATTCAAATATTCTCGATCTTCACTGGCGATCAGCTCCAGGTTTCTTGCTATAGGCCCTATGAATCCATAGCACATCAAAACGCCCAAAAAGGTTCCCACCAGAGCTGCTCCGATGTGATGTCCAAGCACTTCAGGGGGCTGATCCAGATGGCCCATGGTTATGACGATGCCCAAAACGGCCGCTACGATCCCGAGGCCGGGAAGGGAGTCTGCAATGTTCGCTATGCTTTGGGAAGGGATAAGAGATTCCTCATGATGCGCGTCGATCTCGTAATCGAGCAGATTCGCCAGCTCATGAGCGTCTATGTCCATAATCGTAAGCGTCCTCAGAGTGTCCGTAAGGAACGACAGCGCGTGATGATTGCTGAGAAAGGCCGTATGTTTTTTGAATATTTCACTCTTTTCCGGATCGTCTATATCGCTTTCTATGGAAACCAGTCCCTCTTTCCTGATTTTAAAGAAGATCTCGTTGAGCAATAAAAGGACCTGCTCGTAATCCTCCCTGGAATAGGCTTTACCGGTAAAAAGGCGCGAAATATTCCCCAAGACGGTTTTTATGACCTTCAATGGTGAAGCTATTACAAAACCGCCAAGCGCAGCGCCAAAGATTATGACCATTTCGGCGGGCTGAAACAGAATGCCGAGATTGCCATGCCCCATGAGGTAGCCGCCGATAACCGAGCCCAATACGATTGCAATTCCAATGGCCGCAAACATCTAAAGGCTATTGCCTCCTTTGGTTTCTAATTATCTCCCTCTGTCTCTCGAAAACAAACTTCACGATCTTTTCCCTCACATCCTCGTCTATCAAAGTATAGGTCACAGAAATCCTATTGTTGCAGCACTCGCCAGGGACGCACCTGACGACCTCCGCATAGATGAAAAACACCAATTCCGGACATGTCGGAAGGGTAATCTTCAGCTCGAGGATATCCTTGGGAGAGTAACGTTCCGGCCATTCAAAGCTCATCCCGTTTCCGCTTATGTTGATGGAGCTCGGTGTGAGCACATTGATCCCGCTTTTCTCCAGATTGAGCATATTGAGTATGGCGTCAATCTTGTTGTTTATGATCGTCAGACATTCATAGAGAGCTTCATCCCGGAGCTCGGGAAGCGGAATATTCCGGATGGATAGAATCTCCCTCGATGCCCTTGACCACAGATTATGTTGTTCTTCCGGCGGGACAAGACGCACGTGAAGAGGCAAAAAGGCATCCACCCTGGAATACTCTCGCTCGTGTCTATCGCCTTCGCCCAAAGCTCCTTTATTGCCCATTGAAATACTCATTTGGAATACTCGGTCTGGAATTCATAAAATCCTAAAAGTTTCTTTCCGACTTAGCCTCAGGTATTATATCGGTCGGAAGGCGACAGTAGCTGAAGCCTTTTTGTGAACACATCCAAATCCTCTTCGGACCAAAGGCAGAATATGACCGTGTCCAGGCTCGTTTGTTCCTCCTCAAGATAGCGCAGGACTTCCCCCAGCATGATGTCCGCGCACCTATCCTTGGGAAAACCGAAGATGCCCGTGCTCACTGCAGGAAAAGCGATGGACTGAAGCCTTTTCTCGCTTGCTCTCTTCAAACTGTTTACGGTTGCAGACCTCAGCTTTGCATCTTCGTCTCCTTCTCCATAGCGCGGTCCGACAGCATGAATGACATGACGGGCTTTGAGGTTTCCGGCGCCGGTTATCACCGCCTGTCCCACGACCGTTCCTCCTATTCGATCGCACTCTTCCTGAATGACTGGTCCCCCCTTTGCGCAAATGGCGCCGGCCACTCCAGCGCCCAAAATCAGGTGCGCATTGGCGGCATTGACAATCGCGTCAACTGACAGTTCAGTCAGGTCTCCACGAATGAGCACGATCTTCTTTCCTCGGATAATCCTTTCCATTTCGCCGCTCCTTTCTGTTAAACCCGGGTCCATCTTTTTACTCCCACCTGCGGTACGCTCCGCATCGCTATAGAGAAGTCTAATTTTTGCCGATCTCCTTTTTCGTTCCTAATTCGGCTTGTATTGTAAGGAGAATGAATTATAAAAAAATAGGCTGAAGGACGCCTGTGGCTGAATCATGCCGAGTTTTGCGCCTGACTCGTTTGCATTCGGCATTTTACAAGACCCCATTTTTTATGCTATACGAGGCTTCCTGAAAAAGGAAAGTAATTTAGGATGTTTATTAAATGGCTTCCTATGATTTCCAGGATCATTATTTCCAGCGGGCCAAGAAAGAGCATTATCTTGCCCGCGCAGTTTATAAGCTGCAGGAGATACAGAATAAGTACAAGTTGATCAGGCCCGGAGATCGAGTGCTGGATCTCGGCGCATCGCCGGGATCGTGGGTGCAGTTGTCGAGCGGCGTCGTGGGGCCGAAAGGGCTCGTAGTCGCTGCAGACATAAAGCCTATCGAGCACCCTTTCCCCGGGCATGTGACTGTTTTGCAGCGAGACGTCTTCGCCCCCGGCTTCGTCCAGGAGATGCTGAGCGAGTATGCGCCCTTCGACGTTGTCTTAAGCGATATGGCCCCGTCCACCTCGGGCATACGGGTCGCCGACAGCGCGAGATCGGCTCTACTCTTCGAACAAGCCTTGGAAGTGGCGCGCGCAACGCTCAAAGCGCAAGGCCATTTTTTGGCCAAGATCTTTCAAGGCTCCGAGTTCCACACTCTGCTATTGGAAGTTAAGAAAATGTTTGATTGGGTGAAAGTAGTGAAACCTGACGCATCGAAAAAAGGCAGCAAAGAAATATACATTCTTGCGATGAGATTCAAAAAACCGAATTAAGGAGGATTACCCATGTCCGGACATTCCAAGTGGAGCACGATTCGCCACAAGAAGGGGGCGGCAGACGCAAAGCGCGGCAAGATTTTCACAAAGCTCATCAAGGAAATCATGGTTGCCGCACGAATGGGTGGCGCGGACGCCAGCGCAAACCCGAGGCTTCGAGCCGCCATCGCCGCTGCAAAGACTGAAAACATGCCGAAGGACAATATCGAACGCGCTATCAAGAAAGGCGCCGGCGAGCTCGAAGGAACCACCTACGAAGAAATAAACTATGAAGGTTATGGTCCCGGCGGAGTGGCGGTTCTGGTGGACATCCTGACAGATAACAGGAATCGGGCTGCAAGCGAAGTGCGGCATGTTTTCAGCAAGAACGGAGGAAGCCTCGGGGAAGCCGGGTGCGTCGCTTGGATGTTCAACAAGAAGGGTAGCATCGTTTTCGACAAGAGTAAGTATTCCGAAGAGGAAATCATGGAAATAGCGCTGGAAGCCGGCGCGGATGACGTCCAGGATCAGGAGGACCAGCTCGAAGTCACCACTTCCCTGGAAGATTTTTCGACCGTGAAAGCGGCTTTTGACGACAAGGGCATGACCTATGAGCTGGCTGAAATCACCATGGTTCCGCAGACCACGGTTCGCGTAGAAGATGAAAAGACGGCCCAGCAGATACTCAGGCTCATGGACGCTCTCGACGACGCTGACGACGTCCAGAACGCCTATGCCAACTTCGATATCCCGGATTCGATTTTGGAGTCCATCGCTTGATGCGTCTCTTGGACAGCCCCCCGGACAGACGCATCAGACTGTCCGGGCTTTATTTCTAAAATCCGGTCATTAGCGGTTGACGGATCAAGCATCAACGCATCTCGGCAGCAGGATCTCAAAGCAATGACAGTGTCTCGCATCATCGGAATCGATCCCGGCTCGCGCTTTACGGGCTACGGGATCATCGAAGGAGAGGGAAACCGCCTGCGCCACATTGCAAACGGCGCGATTCGCCTCCCTCCCGATTTGGGGTTTCCCGAGCGTCTGAAAATAATCTATGACCGTCTGATCGATGTGATCGACCACTGTCAACCCGCATCCATGGCCATCGAAGACGTATTCTTTGCAAAGAACGCAAAAAGCGCGCTGCGCCTCGGGCAAGCCCGCGGCGTGGCCATATTGGCGGGAGTCAAGGCGGGGTTGCCGGTCTACGAATACAGCGCCCTCGAGATAAAGCAGGCGGTTGTGGGTTATGGAAGGGCGGGGAAAGAGCAGGTAACCGAAATGGTGCAGTACCTTTTCGGACTCCGTGAATCCCCCAATCCAAACGCAGCCGACGCTCTTGCGGTGGCGGTTTGCCATTTGAACACCTGTTGTTCCAAGGCGCGCTGGAACATTCCGGAATCGCGATGATCGCCTACCTTGAAGGAAAACTAAGGCACAAATCCCCCGAGCAGATCGTGATTGACGTTCACGGAGTCGGCTATTCCGTTCTCGTGCCGCTTAGCACCTTCTACGACCTGCCGGATCTCGGGGAGAAGGCGGCCCTCAACATCCACACTCACGTTCGAGAGGACACGCTTCAGCTTTACGGCTTCCGGACTATGTCGGAAAAAGAGATGTTTCTTCATCTCATAACGGTGAACGGCGTAGGCCCCAAGCTCGCAGTGAACATCCTCTCGGGATTGAACCCGGACGAATTGACAAAGGCTTTGATGGAGCAGGATCATCGCCGGCTGAAAGGCATTCCCGGCGTGGGTAAGAGGATAGCCGAAAGGATCGTACTGGAGCTGCGCGACAAGGTAAAGCCCAAAGGCGAAAAGGAAGCGGAATTCAGCATCCCTCCTTCCGATGCTAATGCCTACGCCGACGCGCTCTCGGCCCTTTTGAACCTCGGGTATCGATCCGCGGAGGCTGAGCGGGCGCTCAAACAGGCCCAGGGACGACTTGATGCGAATCCTCCTCTCGAACGACTGCTAAAAGAAGCTTTGCGATTGCTCGCCTGAGCGTTATAATTCAATTGTTTTCTGACTATTTTCTAAAAGAAATCCCGATATTGCAGATTTTAAACCTTCAGCGCCCTCGCAACCATGAACAAGCGCCGTCCGTATTAGAAACCGAAGGAATGGCGCCCGAAGCTCGCGCCGCATGGAAGCCGCAATGATAGAAAAACGAGAAAATACGACAGACCGAGTGATCGAGCCCAAGCCACGGGAGGAAGATCTTCCGCTGGAGAACAGTCTACGACCCAAACGACTCGAGGATTATATCGGTCAGGAATCGGTCAAGGAAAACCTCACTGTTTTCATCGAAGCCGCAAAACAGAGATCGGAGCCGCTCGACCATGTCCTCTTTCACGGCCACCCCGGACTTGGCAAGACATCGCTGGCGGCTGTTATCAGCAATGAGCTGGGAGGAAATATGAGAAGCACCTCCGGGCCCGTTATCGAGCGGCCCGGAGATTTGGCCGCCATATTGACAAACCTCGAACAAGGCGACGTTCTCTTTATTGATGAAATTCATCGTCTGAACCATGTGGTGGAAGAGATTCTCTATCCGGCCATGGAAGATTTTCAGCTGGATATCATCATCGGCCAGGGTCCTTCGGCTCGCACCATCAAACTGGACCTTCCAGCGTTCACCCTGGTCGGCGCCACTACCCGCGCGGGTCTGCTCTCCCCTCCCCTTCGGGACAGGTTCGGAGTCACCCTCAGGCTCGAGTTTTACAGCGTTCAGGAGCTCAAAACGATCATCAAGCGATCTGCAAGCATTCTCAATATTCGCATCGATGAGGACGGCGCCCTTGAAATTGCCGGGAGATCGAGGGGAACGCCCCGCATCGCCAACCGCCTGCTTCGGAGGGTGAGGGACTTCGCGGAGGTTCGCGCCAATGGCGTGATCACTCGCGAAGTTGCGGATCTGGCGCTGAAAATGCTCGATGTGGACGAGCGCGGCTTCGATCGTATGGATCGTAAGATACTCAGCACCATTATCGAAAAATATGACGGCGGGCCGGTGGGACTCGATACCCTTGCCGCAGCCGTTTCCGAAGAGAAGGACACGTTGGAGGAAGTCTACGAACCATACCTCATACAGGAAGGATTTCTTAACAAGACGCCCAGAGGCCGACTGGCGACACGGCTCGCCTATGAGCATCTGGGCGCTCCATTCCGATCTTCTCAGCAGCAACTGCGACTTTTCTAACGCCGCTTCGAAGATACTCCGGGCTATTGCCATGAGATGCCGCCTGGATGCTGGATGAAGTGTCTCTGCGGCCCCAAGCCTTCATTTCTTTTTCCGGCATCCAGCCTAAAGAGGTAAGTTACCGGGATATCGAGCTGAAAACGCCATCCTTCTAAATTCAATATTTCTGGGCATTTAAGATCAATCCTCCGGGTTGATTTTTCAGTTTCTTTTCGCTACACTGCGCTTTGATTTTTCTTGGGCTGCCAATTCCGAAAAAGGTCCGATGGAGGAATGAATGAAGAACTATCAGCTGGCGCCGCGCTTCTCGCAGGAGGAGCTTCAAAACCGTCTCGATAAGATGGCTGCGCAAATCAATCGAGACTATGAGGGAAAAAGTCTTGTTCTCATCGGAATTCTGAAAGGCGCCTTTGTATTCCTTGCCGATTTGGCGCGAAGAATCACCTCGCCTGTCGAAGTTGACTTTGTGCGGCTGGCGAGTTACGGAGACAGCGACGTGTCGAGCGGGGAGGTCCGCATCACCAAAGACATCGAAATGCCTATTGAAGGTCGGCATGTGCTGGTCGTCGAAGATATCGTCGATACCGGAACGACGCTATCCTGGTATCTGGAGCAGCTGAGAGCCCGCCGACCGGAATCCGTCAGGGTGTGCGCTTTGGTGGACAAGTACGAGCAGCGCAGAGTCGAAGTGCCGCTGGACTATGTGGGCATTCGCACAGAGAGCGGCTTCCTTGTGGGGTACGGCTTGGATTTCGCCGAAAGACACCGAAACCTGCCCGGCATTTATGAAGTGCAGTTTGCAAAATAGTCTGTTAGCTCAAAGCCCGATTGCCGTCGCGCAATACAGCCCGGCTCAAAATCAACTGCCGGATCGGCTGCGCGGAACCTAGCTTTCAGCCGCAGCGCTGAACCGAGGGAATATTGATGATTGTCAATTGTGAATCCTGTGGAACCAAGTTTCGTTTCAACACCGACCGCATAAGGGGCTCTAAGGCCAAAGTCCGTTGTTCGCGATGCAAGCATGTCTTTGTTGTTAACGTCTCCGATGAAGAGGAGTACATGCATGTCGATCTCTCCGACGGGGCTCCCATGGACGAAGATACGCTCGACTCATCGCTTGATGACTTCGCCTCTCCGCCAGTGCGTAAGGCGAAGAGAAAGATCTCCCTCAAGGTTCCGGCTGCGGCGCTTGCTATTCTTCTAGTTTCTGGGATAGCCGTTTATTGGCTCGCAGGCCGCACCAGCTCCGCACCCCATCCCGAGCCTGCTTCACAGGCAAAGACCGCGCCCGCGGACAGCCAGCAGGTCAACATCACTATCATGGATTCCACCCAGGCCTATTTTCTCGAAAATTCTCACACCGGTCAGATTTTCGTCGTTGAAGGCGAAGTGGTCAATGAATCCGGCCGCCCGGTGAGCTTCATCCTGCTCGAGGGAAGGCTCTATACGAAGAACAATCAGGTCGCCCAATCTCAAAGGTGCTTTTCCGGAAATCCTCTGACCAAGGACGAGCTCATCAAGCTGAACATGAACGACATACAGAATCGAATGATGAATCGAGAAGGCAAGGAGCTCATCAATGTCAATATCCCTCAATCGAAGAAAATCCCCTTCATGCTGATTTTTCACAACCTGCCCGAGCTCGATGACTTGAGCGACTACAGCATTGAAGTCATCAGCGCCAAAGCGGGATAGCCTGCATCGCGCTTATTTCCTTTTGTTGACAACTACCTGTCCAAGGTTGCATGGATGGAGCGCCCGGCGTTTCACGACGTCTTTGGTAAGACAGACAGCGTCTTTACCCGTTGCCGTTTCCCATCCCCGAATCGTCTTGCTCCTCATTTTCACCAACTTATTGAAGAAACAAAAGGAATTGACAAACCGTTTATTCGGTGTTAGGAAAGGCTCCAATGTCAAGTTATTGATAACCGTAGAGAAACAAGCAACAATACGAAATTTGCGGGAAGCGTGGGGAAAATATGCTGGATCTCAAGTTCGTTCGTGGCAACATAGAGCGTGTGGCTGAAATGCTTCGGAACCGCCAAATGGATTTGGACCTGCAGCCGCTTTTGGATCTTGATGAAAAAAGACGGCGCATTCTTACGGAAGTCGAGGAGCTTAAGCATCGCCGGAATGTTGCTTCAGAAGAGATATCTCTTATGAAGAGACAAAAGAAGGATGCTTCTGAAAGAATAGAGGAGATGCGCATAGTCTCTCAGCAGATCAAGTCCATCGATCAGGAGCTTGCAGAGATTGAACAGCAATTCAGGGATTTTCTTCTTGTCATTCCGAACATGCCGCATGAATCGGTGGTCGTGGGAAAAGACGAGAAAGACAACCCCGAAGTGAGGAAATGGGGAGAAGCGCCTGTTTTCGATTTCGAGCCCAGATCGCACTGGGATATCGGCGAGTCCCTGGGAATCCTGGACTTCGAGCGCGCGGCAAGAATAACGGGAGCCCGCTTCACTCTTTATTGGGCTCAGGGCGCCGCTCTCGAGCGCGCTCTCATAAGCTTCATGCTCGATACGCATACCGGAAAGCATGGGTACACAGAAGTCCTTCCGCCCTTCATCATCAATAGCACGAGCCTCAAGGGCACGGGCCAACTGCCCAAGTTCAAGGAGGATCTCTTCAAATTGGAAGGGTTCGATTACTATCTGGCGCCGACCGCTGAAGTTCCGGTTACGAACATTCACATGGACGAGATTCTCGATGAAGGCGACCTCCCCAAGTATTATGCGGCTTACACGCCCTGTTTCCGCTCCGAAGCGGGATCTTACGGAAAAGACACGCGGGGGCTCATTAGGCAGCATCAATTCAATAAGGTCGAAATGGTGAAATTCGTCAAGCCCGAGACTTCCTACGACGAGCTCGAGAAGCTGCTTGCCAACGCCGAAGCAATCCTCCAGGGCCTGGGACTGCATTACCGTGTAATCTCCTTATGCACGGGCGATTTGGGCTTTTCCTCAGCCAAGACTTATGATATCGAGGTCTGGCTCCCGGGGCAGAATACTTATAGAGAAATATCGTCGTGCAGCAATTTTGAAGACTTCCAGGCCAGGCGCGCAAACATTCGCTTCCGCCCAAAAGGGCAAACCAGGACCGAACTGGTCCACACTCTCAACGGATCGGGACTCGCGGTAGGTCGAACATTGGTTGCGATTCTCGAAAATTATCAACAATCGGATGGAAGCGTGGCGATTCCGGAAGCGCTTCGTCCCTATATGGGCAACAGGGCAAGAATTGAAAAAAAGTGACCAGATGCTTGAATTGACAGGGAGTACCATATGACGAAAAGTCAACTCATTGAAGCCTTGGCAAAAGCTGAGGGCATTACTCTAAAGGCAGCCGAAACCGCAGTCAATGTAACCTTTCAGAGTATGGAGCAAGCCCTTACGCGGTCCGATCGCCTTGAAATCCGTGGCTTCGGGAGCTTTAAGGTCAAACACTATGAAGGATACAAGGGAAGAAATCCAAAAACCGGCGAGCTCATTGAGGTGCAATTCAAGAAGCTCCCCTTCTTCAAGGTCGGCAAGGAACTGAGGGAAAGAGTGAACGACTCCGAAGCGAAAGCCGGCAAATCAACGGGCGAGTAGCCTCCAGCGCGCATTCACCTGTTATAGAAGTTTTTTAGGGCGGGCATCCGGTGCGAAGAGAACCGATCCGGATTCCCGCTTTTCCTTTATTTTTCGCGAATGAAAAAGAAATACCCATTCAGGACAATGAGCCCAATCGCCCCCCCCATGAACGCAAGGATATCGTCCAACGCTATGGGAGCGCCCGGCTCAGGAAGCTTCATCTCGCACATGACAACAAACCCGATGAAAGACCCTATCAGCACCAGAAAACGGATGTCCCTTTTCCAGATGGAATAGGCCAAAATGACAATGGAGACCAGCCAGGCAAAGGGATTTGTCAATTGTTCTTGCCAATCGACATCCTGCATTGCCTGCACGATTCTTCTGGCGTCGTATGTGCTTAGGAATTCAACGAGGCCATTCCAGGCGTTTTTAATAGTTTCCACGGCTTTTATCTTCCATGAGTTATATCGAAGTAAGTGAGATCTCCTGTGTATGCTTCTTCCCGGACTTCCACCGATTCAATGCGACTGAGAGGGCTTCCTTCGTTGCGGCACCATGAGATCATCCTCTCCACTTTGTCGGCATCGCCTTCGAAGAGCGCTTCCACCCTGCCGTCGGAGAGATTTCTAACCCATCCCATCAGTCCTTCCTTAATAGCCGCATCGCGCGTATAAGCCCGAAAAAAGACGCCCTGCACCCTTCCCCGGATAAAAACCCGAACCCTTCTTTTTGTCATAGGCAGCTCCCTTCCCTGCTTTCAAAAAACAATGAGCCCAATAAGGACTAGTGGACCGTCAACATCGTTTCTTCCGGTGGAAGCGGGCCCCCTCTCCCTGAGCTGACAATGATACACACATACCCCCAGGGGCTAGTGGACCGTCAACTTTGAA
>CAZOEL010000036.1:0-62629 GCA_964578835.1 uncultured Syntrophobacteraceae bacterium | reverse complement strand
CTGTAGCTCAGTTGGGAGAGCGCTTGAATGGCATTCAAGAGGTCGTCGGTTCGATTCCGTCCAGCTCCATAAGAAAAATCAAGGGGATAGCAATACGGTTGCTTATCCCTTTTTTTGTTGGTGTGCATATAGTGTGCACGTGTGCAGAATAAAGCGTCAAAAATCATCATAAGCCTTCGGTTGTTTATCGCCTCCAATCTGCCGCTTTCTCCACTCTCGTATCAATTCTTTGTCGCTCTCCCAGACGCCTGATATTTTAGCCGCAGGAAATCCCCGCTCATCGATCCACTTCTTGACGGTCGTCCAGGATCGTCCGCAATACTCGATGATTGCCTTTTTGCCGGTAAGCATCCCGTGTGATTCGTGTCGCGTTGAGAATTCGGATTTCATTCTTTCTGCTACGCTCAAGAAAAGTAAAGGGAAGGCCCGGGGCAAGAGTCCCAGGCCCACAAGGTTACTCTTCGGCTGCCGGTTGCTCTATCTCGGGCTCTTTCGCCTCATCGAGCATCACGGTCGCAAGCTTCGCCATTTTGGAAAGATCCTTATGCATAGCTTCATGAACAACATGGATCTCTTTGAGCTGCCTTCCCGTCTCGCTTTCCTCTTCGGGCGGGAGCTTGGCCTTTATTTCGAGATATTCTTCCCTGCTCTCGCCCTCCACCGTATCTACGAGTTGGAAAAGCTCTTCAATCGTACGCTCGGTAAATTTGCCGGTAAAATAAAGAGGAAACAAAAATACATTCTGCTATGACATAGAGAGTGTAACCCGACTTCTTAACCACCCGCACCACTTCGCGCCCGTGATGACGTAGGTAAACCTCCACATCCAGCCTCCCGGCGTCCGGATTTGCGCCGCCTCAATCCAACGGTTTAGGAGTTTCCCGCTTCTCCCCGATTGAGGACGCTAAGGCTTGAAGCTTCTCGATGTCTAACGGCTTCATGCCCTCTCCTCGATAGTGGGAACATGCAGAAGTGAAGATCTACGGTGTGGCCTCTCGGGGATTGAATCCCCCTTGCCGGTCATGATTATGTCTGTACAAGGAAAGCAATGGGATAGGATAGTTTCCTACGTATCCTCAACGTAAAGAAGTCCTCTTCCTGCCCATCTTATCCAAGATGTAGCTCCATGCTGTCACGTGCCCGCAAATGCCTTCTATTTTCAGCTCTACCATTCCATTTACACCACATCGTAAGAAAGCCCAAAGCTTCGGCAGGAGATGTTCCGTATATTTCGCTTTAGCTGTAAAGATCAGAGCAAGATGTTCGGCGTCTACGAATCCATTGAGGCGCGCAGGTGGGATTATGGCGCTAACTTGCTGCAACAACTCCTGCTCATCCTTGTCGTGAATCTTAATCCATCCACCATCCACCTTCTTTATTGTTACTGGGTTACCCGATCCGTCGTTTATACTCGATGTTCAAGTTTTTTGGTTTGAGGCTTTTTACCCCGAAGGGATTTGATAAACCAGCCCGGGGTCAGCGCAGCGCCACCCCGGGAATAGTGTCATGTATGGGGCTGTTCCCTGAACAGGGATACATAAAGCTGATCCTTATGTATCCCTTTCAGGGAATAATAACTTCTTTCACCGCATACCCGGGGTGATTACCCCGGGCTGATTTATGAAACCCCTTCGGGGTAGAAAAACTTGAACATCGAGTTATAGGGCTTCCATCAATGTGGTGAGACATGCCGCGCCTCCCGAAGCGCTCCTGGTGGAGAATCCAGGGGAAACCCGGCCAGGATACCGGGCTTCTCGAGTGGCCGCTCTATCCCCTGGAAGGTGGTGTCATCTATGGGCTTACGCGACTCTCCTGTAGGGTTTGGGCTCTGGAATGGGAAAATCTTTTTCTCGCGCCACTTCAAGCCATAGCCTCATGGCCACTCTGACTTCCTTTAGCGCATCCTCATAGGTTTCGCCCCATGCGGAGCATCCTTCGAGCTCTTCTACAACGGCGATATAGGCTTGGTCTTCGTCGCTCCAAAAGATCGTAATCGTGTAGTTTTCGTTTCTCATGCGCGGCACTCCTCGAGTTCATCCAGGACTTTGATTGCCTGCTTCACCTGGTAGGGTTTTGCCTTTCCGTTTCTATCCGGCTGGAAATTGAGCAACTTTCCCTTCTGGTGACTGAAGATATGGTGACTTCCCTCCACCCTATCCAGGGTGAAACCACGATCGGTCAGCCAAGGTCCAATTTCTCTAAAATCGACATCGCTTGGATTGTTCCTGATTTTACTGTCTCTCTTTTCTTTTCGGCTCAATGCGGTTCTCTCTCCTGATCATACCCTATCGGCAGGCATCTGAACGACGTTATCCGGTTTCTGCTTCGGTTTCAGTAGAGAGCCGCTTTTTAAAGCAGCCTGTTTGAGAGCTCCCGGGGAAAGGTGCGCATATCTTTGAGTAGTCCTGGAATCCTTGTGAGTAAGCAATCCTTGAACAACGCAAAGATCGACCCCGTTGCTCACGAGGGTAGATGCAAAATTATGTCTCAGGCCATGAAACCGAAAGTTGGCGGGTAGTCCTGCGGCCTTTCTGATCCGCTGCCATGGCCCCTTAAAGTCGGTCCTTTGTTCGCCGTTCTTGCCTGGAAACACAAATTCAGAAGTAACGCAAAGCCCTTTGAGAACTTCCTTTGCCTCGTCGCTGATTGGGATCGTTTGAGTTTTCCCGCCTTTAGGAGACTTCAGAGTTATCATGCCACGCTCGAGAAGTCTACGGAATCCCAGGTGAGTTTAAAAAGCTCTCCTCTCCTGATCCCGCTAAAAAGAGCAAATTTGACGAAAGCCACTGAATCAGAGCATGGCCACGATTCGAGCACGTTCATAAGCCGTTCGCCCTCTTCATCAGTTAAAAATTCTGTTCTCTGATTATCGAGTTTCGGAATTTCTACCTGATCTATCGGGTTTGAGCCGTCATGCATTCCCCATCGCTTAGAGAGGTTATAGAGGCGGTTTAAGAGCACAAGTTGATGTTTGATAAGTGCCCTGAGCATATGGCCGCCCATGCTTATTGGTGCTTCTTTTCAGCTCAACCTTCATCCGCTCGATATCGAGAGGCGTTATACTATCGAGTTTCTTCTTGCCGAAACGCGGTTCAAGATGAGTCGTGTAGTTGTATTCATCGCACTTCCATGTCTTCTTGTTCTCTTTAGCCCAAGGAAGGTATTATTGCCACTTTGATTTTTTTTAGAGCTTCCTCGCGGGTTTCTCTCCAGGCGGCACGGCCCTCGAAATCGTCCACAGCAGCAATATATGCCTCATTTTCTTCGCTCCATAAAAATCGTTATTGTGTAGCGATCCATTTCAGTGCTCCATTTGTTTCTGTCCGTTTCTCGATACCCTTTTGGCTCCATCGGACATTGCGCCGCCAAAATTAATGACATTGAAGCTTTCACAGGCGAACGGAAGCGCGGAGAGGCAATTGGCGCAATGACCTCAGAATCCAAAGGAAAAGCCCACATCATCGCCTGCTTTCAGCCCACTGACTTGATTATCCCCCTGCCACTGGAGGAAAAAACAGGAGCTCATCCCCATGATTGAGCTTTGTTTCCAATCCTTTGAGCGCGAAGATATTCCTGCCGTTTAAGAGCAAAGCGATTCCCTGGTTCAGCCGGTCGGAGGATTCAAAGAGCCTCTCCTGCAGTTGCGAGCCATAGAGAGCGATGAGAGAGGTTAGGAGGTCCCTTGCAGTGCTTCCCGCCTCAAGCTCGATCTGCTGCTCTTTGTGACCACCGAGCAGTGAAACCAACTCAAGAATCGCCTTGACTCTTATTTCCATCGTCAATGAGCTCCTTTCATTTTACTTCAATGTCTTTTAGCTTTTCCGCAGCATAGGCTATTCCAAGCTCCTCGAGTTTTCCCGGAGTCGGAACGCCATCCCGCGTCCACTTTCTGGCTGCATAATAGTCATCCAGCATCCGGTCCAGTTCTTCCTTCGGGATGTAATGCCCTTTGGATGCGCCCGATTTGAGGGGCTCGGTCATGATTCTTTCAGGAAGAGCGTCGTCATTTCTTCTGAAGCCTGCTGCGATATTGAATATTTTGGCCAAGTTATTGACCCTTTCTCCGGTCCTGAAGACATCCTCCGGCGTGAGATCCAGGCCGGTTGCCGCGTTTACCATGTCTGCGGCATTTTCAAGGGCCTTATCGGGCACGGCCATATCCAACAGGAAGGCGCACATTGTTGGACAATCCGTAGTGGCGCATCGGATATCCTGGTTCCATTTCGTAAGTTCTCCCTTGCCTTCTGTCTCAAACCGATCGTAGGGCTTGGGAACAGGGATGGAGAATATCTCCTGGAATGCATATCCCCTGTTGTGATCCGCTCCGGTATAGCTGGTGGCATAGTTGAGGCCATGAGCCTTCGCACCCCTCGGATCGTATGCGGGAAGCTCCAGGCCCTTTATGTGCATGGCGTATTTCTCACATCCCCTGCCAATTTTTCGCGACGCCTCCCTCACGCCATCGCTAAGCAACGCGCCGAGTCTACCCTTCTTGAAGGCTATATCAGTAATCAAATCAGTCATCGCTTCATGATTTCCAAATCTTAGGTCGACACCGCCCGTATCCTCAAGGGCCAGAAGCCCATTTTCGAATAGCTCCATGGCAAATCCTATGGTCACGCCTACGGACATGGTGTCCAGCCCCCATTTATCGCATAAGTGGTCGGCTGCTATGATGGCGTCCAGGAAGGTTACGCCGGTCTGCCCTCCAAAGCTGTAGAAGGTTTCGTACTCAGGGTCTGAAAGGGAGCCGATGTATTTGGATTCTCCACGAGCCAATTTCAACTGGCTGCAACCCACTGGGCAGCCATAACACGGCTCTCCGCCTATGGCGGCCCTGGCGCTCGCCTCCGCTCCGATGCCTTGCGTGTAGTCTTTCTCCCCCGTGCTCCTGAAGTTTTCCGAAGGGAAAATGCCGAGCGCGCTGGTGGCTTCTACGACCATAGGCGTCCCCATCTTGGAAAAGTGGGAATATAGAACAGGGCTTGCCTTCATAGCTGCGAGCATGTTCGAGCGGGCTTTTTTGAAGGCTTCCTCGTTTGCAATCGGAACCTTTTTACTGCCCCTGACAGCGATGGCCTTGAGGTTTTTCGATCCCATGACAGCGCCGAGTCCCTTGCGTCCGAAGGCTCTCCTCTCGTTGATGACAGCAGCCATTCGGGACAGGTTTTCCCCGGCTGGACCAATGCATGCGATTCTCGTATTTTGGTTCTTGAGGGAATGCTTGATCAGAAGCTGAGTATCCACCGTGTCCATGCCCCAAAGCTTCTCAGCGCTTCGAATCATCA
Organism: uncultured Syntrophobacteraceae bacterium; assembly: GCA_964578835.1. GTDB lineage: Bacteria > Desulfobacterota > Syntrophobacteria > Syntrophobacterales > Syntrophobacteraceae > CAZOEL01. The sequence continues at coordinate 57,341 of CAZOEL010000036.1, read as the reverse complement.
CCTTATCGTCTTGAATGGAGATATAGACGGGCTTATCGGATTTGCCCTCAACGATTAAGGCATCATAGCCGGCGAACTTGAGCTCAACCGGGAAATGGCCTCCTGACAAAGACATCCCAATGGCTCCGGTTAAGGGAGACTTTGCGGTGAGGGCCATGCGGCTTGCGCACGGAGCGGTAGTGCCGCTAAGAGGTCCAGGCGCAAAGATCAGCTTGTTTTCTTCTCCTAAAGGATCTGCGCCGGCCGGAACTTCATCAAACAGGTGCTTTACGCCAAATCCGGCGCCTCCGATGTAGTCTTTTGCGATTTGCGGAGGTAGATCTTCTGAAGCGATTTTCTGAGCGCTTAGGTCCACGCGAAGCACTTTCCCCATGTAACCGCCTTTGAGCATAAAGCCCTCCTTTTCTTGATGAGTTGTTGTCCATATTTTTCGCCCACAATCATGAATTGATGCAAGGAGCAGCCTCATCCGCTCTTTGCGACTGAGTCTATGCGGCTATTCACCCGAATAGTGGGCTCAGTTACCCCTCACAGTGTCTTATAGGTTAAATTAAACATAAAGAAGAAATTATGATCCAAAGAGATAAATCATGCTACTGCATTCCTAATGTGATCTTCTTACTCTGAAGAGCGTTTGCGTAAGAAATCTTGTTCTATGGGGGCCACATCCAAGCATAGGACGTCTCCTGAGCGATATGGCTCACCCCGGGATTCTGGGCAAGGAACGGGCTTTCCCTCGTAGCGGAGTTTCATTTGATCCACCTTTGGAACTGCATCTTTTCTTTGTAGCCATGAGAGAGAAAAGAAGGTAGGATCGAGCCTCACCGATAGTGATCGAGAGAATTTTCTAGACAGTATTGTGTTTCAGGGCTTCCACTTTGAGGCGTACAAACCATGAATTGCTGTTCCTTTGTCGGATTTTGTCCTTCCTGTCGCAAACAATCTGATTATCTGAATATCCGGCATGACCATTGGCTCTACTGTGACCAGTGCAGGATTAAAGAATATCTCGGAAAAGATCTGTTTCCATCCTGGCGGGCCGAGACAGAGGCCATGTGGCGGGATAATGCCGAGAAGATCAAAGAATATGCGGAGATTTCCCGAAAAACAACGCTGCCATAGATTGCCTCAGGCTTATCGGGCGACCTGAAAAGAATAGTATGAGCTGCATCTTTCCGAATTTCAGAGCAGTTCGCCCGCCGCCCCCCTTTCATCGCCCATATCAAGAGCTTGCCAGCCAGGCTCGCAAATATAGAGTAATTGATGTACATGGCGCATATGCCATGGGCTTCCGTCATGGCTTAATTCGAGCTTCCAGGCTATACTCCGGTTTGGCGGGTAGAAGCCGCGCAGAAGGTTTTGACTGAATCAGCGCTTCTTTGAAGGGATGGCCGAACAGGCGGCGCAAATTCGGCGTAGAAGTGAACCGGAGATCAGAGAAAGGAGCTTCAAATGATACCAGATCGAGTGAAATCATTGATGAAAGAAGCGGGATGGGGCGCACTGGCCACAACGGATGGGAAGAAGGTTGGCGTTCGACCGATGGGCGGATGGACATGGATGGACGATGAATTGTGGTGCGCTTCATCAGCCTCGTCCGCCAAGGTCGCCGATCTCAGGAAAATCCCTCATGCGGAATATTGTTTCTGTAAGCCGGAAGGCGAGCACGTCAGAATATCGGGCGAATGCGCAGTCAGCAGCGACAATGCGGATAAGTTAAAGCTCTATGAAGCGGTTCCTATGTTGAAGAACTATTTCTCCGACCCCGCCACTCCGGATTACATTGTCATAAGGATGAAGCCCGAGAGGATCAGGATCATGCAGCCCAACCTGACATATGAGGATGTCCCCCTATCGTGAAGATTTCTCGACCTGCGGAAGTCTGGGAATGTAAGGACGAACAATGTCAAACAAGATGACCATCAGGAAGACCGATAAGCTGAGCAAGAAGGATAGTAAAAAAAACGATTCTGATTCTACGAAAAGACGCTTCGATCCGGCGAAATATGTTCCAGTCGTTGTTGTCATTGCGCTTTGGATCTTGTTCTTTTTCTATATGGGATGACAAATGCCTGAATCGAGGATCTATCGGACGCCGAATCCGGCTTTGACAAACCTTCAGAATAATCTCGGCCAGGAAGGCTCTGTCTTCCTGGCAGCCCATATCCGTTCACATTCCTAAGCGTTGTTTTGGGATTCCCTTTGTCTCAACCTTATCAGCCAATCAGGACCAGCCCACAGACTGTTCCCATGGAGACGGTCCCGGTTTCCCGCTCGCTTCGATTCATGCTCCAACCGGCCGCCAGCATGAGCTTTGACACATTGACTCCGAAACCGGACATGGACGGTCTGGCGCTATCAGGATTTCGACACTCATTCTTTTCATTGAGCACACGGCATTCCGGATGCTCCGGGCAAAAGATGCTCTTACACGAGCCGCCCGCATATGCTCTCGAGCTGCGGTATTCCATCTGAAAGGCGGAGCGCTCGACAGCAGCCACAATTTCGTGAAGTAGACCAAAGACCTCCTGGCGCTCTGCTGAAAACAGAATTGCTGATGGGACATCGATCTTAATGATGAGCGCCTGTTTATATTCTTTCAATAACTCACGAAATCCGGGCGGACCGGAAACATGAGGAGGACAACCTGGCGAAAGCCCGTAGTTTTCACATCGCGGCTCAACGCATAATTTCGCCAAATTGTCCTCAACCGGGACAATTTCTGTCGAAATTATCTTTGCATCGCTTGCTCCAAGATGACGGGCCAGTTCAATTAACTCGTAAAGCTCCGTTCGACCTTCTTCCTTCATAGCTGCTCTCTTTTGTTACACGCTGCTTTTCGCTACATCTCCTGGCTGTTGCTACAGGCAAGTCGATCGGCGATATAACCCTCCAGACGCCATTCCCTAAAACCCGCCTTTGCAGTATCGGGGAACAACAGGGCATTCGGAGACGATGCGCAGTCACTTCTCTCCGGCGCTGAGGTGCGCTGCCGCCTGCCCGCTGAAGCGATATCGCAAAGGGTAAAGAGATTATCGCTTAACAGCCTAACATAAACTGATTGCGAAGAGAGCATTAAATCCTACAGCTTAACAGAAGAAGACCGCATGCGCCGCATGAGCATTCGCCAACAAGCCCCCTCATTCATCTTCATAGCCCGATGGCGCTGTGACATGACGATAATTCGCATGAAAATCCTGGATGGACTGGACTTTCTCTCCGTTTTCTGGCAAGAGTGGAGGGGCCTTTGACGAGCGGTCTCCAGTCTTTTCCGATTGATCTTTGCAGGGAGGCAACAAAAACGAGGAGAGCCATCTTGTCAAATATGACAGACTCTAGATATTATGGATTCCGCTTTGGGCGAATATCTCTAAAAACCGGAGTTGAGATCCATTACGCTGAAGGTGGGGAAGGATCCGGAGAAGCCTGCATTTTTCTACATGGTTATGTGGATTCATGGCATTCTTTCAGGATGATTCTTGCCGCATTGCCCCAAAAGCTTCATCTTTTTGCGCCCGATCTCCGAGGCCATGGCGATTCCGATAAACCTTGCGCTCCCTACACTTTAGAGACCTTTACAGAGGATCTGCTCGAATTCTTGAACACCCTTGGGCTCAAGAGGGCAAATCTGATTGGGCATTCCATGGGGAGTCTGATTGCACAGTCATTTGCAGCGAGCTATCCCAGTCGAGTAGAACGGCTCGTTCTGATCGGTTCTGCTTCGTCGACAGTGGGCAACGAAGCAATGACCCAGCTCAAACCCCCTATTGACGCATTGCAGGACCCTGTTGACAGCGGCTTCGTCGCTCAATTCCAGACGCCTTCCAATCCGATTCCTGAAGACTTCATGGGGGAGATTATTTCTGAAAGTCTGAAGGTTCCGGCTCATGTATGGAAGAATGCCTTATCTGGGCTTCTGCAGGTGGACAACCGCCCTATTCTGCACTGCATAACCGCGCCTACCCTCATTCTTTGGGGAAATCAGGACGCCATCTTCATGCGGAAAGATCAGGCCGATCTTTTGGAGCGAATAACCGACTCGAAGCTCATAGAATACGAAGCCGGCCATGGACTCCACTGGGAAAAGCCGGACGAGGTCGCATCGGTTATCGGAAGATTCTTGACATCACCATCTATCCCATTATCTTAGCGGCCTCGGATTCGTCGGACGAAAACCGGTTGATTCATCGAGAGATTTGCTCCGAATCGCGGAAGGGCGAAGCATCATGCAAATTGGCGTCTTCCTCCCGGTATGAGCGCCTTTGTTGCTCCTCGCTCCCGTTTCATTTTTTCCGCTTTAGCAGGTTTCAACGCCGTAGACGACATAGTCGCTCAAGCAATCTGCAGATGCTGAGAACAGAAATGCCCGAGCTGAGAGAAAAAGCTCCATTCATGATATAATCAGCCCACATTATGGAGGGAAAGGCATGCCCAAAGATTTCCACACGCCGGGCGGAGAAAATAACATGGCTCAAAGCGGAAAATAGCCGCGCCGTTGTAATGGTGAAGGCGCATGAACGGCAGGAGACGGTCTTTATTACCGCCAACCCTGGAGACCTCATGCCAAGAGGCGTCAAAACTCGGGGCAAATGGATGACGTCATATGAAAGATGAAAATAAGACAAAAGAAGAGCTCGTATCTGAGCTGAATGAACTTCGCAGTCGCATTGCATACTTGGAAAACAGGGAAGCCAATTGCAAAACGGTGGAGAGGAAGTTGGAGGAACAGCTTCACTTCTTGCAGACCGTTATCGACAGCATTCCTAACCCTATCTTCTTCAAAGACGCCAAGGGATATTTCCTGGACTGCAACAAGGCTTTCGCAAAGCATCTCGGGCTGAGCAAGGAAGATATCGTCGGCAAGACATCCTATGATTTGTTCCCTAAAGAATTTGCCGACAACTATCGGCAATTGGATCTGATCTCTTTCAGCAATCCCGACCAGCAGGTGTTCGAGACCACTCTTCTCTATGGAGACGGCGCCACAAGGGACGTCATCATCTACAAGGGAACCTTCAAAGATGCTGAAGGCCAGCTGGCTGGATTGGTGGGAGTTACAGTCGATATCACCGAGCGCAAGCGAGCGGAAGAAGCCCTCAGAAAAGCTCACGATGAACTGGAAATAAGGGTGGCGGAGAGAACGGCAGAGCTTGCAAGCGCCAATGAGGAATTGCGAAGCGAGATCATCGAAAGGAAGAAGGCCGAGGACGCGTTACGGGAAAGCTCTGAAAAGATTAAGCTTTTTGCATATTCTGTTGCGCACGACTTGAAGAGCCCTACTATTGGGATTCATGGGCTGACAAAACGCCTTGCAGACAAACACAGATCGGTCCTCGATGAACAGGGAAAAAAATACTGTGACCAGATTCTCAGAGCTTCCGAAAACGTGGTTGCTCTGGTTGAGAAAGTGAACGCTTATGCTGCGACGAGGCATTCCCTCCTTGTGGTTGAAAAGGTAGACCCCGAGGAAGTTCTCCATATGGTAAAGGAAGAGCTCGCTACAAGAATGAGCATGCGTCGGGTGGAATGGAGCGAGCCCTCGAATATGCCGGAGATCAAGGCTGATAGGTTGTCGCTTCTTAGAGTGTTCAGAAATCTGGTCGACAATGCGCTGAAGTACGGCGGAGAGCGGCTCAGCAAGATTTCGATCGGATTCCAGGAGACCGATCAATTTTACATTTTTTCCGTAGCAGACGACGGCGTGGGGGTTAGAGTCGAAGATTCTCAAAGGATTTTCGAATTGTTCGAACGAAACAAAGGATCGCAAGGTGTTGAAGGAACGGGCTTGGGATTAGCTATAGTCAAAGAGATAGCGGAACAGCACGGGGGAAGAGTATGGGTCGATTCAGGCATGGAAAGAGGGGCTACATTCTATGTATCCATCTCAAAGCGCCTGGATTAATAAGAAAAACGCCCACTCCAGCGGCGCATCCACGGGAAAGCGAAGGCTTCCCTTCACTGCAGATCAGAAGGAGATACAAGATTTTTCATCGATTCGCAGCACAGATTCTTGCTGGAACGTCCTTTTATACGCATCCCTGATCTGCTCCACTGCATTGCTGCTTTCCTTGCTGAACGGATAAAACAATATCAGTATCTTCGACTGCTCCAGGACGATGACTCCGGATGAGCCTCTATACTGCCCCCGGGCGGTCACCAGGGACAAGCCGTCTGGGAATCGCGGCGTTACTTCAGTATCTATAAAGTCCTGAAATTCTTCTTCAGTCACTACTCCGTCCGGCTTTGACAAACCGAAAAGAAGCTCTGTCCTGGCGTACATTTTGCCGTGCAGCCGATGCTTGCAGAACCTCCATTCGCTCAAGGCCTCCGAGCCGGCCAGCTGACTGGCGAGCTCCTGCGCTCTCGCAGAATTCAGGCTCAATGATGCAATCAAAGAAATAACAATTACAGCGTAGCGTGCATGATTCATATATTTTGTTTATTCCGCGCCCACCACTGGAGCAGGAACCATGGCGGGTCGCAAGAAAGGGATGCCGAAGAGTCTCCCGCTAGTCAAAGTTCACTTCCAAGTCTGACAAGTATTTGACGGAATGGACGCGCGCCTTAGCGCCAAAATTGAACTTTCTCGAGATAAGCAAGGAAGCTCATGCACAAATTTGTAACGGCGCCTCGCCACTCCGAGCAACAGCTACGGGAACGAAGGCCTCCGAAGGCCCCGGAAGTCTCGGTTCCTGTAAACCGTAATGATTGTTCCATCAAGCGCGCACACAACCTGAATTCCCTCATAGCATGACAGATCAATGCCGTGCCTCAAGTAACGGTTTACCTCTTTGCGACCGATGGCGTAAATAGCGGCCCCACGAACGTAGACAACTCGTCCGTATTCGATCGCCGCCTGCACCGCAGCCTGCGACAGCCTACGAGCCATCATTCGCTGCCAGGCGTGCCGGGTTATCTCATTGACCACGCCATAGTCGCTCTTCATAAGATTCGCCAGCCGTTGCATCCGAAGGCTCCTTTTCTTGTCAGTGAGAGGATTTCCACAAACTACAGACGTATTGAATAGCCAAGCGCATGCCAACGTGGACGAGAATGGAAAAAATAGGGCGTCTTTCCAGTCAACGCAGCCATCAAATGTGTCAATCTGGAAAATCGAATCGAGCACGCGGAAGGGGAGGTAGACTCGAAGCGTCATCAGAGAAAATAAGCCGCTGCTCTATGGCTCCCATGAAGGCATGGAATGTTCAGCAAAGGAGCTGGCATCACGTACAACACGAATCGTCACCTTGGCGGGCTGGCAGAAATCGATCCTTGCGCCGCCTATTTCCGGAAGGCTGGGAGATCGGCAGGCGACCATTGATTTGCGGGCTCTTTTCTGAAGAAGACCTTAGTTGTCTCGGCAGCAATGGAATCCATGAAAATAAAAGGGATCATGAGCATCCAATCGCCGGCAGAGAGAGGAACGGTATCGAGGAAACGCTGCGCGTACGGGATATAGATCACGGCCAGAACCAGAGCTCCGGAACCCGCAACAGCCCACATCATGTACCGGTTTGAGAAAATCCCGATGCTGACGATCCCGTAATGCTCGGACCTCGCGGTGAAAACACGCGCCAACTCGGACATGCACAAAGTTGCAAAGGCCATTGTCTGAGCGTGCGATATGTCATGGGGATATCTGCCAAGGCCGATGTGGTAACACATGAGAACCGCAAAGGTCATGACCGTAGCCTGCACCACAGTCCCGATGCGCATCTTGCGGTTGATAACCGGCTCCCAACTGGATCTGGGAGGGCGCTTCATAATATCCGGATCGCCTTTTTCCATAGCCAGAGCCAGCGCGGGACCGCCATCCGTCACCAGATTGAGGAGAAGCAACTGCGCCGGTCGTAGAGGGATGGGCATGCCGAAGAGCATGGAAAGGAAGATGATGAGGATTTCGCCTATGTTGCAGGAAATCAGGAAGTAGACGAACTTCCTGATGTTCGCATAGATAATTCGTCCTTCCTCAATGGCTGAAACGATGCTGGCGAAGTTGTCATCGGTCAGCACCATGTCGGCTGTCTCCTTTGACACATCGGTTCCGGTGATGCCCATGGCGACGCCTATGTCGGCTCTTTTGAGGGCCGGAGCGTCGTTGACTCCATCTCCGGTCATTGCCACAACATGGCCTTTTTTCTTAAAAGCGTCGACTATTTTGGTTTTGTGAGCCGGCGAGACGCGACAGCACACATCGACTTCATCGATGACTCCGGCGAGATCCACATCGCTCATTTTGTCGATCTCCGCACCTGTGAGGACCCGACCTCCAGGAGTAAAAATGCCGATCTCTCGCGCGATAGCCTCAGCCGTCTCCTTGTAATCGCCAGTGACCATAACGCTCTTTAGCCCGGCTTCATGAGCGATCCTTACCGCTTCCTTCACTTCAGACCTGGCGGGATCGATCATACCCATAAGGCCGATAAAAGTCATATCTCGCTCGATTGATTCGCCATCGAGCGCCTCCGGCAGCGACTCCATCTTCTTGCACGCTATGCCAAGGACACGGAGCGCCTGTTTAGCCATATCGCGGTTCACATCGACAATTTCATGCCGCCGATCCTCACTGAGCGGAATTTCTCGTCCGTCGATCGAGAGCTTAGAACACAAACCGAGGATGATGTCCGGCGCTCCCTTCATCAACGCCACCACTACTCCAGAAGGGGGAAAAGCGAGCCGATCGGCGTCATCTCCCACATAATGGATCGTGGTCATGCGCTTGCGATCCGAATCAAATGGAATTTCCTGAATCCTTGGGAAGCTCTTGTCCATCACGCCGGGCCACAAGCCCGCTTTGGCGGCCGCAACAACCATTGCGCCTTCGGTAGGATCTCCGATCATGCGCCAGGATTTATCTCCTTTCTCTCCCCTGTTCTCTTCTATCCTCGCGTCGTTACAGAGAGCCGCCGCTCGTAAAAGGAGAGACAAACCGGGATTCCGCGATGGATCGCAGGGCTTATCATCCAGCAGATATCGGCCGACAGGATCATAGCCTTCGCCGGTGACATTGAACTTCGTGCCGCCAGCCCAGACCTGTGTGACCGTCATTTCGTTCTGAGTCAAGGTTCCAGTCTTGTCAGAACAGATTACGGTGGCGCACCCCAAGGTCTCGACCGCCGACAGCTTGCGGATCAGAGCATGCCGACGGATCATCCGCTGCATGCCCAAAGCCAGGCAAATCGTTACGACAGCGGGCAACCCCTCCGGAACGGCGGCAATAGCCAGGCTCACCGCAGTCATGAAAAGCTCCACGATGTCCTTTGATTCCGCCCTCAAGTAAGCCATTATCCCTCGATCAACAATGAGCGACAGGCGGGAATCCCGGATCAAACCGTAGGCAAAGATAACGGAGCAGACGATAAGGCAGACAACAGCCGGGACCTTGGCGAGCTGGTTCAACTTCTTCTGCAAAGGCGTAGATGCGTCCTCATATGATTGAAGCATCTCGGCAATCATACCCATCTGGGTATGCATCCCCGTCGCCGTCACAACCCCCTTGCCCCGCCCGTAAGTCACCAAAGTTGACATGAAGACGCTGTTCTTCCTGTCTCCAAGAGGAATATCCTCTTCGAGGACAACTCCGGCGTCTTTCTCCACGGGCGCGGACTCCCCTGTCAGAGATGCCTCCTCAACCTTGAAATTCATGGATTCTATCAGGCGCATGTCAGCAGGAACGTAGTTGCCCGCTTCGAGCAGAACGATATCTCCCGGCGCAAGGTATCGAGAAGAGATAGTCATTTGACGACCGTCCCGGATTACTTGCGCATTTGGAGCCGCCATCTTCTTGAGGGCCGCCAGAGCGGCTTCGGCCTTCGATTCCTGAATCCCGCCAACAATCGCATTCAGCACGACAATGAACAGGATGGCCGCAGCATCCACGTATTCGCCGAGAAGCAGAGATATGACCGCAGCAAGGATGAGAAGGATGACCAGGAAATTATTGAACTGACCAGCCAACGTTTGCAGCAGGCCTGGACGAGGCTTTTCAAGCAACTCATTCGGTCCGCGCCTCTTCAGCCTTTCAGCCGCTTCCTCCGGGCTGAGGCCTCGATCAAAATCTGTGTCCAATTGCGCCGCGATCTCATCGAGGCTTATGCAATGACAATCAGGAACCTGCATGACTCATCCTTGTTCGGAATTCCTTTGCGCGGAACATCGGAAATACTTTAGGGCTTTTCGCATTATGCGCCCAATCCCCTCGCTATGAAAGAATAAAGCAATAATGAAGATTGCTGCAATGTTTAAAGGCGCGGATCGACGGCAAATCCCTGTTGTGCAGATAGCCTGATGCTGGTTGCGCAAAAGCTTTAAGACTCCATTACACTCACTTTTAAAATGAATGTTGCAGATGATGCTTTTCGGACTTAAACTCTGGAGCATATGCGATTAGATAGGCTTTGGAGCCATTGGGGAGCGCCTGCGACACTGAAAAAAGACAAAGAGGAGGCGCCCGGGGAAGAAGATTTTCTCTGGATTTACTGAATTCGCATAAAGGAGAAGCCATGTATCTACCGAAGATTTACGAGAAGTTTTCCAAAGATTTTTCAACCATTCGGGACAAGTACGAGGAACTGGGCGTTGCATGCCGTTCAGCCGGTCCCTTGGATCAAAAGGTTCAGGATCTGGTAAAGTTGGGGATCGCTATCGGTCTGAATTCTCAGGGAGCGGTCAAATCACATACCAGAAAAGCGCTGGCTGCCGGGGCCACCAATGAAGAGATCATCCACACGGTCATACTCTCTTTGACCACGACCGGCTTTCCCACCATGATTGCCGCTCTCGGCTGGGTTGACGAGGTCTTGGCAAAAGAATCGTCCAGGTAGCTCGTGGCAAGCTTCGATAGAAACGAGTTGCTTTCGAACTGATATCTCGCTTTTTCAATGACTTGTCCACGTCGATTTTTCCGCCGGCTCTCGGGATGCTTCCGACCATTTTAGAAGCGCCATTGTCGCACCGCGGCAATTTCGACATGGACAACCCGCCCGTTTATCCTGTTAATCCTCCCCTTCCGCTCGAGCTATTTTTGCGGAGGCGCATAGTCTGATAAAATACCGTTGCGAGGATAAGCGCAAAAAGTGGGCAGCGGCCAGAAAAATATTCCCCATCCTCAATAAATGGTGATAAAAATGCTGACTCGAAATTCGGCATCATAGAAATGATTGATCTGATAACAAATAATCAAAGTTTGATCCGGGAGTAGCAAAATGTTGTCCTCTAGGCAGGTAGTCAATAGTTTATGTAAAATACTGATTGTATTTATTATAGTGTTTTCTTTCCCTTCATTCTCCCGCGGCGCCGGGTCGAATCCCCTTGCAGTGGTCAAGTCCGGGACGGACAGGGCCATCGATATTTTAAAGAGCCAGTCAGCAAAGAATGGCGCCAGCCTTCGTGATAGAAAAGATGAAATTCTGACGATCGTAGACGAGTACTTCAGCTTTCAGGCCATGGCGAGGCGCGCCTTGGGACGGGCATGGAAGGATCAGAGCCCGGATAAGCAGAAGGAGTTTGTCGCCCTCTTCAAGCAAATGCTTTTTAACACTTACATAGGCCGAGTAGAAAGCTTTACCTACTCAGACCAGAAGGTCGCCTATGATGAGGAAAAGATCGAGGGCAAATACGCGCTTGTCAAAACGAGGGTGATCGGCTTCAAGGACGCCGATGTCGAAGTCAATTACCGGCTTGAGTTGGAAAACGGCCAATGGAAAGTCTACGATGTCGTTGTCGAAGGCATCAGCTTCATCAACAATTATCGTCAACAATTCGACTCCATTCTGGCCAACGAATCCTTCGACAAGGTCTTGATGCAGATGAGGGAAAAAGTGGCGTCGCCCTCTTGAGCATAAGCTGCGTGAAGGTGTTACAGCCCCTGATCTTTGAGGACCTCGATGACTACGGGCGCGGAAGGTCACAGGAAACGTCTGCGGGAACGGTTCGAGCGAAGCGGTTTTGAAGGCTTCCACGATCATGAAGTGCTGGAGCTGCTACTCTCCTATGCAATTCCGCGGCGAGACGTCAAACCGATTGCAAAAGCCCTTTTGGAGGAATTCAGAAGCTTTGCGGCGGTTCTTGACGCTCCTCTGGAGAGTCTCAAGAACATCGACGGAGTGGGAGACCATGCCGCCGTCTTGCTCGCTCTCACTCCCCGCCTTCTGGACCGCTATCAACAGGACCGATGGCAATCCAACCCCGTCTTCAACTCGACCGGGGAGGCAGTCCGTTACCTCTTCTCGGAGCTTGGAACCGAACGGAATGAGATTTTCTGCATTCTCGCACTGAACAGCAAGAACGCTCTCATTGCGAAAGATCGCATTCAGCGAGGAAGCGTCAATCGAACGGCTGTGTTTCCCCGACTCGTGGTGGAATCCTGCCTCAAACATCGAGCGACCGCCGTGATCCTCTCCCACAATCATCCGGGGGGAGACCCCGGCCCGTCATCCGCGGATCGACAGCTCACGCGGAAATTGAAGCGAATTTTGAATGAGCTGGACATCGAAGTGCACGATCATATCATTATAGCAGGGCCAAAGCATTTCTCGTTCGCCGAGAACGGAGAGATGGAATAATCTATTGAAATCCTGAGCCTTACTGAGTCCTCTCGCTTTGTTCCATTTAGGCCGCGTTATGGCGTAGGCGCCTCATGGCTCCGAGGAAAGGGATGCGCCTTTATGCGCTCATTGATGATGCCCGCCATAACGGTCGAAAAATCAGGCACGGTCGGAGACTGGAATCAGCTGAGACTGAAAGAGATGCCTCGCCCCACTCCGGGGCGGGGAGAAGTTCTCGTTCAGGTAGAGGCGTGCTCGATCAACCGCGCCGACCTTCTCCAGAGGAGAGGACTATATCCTCCGCCGCCGGGAGCATCCGAGATTTTGGGGCTCGACTTCGCCGGCTTCGTGGTTTGGACAGACTCCCGAATAGACTCGTGGCATGCGGGAGACCGAGTATTCGGAGTAGTTGCGGGCGGAGGCTATGGACGCTATCTCACCGCGCCGGCCGAGCATCTCGTGTCCGTTCCGGCCAAACTGAGCTTCATTGAAGCGGCTGCCGTCGCAGAAGTTTTCTTCACTGCCTTCCTGAACCTCTTCCTGGAAGCGGATGTCAAAGCGGGCGAAACGCTCTTGGTCCACGGCGGGGGAAGCGGCGTCGGAACCGCGGCAATTCAACTCGCTCGAGCAAAGGGAGTGGAAGTCATCATCACTGCGGGCAACAGCGAGAAGGTTGACCGCGCTATTTCTCTCGGGGCCTCTTACGGCGTCAATTACAATGATGAAGATTTTTCCAGCCGGGTTTTGGAAATCACTCGCGGCAAGGGAGTCGATGTCATCCTGGATTGTATCGGGGCGTCGTACCTGGCAAGGCACATAAAGATCCTCAACTCGCGCGGACGTCTCGTCATCATTGGCTTGATGGGAGGAAGCAAATCTGAAATCGACCTGGCGCCGGTGCTTTCTAAACGATTGCGAATCACAGGCTCTGTTTTGCGCAGCCGGACCATCGAAGAGAAAGCAGCCATAACGCAGGCCTTTAAAACGCATGTCATTCCACTGCTCGAGAGCGGGACCGTTCGCCCCATCATAGACCGGATCTACCCGATAGAAGCCGTGGAAGAGGCTCATCAGTATATGCGCGATAGCCTGCATTTCGGAAAAATCGTCCTCACATGGCAACAGCCCGGTAGATAGGAAAAGGAATTCAGATGTTCGAGCAGGAATGGATACATCTTGACAATATCAAGTTTATCCGAAATCGGAGACTTATTCTGGATCAAATCAACTGGAAGATTCGAAAAGCCGAGCATTGGCTGATGCTCGGAGCCAACGGGTCCGGAAAGACCACCCTGCTTCAGCTCATGGCGGGCTATCTCTGGCCCACCGAGGGACGGATCACCGTCCTTGGAGAACGCTTCGGCAATGTCGATCTCAGAGAGCTCCGGAAAAAGATCGGGTGGGCAGGCTCTTTTCTCCAGGCTCAGATTCCTCCCGAGCAACGTCCGCTCGATCTCATCGTGAGCGGAAAATTCGCATCCATCGGCATTTTTGAAAAACCGAGCGAGCAGGATTACTCACAAGCCAGAGAGCTTGCAGAGCAGCTCAAGTGCGAGCACATTCTCAACTCTCCCTACGCTGTTCTTTCACAAGGAGAGAAGCAGCGCCTGCTCATAGGACGCGCTCTGATAAACCGTCCCAGCCTGCTCATTTTAGATGAGCCTTGCGCCGGGCTCGATCTCCCAGCCAGAGAGCAGCTTCTCGGCCTACTGGAAGAGCTTGGGCGCTCTTCGGCCTCCCCCACCATGATCTTCGTCACGCATCATCTCGAGGAAGTTATGCCGGCATTTACGCACACATTTCTGCTCAAGGCCGGTCGCTGTCTCGCCCAGGGCGCAAAGGAATCCATACTGCGCTCTGAGTTGCTGAGCGAAGCTTTCGAAACAGCTATCGAAGTGGTTGAAGAAGACCAGCGCTATTGGGCCCGAGCGCGCTCGAAGCGGTAGGCCGGGAAGTCACTGAATTTATTCTCATTAGAGCTTGCTTGGAGGAGACCCTTTGCAACCCCAAAAGACATCAAAAAGGCGAAAGTCGGATAAGCCCAGAAAAAAACACCGTTTTTTCCTGAACCCCCATATGGAGCAGGCTTTCACCAAATGCCCCGTTTGTGAAAAGGCGACGAAAGCGCGCAAATTTGCGCTTGTTATTCGCATAGACCCGAAGCAGCTTTTCATCCTCAACATGCAGTGCAAATTCTGTCAGGATTGTGATTTGATCATTGCTAAAAAGGACAAAGTCGAATCCATGATGGCTGCCCACTTTCGCCGGTTAAGGCCGGAGATAATCGGCAACAAGTATTTGATCATGGGAACGCTTGACAGGCAGGATTGGCGGCAGAAAAACCAGGAAGAGCTTTCTCCCTCTGAGATCATGGAGCGCATGTTTGTCTTCAAGGATGTCTGGCATTTCGATGTGATTCCTGCAGGATGGTATTCAGCAGACGAGAAATGAGCTTTCGAAGACGCCGCCTGTAAGCACGGGATACCGGGATAAAAGAAGCTATTGAGCATCCTTTGCGGCGCTTCTTTTTTCCATTTTTTCCCGTTCTTGAACAAGATGCTCCAGAAGCTCGCTGAAGGGCCACTCGATGCTGTGCTCCGTTACTACTGCGTACAGAGGACGAGGCAGATTCGACTCTTTGAAGGTGTTGATCAGGAAAAAGACCCCCTTTTGGGGGATGTTATAGAAAAGGACGGCTTTTTCATCTGAAAGGAAGTCGGCGTCAGAGCTTTTGTTCGTATGGATGATATCTCTTAAAGTAAGATATCCGCGGGAGCTCTCAATGGTCACCGCATGCGGGGCGCCGATCCGGGCAAGCAAGGCGTCCAACCCGCTTTTTTCTTCCTCGGAGTAATTCCAAACCAAAAGTCTTGGCTCTTTATCCATTTTGGGTCATCATCCTTTGAAATAGAAGCAGTCTTTAAATTTAGGCTTCCATAATACAGAAAAACGTCTCGTCTTTCCAGACAAATGCCCTTGGGCGACGCTGCTCCCAGGCGCTCTTTTTGTCATCATCTTTTTCACCTTGCGCAGGATATGACGTCGAGAAACGCTGTGTTGCGGCGACATCTTTCCATGTCTTCATTGACAAGCGAGAGTGAAAAGGTAATAAGAACTACCTTTGGCTTTCACAAATTGACATTATCTTTAAATCAAGGGTTTTTCCAGCCATGCCTCATGAGCTCAGCGTAACGTCGGGCGTCCAGCAACTGGATCGACTGCTTGGAGGGTTGTATATCGGCGACAATGTCGTCTGGCACGACGACTCGGGCAGTCTCGCTTCAGTTTTCAGTCATAATTTCATTCAAGCATCTTTGGCGGCGAATCGGCCGCTCATTTATGTGAGCTTTGACAGGTCGCCCAAAAACCTTTTGAAAACACTTGGATCACTGGCGAAGGCCCCCAATATAACCATCCTTGATTGCTTTACGGGGGGAAAAGGCGCCAATTCCCCTACATTTCTAAAATTTTATGACGATCCAGAGATTGAATGGCCGTGTCGGATCATCCGAATTGAAGATCCGCGCAAAATCGATCAGTTCATGAACATCCTCTATGATATCCACGGAACGATGCAAGGGGACGTTCGGTTTATTTTCGAAAGCCTCACAGGGATGCAGGAAGTGTGGGGAGGCGAAGAACAAATACTTGCTTTCTATTCTCATTCCTGCCCCCGCTTATACGAGCTCAACACCATCGCCTATTGGATAATGGAAAAGAAAGCTCATTCCTCCCGTCTTCGGGCTCAGATCAGTCAGATAGCTCAAGTCGTGATCGAGCTTTCCATTAAGCGCGGCTCGACATCGTTAACGGTTCTGAAGGCGGAAAAGCGAAACCTCGATAATCTTCACAGCCCGTTCAATTACTGGACCCGTGATCTTTCGGTTACTTTCGATGAAGAGAAGCGCGCAAAGGGCGGGTTGGATCTCGGACAACGTTTGAAGGAGCTGCGCACTAAGCGCGGGCTCTCGCAAACAGAGATCGCCAGATTGGTCGGGGTGACCCCAAGCACGATATCCCAGATAGAGAGTAACCTGATATATCCTTCATTGCCGGCGCTGCTCAAAATGGCCGAAGTTCTCTCTGTGGAAGTCAACTCGTTCTTTCAGGACAAGGCTGAGCTCAAAAAACGCATCGTCTTTCCCTCGTCCGAAGCCGTAGAGGTGAATGTGGCGGGGATCGAAGAAGGAAGCATTTCGGCGCGGCTGCTGACTCCCGTCGATCTCCATTCGAGAGCCGAACCGTTCATTGTAGAAATTCCCTCCGAGAAGACAATTTCCAGACACTTTTTCGCTCACAAGGGCGAAGAGCTCGGCTATCTCATTTCTGGGAGGCTGCAATTGAAAATGGAATCGAGCATACACACCATAGACGCTGGAGACTCGATCTATCTCACGTCCGAAATGCCCTCCGAATGGAGCAACCCCGGCCCCGGCACAGCCAGGCTTCTTTGGGTGAAGATAAGATAGAAGAAAGCGCCGCGTTTTAGCGATACATTTCGATGGGAGGCAAAGAAAAAGCCCCTTGTTGCTAAGGCTTGCGCAACAAGGGGCTCATGCATCTCAAGCTCACGGGATAGGCGCCCCAGAAGGTCGCCTCACCCGGGGGGATATTCTCAGCCGTTCAATATTGCTTCGGCTTCTGCTCTGTATGCATCCATCACATAAGGAATTCCAGTGACTTTAGCGCATTCCTCGGTCAAGGACATCAGTTCTTTGCGGGAGACGGAACTGACGTTGAAGCACCTTGCGCCAGCCATCAACTGCTGGAGCCCCACCTTGATCTTATCCGAATAGCTGTAGATGCCGAGGGCTCCGAGAGGAATATTCTTGATTTCCTCGGCGCCGACGAGATCTTTAACAGCCTCATAGTTTACGAATATCTCTTCCACGCTGTTCCCATGCTGGCTGACAGTCTTAGGAAGATCGCTCTTGCTCATCCATTCCGCAATGTTTTTGCCAACCATGCCGGGGATCATCAGAGCGCGTCCCATGCAGACAGCTTTGACAAAAGGAGCGCCGAGGGCGATCGCCTTGAAAACGCCGTCTTCACTCGAGAAGCCGCCGGCGAAAGCGATATCGGGCACTCTTTCGCCCTTGTCCGTGAGCTTCTGGCAGAATTCCTGCGCGACTGAATGGAGGTAGATGCTGGGTACGCCCCACTCTTCCATCATTCTCCAGGGGCTCATGCCGGTTCCGCCGGGAGCGCCGTCAATGGTCAGAAGGTCGATTTTCGCCTGCGCGCTCCACTTGATAGCCATTGCAAGCTCTCTCAGGCCGTAAGCGCCGGTTTTGAGGGTGATTCTCTTGAAGCCGAGCTTTCTGAGCCGGTCTACTTCTGCAAGGAAACCCTCTTCACTCACGAAGCCAAGGCGGCTGTGACGTTCGAATTCCTTGATGGCCCCATCCTTGTAAGCCGCCTGAATGATCGGGCTGGAAGGATCCGGAGTCACGATGTACCCTCTTTTTTGCAGTTCGATAGCGCGCTCGATGCTGTGAACCTTGATCTCGCCGCCGATACACTTCGCCCCCTGTCCCCATTTGAGCTCGATAGTATCCAGATTATGTTTGCTGATAACGTACTCCGCAACGCCAAGTCTGGTGTCTTCCACATTCATCTGCACCAGGATTTCGCCGTAGCCGCTGTGATAGCGCTTGTAGACCTCGATGCGGCGGTCCATTTCAGGGGACTTCACGATCTTGTTGCTGCTGTTGAGCTCCAGCTCGGGATCGATTCCGCACACGTTCTCGCCGCAAACCAGAGTCACGCCGCTAAGAGCAGCGCCAACCGCAAAGTGCTCCCAGTTCTTGCGAGCGATTTCCGTCGAGCCCAAAGCGCCGGTGAAGATCGGAACGCGCATCTTGACCTTTTTGTCCCAGCCATATTCCGTTTCCGTGTTGACAGCAGGGAAAATGGCGTTGTCGGGACCGCCAACCGCGCCGCCCGGGAGCCCCACAGCGCCCAGAGCATAACCCTGGATGTTGAGATGCGAGTAGTCCACGGGGTAGTTCTTATCCGCACCCGCCGTAACCTGCCCGAAGGGACCCGGATAAATGACCTCGCGGCCTCTGAAGGTAGATCTGAATACTTCGCAGTTTCCTCTGCATCCGTCGACACATCTCGAGCAAAGACCGCTTGTGGGAACAACGCTCTTCGAGCGGTTAAAAGAAAGGGTTGCATCATTGGCGTTAGGAGTACTTAAATTCATTTCACTTCTCTCCGTCATAAAACGTTTTGTCTACACGATAACGGTCCACTACTCGAAAGATGCAGCAGACACCCCATTCAGAAGCAAGAGGCCCTTTTTTGCACCCTCTAAGGATGCGCTTCGAGGGCTCTTCCACTGCGGCCAAAAAGATCCTTCAAGAGGTATCTCTTTGATTTTATTTGTGATATACATTTCATCATTTTTATGGAAAGACAGCTGTCCCGCTGTCTTTCCATAAAAATGACGTCCGGCCATTCCCGGCGGACGGGGGGCCATGCCCGTTTCTGAATCCCCAGTTCATGAAATGCGTATAGATTTCAAGAGGAGTAACTTCGAGAGCTCAAAATCACGAGGGGAATATTAGCTTTACTGATTTATATTGTAAAGAATATTTTATGGGTCGTAATTAGTTAAAATCATTTATTTATTATAAATAAATCACCTCCCACAAATATTAGTTTCACTAATACGGTCCCGCTGCGATCATTGGTCGCAAGAAGGGATTCGGAAGATGCTATGCAGTCGAGATGATTAGTGAAACCTGAGGTTCGTCACGTCGCGACAGAAGCGCTCTGCAGGTCGGGGCAAAAGCAGCGCAAGAGCGCTCTCACTCGGCGGCGGAGCCGCAAAAGATCCTGCCAGTCCTCGAGAAGGACGCCTTTGTCCGCGGGCGGCCACAACCCGACCGCCTTGAGAGACTCAAACTGAGAAGGGGTGACCCGTGAAGAGCTCTGATTAGTGTGAAGCCGCAGCCGGTGCTCGAGAGATCTCAATGCCTCGAAAGCTCCTCTTATATCACGCTCCGATGCCGCAATCTCGGCGAGACTCTCCAGCACGGGCTCGAGCGCCGAGCGCACGGAGGGAAATCTGAGGGAGTTGTTTCGCCATCCTTCAACGAGCAGATATCCCTGGACCAGGAACTCGATATCCGCGAGACCGCCCAAGCCGAGCTTCAGGTCAAGATGATCCCGCCTTTCATCGGCCCGCTCCAACTGCATCCGCATCCGAAGATGGCAGAGTCGACCCCATACTGCTTCCGCATCGCGTTTCTTGAAGCAAATTTCCTTTGCCCGATCTTCAATCCAGCGCCCAAGCTTTTCATCTCCCGCAACGCATCGCACACGGATCAAAGCTTGCGCCTCCCAAATATCCGCCTCCTCCTGATAATATTTCATCCATGCTTTGTCAGTGACCGCCAAAGGCCCGTAGTTGCCAGTCGGCCTGAGACGGGCGTCCACGCTGTAGCCCGGTCCTTCCTGCAAAGGAGTGCTTAGCATGCGCATGAAGCGTTGGATGAGGCGGATCACATCTTCCGGAATCAATTCCTCGGACTCTCCCGGAGCAGGTCGATAGACAAACACCAGATCGAGATCCGAAAGATAGGTCATTTCACGGCTTCCAAGCTTACCAAGAGCCAAGACCGCAACCGATAAGCCCTTGTTCAGATGCAGGCTTTCCAGCACTTGTTCGTAGGTCTTCCGAATAACGAAATCGGCGAGAGCGCTGAGCGCCTTCTCAATGGCCCCGTGATCCAAATCGCCGCGGAGGTCGAGCAGAATCAGCTGCAAAAACCTTTCGTTCTTGAGCCTGCGCACCCATTCGAGACTTTCCTCATAGTCTCTGGTTCCGCCCAAAATCTGCTCTGCAGCACGCTCCCATTCGTCTACGCCCGGAACCCGACGCTCCGTGGTCGCCACGCCTTCCACAAGACTCGGATTGTGAGCGAGAAGCGCGGAGAGAAGCTCGCTACGCGCCAACGCCATGCAAAAATCCGCAAGCCATGGAGCAGATGATGCGAATACCTTTACAAGTCCGGGTCTTTTCCGCACCAGGTTGAAATAGCGCTCGAGGCGTCCCACGATTTTGTCCGCAAGCTCCAAATCCTCGAGATCTTCAAACCCGCTCAGGACACTCATAACGGTTTCTTGAAGGAATAGGGGAAACACAGAGAGACAGGTTTTGAGGCGAGCAATGGACTCCGGGGGAAACCCCTCCAGATTATGAGCTTTTTGGGAAGGCCCGGCGTCGGATGAGGCGTCCTCGCCGGTTTTAGAGCGTCCCTTGCCGTCGGATTGAAACAATGAGAGAAAATGGTTGTGAACGGCAGCGCAACAGACTTCGAGATGGCGCAAAAACGCAGTCGCATCGTCTCCGAACCCAAGCGCCAGAGAGAGTCTATTTTTTGCTTCCGGAGATTGCGGCAATTTCTGCGTCTGCCTGTTCTGGTCCAACTGAACCCAGTGCTCCACCCTGCGCAAAAAGGTGTAACATTCCTTCAATTCCCTCACTGCGTCGCCGCTCAACAATTTCAAGTTCTCAAGCTTATCAAGGCATCGAAGAGTATTTGGCTCATCCAGCTCCGTATGCCTGCCGCCGTAGATGAGCTGAAAGGATTGGACCAAAAACTCGACCTCCCGTATCCCTCCTATGCCAAGCTTGACATCGAAAGACTCCCAGCCGGAGAGAGGACGAAGGGCCTCCGCGATAATCTTGTCCCGCATGGCCCGAAGCTCATCCAAAGCTTGAAAATCGAGAAACCGCCTGAAAACAAATGGCCTCACATCTTTGAGAAAAGCCGCGCCGAGAGAGCGGTCTCCGGCCGCCGGCCTGGCTTTGAGGAGCATCTGCCGCTCCCATGGATGTCCGAAGAGCAGATAATGCTCCAAGGCGGCAGCCATAGAGGGAGTGAGCGGGCCGTCTTTTCCCTGCGGGCGGAGCCTGAAATCCACTTGAAAAACCCTGTCGCCCTCGCATCGGTCGGAAATGAGGCGGGCAGTCCATTGCGCAAGACGGCTGATCAGGACTAACGATTCCGACGGCAACGGATTGTTTCCGCTGTGCAAGGCATGGAGAAAGAGGATGTCTATGTCGGAGACATAATTGAGCTCCTGGCCGCCGAGCTTCCCGAGCCCCATTACCGTAAGCCGCAGATCATTCCGAAGTTCACGCCAGCCCGCCCTCTCACTTTCCGCCATCCACCATTCCGGATGTTCAGAAAGGCTCTGCAAGCCGATCTGGAGCGCAACGCCGGCCAGGTCGCTCAGCTGCGAGGTTGTTTCCGCCAAAGAAGCCATCCCCAGGCAATCCCGCCCGCCAATGCGCAAAAAATGGCGCTGCTTGAATTCGCGAAAGGCGGCCATTAGGCGCTGATAATCGGCAGCGGCGCTCGCGAGTCGCTGTAAATCGTTATAGAGCTCTGTCAAAGGATAGCGGCGATAGAGATTGCGTTCTCCGCACAGCCACCTTTCATATTCGGGTCGTCGCAGGAGAGTAGCCAGATATTGGGAGGACTCGCTGATTCTCTCTATCCGATTGGAACAGTCAAAGCCGGGAGCAATTAAATCGGAGATCATCGTAATTCCATATGTAGAGCGTGATTAATGAATTTGGGAAGAAACCGCTCATTTCCTGCCAGCGTCAGCAGCTTTCATTATCTCAGACTACAACATGATTGCCAACCTTTGATCGCTAACTTGCGTCACTGCGTTCCATTCCCTTATTCATATGGCGCAAATCGCAGATAGAATTTCATTGCCAAACGCTTCTTTCTTGTATAATCAGCTCATTTGCGCTCCACATTCCTGGCTTCGAATTAATAATTAGATTGACGATTAAGAAGCAGAAGCCTTTGCGCTTATTTGCTTCATGCTTTCATTTACGGATTACACAAGAGATATCCCATGCAGATTGTCGGCATTATCCCCGCTCGTTATCAGTCAAGTCGCTTTCCTGGAAAACCGTTGGCGGACATCCATGGCAAGCCCATGATCCAATATGTTTATGAGCGAGCCTGTAAGGCGTCGCGTCTGGATCGTTTATTCGCGGCAACAGATGATGCTCGCATTATGGATGCTGTACGCGCTTTTGGCGGCGAAGCTCTTCTCACCCGCAGCGATCACCCGAGCGGAACGGACCGGCTGGCTGAGGCGGGAGAGCTGTTGAAGCTCGAGGATGAAGACATTATCATTAACATTCAGGGAGACGAACCGCTTGTCGAGCCGGCCATGATCGATTGTCTGATCGAGGCCATAGAGCGAGCGCCGAATTGCCCCATGGCCACTTTGGCATATCACTGCCAGGCGGAGTCCGACTATTTGAATCCAAACGTGGTGAAGCTTGTAATGGACCGAAGCGGAAGGGCGCTCTATTTTTCACGCTCTCCCCTTCCCTTCAGGCGTGACGCCTCGGACGGGCCGCTTCCATTCCTCAAGCACCTCGGATTCTACGCCTACAGACAAGCTTTTCTCCAGCTTTTTACAAAGCTGCCCCCCGGCGCGCTCGAGGAGATGGAAAAGCTCGAGCAACTCCGCGCGCTCGAGCACGGATTCCAGATCCAGGTGGCCATATCTCCCGTGGAGACGCACGGCGTGGACACGCCTGAAGATCTCGAGCGCCTCAAGAGCCTGCTTCCGGCGAAAGCGTCCGATTAGCTCCGATATATGGAAAATGGTTGCTATCTCATGATTTTTCGTTAGAATTGATTGTTTTACATCGTACAGCCATTCAGAGTTCGCGAACTATCATTCCATGAAGAATGCGAATAAAGTAAGATGCTCGTTTTATTTCTCGATCTTTGTGGGAAAAAGGAATGTGAGGAAACGACATGACATCTCCGTGGAAACGGACCAAAGCCCTGCTTGTGCTCGAAGATGGAGCGGTTTTTCACGGGCGCGTTTTTGCAGGCTTTGGACGCGCCTTGGGTGAAGTGGTCTTCAACACGAGCATGAGCGGCTATCAAGAAGTGTTAACCGATCCCTCTTACAAGGGGCAGATCGTGACCATGACCTATCCTCTCACGGGCGTGTACGGAATCAACGACGAGGATATGGAATCGGCCGCCGTACAGGTTGAAGCCTTCATAGTAAGAGAATATCAGGAATTCGCCAGCAACTGGCGCAGCAAGATGACTCTGGCGGATTTCCTCTCGAAGCATGACAAGATAGGCATCGAAGGCATCGACACCAGAGCTCTCACGAGGCACATCCGCCTCGCCGGCGCCCTGCGCGGAATCATCGCCACGGATACCGACGACGTGGGCAAGCTTCTCGATGAGGTTCAAGCTTTTCCCGGACTGAACGGCGTCGACATGGTCGAGCGCGTGAGCTGCCGTAAGCCTTACAGGTGGATTCAGGGTCCTCAGCCTCCCTCCGAGACGCTATCCTGGTCGGAAAGCCGGCAGGGATTGCGCATCGCGACCCTGGATTGTGGCGTCAAGTTCAACATCCTGCGCAAGTTGGAAGCTTCCGGATGCCAGATCATGGTCTTTCCGGCCAACACTTCCGCCGGTGAAATTCTTGCCGTCGATCCGGATGGAGTCTTTTTGTCGAACGGACCCGGCGATCCTTCCGCCGTAGGCTACGTGATCGACACGGTGCGCGAGCTTCTCGGGAAAAAGCCCATGTTCGGCATTTGCCTTGGGCACCAGATGATGGGGCTCGCCCTGGGAGGAAGGACTTTCAAGCTGAAGTTCGGCCACAGAGGAGGCAATCAGCCCGTCAAGGATCTCACGACGGGAAAGGTTGAGATCACATCGCAGAACCATGGCTTTTGCGTCGATCCCGACTCGCTCAGAGACGTTCCGGTGAAGCTCACTCATTTGAATCTCAACGACAATACTCTGGAAGGAATGCAGCACCTGGACATCCCGGCCTTCAGCGTTCAATATCACCCGGAGGCCTCACCCGGCCCTCATGATGCTTCATATCTCTTCGAGCGGTTCATAAAGCTCATTGAAGAAACAAAAAGATAGCGAGCAGTGAAACAGAGGAACTTTAGTTCATGCCAAAGCGAACGGATATCCACAAAATTCTCATTCTCGGCTCCGGACCGATCATCATAAGCCAGGCGTGCGAGTTCGACTATTCAGGGACCCAGGCCTGCAAAGCCCTCCGCGAGGAAGGTTATGAAATCGTCCTCATAAACAGCAACCCGGCCACCATCATGACGGACCCGGAAACGGCGGACCGCACCTACATTGAGCCCATCACGCCGGAGGCGGTCGCCAAAGTCATAAAACGCGAGCGTCCCGACGCGCTGCTCCCGACCCTGGGCGGACAGACTGCGCTCAACGTGGCCGTTAAAGTGGCAGAATCGGGCATACTGGCGGAATACGGCGTCGAGATGATCGGAGCCAATGTCGACGTCATCAAGAAGGCCGAAGACAGAGAGCTTTTTCGGGAAGCCATGAAGAAGATCGGACTGCGCGTGCCCGCAAGCGGCATTGCGCACACGATGGCCGAGGTGGAGGCGATCGTCAAAGAAATCGGCTATCCCGTGATCGTCCGTCCATCCTTCACGCTTGGCGGAACCGGCGGCGGAGTGGCCTACAACCGAGAAGAGCTCCTCGACCTTTCCAGAGGAGGCCTTGACGCAAGCCTCATCAACACCATCATGCTCGAAGAGTCCGTGCTCGGGTGGAAGGAGTTCGAGCTTGAGGTCATGCGCGATTACATGGACAATGTCGTCATCATCTGCTCCATCGAAAACATGGATCCCATGGGCGTTCATACGGGAGACTCCATCACTGTCGCTCCTTCCCAGACTTTGACCGACAGCGAATACCAGCAGTTGCGGGACGCCTCCATCGCCATTCTCAGGGAAATCGGCGTCGAAACCGGCGGATCCAACGTGCAGTTCGCCATCAACCCGGAAAACGGGGAAATGATCGTCGTCGAGATGAATCCGAGAGTATCCCGCTCTTCAGCCCTGGCTTCCAAAGCTACCGGCTTTCCCATAGCCAAGATTGCCGCAAAGCTTGCTGTCGGCTACTCTTTGGATGAAATCGCAAATGACATTACGCGAGAAACGAAAGCTTCTTTCGAGCCGACTATAGATTATTGCGTGGTGAAGGTTCCGCGGTTCACCTTTGAAAAGTTCCCCAGAACCGAAGATATTCTGACCACCTCGATGAAATCGGTCGGCGAAACAATGGCCATCGGCCGCACGTTCAAAGAAGCCCTGCAGAAGGCGATTCGATCCCTGGAAATCGGGCGCTTCGGATTTTCCAACGCTCCCGATTCCGTAAACGATGAGTACTTAGAGCAGCTCAAGCAAAAGCTGAGGCGCCCCAACTCACAAAGACTCTTTCAGATAGCGGAAGCTATGAAGCTCGGCGTTTCCATGGAGGAGATAAACCGACTGACCTGGATCGACCCATGGTTTTTACACCACATGCGGGAAATCCTGCGGATGGAGGATGCAATCGCCGAATCCGCGTCAACGAACGGCTTCCTGGACGATCCTGAAAAGCTTCGGTTCGCCAAGTCCTGGGGATTCTCCGACGTAAGGCTTGCTCAGCTTACCGGGACGGATGAAGAGACAGTCCGCCGCAAGCGCATCGATCACGGAGTCGCGCCGGTGTATAAACTGGTCGATACCTGCGCGGCCGAGTTTGAAGCGTACACCCCTTATTATTACTCCACGTACGAGACGGAAAACGAGGCGCGGCCTTCAGATCGGCCAAAAGTCGCAATTCTTGGCGGAGGCCCGAACCGCATCGGCCAGGGAATCGAATTCGACTATTGCTGCGTTCACGCTTCCTTCTCGCTTCGGGAAGAGAAGCACGAATCCATCATGGTCAACTCGAATCCGGAGACCGTCTCCACCGACTACGATACGTCCGACAAGCTCTACTTCGAGCCCCTGACCAGGGAAGACGTGCTGCATATATTAGAAACTGAAAAGCCCAGGGGAATTATCGTTCAATTCGGCGGCCAGACGCCCCTCAACCTGGCTGTGCCCCTTGAAAAGGCGGGCGCCAAGATCCTTGGAACTTCCCCTGACGCGATAGACTTAGCCGAAGATAGGAAGCGCTTTCAGCAACTGCTGCAGGAGCTGGGGCTCAAACAGCCTCGAAACGCCACCGCATTCACGGTGGAGGAGGCCCTGGAAGCAGCCACGACTATCGGTTATCCGGTTGTGGTGCGCCCGTCCTACGTTCTGGGCGGAAGAGCCATGGAAATCGTCTATGACGGAACCATGCTCGCAGAGTTCATGAAGACGGCCGTTCACGTCTCGCCGGGGCATCCCATTCTGATCGACCAGTTCCTTGAAGACGCCATCGAAGTGGATGTCGACGCCATAAGCGACGGCAAGATGACAGTAGTCGGCGGCATTATGGAGCATATCGAGCAGGCCGGCATCCATTCGGGAGACAGCGCCTGCGTGCTGCCGCCCATCAGCATTTCTAAAGAGCTCCAGGAAGAGATCAAGCGCCAGACCAAGCTCATGGCGGGAGCGCTGGGCGTTGTCGGCCTCATGAACGTCCAGTTCGCGATCCAAAAGGGTGAAATATTCATTCTCGAGGTCAATCCGCGCGCCTCCAGAACCATTCCCTTCGTTAGCAAGGCCATTGGTTTTCCCTTGGCAAAGCTCGCCACTAAGGTTATGCTGGGAAAGTCTCTCAATGAACTGGGATTCACAAAAGAAATAGAGCCCGGCCACATATCGGTGAAGGAATCGGTGTTTCCTTTTTCGCGATTCCCCGGTGTGGACATCTTGCTCGGTCCCGAGATGAAATCGACCGGCGAGGTCATGGGCATCGGGAGCAGCTTCGGCATCGCTTTCGCCAAGGGACAGGCTGCGGCGGGGTACGACCTTCCCAGAAGCGGCGCGGTGTTCATCAGCGTTCATGACCGCGATAAGCCGGGAGTGCTTCCTGTTGCAAAGAAGTTCAAGGATCTCGGCTTCAAACTGGTCGCCACAGCCGGAACGGCCAGCTTTCTGAGAAGCTCCGGGATTGAGGTGGAAAATGTGCTCAAACTGCGTGAAGGGAGACCTCACGTGGTGGATCATATCAAGAACGGCAACATTCAGCTTGTGATCAACACAAGTCTGGGAAAGAAGACTTCATCTGATTCCTATGAAATTAGACGTATGACTCTGGTCTACAACATCCCTTACACGACTACCATTTCGGGGGCGAAAGCTTTGGCCGAAGCCGTAGAGGAATTGCAGCGAGGCGATTGGGATGTGAAAACCATACAGGAATACCACGCAGAGCAGACGGCGGGCTGCAAGTTTCAGCCAGGCGTCGTGCGTAACCCGGGCTAGAGGCCGGGGCGGGAAGTTACGGGAGTATCCTGAGAATTTGGAAGCAGGGGAGCAAGTTGAATGCTTTGCCTCCTGCTTTTTACTTACGGCCCATGGCTCTGTCGCCCTTTGTCCCTCGCCTTTTTCAATGGAGGCGTTGTCAACCAATGACTCGTAGTTCGCTGCTTCCCGCAATGGTTCCGTATTTCCCCAAGAAGCGCGAGGAGTGCGGTATTTTTGGCGTGTTCGGAACTCCCGACGCAGCCAAGCTCACTTATTTCGGCCTGTACGCGCTGCAGCACAGAGGCCAGGAGAGTGCGGGGATAGCAGTCTCAGACGGCTGCCAGGTGCGGGAATATAAACATATGGGCCTGGTCTACGAGGTTTTCAAAGAAGAGACTCTGAAAGCCCTCAAAGGCCACCTCGCCATCGGTCATGTACGATACTCCACGACGGGTTCATCGCTTTTGGCCAATGCTCAACCCTTTGTCGTAATGCTCGGTAACGAATACTACGGGATCGCGCATAACGGAAATCTGGTCAATGCGCTTCAGCTTCGGCAGGAACTGGAAGAACAGGGCGCGATATTCCAGTCCACCATGGACACGGAAATCATCATGCACCTGTTGGCCAGAAACCTCCGGAGCGGGTTAGAGGAGGCTCTCATCAAGGCCATCGGCCGGGTCGAGGGCGCCTATTCTCTTGTCATGAGCACCAGGGACAAGTTGATCGGAGCCAGGGACCCGAGGGGATTCCGACCCCTTTGCCTCGGAAAGCTCAACGGCAGCTATTTGCTCGCTTCCGAAACCTGCGCGTTGGACCTCATCGAAGCCACATACATCCGTGACGTGGAGCCAGGCGAAATCATCATCATTGATAAAAACGGGATCCGCTCGCTTCACCCTTTTCCAAAGGCCAGACCTTCTTATTGCATCTTTGAGTTCATCTACTTTGCGAGGCCTGACAGCAGCATCTTCGGGCAGAATGTCTATCTTTTTCGAAAGAGGCTCGGACGCCTGCTTGCGGAAGAAAACAGCGCGCTTTCCGGCGACCTCGTCATGCCTTTTCCCGATTCCGGCAATTACGCAGCGCTGGGCTTTGCTGAAGCATCAGGAATCCCCCTGGAAATGGGGGTTATTCGCAACCATTATGTCGGCCGCACCTTCATTCAGCCGAGCCAGGCGATGAGGGATTTCGGCGTCCGGGTAAAGCTCAACCCGGTCAAAGAGCTCCTCAGCGGGAAGAGGGTCATCCTGGTCGAAGACTCGATCATCCGGGGAACGACCACCAGAACGCGCATCAAAGCCCTGCAACAGGCCGGAGCGAAAGAAGTGCACATGCTCGTCAGCTGCCCGCCTCACCGATACCCCTGCCCCTATGGGATTGATTTCTCGACTAAGGGAGAGCTCATTGCTTCATCCCACTCGGTAGATCAGATTCGTCAGTTCATAGGGCTCGATACGCTCAGCTACCTGAGCCTTGAAGGGCTTCTGCACGGAGCGATGAGCAAGCTTGACGACCATCCGTTCTGTCTCGCCTGTTTCAATGGGGATTATTCGGTAAAGTTCGGTGGAAAGGTGAGCAAGGATTGCTTCGAGCAGTCGCGCGAGTAAGGAAATAAGAGAAAGATGGGAAAATTGAAGGACTCGTCTCCGCCGGATTCCCGGGAAATTATACTCATTGCCAAAGACGTGCTTCAGACCGAGGCGGAAGGCATTCTCCATCTGGTCGAGCGCCTGGACGAGTCGTTTTCTGCCGCCGTCGAGCGGGTATTCGAATCCCGTGGCCGCGTTATCATCACCGGAATTGGAAAATCCGGGATAGTCGGAAGGAAGATAGTCGCGACTCTCAGCAGCACGGGCACCCCATCCATTTTTCTTCATCCTGTCGAAGCCATGCATGGCGACCTGGGAATGGTCCGCAGCGAAGATATCGTCATCGCCCTATCCAACAGCGGCGAGACCGACGAGCTCAACGTGATTCTTCCGAATCTTCGCAATATCGGGACATATATCATCGCGTTTACGGGGAGGATACCGTCCACGCTCTCCCAGTTGAGCGATCTCGCTATTTATACGGGAGTGCCGAGGGAGGCCTGCCCTCTCGGGCTCGCTCCCACAACGAGCACGACAGCCATGCTCGCCATGGGAGATGCTCTGGCGGTAGCGCTCATCAAGCTCCGCAACTTCCAGGCGGGCGATTTCCGCAAATATCATCCAGGAGGACATTTGGGAGAACGGCTCCAGGTTCCCGTCTCCGATGTCATGCGCGAAGGCGATGAAATCCCGATGGTCAGCGATTGGAGCCCCGTACCGGAGGCTCTCCGCGAAATGAGCCGAAAAGGAATGGGAGCGACTCTCATAGTGGGAGAAAGGGAGCAGTTGAAAGGCATTTTCACCGATGGCGATTTGCGCCGCGCCCTCAACAACTTTCCCGATCTCAACCGACGGTTGATCAAGGAAGTCATGACGCCGCGACCACGCACCATTTCAGCAGACTGCTCCGTAGCCGAGGCGCTGGAAGTCATGGAAAAGCATCTCATTACTGTTCTGCCCGTTGCGGACCTCCATGGCAAGTTAAGAGGCATCCTGCACCTTCACGATCTTCTGGGCAAAGGCAAAATAAGCTTTACCCGCCAACCTCAGTAACCGCCCCCTATGTATAGCCAGCTGATTTACTTCATTGTCGCTTTGCTTCTCTTTAGCGTTCAGCAACCCGGCGCCGACGCCCAGCTATCGCCGCTGCCCGCCATTTTGATCGGGCTCGGAACGTTTGCCGCTTTCTGTCTCGTTTGTCGCGCATCCTTTCGAAGACTCACGCACGCCGCCGCCGCAGGGCTCTTCCAGGCAAGTCTCACGATGAGGCATCATCGCCTCCAGAGCCGGCTCTCCATCCTGGCGTTAGCGCTGCAGATCATCTACGTTTATGTGCTGGACATCAAATTCTACCTCACGAGCCTGCCCTTCTTCAAACAATCGGAGACCGTTACAGGAATGGTCGGGCTGGCGCTTTTTCTTTTCCACCTCAGCATCATCTGGTTTTTGAGCTATCCGATCTATAAGGAAATCCATCGATCCAGCCTGACAAGAGCCGCTTACTTCAGAGGTCAGCTCGGCTTTAGCATGGCGCTGCTCATTCCCTGGCTCCTCATTTCCCTCCTCTTCGATCTGATGCAGTCGGTCAAGCCGCCAGCCGCATTGAGCGCAGACGCCTGGCAGCTCATCCTCTCTTCTCTTGCTATGGGACTCTTTGTTTTTTTTGCCCCTCGCCTGGTGGTTCGTCTCTGGGGATGCGAGACGATGCCAGATTCCCCATTAAGAGCGGAGCTTGAAGGGTTCTGTAGTCGGCAGGGCTTTTCGGTCGGGGACTTCAAGTTATGGCCAATTCTTGGCGGAGAGATGCTCACTGCGGGAATCATGGGCATTCTGCCCAAATGGCGCTACATCCTCATTACGCGGGGGCTCCTCAGAATCCTGAGCCTGGATGAGCTAAAAGCGGTAGTCGCTCATGAAATGGGCCATGTGCGGCGCTATCATCTGCCTTTTTTTGTTTTTCTTTTCGCCTGTTATTCTCTGTTCACCTATTCATTCAACGATCTTTTCCTCCTCTTTTTCTTAAAGAATTCGCAACTTCTGGGACTGGCTCTATCGGACGCAAGCCTTTATCAAAGCGTCTTTTCACTTCTCTATCTTCTTCCAATTCTCCTAATGCTGGTCGTGTATTTGCGTTATGTCTTCGGATTTTTTCTGAGAAACTGTGAACGACAGGCCGACCTATACGCTTTGCAGGTGATCGGTCATCCATTCACTCTCATATCTTCTCTGGAAAAGATCGCCTTCTATGGCGGCAACATCCATGACCTTCCCAGCTGGCATCACTACAGCATTCGACAGCGAATGGACTTTCTACTCCAATGCCACCGCAATCCCCTTCTGGTCAGAAGGCACAACTTCAAGCTTTATGGGGCTGCGCTGGTCTTTGTCATGATCATAGGGAGTCTGATGCTCGGCGTCATTCAGCTAAAAGACGCCAGGTTGACGCAAAACTGGAAGACGGAAATAGAGATAAATCTCCTGGAAAG
Organism: uncultured Syntrophobacteraceae bacterium; assembly: GCA_964578835.1. GTDB lineage: Bacteria > Desulfobacterota > Syntrophobacteria > Syntrophobacterales > Syntrophobacteraceae > CAZOEL01. Next base: position 25,477 of record CAZOEL010000036.1, on the reverse strand, counting down.
GGAGCTCCTCCATCACCCGGACAACGCCGAACTGCACGCCGCGTACGGTGGAGTGATGCTCGAATTGGGACGCTACCGCGAGGCGGAAAGCTCTCTTCGCAAAGCAGTAGACCTGGCCCCGGATAACGCTTCAACTCTCAACAACCTGGCATGGCTTTACGCCACAGCCCCCCCGCCCCACGCCAACCCCGAGGCGGCGCTTGAGCTGGCGCGGGAAGCGGCCAGACGCTCCCAAGAACCGCACATCCTGGATACTCTTGCAGAAGCCCTTTACGTCAACGGCTTGTTTGCGGAAGCAATAGAAGCGATCAACGAAGCCCTGGCGAAAAATCCCGCTAACAAAGATTACTTCTTGAAACAAAAGCAGAAGTTCGAGTCGGCTTTGCAGAAATAGAGTCAGCTTCAATGAAGCTGAAGACGGCCAGATTGAAAGGGTTGGCGCGGATTTCCATCGAGAGGCGATAGCCTCTTTGAAGACAGCCTGATAATTTCACAGCCCTTCCCAGCTCTCCTGCTTCTTCGGCAAATTCATTATGAATCTAGATCCCCTGCCCGGCTCGCTTTCGGCCCTGATGCCGCCTCCATGACGCTCGACTATTTTTCTACAGATGGCGAGCCCCATCCCCATTCCTTCATAATCCCGATGCAATCTTTGAAACGGTTTGAAAATTCGTTCCACGAACTGACGCTCGAAGCCGATCCCGTTGTCTTCTACAAAGATGCTGCACTCAGCCTGCCCATTGCATACGGCGAACACCCGAATAACCGGGGGCTCCTCACCTCTGAATTTCAGGGCATTGCCGATAAGGTTTTGAAAAAGTCGGAGCATCTGGCTTTCATCCACATCCATAGCCGGCAGCTCTCCACTTATCACAACTCTTCCCCCGGCTTCTTCTAACTCGCGTCCGAAAGCATCCGCCGCTGCCCTCACGATCGTTTCAAGGCTAACCTCTTTGAATGGCCCGGGGCTGCCCGCCACACGCGAATAGCTTAAGAGGTTATCGAGAAGCTTGCGCATCCGCTGGACCGAAGTGACAATTCTATGCAGATAATCCTTGCCGGCTTCGTCCAACGCGCCGCCAGATCTTGTTTTCAACAGATCGGCGAATGTCAGAACTTTTCGGAGAGGCTCCTGGAGATCGTGAGCGGCAACGAAAGCAAACTCCTGGAGCTCCGAATTTATCAGCTCCAGTCTCGTCATATAGGCTTTGAGAGCTCCCACGGCCTTCTTCTTGTCGGTAACATCCCGGTCGATCTCGAGAATTCCCACAGGCTCGCCATCCTCATTTGTTTTGAGAGCCCAACGACTCTCGATCACTATTTCCTTCCCAGAGGCGGTAGTGTGCTCGAGCTCCCCGTCCCAACGCCCTTGCGTCATGACGCGACTGAGGATCATTTCCATGGGCTCCGGCAGCTTCGTCCGCAAAAGCTCATGAATGATCCGGCCTAAAGCTTCTTCTTTGGCATACCCGTACGTCTCCTGGGCTCCTTTGTTCCAGAAAGTAACGATGTCATCAGCCCCCCGCACGAGGATGGCGTCATGGGCCATATCGAGGAGGGCCGCCTGATCGCGCAATCTGGCGTTCGCGCTCTCGAGCTCGGCCGTGCGCTCTTCCACGCGCAATTCCAGCTCATCGCGCGCCGTTCTAAGCTCCTCTTCCATCAGCTGCCGCTCGGCAATGAACCGGGCCTGTTGGACATTCTGATACGCCATCGAAGATAATTGCCCGGCAAGAGTGAACAATGCGCGCGCCACCGCCTCGAATCTCTCCACTGACATGGAGGGGACTTCCAGGAATGCTGAAATGAGATCTTCCTCATCAACGCCAATTTCTCTGGCGTACCGCCTCATTTTGAGCTCTTGCTGCGCCTCGTTTCGAACCTGGCCCACAAGCCAGTTGGCGATATGTCTGCCTCCAACCGTAATGCTTGCTCCAGCATCCCACAGGCCTCCGCTGAGACAGGGTTGAATGATGGGGCCAGACGGATTGTGGCGGCCGATAAGGGCGTCGGAACAGTGACAATTAGCGCGTCCTTTTTCTGTCTGGCGAATGAGGTCCTTGCAAAGTCGACAAAAATTGCTGGGCTTGGTGATAGGCGCGCCGTCTACTTGAGTGATAAGCGAGGCAACCCCGCAAGCCTCTGCAAATTTATCTTGCAGCTCCTGGATTTCTTCGAGATTGAACAAATCTTTGAAAGCTATTCCTTCGGCGGAATCAAGCGGACGGGTCAAGGCTATAATGCGTCTTTCCAAAGCTTTTTCCATTCGCTTTCGCTCGGTGATGTCATGGGCGACATGCACAGAGCCCAGCAAACGGCCTTGCTCATCATGCAGCGGCGTCACGCTGAACATGAAGTGGCCTGCGAGACCTTTGTCAAAGAACTCAATGATATGCTCTTTATCGTTCTTCATCAAATCCGCATTGGGACAAAAATCAGGCGGCATGCTCGAATGGTGCATGACTTCATAGCAGCGAAGCCCAATCAGATCTTCCTTCGTTCTTCCCAACCGCTGGGCCATGGCCTTGTTTACGCGCACCAGTCTATGTTTCGAGTCTATGATGGCAATCAAGTCCGGCACACTGTCGAAGGTCCTCTCCCACTCTTCTTTCGCCCTCTTGAGCGTCTCCTCCATCTGCTTGCGTCTGGTAATGTCATAAGCGACACCGCTCATGCGAATCGGCTTTCCGGAGTCATCGCGATAAACCCGCCCTTTGGACAAAATCCAGTGGACCGATCCATCCGGCCAGCTCACTTTCTCTTCCTGCTCGTAGAACTCGTCTTTCTCGAGCGCCTCGGCGACAGTGATCTTTATTCGCTCACGCTCTTCAGGCTGAAAGGCCTCGATGAAGCGGCGATAAGAAACAGATTCTTCGGGTCTGAGGCCGTAGAGGCTTCGGCAATGGTCCGACCACAGCAGCTCTCCTGAAAGAATGTCCCAATCCCAGGTCCCCATCTGCGCTGCGTCCAGAGCCAGGCGAAGCTTTTCTTCGCTCTCGTGAATCGTCAGGGCAGCCTTTTCCCTCTCCACTGCGAGGCTGACGTTCAATTCGGCTTCTTTGGCGCGGGCGATAGAGCGGTACATGATATCGATGATATGTGAGATCATGATGCAGGTTGTGATGAAGACAACCAGCAGCACGCCGTCGTTGAAATTTACAATCCATAGGCTGCCAACCGGCTCAAGCCAGAAGGCGGCGAAGAAGGCTGAGAGAATCGAAGCCAACAAGCCAGCGCGTTTTCCCCCCAATAACCCCGCAATCAACACCGCTGGATAGAAGGTCACGAAAGGAACGGTTACGCCACTTTGGCCAATGAAGAAACGAACCGCCACAGCAACGGCGACAGACAGAATGGCGGCTACATATCCGCGAACGCGAGTCAAATACATATCATCACCGTATCAGGTCTCATTTTTATGGGATCCGGCTGCTGGCGGATCCACCGCCGCACCTCAAAAAAAAACGCGAACGCTCTGCTTCCCTTCCGCATACAGTCTTAAGGTAAGACATATCGAGTAGATTATAAGTAATCGTAATGAGCAACCTTCGGTGTTTGAAGAATCAGCTTTCTCCATTTGACCGGAGGGATTTGAGAAGTAGCCGTGCGAAACCAAGCTGCGCAGGATTATACTTCGAACGGGTTAAAATCGGACTTCCAATGAGGCTCCTCTCCGTCATTCCCGCATGCTTTTGACGGGAATGACGATAAGGGAGCATTGTGATATTGGAGGAAGTCCAAAACTAAGCCGTTTTCAGTATAAGATCGAAAGGTTTTTGAGGAATATACGAGATAGCTTCCTTGGCGGCTTGGAGGGCAAGACCCTCAAGGATTTAAATGAGGAGCTCAGCCTCAGGCTGGAGAGCTACCACGGCAGGGAACGCCGCTCCAGAGGTCAGAGCCCGTTTAGGCGCTTCACCGAGAAGATGGAGTGCCTGAGGCCTGCTCCCGAAAACCTGCGGGACCACTTCCGAAAGCTTGCAAGGAGAAAGGTAGCCAGGGACCGCACCATCACCCTTCTACGTGGGCCTTCAGGGAGAGCTCCCCTTCAAGCTCTTTGACCCTCTCTTTGGACTCCCCTTTTGTGGCCGTGAGATACCGTAGTCTCCTTTGGAGCTTCCTCACAGCGTACTTGGCTTCCATGTATTTTGTCTTCCAGACATCGCGGCTCTTCTCAAAGAATGCAATCAGCTTGTATGCTGGACTCTGGAACTCTCTCATGGCGCTCACCTGCTCATCAAGGCTCATTCATGTTTTCCAAAGACCGACACCTTTGAGCAAGCTAAGCATACACAGTCATGGGTGAAAAAGCAGAACAGATTTCAGAACAACTATTTGCCAGCAACTGCTAGCTCTGCTTGTATGATTTTCATCAGCCTAGTTCTGACCCGCCATACCATACTTCTGGAATCTTGTGATACTTAAGGGACTTAGTTTCTCATGCAGCTATCGTAACAAGCGCGAAAGTTTATGCCTTGCCCGGCGCACTTGTTCTCACAGATATTTGCTTTGTCTTGTGCTACATTGCCCGTTTTGTTCGCCACACAATTACGTTTGCAGCTCTCATAACATGTCCTGAAATTAGCGCTCTGGCCTTTACATTTTTGATTACAAATATCATCACATGAGTTCTGCGCTAGCACCGGCGAACAGAAAAGACCTAAGAACAGTAACACTAAAACAATTTTTTTCATTACCTCTCCTCCTCTAAAAAACTATTATTTGGCTTGAGAAAAGTTGAATATATCAAGCCTGAGCAAGGAATAACAAGGAAAAAAGGCTGAGTGCGGAATTGCGGCTCATAGACTGATAGCGAGCAGCGAAAAGGATAAGTACCCCTGTGGCCCATACAGTATAAGGGGATCAAGGCTATCGGCAAATGATGTCAAAAGAACTCAGTTAAAGACGCGCTGAATAGCTCTAGCCATAGACGAGAACAAAAATAAAAGGTGTAAAAACAAGCTCGGGCAGACCTTCGGCCTGCCCGAGCCATCTACTCTCATTCACATTCAGAGTTGTTCACCGGCTCATATCTACCGGCAATTGCAACTGTCACAACTCGCCGCATCTCTAAAAATGGCTGATCACGCCAAGAAGGTGGGCGACTTCGCTCAAAGGCGCGTTCAGATTCGCGCGGTGATTGGCCAGAGAATCGTCCAATTCGGCATCAAAAACAATCCAGGGATCAAGTTGCTCGGCTCGATAGAGCTCATGGATAATCTCATCCATGATGTCAAGGGCATTCAGCGTAGAACTGAGCTGATTCTTGAATCCGACGCGAACGACCCGCAAAATCTCGTAATAAACGTGGGCGACGCCCTTAGCATAATAAAAATAGTCGTCCGATTCGAACCATCCGACCGGGCGAATCAAGTTCCGGTTCACGTTTCCCATGAGATCTTTATAAATGTTGATAAGCGCAAGCAGAGTATCCACACGATAATAGAAGTTACGCTGCCCGCCCTTCAACTTTTCCTTAAATGCCTTGAGATGATCAACCGCTTCCCCGTACGATGTTTCGGCAGATGGAAACCAGAAGAGCGTCGACCTGTTCATAAACAGGTTGAGAGCCTGCTCCAGATCGGGATCATAGGCGTCGGCGTCGCCCATGCGGGTGAGGCTGTCCTTCAAACGGAGAGTTGTGAATCGTATCGCCTCCAGGACCCCCAACTGGTAGCTGTTGATGTTATCGGTAAATCTGCCGAAAATAATGTCGTTCGGCCGCCATCCCAAGAACCTCCCGCGGAGCTCGAAATCCATCAGATTGATCATGGTCTCTACAAACGAAACGCCCGGGATGGGAGAGATCTCCGGCAGCGGTGGACCATGCGCGCCATCCCCCTCGTGATGCTCTTGCGCAAGTTCCTTCGGAGTCTCATGGCTCAAGCCGGGAACTCCCGGAGTTGGCGTCAAGCCGGTTTGAGCCTTTTCAGCAGTGGAATGGGCGCCTCCCGTTTTTCCGTGCTCAGAGGCCTGGCTCCGGGGGGCAGCCTCACCATGAGCGCCCGGTTGAGGGGAATGCTGGGCCAGAACCAGTGAAGGTCCCGAAACTCCCGCTGTTGAATGTTCATGCAACGAGCCCTGGACAGCATTGCCGGTTGCAACAACCGTTGGAGCGTCGGTTTGTGAAGCAAAGCCATAATCCGCGCCTGCAAGAAAAACCGCCAGGAAAGCGACAAGCAGAGAATATAGCGAGGCGCGCCCACGCCTGAGCAATGGCGCCGCACTTCCCAGGTTTTCAACTCGTCTGTCGAGAAATCCCATTTTTCCTGCTCCTTTTCATTTCCTCTTACCTTCCCGTTATATCTCGATCCCTATGATTCACTTTCCATCATGACAGTTGCGCAAGCATCCGCCGATTCCCAAGCCGATACGCTATAGACCCGGAGATTGTCGGTATTCAACTGCGCCGCCAATTGCTCGAACAAGTATCGGCAGATGTTTTCCGAAGAGGGATTTCTTTGCTGAAAGAATTCGATATCGTTGAGATACTTGTGATCCACCCGGGAAAGAATCTCCCTCGCGGCGTGCTTCACCTCCCCGAAATCAATGAGGACGTCGCTCTCGTTGAGCTCGGTTCCTCGCAATACGACTTCAACCTTCCAGTTATGGCCGTGCAGGTTCTCGCATTTGCCGCGAAAATTCCTCAGATTATGAGCAGCAGCAAAATCACTGATTATCTTCACCTCATAGATATGCTTCATGACCTCGAGATCCTTCCCAATTCAAGCCAAAGCCAAGCGAGACGCATAGCGCCTGCCTCAAATGACGCAGGCCACCGGGCGTCACGTGAGCTGAAATCCAACCCAAGGCGCCGATAAAGTTGATAGCCAAAATAATTACAAAACAATGAAAAAACCCTTTTCATCAAGGGCTTATCAACCTTTATCGCGAAAGGCATGCCTTTGTCAATCTGAATCCCGGCAATTCCTCGGCCGCAGTTCCGATCCACTTTTACTTTTATTTTTCCTGCCTCTTGTGGTAATTAGCTGATTTTTCCTGGAGATGCTCTCTATGAAGAGGAGGCGCCCTGAAGATGACCTTTCTTCATCATATTGATTTGCGCGTCTGTGAGGAAATCAAAAGGGCCGACCAGGAGAATCGATGGGAGAACAACTTAACCGCGGCTGGCGCATGCTTGGTTTTTGTTTATGAAGAATGATCTTTCAGAGGACCCGCTGTCATGGTCGGCGTCCGTAGACCTTTTCTTGACGCATCTGAAGCACGAGCGCGGCTTCAGTGCGCAAACCGTTCGAGCCTACGCGAACGATCTTCTACAGCTGCATCAATTCGCCGTCGAAAAGATAGGTGAAGAAGCATCCAATCCCGGTGGAATAAGTACGGACATCATCAGAGGTTTTTTGGCCTCTTGCCACAAAAGCCTGGAAAAAACGAGCCAGGCGAGAAAACTCTCCGCTCTGCGCTCTTTCTATCGCTATCTTATCGACCACGGCTTGTTTCATGAAAATCCGGCCCAAAGGATTTCTTTTCCCAAAATAAAAACGAAGCTGCCCTCTTTTTTGGGCATTGATGATATATTTCATTTTTTGGGCTCGCTTCAGAAGCTTGCAGTAAGGCAGGGAAGCTCATGGAGGAGATGGCGCAACTGGGCTCTTTTTGAATGCGCCTACTCTACAGGGGTGCGCGTCAATGAGCTGGTCGGATTGGATGAGCAGGACATCGATTTTGAGGGCGGCTTGATCCGAGTGCTTGGAAAAGGCGGGAAGGAGCGGATCGTCCCAATCGGGGAGAAAGCGATGGAGTCGCTCAGAGGTTATCTTTCCTCTCTCTACGGCCAATGTCCTCCTATTTCCGGTTCAGCCGTATTTCGCAACTCCAGGGGAGGCAGGCTCAGCTCTCGATCGGTTCACCGCATCCTCGTTGCGGAGCTCAAGAAGTCCGGGCTCTGGCAGCATTTGAGTCCTCACGGTTTGAGGCACTCGTTTGCAACGCATCTTTTGAGCTCGGGCGCCGATCTCAGGGCTATACAGGAAATGCTCGGCCATTCGAATCTCTCCACAACCCAGCGTTACACCCATGTGCATATGGAGCACCTGATGAAAGTTTACGATGCGGCTCACCCAAGGAGCCGGAAGAAAATTGAAAAATCCGCTCCGATGGACGACAATGACTAAAGAAGATGAAGATTATCGGGAAAACTCGAACGATCGTCCTTACATTGCGCTTGATTCAGGGGCTTTGTGATTTCTTTCATGTTTTCATTCATAGCCGTCGAGATATCATTCCTCATGCGGCGTTTTGAATAATTTGCGGGAGAATAAAGATATGGCGGAAAACCTTATGCGAGGCACAACCGTTCTTGCGATACGAAGGGAGGGCCAGGTTGTCATGGCCGGAGATGGTCAGGTGACCATGGGAGATACCGTCGTCAAGCATCAGGCGAAGAAGATTCGCAAACTTTATCACGATAAGATTTTGACGGGCTTTGCCGGATCGACAGCGGACGCCTTCACTCTTTTTGAGAAGCTGGAAGGCAAGCTCGAGCAATATAATGGGAATTTGAAGCGCGCAGCCGTGGAGCTGGCCAAAGACTGGCGCATGGATAGAGCCTTGCGGCGACTGGAGGCCTTGCTCATTGCAGCGGATCGAACGGAATGCTTCCTTTTGAGCGGAACAGGCGATGTCATCGAACCCGATGACGGCCTCGCCGCAGTCGGGTCCGGCGCTCCCTACGCGCTGGCGGCTGCGCGGGCTCTCACGGCTCACACGAACATGCCTATTCGTCAGATTGCGGAAGAAGCCATGAAGATAGCCGCCTCCATCTGCATATACACCAACACCAACTTTACCGTCGAGGAGTTGTGAAGCCATGCAACAGCCTCTAACACCCGCACAGATTGTCCTTGAACTGGACAAATACATTATTGGTCAGAAGGACGCCAAGCGCATGGTCGCCATCGCGCTGAGAAACCGATGGCGGCGCCAACAGGTCCCCGAGCACTTGAGAGACGAAATCGCTCCCAAGAACATCATTATGATCGGGCCGACAGGCGTCGGTAAAACGGAAATTGCGCGCAGACTCGCGCGCCTCGCTCAATCGCCTTTTCTCAAGATCGAGGCGAGTAAGTTCACTGAAGTGGGTTATGTGGGCCGTGATGTCGAATCGATGATTCGCGATTTGAGCGAGCTTGCCGTCAACATGGTCCGAACCGAGGAGATGGAGGCGGTCAAGCTCAAGGCGGAAGAAGTCGCAGAAGAGAAGCTTTTGGATATTCTGTTGCCGCCCAAAAGGCAGCAGGATGTTCACGACGATCTCCTGCCTGAGCCCGAGGCCATGAAGGCCGCTCAGGAGGAATCCGGCCAGGCCGATTCAACGCGTGAAAAGCTGAGGAAGCTGCTTCGCAAGGGGGCATTGGACGATCGCTACGTGGAAATCGACGTCCCGGATCGCAATATCCCCATGATCGAGATTTTCGCCGGGTCGGGCATGGAGGATATGGACTACAATCTGCGCGAAATGCTCGGCTCCATGCTCCCGCGACGCACGAAAAGGCGTAAAGTGAAAATACCGGAGGCCAGGGAGCTTCTCATTCAGGAGGAATCCCAGCGGTTGATCGACATGGATAAGGTGATCAAAGCTGCGATCGAGCGAGTTGAGCATTCAGGCATCATATTTCTTGATGAAATCGACAAGATTGCCGGCCGGGAAGGCGGCGGCAGAGGTCCTGACGTTTCCCGCGAAGGCGTGCAGCGAGACCTGCTTCCAATCGTGGAGGGCTCCACGGTTACCACCAAATACGGCATGGTTCGGACCGACCACATTCTATTCATAGCCTCCGGAGCTTTCCACATAGCGAAGCCTTCGGATCTCATACCCGAGCTTCAGGGCCGCTTTCCCATCCGGGTAGAGCTTACGTCGCTGAGCAAGGACGACTTCGTGCGCATATTGAAGGAGCCCGAGAATGCGCTCATCGTGCAATATGAGTCGCTCCTCGCCACAGAAGAGGTAGAGCTGAATTTTGAGGATGAGGCCATAGAAGAGATAGCGGATATCGCCTATCAGGTCAATGCGCGAACGGAAAACATCGGAGCCCGGAGGCTTCACACCATTATGGAGAAGCTTCTCTCGGACGTATCCTTCAATGCTCCCGATCTCAAGGGACAGAAGATTCCGATTACCAGGGAGTACGTTCGAAGCACCCTTCAGGAAATCATGAAAGACGAGGATCTCAGCCGCTACATTCTCTAATGTGAGCGCGCATCGAAGACGAGCTTGAGGATTCGAGGTAAGAGCATGACTGATACAGCGAATATTTTGATCGAAGCCCTTCCGTACATACGCCGGTTCTATCAGAAGACGGTCGTGATCAAATACGGCGGGCACGCCATGGTGGAGGACGAGCTCAAGGAAAGCTTCGCCAAGGATATCGTCCTTATGAAATACATCGGCATCAACCCGGTTGTGGTTCACGGAGGAGGACCGCAAATCGGGCAGATGCTTGAGCGGATCGGCAAGAAGAGCGATTTTCGCGCCGGCATGCGCGTTACCGACGCCGAAACCATGGACATAGTGGAAATGGTGCTCGCCGGTAAAGTGAATAAGGACATCGTGGCGTTGATCAATCGTCATGGAGGCAGGGCGTTGGGGCTGAGCGGAAAGGACGGCGGCCTTATAGAAGCTCGAAAGCTCCATATTTATCGTTACCAGGGCGACGACCAGCCCCCCGAAATAATCGATATCGGGTTGGTAGGCGAGGTCCAAAAGGTTAACACGGCAATTCTCAAGGATCTTGCGGCAAGCGACATCATCCCTGTGATCGCGCCGATAGGCGTCGGCTCAGAAGGAGAAACTTTCAACATCAACGCCGATCTTGTCGCGGGCCATATCGCCGGCGCCCTACAAGCCGATAAGTTTTTGCTCATGACCGATGTGGCCGGAGTGCTCCGCAAAGACGGAGACCTCATCACCAGCATGACCATAGCCGAAGCGGCTGACTTCATGCAGGCCGAAGTGCTCCGGGGCGGTATGATTCCCAAGGTCCAATGCGCCATGGACGCTCTGCAGGAAGGAGTGGGCAAGGTGCACATTATCGACGGGCGCATTCCGCATTCCGTTCTCCTCGAATTGTTCACCGATACCGGTATTGGAACGGAAATTGTCAAGAAGTAATAGATAATTGAATGAGGAGTAGAATTTTATGGACGATCTCATGTCGGCCTGTAATGAGCATATCTGCGGCACGTACGCGCGCATTCCGGTGGCGTTTGTCCGGGGCCGGGGCTGCAAGCTCTGGGATGACGCGGGCAGGGAGTATCTCGATTTTCTTGCCGGCATTGCCGTCTGCAATCTGGGACATTGTCATCCGGAACTGACAAAGGTCATACGGGAACAAGCGGAAACGCTGGTTCATGTGTCAAATCTCTTCTATACGCGCCCACAGATTGAACTGGCGGCGGAATTGACACGGCTTTCTTTTGCAGATAAGGTGTTTTTCGCCAACAGCGGCGCAGAAGCGAATGAAGCGGCAATAAAGCTTGCGAGAAAATACAGCAAGGACAAGCATGGAGCAGACCGCTTTCACATAATCACCATGAATAATTCCTTCCATGGTCGAACACTGGCCACCCTTTCGGCAACCGGCCAGGATAAGGTGCACAAGGGATTTGAGCCGCTTGTCGAAGGCTTCGTCTATGTCGATTTCAATTCCATCCCTGCCGTGGAAGCCGCCATCACGCCAAAGACCTGCGCCGTCATGGTGGAGCCGATCCAGGGCGAGGGAGGAGTCATCCTTCCATCGCCGGGTTATTTGACCGGGCTGAAAGAGCTTTGCCGCAAGCATGATCTGCTTCTCATCTTCGATGAGGTGCAGGTTGGAATGGGAAGGACGGGAAGCCTTTTCGCCTACGAGCAAGAAGAGGTCGTCCCGGATATCATGACCCTGGCCAAGGCTTTGGGCAACGGATTTCCGATCGGCGCCATGCTCGCCACGAACGAAGCTGCGGCGTCGTTTGTTCCCGGCAGCCATGCCTCCACTTTCGGAGGAGCTCCATTGGCGGCGGCGGTGGCGCTGCGCGCGGTGCAATTGATTTCAGCGCCCTCCTTCCTGCAAGGCGCGCAAAAGACCGGAGCTTATTTTAAAGAGCGTCTCAACGAGCTCAAAGCCCGTCATCCCATTATCCGCGAAGTGCGGGGAAGAGGGCTTATGATTGGCATGGAGCTTGCCGTTCCCGGGCAGAAGTTTGTCCAGAGCTGCCTGGAGAGGGGAATTATCATCAACTGCACGCATGAAAATGTTCTCCGTTTTGTGCCGCCGCTAACGGTCGAGCGTCCGGAGATCGATCGTCTTATCCAGGCGCTGGATAGCCTTCTTGGAGAGGAGACCACATGAAGCGCGACCTGACCACTATCCGCGATATCTCTGCCGATGAGATCCATCATCTGATTTCCCGCGCCCGGCAAATGAAGGCGGATCTCGCTCAGGGAAGGCTCGAGCCCACATTGAGCGGGAAGATTCTCGGACTCATTTTCGTAAAGCCATCCACACGAACAAGGGTTTCTTTTGAAACGGCCATGTACCGTCTCGGCGGCGCGTGCATATTCATGACGGAGAAAGAAACCCAGATCTCGCGCAAGGAGCCCATGATCGATATGGCGCGGGTTTTGTCTCGCTATGTGGACGCCATCGTGATTCGCACTTTCGCGCAGCAGGACGCGGACGATCTGGCGCGTTATTCGACCATACCGGTCATCAACGGCCTTACCGACCGGTTTCATCCATGCCAGGTTTTGAGCGATCTGGTCACTATTGAAGAAAAGCGGGGAAGTCTCGAGAACCTGAAGGTAGCTTGGCTGGGCGATGGCAACAATGTGGCTCACTCCTGGATCAACGCCGCCGCAAGGCTGGGTTTTTCCCTGTATCTGGCCTGCCCTCCCGGATACGCCCCGGAACAGGACGTTCTGGACTGGGCTAAAGCGCAAGGAAAAGGGGAAATCGTTCTGACCGAAGACCCGAAAGCGGCGGTGGCCTCCGCCGACGTCCTCTATACGGACGTCTGGGCGAGCATGGGGCAGGAGGATGAAGCCCAGTCGCGCCTTGCAGTCTTTCAACCGTATCAGGTCAACGATGGGCTCGTTGCAGCGGCCCCTCCCCACGCTATTGTCCTCCATTGCCTGCCCGCTCACCGAGGCGAGGAGATAACCGACAGCGTGATGGAAGGACCTCGCTCGGTCGTTTTCGATCAAGCGGAAAATCGGCTTCACTTACAAATGGCTTTACTCGAATGGCTACTTTGTGGGAATAAATAGCGGACGCAGAGGGGCATCTTTTTGAGAAGCTCCATAAAATATGGAAATCTAACGGGGGAACGATTCCGGACATGAAGGTAAATAAAGTAGTTCTGGCTTATTCCGGAGGACTGGACACATCGGTCATATTGAAATGGCTGGTTGAGAATTATCAGTGCGAAGTAGTCGCTTACGCAGCAGATCTGGGCCAGGGTGAGGAGTTGGGAGGCCTTGAAGCCAAAGCTCTCGCAACGGGCGCCGTCAAGGCCCGAATAGAAGACTTGCGAGAGGAATTCGTGCGGGACTTTGTTTTTCCCGCTTTTCGCGCCAATGCAATATACGAAGGGCACTATTTGCTCGGCACTTCCATAGCGCGCCCCATCATCGCAAAACATCAAATCAGAATCGCGCAGGAAGAGAATGCTGACGCCGTAAGCCATGGGGCTACGGGGAAGGGCAACGATCAGGTGCGATTCGAACTGACGTACATGTCTTTAAATCCCAACATCAAGGTCATCGCGCCCTGGCGCGAGTGGGATTTGAAATCCAGAACGCAGCTGATCGAATTTGCAAAAAGACACGGAATTCCCGTTCCCGTAACGCAGCAGAAGCCCTACAGCAGCGACAGGAACATGCTCCACATCAGCTATGAAGGCGGCATTCTGGAGGATCCCTGGCTGGAGCCGGATCCAGGGATGTTCACCTTGACCGCCAATCCTGAAGACGCGCCGAATACTCCCGAAGTCATCGAAATCGATTTCGAGAGAGGCGATGCTGTCGCCATCAACGGACGCCGCTTGAGTCCCGCGCAGATTCTTAGCGAGTTGAACGACATCGGTGGAAAGCACGGCGTCGGAAGGGTCGATCTGGTCGAAAATCGCTTCGTCGGCATGAAGTCCCGTGGCGTCTATGAAACGCCGGGCGGGACCATACTTCGCATGGCGCATTGCGCTGTTGAATCCATTACAATGGATCGTGAAGTCATGCATATCCGAGATTCTCTCGTACCTCGCTACTCACAGCTCATCTACAACGGCTTCTGGTATTCCCCGGAAATGCGCATGTTGCAGAATACGATGGACTCTGCTCAGGAGAATGTATGGGGCGCAGCCCGCCTCAAGCTTTACAAGGGAAGCTGTATGGTGACCGGGAGAAAATCAGACCGCTCCCTCTACCAGCCAAGCTTTGCCACATTCGAAGAGGATAGCGTCTATCAGCAGGACGACGCTACCGGCTTCATCAGGCTCAACGGGTTGAGGCTTCGAATCGAATCGCTCGTAAGAAAGCAGTTCTAAGCAATCGCAGCATCGGAGGAAATCCCGCGCATTCCGAAAGAGAACGGAGAATCATCTTATGGCAGAAAAGCTTTGGCAAGGACGTTTTGAGCAGCCCACCAACAGACTGGTAGAAGATTACACCGCTTCTATCCATTTCGATAGCAGGCTCTATCGATACGATATAGAAGGGAGTATCGCTCATTGCCGAATGCTCGCCGAGTGCAAGATCATTTCTCACGATGAAGCGTCTCAGATCGTTGAGGCGCTTGGAGAGATTCAGAGGGAAATCGAGAGGGGAAAAGTCCAGCTGGCTTCCTCCCAGGAAGACATCCACATGGCCATCGAGCAAATGCTGATGCAGAAGATCGGCGAAAAGGGCGGCAAGCTCCACACGGCCCGAAGCCGAAACGATCAGATCTGCGTCGACGTGCGGCTCTACATGCGCGATGCGCTGATCCAGTGCCGAGCCATGCTCCTCGAGGTGCTAAAAGCCCTGGTCTCGACGGCCGATGAAAAAATGGGCGTTATCATGCCCGGCTACACTCACCTTCAGCATGCCCAGCCCATCTTGCTCTCACACCATCTGATGGCCTACTATGAGATGTTCCGTCGCGATGAAGAGAGGTTCGCCGACTGTTTGAAGCGCTCCAATGTTCTTCCTTTGGGAAGCGCCGCTCTCGCCGGCACTTCCTTTCCCATCGATATGGAATGGACGGCGAAATATTTGGGCTTTCCCAGAGTGACCGCCAATAGCATCGACGCTGTCAGCGACCGCGACTATCTGATCGAGTTCAACTCCGCGGCGGCTATTTTCATGATGCATACAAGCCGGCTTTCAGAGGAATTGATTCTGTGGTCCTCGACCGAGTTCGCCTTTATCGACATAAGCGATGCTTTCTGCACGGGATCGAGCATCATGCCGCAGAAGAAGAATCCCGATGTCCCAGAGCTCATGCGCGGAAAGACAGCCCGTGTGTACGGAAACTTGATGGCTCTTCTGACCCTTGCCAAAGGTCTGCCTCTCGCCTACAATCGCGACCTCCAGGAAGACAAGGAGCCCGTGTTCGACTCGGTGGACACCGTGCTCAGCACCATGCGCATTCTGGCCAAGCTGTTGCCGGAGATACGCTTCAATGAAGATCGAATGGCGGAGATGGCCACGAAGGGATTCACCCTTGCGACCGACCTCGCCGATTACCTGGTCAAGAAAGGAATCCCTTTCAGGAAGGCTCACCATGCCGTGGGCCAGATCGTCCAGCACTGCATCCAAAAAGGCAAAGAACTGCACGAATGCAGTATTGAAGAGCTCAAATCTTTTTCGAAGGCTTTCGATGTCGATGTCTATCCTTTCATCAACGCCATGAGCGCCATAGATCTCAGGAGATCCCTCGGGGGAACCGCCTCCTCGCGGGTCAAGGAGGCAATCGAGCGCGCCCGGGTTGAGATCAAAGAAAAAGAGCAGGCCCTAAAAGCCTAAAAGACGAGCGTTCCTTGCCGAGGCTTTTGTTGATAATGCAGGAGAGAGGAATTTATTGTCGCCACGAGCTCGTGCAGGATCGGTGGAAAAAGAGAAGATGAATATACAGAGTAGACGCGCAAACCGTGCAGCTTGTTTCAGCAGGGTGATTCCGGCTCTTTTTCTGGCTGTTTTTCTCTCCGCTCCTCTTGCCGGCTGCGGAAAGAAAGTTCTCCCCCAGAGAATAACTCGGGATCTCGTTCCTCAGGTAACGGATCTTCAGGTATTGGTCCGGCCCAAGGGGGTCGAAGTCAGCTGGACCATCCCCGAAGGAATGCGATCCGGATCGACGTCCAATTATCATTTTTCCCTTTTCAAATCTCAGGTCAAATGGGACAACCGAAATTGCCTCGACTGCCCGACAGCAAGCCAGCAGGAGGTGCTCAACATCGATCCCGCATTTCCCGAACCGGCCAGAGTTGTCGACAACAAAATCGTTTGGGTCGACATCGTCGTGTCCAAACAGCATGCCTATCGCTACCAGGTCTCAGTTCATGAGAAAAGAGGCCGTCAGTTGAACTTGTCCAATGCGGTGATCGCCAAAGTCGTTCCTGCTCCGACGCCGGTGAGAGATCTCCAGGCGACTGCGGACCCGCTGGGAATCATGGTGCAGTGGAAATCATCGAGCAAAGACGAGCAGGGGCGTCCTCTCCAGGGAGATCTTCAGTTCCTGCTGGAAAGGCGCATGCCCGGCGGCTCCTGGGAGAAGGCATCCTCCGTCCCTCTCAAGGCGAATAATTACCTCGACAAAACCGTCGGCTCGAATCAGCTGTACGATTATCGCGTCACTCCCCAGCTGATCTTTGAAGGAACATTGATTTCCGCTGATACGTCGCCGACCCGGCAGGCCCGCGCGCCCGGCTCCGTGGCTCCGCCCCCGCCAAAAACGGTTTGGGCGATTCCGTCCAAAGGCGCCATGGAAGTCCAGTGGACGGAAAGCGAAGGCGCAACTGGGGGCTATCACGTCTATCGCCGCGAAGGGAAAGATATCACCCGGCTGACAGCTTCCCCCGTCAGCAAGCCGCCCTTCGTCGATCAATCCGTTAAACGGAACGTCACCTACTTTTATGCGGTGTCGGCAGTCAATCCGTCCGGAGATCAACAGGAAGGCCTGCTCTCCAAGTGGGTGGAAGTCAGAAGCATACTGTTCGAATAGGCTATAAGAGGAAAGTAACGATGCACTATTTTCATTACGATCATGATGAGCTTTACTGCGAAAAAACCCCTCTTCGGCAAATCGTGGAAGAGGTGGGAACGCCTTGTTATGTCTACAGCTACGAAACGCTGTGTCACCATTTCAACATCTTCGACCAGGCTTTTTCCAGCGTCCCACATTTGACATGCTTTGCAGTGAAGGCTAATTCCAACCTTGCGATACTCAACCTCTTCGGCTCCCTTGGAGGCGGTGTGGATATCGTATCGGGCGGCGAGCTCTTCAGGGCGCGCCAAGCTGGAGTTCCTGCCGAAAGGATCGTCTATTCCGGCGTTGGAAAGACGGTGGATGAAATCGATTACGCCCTGAGAGAAGACATTCTTATGTTCAATATCGAGTCTCCTCAGGAGCTCGACGTTCTGAACGCCAGGGCCGGGGCAATGGGCCGCAAAGCGAGAATCGCCCTCCGTGTGAATCCCGATGTGGACGCCAAGACCCACCCTTATGTTTCCACGGGACTCAAAAAGAATAAGTTCGGGATCGACATCGATAGCGCACTGAAGAGTTATGAGCGCGCTCGAAGCCTTGAACACATTGAAGTCATGGGTGTGGACTGCCACATAGGAAGCCAGTTAACCGAGGTGAGTCCTTTCGTCGACGCCCTGAGAAGGCTTCGCTCACTTATCGAAAAGCTCGAGCAATCGGGAATCGCCGTTCGCTACCTCGACCTTGGCGGAGGTCTCGGAATAGTCTACGATCAGGAAGCGCCGCCCCATCCACACGAATATGCGCAGGCTATTCTGCAGGAGCTTCAAGGCCTCTCTTGCACCTTGATTTTCGAGCCGGGCCGCGTTATCGTCGGAAACGCGGGCATTTTGGTAACAAAAGTGTTGTATACAAAGAAAACCCCGAGCAAGGACTTCGTCGTCGTTGACGCGGGCATGAACGATCTTGTGCGTCCGAGCCTCTACGGCTCCTACCACCAGATCCAGCCTATAGAGAGAAAGAATCGCGAACTGCAGATCGTGGATGTAGTCGGTCCCATATGCGAATCGGGAGACTTTTTGGCCAGGGATAGAAGCCTCCCGATGACAACTCCGGGAGACGCTCTAGCCGTCATGAGCGCCGGAGCCTACGGCTTTGTCATGTCTTCCAATTACAACTCGAGGCCCCGCGCCGCAGAGGTGCTCGTCAAGGGCGATCGCTTTCACATTATCAGGAAGCGGGAGACCTTGCTGGATCTCATCCAGAACGAAGCAATACCCGACTTGAAATGAACTGAATGAAAGGCTGGCAAAGTTATTCATTTGCCTCCCCATATTAAACCTGGAATTAACACATCTCTGGGTGAGCCCGGCAAAAACTGTTCTCACGCTGGAGCTTGTAATATTCGTTTGAATCTGGAGAATTTGGCAAGTATGCTTTTGGGAGCTAACGAACGTATTCGTTTTTTCAAAATGAGCGGTAGCGGGAACGATTTCATCCTGATTGACAATCGAGCGCATCAAATCGATCCTGCTAAGTATAAGGCGATTGTCCGGTCCGCATGCCGCAGGAAGTTCTCTGTTGGAGCCGATGGTCTTATTTTCATCGAAAACGATGAAGCGGTGGACTTCAAGTGGCTTTTTTTCAATGCCGACGGAAGCGAGGCTGAAATGTGCGGCAACGGAGCGCGTTGCGCAGCGCGGTTCGCCCACCTCAACGGAATCGTCAAGAGTTCAAAGATCGCTTTCCGCACGCTGGCTGGCGTGATTGAGGCTGAGATCAAGGGAGAAAGGGTCAAGATCCGAGTCACCGCCCCGCACAGCCTGCAGATGAATATCAACGTGCAAACGGAGGACAGGCCTTTTGGCGTGAGTTTTATCAACACTGGCGTACCGCACGTCGTTTGCTTCATGGATAACGAAAGCGCTCTCGAAGCTGCGGAAGTAGACCGTTGGGGCAGGAGTCTGCGCTATCATTCTCAATTCCAACCAGCTGGAACGAATGTGAACTTCGCCATAGTGCAGGATCCTCATCATCTGGCGATTCGCACCTATGAGCGTGGCGTCGAAGCCGAGACTCTAGCCTGCGGAACAGGCTCCATTGCGTCCGCTCTCCTTGCCGCAGCCGGAAAGTCGGCCGTCTCTCCCGTCGAAGTCCTGACCAGAAGCGGCGAGGCCTTGACCATTTACTTTGAACACTCACAAAGCAATGGTGCGCCGGATTTTTCGGAAGTCTACCTGGAGGGTGACGCCAAGGTGGCGTACGAAGCTGAGCTCTGGAATGAAACACTAACGGATTAGGGAGGAAGTCATGTTTCGAGGCGCAATGGTTGCTATTGTCACCCCCTTTAAGAACGGCCAGATCGACGAAGCCGGACTCCGGCAGTTGATTGATTTCCAAATCGCAAACGGAACCACCGCCATCATTCCGTGCGGCACCACCGGAGAATCCGCCACGCTTTCGCATAAAGAGCATGAACGGGTCGTCGAAATTGCTATCGAGCAGACGGCAAAGCGCGCGCACGTCATCGCGGGAACCGGCTCAAACAACACCGAAGAGGCGATTCGCCTGACAAAACACGCCAAGAGCGCAGGCGCCGACGCTGCGCTCATGATCAGCCCTTACTACAACAAGCCGACACAGGAAGGGCTTTTCCGGCACTTCAGCAAAATCGCCGAACAGGTGGATATCCCGATTATTCTGTACAACATCCCAGGTCGCGCCGCTGTGAATATGGAGCCGGACACCATCGCCCGCCTGGCGGCCATTGACAATATTGTCGGAATAAAGGAGGCCGCCGGCTCGATGAAGCAGATTACCGACATCATCGCCAGATGCGGGGATGATTTCGCGGTCATCTCGGGCGAAGACTACCTGACTTTCCCGCTTCTTTGCGTCGGAGGAAAAGGCGTCATATCGGTCGTCTCCAATGTGGCGCCGCGCGATATGGCGGATCTGTGCAATCTCTTCTTCGAGGGAAGCTTCGCCCAAGCTCAGAAGCTCTATTACAAACTTCTGCCCCTCTGCCACGCGCTTTTCTACGAAACCAATCCCGCTCCCGCGAAGGCGGCTCTGAAGATGATGCAGAAGATTGAAAGCGACGAAGTGAGATTGCCTCTCGCTCAAATGTCGGAAGCCAATCGCGAGCGTTTGCGACGCGACCTGCAGGCGTATGGATTGCTGTAGCTCACACGAAACAGTTCGAGGAGAATAAAATGGTCCGTATTGCTGTTGCTGGAATCGCCGGCAGGATGGGCGCTCGGATAGCGCAGCTCGTACTGGAAACGGAAGGCGTCGAGCTGGCGGCAGGCTTTGATCTCCCGAACCACCCGAGAAAAGGTAGAGACATCTCGGAGGTCATTGGCGGCGGAGTCACGGGAATAGCCATTGCAGGGCATATAGATGACGTTCTCGATCAGGCGGACGTAGTAATAGATTTCACTCTTGCATCGGCATCGCTTGAACACTTACAGTCTGCGGTAAAAAAGGGGAAGTCGATCGTTATCGGCTCGACCGGATTTTCCCCTGAACAGTTGGCTCGCCTTCGCGAGCTTTCCACGAAGATTCCCTGCGTATTTGCTCCGAACATGAGCATGGGAGTGAATGTCCTTTTCAAGGTCGTGGCCGATGTCGCCAGGCTTCTGGGCGAAGGGTTCGACGTTGAAATTGTCGAAGCGCATCATCGCTTCAAGAAGGATGCGCCGAGCGGGACAGCTCTTAAGCTGGCTGAGGCCGTAGCCGGCGCGCTTGGAAGGGACTTGGAAAAGACAGGGGTTTACGCCCGCCATGGAATGATTGGAGAACGGACGGCTACGGAGATAGGGATTCAGACCGTTCGCGCCGGCGACATAGTCGGCGAGCACACCGTCATTTTTGGAGGCATGGGAGAGCGGATCGAGCTGACGCACAAGGCTCACAGCCGTGAGAACTTCGCCCGCGGAGCCGTGCGCGCGGCGATGTGGATTGTCAATCAGCCTCCGGGCCTCTATGATATGCAGAACGTTTTAGGAATAAAATAGATTGGTTATAAAATATTCAACAGGAGGATGAGAGCTGAAATGCCATTTGATAAAGCAGAACGTCTGAAACGACTTCCACCCTACCTTTTTAAGGAAATAGACCGCCTCAAGGCCGAAATTGCGGCCAAAGGGGTGGATGTGATCAATCTCGGAGTCGGAGACCCGGACCTTCCGACGCCCGAGCATATTATAGAGGCGCTCAAGAAAACTGCCGACGATCCGATTAACCATCAATATCCCTCGTACTCGGGAATGAATAACTTCAGGGTCAGCGTCGCCGGTTGGTACAAGAAGAGATTCGGGGTCGACCTTGAACCGGAAAGTGAAGTTCTGACTCTCATCGGCTCCAAAGAAGGCATTGCGCATCTGCCTCTTGCATGCATCAATCCGGGCGATGTGGCCCTTGTTCCAAGCCCGGCCTATCCGGTCTATCATATCGCTACGCTTTTCGCCGGTGGCGAGTCATATTTCATGCCGTTGCTCGGGCAGAATAACTTTCTTCCCGACTTCGAAGCCATCCCGAAAGACGTTGCCCGACGGGCGACGCTGATGTTCATCAATTATCCCAATAATCCCACGGGGGCCACCGCGGAAAGGGATTTTTACGATCGGGCTCTCGATTTTGCGAGAGAATTCGACTTGATCATTTGCCATGACGCAGCCTATACTGAAATGGCTTTTGATGGCTACCGTCCGATGAGCATTCTTGAAATTCCCGGGGCGAAAGATGTTTCGATCGAATTTCATTCGCTCTCAAAGACGTACAACATGACCGGATGGAGACTCGGCTTCGCGGTCGGCAACAGCAAGCTGATTGACGCCCTCGGACAGGTCAAGAGCAATATTGACTCAGGCGCTTTCAACGCCATCCAATGGGCCGGCATCGCCGCTCTCGAGTCTGATCAGAGCTGCGTTGCAGAGATGCAGAAAATTTACACGGAGCGTAGAGACGCGCTTATCGAGGGGTTGAGGAGCGTAGGATTGAAACCGCACAATCCGAAAGCCACCTTTTATATATGGTGCCCCACTCCCCCCGGCTATTCCTCCAAGGATTTTTCCTCGTTGCTGTTGCGCGAAGCCGGCATAGTGACGACACCGGGGAGCGGGTTTGGAGAGCCCGGCGAAGGATATGTGCGGATGGCGCTCACGGTTACAAAGGAACGGATTGAAGAAGCCGTACAGCGGATTAAGAAACTCTCTTTTTGACTGTTCGAGGCGGCGGCGCCACTCTGCTCCGCCGCTTCCGGCCCTATTGTAGAATGCAGCATGAGCCAGGCGCTAATCGGATTCGGAAGCAATCAGGGAGATTCCGCACGGATATGTCGCGAAGCAGTCGAAGCTTTGCGGGCGCATCCGCAGATAAACGTTCTCGCGGTTTCTTCCTTTTATCGCACCGCCCCCGTCGGGATGGTGGATCAGGATTGGTTCATTAACGGAGCGCTGCTCTGTGAGACGACATTGATGCCCGAGGAGTTGCTGGGAGTAGTTCGCGGGATAGAGAACGACTTCGGCCGCCTTCGTAAGATACGTTGGGGACCGAGGACTCTCGATCTCGATATCCTTGCCTTCGATGACGAAAGCATGGAGCTTCCCGACCTTACCGTTCCCCATCCCAGGCTCCACGAAAGACGTTTTGTGCTCTTGCCGCTTGCAGAGATCGTTCCATCTTGGACGCACCCGGTGCTGAAGCTGTCCATTCCTGAAATGCTGGATCGAATTTGCGGACTGGACGATCAGAAAGTCGAACGGATTGAAATATCATGATTCGCCTTATTATTTATGCGCTTATCATTTACTTCGGCTATCGGCTGTTCAAGTCCTGGGGGAAATCCCTCTCGGGCGGAAGCGATCAAGAGCTCTCAGGCTCGGATCCTGCTGAGACCGAGCTTATTCAGGACCCTCAATGCGGGACGTACTTCATGCGACTAAAGGGAGTTTCCGCCCGGATAGAAGGACGCACCGTTTATTTTTGCAGCGAAAGCTGCCGCGACGCCTACATCAAAGAACATTGATGACGCCCGTTTTCGGCGACAATAATCGATCAGGAGAAGCATGTGAAATTTTTTATAGATACAGCGAATTTAAACGAAATCAGAGAAGCAAACAGCCTGGGCATTCTGGATGGAGTCACAACCAATCCATCGCTCATCGCCAAGGAAGGGATAACAGGAAGAGAAGGTTTTGAAGGACACATAAAGGAGATCTGTACGCTGGTGCAGGGACCGGTAAGCGCCGAAGCGGTGAGCGCGGCGTCGGAAGACCTCATCCCGGAATCCCGAAAGCTGGCAGCCATCGATCCGAATGTCGTGGTGAAGATTCCGATGACTACCGACGGCCTCAAGGCGGTGAAGCAGCTCTCGGAGGAAGGAATCAAAACCAACGTGACTCTTGTCTTCTCTCCGCTGCAGGCGCTCATGGCGGCCAAAGCCGGCGCTACCTACATCAGCCCTTTTGTCGGTCGCCTGGACGATATCGCCCATGACGGCATGAAACTGGTGGAACAAATTATCGACATTTACTCCAATTACCTTTTTGAAACGGAAATCATCGTCGCAAGCATCAGGAACCCGCTTCATGTGCTCTCAGCCGCGAAGCTCGGCGCGGATATCGCCACAATCCCCTTCAAGGTGATCGATCAACTGGCGCGCCATCCATTGACGGACATCGGGCTCGACCTGTTTTTGCGCGACTGGCGGAAGGTTGAAAAGATGTAAATGCTAAGAGCACTTCATGAGAACCCCGGTAAGGAGTATAAGCTATGAAGTCTCCTGCAGGCGGAAAATGGATATCATTGGTTGCGATGACTCTTTCAGGCCTTTTTCTCTTTTCGCCTCATTGTATGGCTGATATTTTCAAGTACGTGGACAGAGATGGAGTAGTCCATTTCACGAATCTGCCGACTCAGCCAACAGCGCAAAAGATCCGTCTGAAAACGCCCATCTCCTCAGCCGCCCATCAAAATAACCTCAAGCTTGCTGCTCTGGGTTCTTCCATGCGAAGCCCGGCATACTCGTGCAATATCGCCTACAATCTTACCAATCAGCTCACTTATGAGCCTTTTATCAAGACGAACTGTCAAAGGCTTCGCCTGGATCACAATCTGGTCAAGGCCGTAATCAGGGCCGAGTCCGCTTTCAATCCTCAGGCCGTCTCTCCCAAAGGCGCCATGGGGTTGATGCAGCTTATGCCCGACACCTCAAAGGACATGGGCGTAGCCAATCCGTTCGATCCTTATGAGAATATCGAGGGCGGAACGCGATACCTCAAGCTACTCCTCGAGCGATTCAACAACAATGTCACGCATGCCCTTGCGGCTTACAATGCGGGACCGGAAAACGTTCAAAAACATGGAGGCATTCCACCTTTCGAAGAGACACAAACATATATTCAGAAAGTAATGGAATTCTACTCTCTCTACAACCGATGAAGCCAAGAGGGTGGCGACACTCTCTGAAGACTATTTTTTTACAGATATATTGTGCATGAATTCAATGACCCGAGCTCGCAGCGCATTCTCAAGGCAGGCCCTTACCAGCCTGCCAAATGTTTTAACCTACGCCAGGATAGCGACCATTCCGCTTATCGTGGCTCTGCTCACATTTCCGCCATCGCCCTCGCGCCTGAACACGGCTTTTGTGCTGTTTTGCCTGGCGTCCATCACCGACTGCCTGGATGGAATTCTCGCTCGACGTCACAACCTCGTTACTTCCATGGGCAAACTGCTGGACCCGCTGGCGGACAAACTGCTCACCTCCGCGGTCATGATAATGCTTATTCCGCTGGGAAAAATAGAGGCTTGGCTTGTTTTCCTCATTATCGGCCGCGAGATGACCATCACCGGGTTGAGATCCATCGCAGCCGGTCATGGACTAATTATCAATGCAAGCCGAATAGGAAAAAACAAGATGATTTCCCAGACAATCGGTTTGCATTTTCTGCTCTTGAGCGTCCCGACAATACAGCCATTCCTGGATAACGTAGGCTCCTTTTTCCTGTGGGTCTCCTTGCTTCTCGGCTTTTGGTCCGCCAGCGAATATATGGCGCAATTCTACCGGGAAGCCAGGCGCCAGGAAACATACGGAGAATGATCGGGCGGACGCTCCCGGCATCCATTAAATAAATAAGCCGTCTACGCAAGAGCGTAGAACGGCTCATGAAGAATCGGGCATGTAATTCTAGCGTCAAGATCGTTTCTTCCGCTGGGAGCGGGCCCCCTCTCCCTGAGGGCTGACAATGATACACACATACCCCCAGGGGCTAGTGGACCGTCAACTTTGAATG
>CAZOEL010000035.1:0-63322 GCA_964578835.1 uncultured Syntrophobacteraceae bacterium | reverse complement strand
CTGAGGGAGAGGGGGCCCGCTTCCACCGGAAGAGACGGTGTTGACGGCCCACTAGCAGCGCCTGTGAGGCTCACCGTCGCCCCGGCGGAAGCCGGGGTCCAGAAACCGCACAGAACTTCTGGATTCCGGCTTTCGCCGGAAGGACGATAAGTGGCTGGCCCAACAACATCCCGCACCTTGGGGGCATGTGTGTATCATTGTCAGCTCCCTGAGGGAGAGGGGGCCCGCTTCCAACGGAAGAAACGATGTTGACGGTCCACCAGTTATGAGAATAAATGATCACAGTGAAAGAATATGAGCTCACTATAATGAATTAGCATGCGGACGCCTACTTCCATGGGCGCTGAATGCCGAGCTTTCTCAACTTTCCCCGGAGCGTGCTCGGGTTGAGCCCGAGGATCTCAGCAGCGCCGGCTTCGCCCTCGATTCTCCACCGCTTCCACTCAAGAACGCCGAGAATATGCTCCCGCTCCACTTCTTCGAGGCTTCTCATCTTGACCGTCGCATCCTCAATATCGTGCTGATTCTCGAGCTTATCCGCCATTTGAAGGGTAGGACCGCTTGTGGCGATCACCGCCCTCTCCATCACGTTCTCCAATTCCCTGATGTTGCCGGGCCAAGGATAGGCCTGGAGCGAGTCGATTACCTTCTGAGGGATAGACATGATTCTTTTACGAAGCTTTTTACTAAACTTGGCGACAAACGTGTGCGCAATAAGCGGAATATCTTCTTTTCTCTGGCGTAAAGGAGGAATCGTAATCGGAAAGACGTTGATCCGATACCAGAGATCCTGTCTGAACCTTCCCTCGCGGACCTCTTTTTCGAGATTTCGGTTCGTAGCGGCGATGACTCTGGCATCTGTCTTGACTGTTCGGGGATTGCCCACTCGCTCGAATTCCTTGTCCTGAAGCACGCGCAGAAGCTTAGCTTGAAGCTCGAAGGGCATCTCCCCAATCTCATCCAAAAAGATAGTCCCGCCATCCGCAAGCTCGAAGCGACCTGTTTGCTTGGCCAATGCGCCGGTGAAGGCCCCCTTTTCGTGCCCGAAAAGCTCGCTCTCGATCAAGTTGGCGGGGAGAGCGGCGCAATTGACTTTGACCAACAGTCGCTTGTTTCGGGCGCTCGCGCTGTGTATGGCGCGCGCAACGAGCTCTTTTCCCGTCCCCGTTTCTCCCAAAATCAGGACAGTGGCGTCGGTTGCGGCGATCTGCGACACTTTGCGCAGAACAGATTTGAGGCCGTCGCTTTGCCCGATGATTTCTTCAAAATTGTGCTCCTGCTTGATCTCATCCTGGAGATACAGACACTCGGCTTCGAGCTGCGATTTGTATCGCTCGATCTCAACCAAAGCCTGCCGGAGACGCTCTTCGACCTTCTGGCGCTCGAGGATCTCGATCTGCAGCTGCTCATTGGCCCTGCTAAGCTCGTTCGTTCTGTCCAGAACCCGTTGTTCGAGGGCGTCGCGCGTTTGCTCCAGGCCTTCTTCGGCAAGCTTGCGCCGCGTGATGTCCAGGTGGAGAACGGCCAGTTTTTTCCCGAACGGAGCCACTCGCATCAGGAACCAGCGCTTTTCGGAAGGGGAATGACAGGGGTAATCGACTGAAAAATGCGGCAGGCGCCCCTCGAGAATGCCATCGATCCCATCCAGGATTTCCAAGGCTAAAGGATCCCCGGCCTTGGCCGACCGCCTGCAAACCTCGAGATAGTTCGCTCCCACATCGACAGGCCGAAGATCTTCCACGCCGCTCTCAAGCGCAAAGCGCTTCCACTCTTCATTGACGGCGGTGATGCGCCCTTTTGAATCGAGGATTGCCACACTGGCTGGAAGAGCGTTCAGAAAGTCCTGAAGCAAAGCATCCGCGCCTCCACTTCCATGAGAAGCAGCGTTCTGACCGACCTCGATGGGCCCCTCTTCCTCGCGGCCCCTCGATATCTTCTTTCTATCCATAGCTAATCCTTATCCCTCTGTATAAGGCGGCTCATTGTCATGGTAGACTCTGGACAGATTATATCCCATGCTCCCCGAGAATCAAAAAAAGCGGGGCAGTTGAAAGGAATTTTCCCCAACCTCCGTCTCATATGACGGTTCGGCCGCGTTTTAGAAATCGGAATAGTTACTCCGCTGGCGAAAGCCGTGGTTCAGAAGAAGGTTAAAGCTTGGTCCTCGGCTTTCGCCGGGATAATGCCAAATGGCTTCTGAAAGAAGCTCACTCATGGAGAGCATCATTCAAACCGGTTTGATCGGGATGCGCGTGGACTGACGCACCCCCATCCGTGTTGTTTGCAGCCAGATATTGCTCTATGGCTTCTTTCATCTTTGCAAACTTCATCTCGAGCTCCGGGATGCGTTTTCTTATGGCGTCCATATCGCCGGCGCGCGCATAGCGCTCCATTTCCGAAGCAACCGAACGCAAAGCCGCTCCGCCAAGGTTGTCTGAAGCCCCTTTGATGGTGTGAGCCTGAAGGCTTGCGCTCTGGAAATCTCCAACCGCCACCGCTCCTTTCAGCGCATGGATGCGTTCGGGGGCATCCTCAAGAAAGGCTTTCATGATTACCCTCGCCAAGTTCTCATCATCCATCAACCGACCCATCAAACTAGCCATGTCGAAGACGGGCGGCTCTCCCCCATCGATTGAAGCCTCCGAAAATCCAGGGCTTTTCACGTTATCCAGAGCCGTTTGCGCCCTCCGTTTTTCACTGGGCAGCCATCTATTCAGCGCTTCCACTAGATTCTTGGGAGAAATAGGTTTGGTGATGTAATCATCCATACCGGCTTCAAGGCATCTTTCGCGATCGCCTCGCATGGCAAGAGCGGTCATGGCGATAATAGGAATATGAGAAGACGCGTGCTGAACGCGCTCCGCTTCCCTGATTCTTCTTGTGGCTTCCAACCCATCCATCAACGGCATCTGGACATCCATGAGCACCAGGTCGTAAGGAATGGCTTGGAAAGCGTTTACCGCCTCGGCTCCGTCAGCAACCGCATCCGCTCGCACCCCCAGCTTCTTCAACATGCCCACAGCAACCTGCTGATTCGTAATGTTGTCCTCAACAAGAAGGACGTGCGCCTTGCGGCCGCCAATCCAGCCCAGCTTTTCTACCGCACCCGCATGGCGAGTCGCGATGGGCTGCGACCTCGACTCCGCGCCTTCACGGCCGCTCAACGCCAAGGACAGAACGGCCCTTAGATCCTCGCACCGGACGGGTTTGGTCATAAAAGCCGAAAATCCGATCTCAGCAAAACGATTAGCCTCGCCTCTGGCTCCAATGGAAGTCATCATCACCATACGGGTATCCCTCAGGAGCTTGTCGGCTTTTATAGCCAAGCCAAGGGACTCTCCATCCATACCCGGCATCTGCATGTCGATCACCGCTAAAGCAAAAGGGTCGTTCTCCTTTATCGCCCGGTGGAGGGTCCGTAGGGCTTCGGGTCCATCCTCCGCCTCAAAAGGTCTCATTCCCCAGGAGCCCAGGCGCCTGCTCAGGATTTCCCGGTTGGCAGCGTTATCATCCACTATGAGCGTTCGAATTCCGAGGAGGTCAGCAGGAGGGGGACTTTCCGCGAACATTGACTCGGTCTGCATTGCAAGACGAACAGTGAGCCAAAACTCCGAGCCTTTTGCCTCCACGCTCTCGACGCCTATTTCTCCCCCCATGAGATCGACCAATTGTTTTGAAATCGCAAGGCCAAGGCCGGTGCCGCCATACTGGCGCGTTGTAGATGCGTCTACCTGGCGGAACTTTTCGAAGAGCAAACCTAATTTATTCTTTGGAATACCGATGCCGGAATCGCGCACCGAGAAGCGGAGGAGAACCTCATTACCCTTCTTTTGCGCTTTTCCTGACGCCAACTCCGACGCGAGAGAGACGCGGACCGCAACCTCTCCGGCATGAGTGAACTTGATGGCGTTTCCCACCAGATTGGTAAGAATCTGACGCAGACGGCCCGGATCGCCTCGCAAAAGCGTTGGGACGTCGGGATCGACGCTACAGAGGAGCTCGATCCCTTTGTCATGGGCGCGTAGCGCGAGCGTCGCGGCAAAGTCGTCCATCAGACTTGATAGGTCGAAGTCTAGGACTTCGAGGTCGAGCTTTTTCGCCTCAATTTTGGAGAAATCGAGAATGTCGTTGATCAGGCCCAGCAGGGATTCTCCGCTGGCGCAAACAGTTTCGGCGTAATGACGCTGCTCATCGGTCAAATCAGTATCCAGCAGCAGTCCGGTCATGCCGATGACTCCATTTATCGGAGTGCGGATCTCATGGCTCATATTGGCCAGAAACTCGCTTTTGGCGATGTTCGCCATCTCGGCGCGGGCCGCCATCTCCTTTGCCTGTGAGATAGCGGACTCAAGCTGCCGATTGCTTTCCATGAGCCTTTCCTCGGAGCGCTTCTGAGCAGTGATATCCCAATTGGTGCCGACCAGGCGCAATGGCTTGCCATCAGCATCACGCTGCACAAGAGCCAGGGCCCGAATCCTGCGGATGCTCCCATCCTCCCCGATAACGCGAAACTCCGTATCGAAATCTTTTTCACCCCGCAAAGCGAGCTGGATTTCTTCCTCGCTCCGCTGCAGATCCTCCGGGTGTACGACCGCTTGCCACGCTTCGTAGGCGCCGCTAAACCGATCCCGACTGATCCCGTTAAGCCGAAACATCTGCTCATCCCAGACCAACCGGTTGTTGACAATGTCCAAGTCCCAGATGCCCACGCCTCCGGCGCGCACCGCCAACGTCAGTCGGTCTGAGACCTGCTTCAGCAACTCTTCAGCCCTTTTACTCTCAGTGATGTCTATGACGACCGCTACGATGCAGCGCTCACCTCTGATCTCAATGGATGACAATGAGCATATGCCAGGAAGAATTGTCCCCGCTTTTGAGCGAAAAGGCGCCTCCATATTGCTTATCGGTCCTTCATTTCGGAGTCTTTCGACAAGCTTTTGCCGATCGCCGGGATTTGGCCATACATTCAGATCAAAAACCGTCTTCTCCAGGGCTTCCTCGCGGCTGTAGCCGAGAAGCGTCGAAAAAGCATCGTTTACATCTATAAAACGTCCGTCCTGCTCGCGAGTAACGGAAATAACCGCGGGACTCAACCGAAACACTTGAGACAGCACCGCCTCACTCTCGCGCAAAGCTTCTTCCATTTTCCTTTGCTCAGAAATATCGAAGCCCACGTGAACGACGCTGACAACCCGTCCGGAGTCATCCTTGAGCGGCGTGGAGCGGGCTAACCAGATTCTGCCGTCAGGAGTGGCGTACTCGCCTTTTTGAAACTCTCCCGTCTCCACCGCCTTGAGTGCGGTACAGCCCGGACAAGGCGCATCCCGACCTTGAATGAGCTCAAAGCAAGACCTGCCTTTCGCCGCCTCAGACGAGCACTCTATGTGGGTCTCTAGAGCTTTGTTTCCCCAAATGAGGCGCATCTGGGGATCGAGATACTTCACCTCTATATCCTGAAAGTTGTTGAGGATGGCGTCCTTTTCCCGCTGCGATTGCCTGAGGCATTCTTCAGCCAGCTTTCTTTCCTCTATCTCTTTTGCCAGCCATTCATTGGCGTCCGTCAATTCCGACGTTCTCTCTCTTACTCGCTCCTCGAGTTGGTCGTTGGCGTTTCTCAGCAGCATCTCCGCCTTTATCCGCCTTCGCATATTCACCGCGAGAAAGAAGACGAGAGCCAATAGAAGAATTATGCTCACGGCTCCGGTCCAGATCGTATGCCTGTAGCGGGAATACAAATCCTCGGGCAGATTGATGATGAGACTTCCTTCCGGCAATTGGGAGGTCTTGATTCCAAACCGCTTCATCTGTTCATAGTCGAACATGTATCGGTTTGGGCTCTGGAGAAGAACCGGGATGGAGTCGACGCTTCTGCCTTTCAGTATCTCCAGGGCCATCTTGGCAGCGGTCTCACCCTGAAGAACCCCGCTTACCATCATGCCTCCCGTGACGCCAGTCCCCAGATTGAAATCCCACGCAGTGTAGACTGGCAAATTACTGCTATCCGCCACCAGGCGATTTCCTTCCCTGACCGAATAAACCTTCCCATTCTTGTCTTTGTAGAAAGAAATGTGCAGGACCACTGCGTCAGACGGGAGAGAGGCTAAAGAGCTTTTGAGCTCCTCAGCAGCCATGCCTGCCAGTTCGATAAACTCTACCTTTTCTTTGAAAGCGGGCGCCACTGCATGAAATCTATGCAGGTTAACCAGCCCGGTAGACGTCCCATCACTTACAACAGCAATGTGACGGGTTTCCGGGTGGAGCTCCAGGGCAACCTCGATCGTACTTTTTAGGTCGAAATCCTCTACGACCCCGGTAAAGCCTTTGTTGGAAATCCTTTGCTCACGGAAGTCGTTGATCCCGCAAAAAACCACTGGCGCTCCGGGGAACAACTCGTCTCGGTTGGCGAGAAGAAAGTCCAAAGCCGAGTCATCCGAACAGATGATGACATCCGGTTTACGCTGCGCGTATTTATACCTGTAAGCCTCGAGCAACACGGGGAAAAGCCGGTCCGGTGGGTAACGCTTTGCATCCATATGTTCAACATGCAGTTCGATACCCGGATCTTCGGATTTGAAAACAGAATAAATCCCGTCCATGACCCGGTCCGTCCAGGAAAAACCAGCGTGGTAGGAATGCAAAACAAGGATTTGAGGGGAAGCGCCCGAAGAGGCAAAGACGCTCCGAGACGGCGTCAAGCCCGCGCTCAGCAAAATGATGAGCAAAGCATGAATAGAAAGGAGATGCGTCACAGATTTATCGCATGCGCAACGATCGTAATGGTTCACAAGGAAATGTCGAATGTTGTCTTTAAAAGTCGAGCTCATTTTCATAACTTAACCAACCTTGGAAACAGCTTCTTTTGCTCCAGCGCATTAACAGGATCACGGCGCCCCATTGGCGATGTTTCGTCAGAAGTTCAATCATGAATCATTCCGCCTTTCATACAGATCTACAACTGCTCCGACGCCCAAAACGCTCACAGGTTGCATGAGCAAAGGATAATCCCGCCCTTTCCGTTCACTCTGGCCAGCTTGGATCATGGACTGATCACTAACGGCTTGGGACTTATTGAGAGCAAGACCATTCCATGCAAAATCCGCGCAAGCATCAGTACGTCGAAGCCACGCGCGCTCCAGTCGCTCGCTTTGCTTGCGTGAGTCTTATGGCTCTGGATGCCGTCCAGTTTCACCGGACAGTTCAGAACTCTCAATTCACTCTTTTTCCGAGAGTCTCCGGCTGAACAATGCAGAAGGGCGTACAGCCAACGTAATTACTGATACTTGCTACAATGTTGTGTCGAATCGGCTAACAGGCGTTGAAGCAACTACGGAAACCGGCCTCAATGGGTTGAGCGATGCCCGCAAGCATCCAAGATCGCCGGCGAAGCAATCAGATGTGTCCGATCAAACCGGACAAAGCATATACAGATCCAAAATTCGTCTTTGTCAAGATAATTGACTAACGAATAATCATTGTAATTTCAATAAGCTTCTCCCAGCTCCAAGCATGGCACAGTCTTTGTTTTATTCCCTGATTCACGAGCGGCGCAAGGGGATGCGGATTTGAGGAGGACACAACGATTGGCACAAGGCTCTCAGAATATGAGAAATCCTTCACTCACAAGCGGCAAAGTAAATCTACGCAATGCAGAAAGGGGAATTCATGAAGTGGTTTTACGATCTGAAGATTGGCTCGAAGCTCATCGTTTCATTTCTAGCGCTGAGCGTTCTAACCGGAGTTGTGGGCTACCTCGGCATGAGGAGCATGGGCAAGATCAACGGCATGCTCAACTCGCTCTATGAGAAGGAAACCTTGGGCATCTCACACATCAAAGAGGCCAATATCAATCTCATCTACTTCACGAGAGCCGAGGGGAACTTCCTACTGGCTTCTTCAATGGAGGATCGTGAGAAGCACGCAAAACGAATGGAACAATACGAACAGCAGATGAAAGAGCACATCGGAACGGCTAAGCCGCTTTTCTATACGGAAAAGGGAAAGGAGACCCTGGGAAAGCTGGAAAAGGCGTGGGATGAGTATCGGGATGTCAATAAGAAGGTGATCGATCTGGCGGGAAAGGAAGATCTCGCGGAGAAAAAGGAGTCCGTTGCGCTGGCCCAGACCATGGGAAGGGAGAAGGTGGATACCGTGGACAGCCTCCTCACGGAGCTTGTAAGGCTCAAGGAGGAAAACGGGAAGCAAGCTTACGACGACAGCGATGTTTTGTATGCCCAGAGCCGCATCTTCATGCTCTCAGCCATCTTGGCCGCCGTTCTACTGGGCGTGGGACTTGGATTCGCGATCTCTCGCATCATAAGCAAGCCAATAACCGAATGCGTTCGGGTATCAAATCTCCTGGCGGAAGGAGATCTTGATGTGCGGATCGAGTCCACGAGCAAGGATGAAACCGGGCAACTGATGACCGCCATGCAGAACATGGTGAGCAGGCTCCGGGAGATTGTGATCGATGTGCGCTCGGCAGCCAACAATGTGGCTGCGGGAAGTGAAGAATTGAGCGCCACTGCAGAACAGATGTCTCAGGGCGCCGCCGAACAGGCGGCCTCGGCTGAAGAGGTATCCTCTTCCATGGAGCAGATGGGCTCCAATATCAAGCAGAATGCCGATAATGCGCTTCAAACGGACAGGATTGCCGTCAAATCGGCTGAAGACGCCAAAGTGGGGGGCAAGTCCGTGGGTGAGACCGTTGCAGCCATGAAAGAAATCGCTGGAAAGATCTCCATCATCGAAGAGATTGCCCGCCAGACGAACCTTCTGGCCCTCAATGCCGCCATAGAGGCGGCCCGGGCCGGAGAGCACGGCAAAGGGTTCGCCGTGGTCGCTTCTGAGGTAAGAAAGCTGGCTGAAAGGAGTCAAACGGCGGCGGCCGAGATCAGCAAGCTTTCAGTATCGAGCGTGGACGTCGCGGAAAGAGCCGGAGAGATGCTCGAACGAATTGTTCCCGACATTCAGAAGACCGCGGACCTCGTTCAGGGGATAAGCTCTGCATGCAACGAACAGTCTTCCGGAGTTGATCAGATCAACAAGGCGCTCGAGCAGCTGGATCAAGTGATACAGCAAAACTCTTCAGCCTCGGAGGAAATGGCGTCGACGGCCGAAGAGCTCCAGAGCCAGGCGGTTCAGCTCCAAAACGTTATCGCATTCTTTAGAGTTGGAAACGGTAATGGCGCTACGGTTGAAAAAGGAATCAGCTCCGTTTCTCAAAAGAACAAAGCGATGCGCGACAACGGCGGGTCCAGAAAGAGTCTGCTCAACCCCCAAACGATGCATCGCACATCCAATAATGGAAGCGCTCAAGCTTATAAAGATGGTTCAAAGGGAATTTCTCTACACCTGGGAACAGAGGCAAAGGGCGACCGGGACGATGAAGAATTCGAGCGGTATTAGAAGGAGGTTTTAGCATGGGCGAGCCAGGCATCGACGAAGGAGGACGACATCCGACAATCAAACTGGATAAAAGATCTTCGCCCTCAATGTATCCAAAGTCCACTAGGCGCTCGATTTCACCTCAAGAACAAAGGCTCCTCAGTCTCCAGACTACATGCTGGGAGTCATCAACCTTCGGGGAAGCAACGTTCCCGTGGTGGATATGGTTTTTTCCGCCGATGAGCTAGCTGTCGCTCAGGAGATGCTAATCGATTTGGCTTCACGACAATGTGCTATTTGAAGCACGTTAACGAGAGGGGCGGCATTCATGGCCGGCAGATCCGAGTGATCAGCTACAACGACAGCTACGATCCTTCCATGTGTCTCGCCAATACTCAGCGGCTCATAGTGGAGGATCAGGTCTTCGCTCTTTTCAGCTATGTAGGAACGCCCACCACCCTCAAGATACTGCCCATAGCGGAAGAGGCCAAAATTCCTCTACTGGAAGTGTTCAAGAGACAAACGCTTTGCGCGAGCGGTGAATCCTTACATCGCGAACCCGCGAGCCGTGGAGCTCTACGGCTACGAAGAGAACGAATTGGTAGGCAGATCTTTCATGCAACTGGAATCGGAAGCTGACCGAAGTACCGCTGCCTTTTTCACCGACAACAGTGAAGCCGACGGATGCGTATTCTTTCGCAAAGTGCTGCGCCATAAGAAAGTGCCTAGGTGGGCAGAGGTTTTTCTCTGCCCACCTAAGATTGACTAATAGCTTCGATCTGGTGGGCGCAAAAAGACGCTCTCACCCTACGCCGGTATTTCGTCCTGTCCAAAATGAGAACTGCTGGATCGCGCGCTCGGGCATTCGACTCGGGCGCAAATCCTGGTTATAAGCTCCATTGGGTCATACACTACTCCAGTTCTAGGCGTTTTAATCAATATCTCATTGAGCGGGTGTATTGGCAGTATTGCAAACACGAAGCATAGTCGAGTGGGTCTTAAAAGCCGATGAACTGGCGATAAGGCGCAGCGCTGCTGCCCCCATCACACCGCCATCCATAACGGGATGTGTTGCTTATGGAATAACGAGAATTATTCATCAAGGGAGGACATTAGAGGGATGAATTTCACGCGAAGGGATTTCCTCAAGATCTCCGGCGCTGGGAGTGCGGGCTTGGCCATGAGCGGGCTGGGGTTCAACCTGGCTCCAGTAGAGGCCTATGCCTGGCAGCTTCGCACCAAAGACGCCAAGGAAACCCCGTCGATTTGCTGCTACTGCGCAGTGGGATGCGGCATCATCTGTCATACGGATGCAAAGACGGGAAAAGTGATCTACACCGAAGGGGATGCCGATCATCCCATCAACGGAGGCTCTCTTTGCGCCAAGGGCGCTTCGGCTTATCAGATCGCTCAGAATGACAAAAGAATGACAAAGGTCCTCTACCGGGCGCCCAACAGCGACAAGTGGGAAGCCAAGAGCTGGGACTGGGCTCTCAAGGAGATCGCCAAAAGGGTCAAAAAGACGCGAGACGCCAGTTTCACGGTTAAGAACGAAAAGGGGGATATTGTCAATCGGTGCAACGGAATCGCATCGGTTGGAAGCGCCGCCATGGACAACGAAGAGTGCTGGACCTACCAGGCGATGCTGCGCGCCCTGGGGCTCGTCTACATCGAGCATCAGGCCCGCATCTGACACAGCGCTACCGTAGCGGCTCTGGGAGAGTCGTTTGGACGCGGCGCAATGACCAATCACTGGATCGATATCGGCAACAGCGATTGCATCCTTATCATGGGCAGCAATGCCGCAGAGAACCACCCCATCTCCTTCCGCTGGGTAATTAAGGCGCAGGAGAACGGAGCTACGCTGATTCACGTCGACCCACGCTTTACCCGCACATCCGCCAAAGCGGATATTTATACATCCCTCCGGTCCGGCTCGGATGTCGCCTTCCTGGGCGGGATGATTCGGCACATTCTCGACAATGAGCTCTACTTCAAGGATTACGTCCTTCACTACACCAACGCGGCCTTCATTGTTGGCGAAAAGTACGGCTTCAACGACGGTATTTTCTCCGGCTTCAATTCCGAGAAGAGATCTTACGACGCCTCCAACTGGGCGTTCGAGATCGACGAGAACGGACTCCCCAAAAGGGATGAGACGCTCCAGCATCCTCGCAGCGTGTTCCAACTTCTGAAGAGCCACTTCAGCCGGTATGATCTCGACACGGTGTCCGCAGTCACCGGAACGCTTAAAGAAGACCTTCTCAAGGTCTATGAAGCCTATTGCGCTACGGGCAAACCGGATAAGGCCGGAACCATCATGTACGCCATGGGTTGGACCCAGCATACGGTCGGCGTCCAGAACATCCGCACGATGACCATCATCCAGCTCCTGCTGGGAAATATGGGAATGGCGGGCGGAGGCGTGAACGCGCTGCGCGGCGAATCCAACGTACAGGGCTCCACGGATCATGGCCTGCTCTTCCATATACTGCCGGGGTACCATCCGGTTCCGACGGCATCCTTGCCCACTCTGGCGGATTACAACAAGAAAAACACCCCGGTTTCCAAGGACCCCTTGAGCGCCAACTGGTGGCAGAACCGGCCAAAGTATGTCGTGAGCTTCCTAAAGGCAATGTACGGGGACGCCGCAACCCCGGAGAACGATTTTGGCTACGCCTGGCTGCCAAAGATCGATGACGGCAAGCCTTACAGCTGGATGGATCTCTTTGACGCCATGTACAAAAAGGAGATCAAAGGGTTTTTCTCCTGGGGCCAGAATCCTGCGTGCAGCGGCGCAAACGCCAACAAGACACGCGAAGCCCTCTCCAACCTCGACTGGATGGTGGTTGTGAACCTTTTTGATAATGAGACGGCCTCCTTTTGGAAAGGCCCCGGCATGGCCCCTAAGAAGACCAAAACCGAGGTCTTTTTCCTGCCCTGCGCCGCATTCATGGAAAAGGAAGGGTCCCTGGCCAACAGCGGCAGGTGGGTGCAATGGCGCTACAAGGCGCAGGAGCCTCTTGGACAGGCAAAACCGGATGGCGATATTATCGTGGAGCTTTTCGAAGAGATCCGAAGCCTCTACAAAAAACCGGATAAGAAGTCGTCCTTTCCGGATCCCGTCCTCAATCTCAGGTTCGACTACACAACCGACAAGAAGTTCGACGCCCACAAAGTCGCCAAGGCGATCAACGGGTATTTCACCAAGGATGTCACCATCAACGACAAAGTCTACAAGAAGGGAGATCCGGTCCCCGCCTTCGCAATGCTCCAGGCCGACGGCTCGACCTCGAGCGGCAACTGGCTATACTGCCAGAGCTATAACGCCGACGGCAACAACATGGCCAGGAGAGACAAGAGCGACGAGAGCGGGATAGGCCTTCACCCGAAGTGGGCCTGGGCCTGGCCGGTTAATCGCAGGATCATCTATAACCGGGCCTCGGTGGATCTCACGGGTAAGCCCTGGAATCCCAAGAAGGCCGTTGTCGAGTTCGTTGGAGAAGTGAAAGACGGCAAGTACGCCACCCAGAAGTGGAAGGGCGATGTGCCCGACGGCCCGTGGTATCCACTGATGAACCCGGACGGGTCCGCCCGCGAGGACGGAAAGCATCCCTTTATCATGAAGCCGGACGGGCATGCGGCCATCTTCGGTCCTGGAATGAAAGACGGGCCTTTTCCCGAGCACTACGAACCCATGGAGTGTCCGGTGACGAAGAACCCTTTCAGCTCCCAGCTGAACAATCCTGTTGCGGCGATCTACTCTTCCGCAAAGGACCAGATAAAGACCTGCGACCCCCGCTATCCTTTTGTGGGCACGACCTACCGGGTGACCGAGCACTGGCAGACTGGAGTGCTCACCAGATGGCTTCCGTGGCTTCTCGAAGCCGAGCCGCAGATGTTTGTCGAGATGAGCCTGGAGCTGGCGGAGCTCATGGGCATGAAGAACGGCGAGAAGGTCATCGTGGATTCGCCGCGAGGATCGTTGGAGGCGGTGGCCATTGTCACCAAACGCTTCAAGCCTTTCAAAATCCTCGATCAGGAAGTGCACCAGGTGGGACTGCCCTGGCACTTTGGCTGGGTGTGGCCTCCCGAGGGAGGAGACAGCGCCAATCTGCTAACCCCCGCCGCGGGAGACCCGAATACGCGCATACCGGAATCCAAGGCTTTTATGGTCAACGTTCGCAAGAAGGAAAAGGGGGTATAAGCCATGTCGGGAAAGAGCTTTCTCATCGACACGACCCGGTGCACGGCCTGCAGGGGATGTCAGATAGCATGCAAGAACTGGAACGGGAACGGAGCTTCCATGACCAAGAACTTGGGAAGCCACCAGAATCCGCCGGATTTGGACTCCAATACGTACAAACTGGTGAGATTCAGTGAAGCGGAGAAGGACGGCAAGCTCGCCTGGTACTTCTTTCCGGATGGCTGTCGCCACTGTATGGACCCGCCCTGTAAGGACGTTGCGGCAGGTTATGTGGACGGCGCGGTGATCCATGACGAAGCGACAGGCTCCGTGGTGTATACGGAGAAGATAAAGACCGTTCCTTTCGATGAGCTTCAGTCCTCATGCCCCTACGATATTCCCAGGAAGGCTGCCGATGGGCGCGCAGTCAAATGCACCATGTGCATCGACCGGGTGAGCAACGGTCTGACGCCCGCCTGCGTCAAAAGCTGCCCGACCGGGGCCATGAACTTCGGCGACCGGGAGGAGATGTTGGCCCTTGGCAAGCAGAGGATCGAAAAGCTTCAGGCAAAATACCCTTCAGCTCAACTGCTGGATTCGGATAACGTGCGGGCCATCTACCTGGTGACGGATGAACCTGCGAAGTACCATAAGAACGCCTCGGTGGCGTGCGCAGCCCCCGATACGGGCGTCAGCCGCAAGATGGTCGTGAGGAGTTTGATCAAACCTGTGAAGGGGCTGCTGAGCTCCATGCGCGCGTGACGCCGGCTATTGAGAAAAAGAAAGAATAATCGGAGGGGAGCCCATGGGGTTTCCCCTTTCCTTTGAGAAGGATCGCCAATTTGGAAAGTGATTCAGAAAAGAAAAAGATCGGGAGCGCCATCGCTCTTGCGAGACGCGCCAAACCGGCATACGCCGACCTCTATGCTTTGCTCGAGCCCTTGCTGCAGCTGCAGATTGACGCTAGAAACAGCTTCGATTCAGCTTGTCCTCTTCCAGATTCCACTGCAGTAAAGACTGCCTGGGAAGCCGGACGTCCCATATTCCAGCCAAAGGATTTGCCGGTAGACACCGGCGCGGCGCAATTGGTCCTGGAGGGCATGAGCGACCACATCCCGGAGAGCAACAAACAACTGGGAGAAGCCCACCGCGCGCTTCGGAAGGCAGTTGGAAAGCGCTCCGCACACCGGGAGAATCTGTGGCGAAGTCTCATGTTCGACGAGGTAGAGTCATGGGATGAGTGGATTGAAACCGAAGGCGTCGATGAAGCATCCATCCTTTTTTGGGCAAGATCTTGCCTGCGTCCCGGAATAGAGCGAGCAGCCCGAGAAATCACTTCAATATACTCCGTCCCCAAAGATTGGCTGAAAGGCTATTGCCCCGTCTGCGGCGCCCTCCCCGCCCTCCTCTATTTGTCAAGAGACGGAGAGCGCAACGCGCACTGCTCCCTGTGCGCAACCCATTGGGAGCTGCACAGGCTGCAGTGCCCCTGCTGCGGAAATCGACAACACGAATCCCTTGGCTACATCTACATAGAAACGGAGCCTCAATACAGGATTCACTATTGCAAGCTCTGCAACTGCTATTTCAAGCAGATCGATACGAAAGAGATGTCCGAGGCTCCTTTGTTGGCGCTGGAGGAGTGGACGACCCTGCATCTGGACCTCCTCGCTCAGAGAGCCGGATGGAGCCAGCCCGGCGCCTCTGCTCCCGCTGTATAGGCGCCGCCATTGGGGGAGTTAAGGAGAAATAATGGCTTAGAAGCAATGCCATCCACATTGTGACTCCTGCCTTCCCGCCTGAATGAAAGAGGGCCTAGTGGACCGTCAACTTTGAATTTTCAGGTTGCGGTTTTTCCCTCTCCCTCAGGGAGAGGGCAGGGTGAGGGGAGATCCTCTTTTAAAAGAATACTTCCCTCACCCCGACCCTCTCCCTGAGGGAGAGGGGGCCCGCTTCCACTGGAAGAAACGATGTTGACGACCCACTAGCAGCCTGTCGGAGAATCCCCCATAGAACGTCATTCCCGCGAAGGCGGGAATCCAAAAAAGTGGCTTAAAATCTGGATTCCCGCCTTCGCGGGAATGACGGGATGCAGCAGAAAATGGGCTCTCCGACAGGCTGCTATGCGAACGCTGATCCTGCAAGCCAGGCTCATTTCCTCCCCGTTAAGCTCTGCGACATCCCGCCGATCCTGCACGATAAACCAGGCCTGCGCGCCACATTTTGGTCGAAGAGATATAACCACATGGTATGATTTTAGCTTTTCAGCGTAGGCTGTCTCCCTTTTTGTTGGATTCCGTCGGCAATGCTTCCTATGGAACTGCGAGGTCCCAGCATGAATTTTTCATCTTATGATCCGGAAGACTTTTATGACGAGCTGTTCGACTGCCCCGGAACGCCAAGGCCGGGGGCTCGCCTGCTCATCGAGCGCATTGAATCCATGCCGGATGGCGAATTGTTGCGACGTCAAAAGGCGGCCGAAGCCGTTCTGCTTCAGATGGGCATTACCTTTACCGTGTATGGGGAAGAGCAGGGAACCGAGAGAATATGGCCGTTTGATCTCATTCCCAGGATAGTGAGCGCCCCGGATTGGCACAAAATTGAAAAGGGGCTAAGACAGCGTATTTATGCGCTAAATCTTTTCATCGACGACATCTACCACGATAAGAAGATCCTTCGTGACAAAATTGTGCCGGAAGAGCTCATTTATTCCAGCAAAGGCTACAGGCGGGAATGCGAGGGATTCAATCCGCCGCGCGGCATCTGGTGCCATGTCACCGGCACTGATTTGATACGCGACAAGGATGGCTCCATCTATGTTTTGGAAGACAATATGCGGTGTCCCTCCGGAGTTTCGTACGTTCTCGAGAATCGCCAGATCCTGAAGCGAACAATGCCCGTTAGCTTCGACGCTTCGAGGGTCCGCCCCGTAGACGATTACCCGAGCCGACTGCTGGAAATGCTCGAATACCTCAGTCCCGCAAAGGGAAGGGACGCTACGGTGGTCGTTCTCACTCCGGGCATTTACAACAGCGCCTATTTCGAGCATTCCTTCCTGGCCCGTCAGATGGGCATCGAACTGGTCGAAGGCAGAGATCTGGTCGTTCACGACGACGCCGTCCACATGAAGACAACCAAGGGACTCAGGCAGGTGGATGTTATTTACCGGCGCATAGACGACGATTTTCTGGACCCCACCGTTTTCCGACCAGACTCCATGCTTGGAGTTCCACGCATCATGGAAGTTTATCGGAAAGGCAACTTGGCCTTCGCGAACGCTCCGGGAACCGGCCTTGCAGACGACAAGGTCATCTACGCCTATGTTCCCGAAATCATCCGCTACTACCTGGGTGAAGACCCCGTCATCCCGAATGTGCCCACTTACGTCTGCTGGGACGATAAACAGCGAGAGCACGTGCTCCGAAATCTCGACAAGTTCGTGGTCAAAGCCGCCAATGAGTCGGGTGGCTACGGCATGCTCATTGGGCCTCACGCCAAGTCGGAGGAACGGGAGTCCTTCGCTGAGCAGATCCGCGGCAATCCCCGCAATTACATGGCTCAGCCGACCATTTCCCTCTCTCGGGCGCCCACCATTGTGGATGACCATTTCGAAGGACGCCATGTGGACCTGCGTCCCTACATTCTATACGGGGAGGATATCTGGGTGCTGCCCGGCGGCCTCACCCGCGTGGCGTTGAGGAAGGGCTCCCTCGTGGTAAACTCTTCTCAGGGCGGCGGAAGCAAAGACACATGGGTGCTCAGTGATTGAAGGCTCACGATCGTAAAACAACGCATCACCCGTTGGCGATTGCATGGAGAGAGGTGAGAGTGTGGTGAAGCGACAGGCCACACCGCTTGAAATGGAGGAGGGATTCCGATGCTAAGCCGAGTTGCCGACGCCATCTATTGGATTTTCAGTTATGTGGAGCGAGCCGAAAACATGGCCCGCTTCATCGATGTAAACCTGCACCTCATGTTGGATATGCCTTCGGACAAGAGCGCCCAGTGGATGCCTCTCGTCACTGTGACCGGCGATCATAAATGGTTTTTCGAGCATTATGATTTCGCCTCGCAGGAAAACGTCATCCATTTTCTCACCTTCGACACGGATTATTCATCATCCATTCTCTCATGCGTTTACATGGCGCGAGAGAACGCCCGATCCGTGCGCGAGATCATCTCATCGGAGATGTGGGAGCAGATCAACCGATTTTACCTGATGGTGCGCGAAGCTTCCAAAACCGAGCGCGTGCTCAAGGAGCCTCACCAATTTCTCAAAGAGGTCAAAACCCATAGCCACCTCCTGACGGGCCTCACCGAAGTGACCATGTCACACGGAGAAGCATGGCACTTCGCGCGAATGGGAGCGCTTATCGAACGCGCCGACAAGACTTCCCGCATCCTGGACGTCAAATATTTCATCCTGCTTCCTGAAGCGGAGTACGTCAACACGCCCTATGACAGCATTCAGTGGGCCGCAGTGCTGAAATCCGCGAGCGCTTTCGAGATGTACCGCAAAAGGTTTCACCGGATTTCGCCTCGCAGCGTGGCGGATTTTCTCATCTTCGACCGCGATTTTCCCCGGGCTATCCGGCGCTGTGTGAGGAATGCCGAGGATTCGCTTCACGCCATAACGGGTTCTTCCACCGGGACCTTTTCCAACAACGCAGAGCGCTGCCTGGGAAGAGTTCGCGCCGATCTGGACTATGGGGATATAGACGAGGTCATCCACAAAGGAATGCACGAATACCTGCCTGGATAACCTTCAGTATAACCTCAACGAGCTCGGCGTCGCCATGAACACCACCTTTTTCGGTTACTGACTCTCAGCGCCTCCAAAGCCCTCTTCACAAGCCGAATCCGTGATTCAGGAATAGAATAGCCCGGCAGCCCGCAAGACTTGGATCTTCGAGCAGCCGGCGCTGTTCCTCACCTACCGAAAGAGGGAGCGAGCTCCGCCTTCGACGACTCGGCATCGAGCCGCTCCATATCGACAGAAACCAGGAGCTGCTGCGACCCGCTGCTGAAGATGACGCCCTTCAGCGGCGCCACATCGGAATAGTCCCGTCCGTAGGCCACGGTTACATGCTGAACGCCGGGAATCATGTTGTTGGTGGGATCGTACTCCAACCAGCCCAGACCGGGTAGGAACGCAGCATACCAGGCATGGGAAACGTCAGACCCCTTCATCTTTTCTTTCCCCGGAGGCGGAATCGTCTCTATGTAGCCGCTGACATAGCGCGCAGCCATTCCCAAGGA
Organism: uncultured Syntrophobacteraceae bacterium; assembly: GCA_964578835.1. Lineage (GTDB taxonomy): Bacteria > Desulfobacterota > Syntrophobacteria > Syntrophobacterales > Syntrophobacteraceae > CAZOEL01. The sequence continues at coordinate 44,493 of CAZOEL010000035.1, read as the reverse complement.
GCGGAGGCACCCTATGCCCAGATGAGCGAAATCCTGGCATACGCCTTTTCGATGCTTCAGAACTTCGCGCAGGGGAGTAGAAACCGTGGTGTAACCCGGAACAAAGGCGCAGTCCCGATGTATGCGCTCCATGAGATCCCGGAAAGCTTCCTGCGCGGGGCGGCCCGGCGTAAACGACGGAGCTGCGTAATCCGCCAGCTCCGGCGAGAGCGTCACATGAGGCGAAGGCCCCATGAAGCGCTGGGCCTCCAAAAAGCCTGAAACAAGATGATCGCCTAGATTCTCCCGCACGCTTTCCCAGCTTTCCCGCGTGGATTCTTCCCTTGGGCTCTTTTGCTCACGCAGTTCGACCACGCTTGCCGATGTGACCACCAGGCGATCATGCGGATGTTGAAGGGCAAAGTAGGAAACCGTGTTCCCGAAGATGTCCTTGTGCTCTCCGTAGGCCGAAGGCGCCGGGTCGATGGCGAGGTGCGCGCGCAGCACCTTTTGATGGGGCAAATTGCGCGGCGTCAGGTGGGCTACCGTGTGGCATAGGCTCACCGGTTCCGTGTAAACATATCGGGTCTCATGGAGCACGCGGTATTTCATTCTGTTTGCTCGATGCTTGCCGAAGTCAGCTGCTGGGTCTTCTGAATGTGTGAGAAGTAGGATTTGGAGATCGCCTCCGAGGCGGAGCTCAAAAAGGCTGAAACCTTCTTGAGCACTTCTTCCAGGTGGACATACCTATCGGGATCGACTTTCTCCGCAAGCCGCTTAGGGTTCGAAAGCCGCACGAGCGAGGATGCTTCCAGGATGGCTCGCTCGTCTTCATCCAGCCGATAGGGAGCGCGATCTCGAGGAAGCCTGGCTATATGCTCATTCAACCGGTTGAGCTGATAGCCCAGAGAACGGGGATTGGTGGCGTCGAGAAGCAGGAGCTCGAGCACGGTCTCTATCTGCAGGTACGATCTATAGCGCCGACGGTACGTGATGATGTTTTCAGTCGTGACAAGGGTCGATTCCAGCACCAGGTGGTCGAGCACGCTGTCTCCATCGTGACGCTCCACGAGCAGGGAGAGAAAGAGCTCGACGAACTGAAGCGCCCTCTCAATCCGGCGGCCGATATCCAGGAGAAGCCAGCCCTGCTCTCGGATCATGCTCTCCATGCCAAGCCCTGAGAAGGCCATGAGAGACGTAACGAGTTGGTCCAATTCCGGCTGTAATGTCCTCAAGCTTCCCGGCTGAGCGTGCGCGAAGCTTTGGCCCTTGTCGTCCAGATCGTTCAGAACTCGCCAGGTGTCCTTGGACCAACGCTCCCGCACCGCGTAGGCGGCTCGAATCATGAACTGCAGTGCGGAAGTCAGGCTGCCGACCCTTTTGGCGTCCGCCACATTGGCAAGGATCTCTTCTTCCGGCGCCAGGAGGGCCGCCGAGCTCCCGACGAACCCCGGGAATGAAGCAGTGATGCGTGTGAGGCATTTCAACAAGCAGTTGAGACATTCTCTCTCCGAGCCGTCCTCCGAGTACCCGCTGTCGGCGAAATGCTTCAACACGGTGCGAAGAAGCCTCGCAAGACCTTCGGCTCGCTCGGCATAGCGTCCCACCCAGAAAAGGTTTTCCGCCGCACGACTGGTGAGAATGCTGTTGCTCCTCAGGTCGTCGTCCATCTGCTCCGGACGAAGCCAGAGGCTCACATGCTTTTGAGGCTCGCTCGAGAGAATCCAAACATCCTTCCCGTCCGGATTCAGCTCGCCCAAATAAGACGAAGCTGGATCAAGATGCCACGCGTGCCCGCCCGGCATCACCATAAAGCCATCTTTATGAGCGACGGCGAATACGCGAATGACAGCATGCCGCGGGATGAGAGCGCCCCCTTCGAGAGAGGGCGTTGTGGCCGGAGCGATCCTCTTCGCGGCCACAAAATCCCCGGGAGAGGCCAAAACCTGTTCCCTGACTTCATTCTGCTCCTTGCCGCTCAACTGATCCCATGAAAAGGAACGAACGTCTCGTCCATGCTCCATCTCCGTCCATTGGTATCGCTCAGGCTCATCTATAACAGGCGCGCAGAACTTGGGAATGCCGCACCACCAGGAGGAGGGGCCGGGGAGGAGCAGCTCTTCTTTGAGCAAAAGGCGGCTCAATTTGGGGAGATAGCTGGATAGGGCGGCGCTGTCGAGCAGTCCCGACCCGAGAGGGTTGGCGATGGAGACATTGCCCCGTCTCACGACTTCAGTAAGTCCTGGAATGCCGGAGCTCGACCAGGAAGCGAGCTCGAGCGGGTCGCACAAGGCATCGTCCACAAAGCGAAGAATGACATCCACCCGCTCGAGACCGCCTATCGATTTGAGCCAGACGGCAGCGTCTCTTACCGTGAGATCGTCGCCCTGCGCCAAGGGATAACCCAGGTAGGCTGAAAGGTAGGCGTGCTCGAAGTATGTCTTGGCGTCCGGTCCCGGGGTCAGAATCACGATGTGGGGGGAGCGGCCCCGATCGGACAGAAGAGTTGTCATTCCAGAGCGAAAGGCTCTGAAAAAGTGAGAGAGGCGATAAACCTTGCAATCTCTTATTATCTCAGGGAATACCCTCGCCATGGCCGTTCGGTCTTCAAGGGCGTAGCCCAAACCGGCAGGCGCCTTCGCCTGGCTCCCAAGAATGCGCCACCTGCCGTCCGCATCCCGAGCGACGTCGAAAGCACAAAAGGAGATCGACGACGATGCGGCCCCCTCCGCCCGAAAACAGGGATGGAGATAGCTCCCGTGGCCATAAACGATCCGGGGTGGAAGGAGGCCTTTGAGAAGCAGCGTGGATGGCCCGTACAGGTCATCATAGATCATCCTTAAGAGCTTCATGCGTTGGCGCACGGCCGCCTCGATGCTGCGCCAGTCCTCCTGGGAAAGAATATAAGGGATGGGGTCCAGCCGCTCCGCCCAATGCCCGTTGTTATCCTCGCCGTGGATGTTGTAGGTGGAGCCGTTTTCGCGCAAAAAAAGAAAAACCTCGCCGTGGCGCCGCTGGAGATCCTCCGGGCTCAGTCCACAGAGAGCATCGAAGAACCGCTGCCAATGCGGCCGTATGGAGCCGTTCGGACGCCACATTTCATCGTAGGCGCCGGCGGAGGGAAGATAGCTGCTCCGGCAATTGAGCGCTCCAACGGCTGGAATCGGTTTGGTTGCATTTTGATCTAGGCTCATAGGCGCGTTCTGATCTATCGGGCGTCCTTTCGGCGCAAATCGAGAGTGTAGGGGTACTCGGCATTGATCTCTTCCGGCGGAGGCTCCATGGCCTCACCGGATTCCCCTCTGGGAACGAAACGGCCCAGGGAGGGCGATTCCGGAGGCGTTAGAATCGAGCCGCCCGTATGGCCATGGTCCCAGAAACGACTTATGCGCCGAGCTTCCGCTTCATAAGCGTTGACCGGAAGCGTGTCATAGCTTCTGCCGCCCGGGTGGGCGACATGATATGTGCAGCCCCCGATCGACCGCCCATTCCAAAGATCTATGATATCACAAATGAGAGGCGAATGGACGCCGATGGTGGGGTGCAAGGCGGATGGCGGCTGCCAGGCGCGATAGCGGACCCCGCAGACGTATTCCCCGTGGACGCCCGTGCTGCGAAGCGGAAGCCTTCGTCCGGAGCAGGCCGCCACGTAGCGCGACTGCGTGAGTCCGGTGACCCTCACCTGCAAACGCTCCACAGAGGAATCCACGAAACGGGCGGTCCCCGCCCTGGTGACTTCCTCGCCCAATACGTGCCATGGCTCCAGCGCCATGCGCAATTCCAGCTGGATGTCCCGGAAGCTCACCGTCCCGTAGTGGGGAAAGCGAAATTCGAAGAAGGGGTCGAGCCACTCCAGCTTGAAAGGAAGCCCGGCCCTAACCAAATCCTCCGTCACATCCTTCATATCCATATAGATATAGTGCGGAAGCATGAAGCGGTCGTGGAGCTCCGTCCCCCACCGGACAAGCCTATGTCGATAGGGCTGGTCCCAAAACCATGCCAGAAGAGAGCGTATGAGGAGCATCTGAACGCAGCTCATGCGCGCATGCGGGGGCATGTCGAAGGCGCGCATCTCGAGAAGCCCCTGCCGGCCCGATAGGGAATCGGGCGAATAGAGCTTGTCGATGCAGAACTCCGCCCGGTGAGTATTGCCGGTGCTGTCAACGAGAAGGTTTCGAAAGATGCGATCCACCAGCCAGGGAGGCGCGTCCCCATCCTCGGGTATCTGCTCGAAGGCGATCTCCAATTCATAAGGAAGTTCTGAACGCGCCTCGTCCACGCGGGGCGCCTGGCTGGTGGGACCGATGAACATGCCCGAAAATAGGTACGAAAGCCCGGGATGGTGCTGCCAATAGGAAACGAGGCTCCGCAGCAGATCGGGGCGGCGCAGCAGCGGGCTGTCCGATGGAGTCGATCCCCCTAGCGTCACATGATTTCCTCCGCCGGTTCCCGTATGGCGGCCGTCGAGCAGAAATTTCTCCGTCCCCAGCCGTGACAGCCGGGCGTCTTCGTACAGGCGCTCGGTGTTGGAGACCAGTTCCTCCCAGCTTTCCGCCGGGTGGATGTTGACTTCCAGGACGCCCGGGTCCGGGCTTACGGAGAGTCTTTGAAGCCTCGAGTCCCGAGGCGGCTCGTAGCCTTCGATGAAGAGCGAAACGTCTAGCTCTGACGCCGTCTCTTCCAGTGCGCTCACCAGCATGAGATAGTCCTCGAGGGCAGAAACCGGCGGCATGAAAACGAAAAGGCCGCCTTCTCTCGCCTCCACGCAAAGAGCGCTATGGGGAATCAGAGCCTCCTCCTCTGCTTCTGCATCGCCTAAAGGGATCAGCCTGTGCTCATCGCCGGTCTCGGAGCCGGGATTCTGCATCGCGGGAACGGGGATGCCGGATGGCCCGAAAGTATCAGGCAGGGACGGCAGAGGATCGAATGAAGAGCGCTCGAAAGGCTGAATGCGTTTTTCCGGAGCCACCCAGGGAAGGGATTGCAGGGGAAGCCGCAGCCCCATCGGAGAATTGCCGGGAGCCAGGAACATGCGCCCGCGTCGAAATCTCCATAACCCGCTTATCCATCCGCCCCGAAGCTCATCCCGACGAAGGGGAAGCGCGTAGCCGGTCGGAGTGTTAAGGCCTCGAGAGAGAGCTTGAGCCAATTGACGCCGCTCCAACGGGTCATCGAGATCGAATTTCATGGGGTCGATATTGTCCGGGATATTGCCTTCGAGCCAAAGATGGTAAAACGCATCTTCATACCCCGGTATGACGTAGTCGTGCGACACCGACAACGCTTCCGCCAGGCGCAGGCAGAAACGTCGCGCTATCTCGGAATCGTAGGCGCGCAGCCCGCCTTCCTCGGCCAAAAGACTCTCTTTGCGCCACACCGGAATGCCGTCTTTTCTCCAGTAGCAGGCAAGCTGCCAACGTGGGAGAGGCTCGCCGGGGTACCATTTGCCCTGTCCGTAATGAAGCATTCCCCCTGGGGCGAATGTCTTTCGAAGCCGCTTGATAAGGTCTCCCGCTCGGCGGCGCTTGTCCTCCCCATCGGCCACGAAGCTCCACTCGGGGGCGTCCACATGGTCTATTCCGATAAAGGTCGGCTCTCCGCCCATCGTAAGACGCACATCGCGGTCTCGCAACCGTTCATCCACGCGTCGACCGAGCTCTTGCACGGCAGCCCATTGACTGTCGCTGTAGGGCCTGGTCACCCGCGGGTCTTCATGAATGCGCTCGATGGCGTTCTCGAAAAAGAATTCGGTCTCGCAAGGGTCGCAGTATCCGGTAATGGGCGCAGCGCTCGACGGATCGGGCGTGCAGGCCAGAGGAATATGGCCCTCTCCTGCAAAGAGCCCGGAAGTCGGGTCGAGTCCGATCCACCCCGCTCCGGGAACGTATGCTTCGGTCCAGGCGTGCAGATCCGTGAAGTCCTGCTCGGGGCCGGAAGGACCGTCCAGAGATTTCACATCCGCCGTCAGCTGGATCAAATACCCGGAAACAAACCGCGCCGCATAGCCCAGATGTCGCAGAATCTGTGTCAGAAGCCAGGCCGAATCCCGGCAGGATCCCACCCGCTTGCCAAGAGTTTCTGCGCAGGTTTGAACGCCGGGCTCCATGCGAACGGAGTACTGAATGTCCCTGAAGAGCCTCTGGTTGAGCTCGACCAGAAAATCCACCGTGTTCTTTCCCTCTCTCTCCACATCCTCGAGCCAGGAAGAAAGCAGCTCTCCATTTTCTGAGATTTCCAAATACGGCGTCAGCTCCTTTCGCAACTGCGCCTCGTATTCGAAGGACGCCTCGACGGCATACTCTTCCACGAAAAAATCGAAAGGATTGAAAACGGTCATGTTTGCGATGAGATCCACTTCCACGCAAAGCTCCACCGTCTTTTCTGGAAAGACCACTCTTGCCAGGAAGTTTCCGAAGGGATCCTGCTGCCAGTTGATGAAATGCTTTTGCGGGAGGATTTTGAGAGAATAGGATTCGATGGGCGTTCGGGAATGCGCAGCAGGGCGCAGCCTGAAGACATGAGGAGAGAGCGAAACGGGACGATCGTAGCTGTACAAGGTCTTGTGATGGAGAGCAACGCGAATGGACATACCGGATCTATCCTCCTGATATTATGTTAGCCCCAAATTTGGCACGATTCTTTTCTTTCAAAATCCAGGCCGTTTACGATAGAAAAAAAGCGCCCCGTTCATCAGGGGATGTTAGTGGCTTGTCAACATCGTCTCTTCCGGTGGGAGCAGGCCCCCTCTCCCTCAGGGAGAGGGTCGGGGTGAGGGAAGTATTCTTTTATAAAGAGGAACTCCCCTCACCCTGCCCTCTCCCTGAGGGAGAGGGGAAAACCGCAACCTGAAAATTCAGAGTTTACGGTCCACTAGGTTTCCGAAAGACAGCAGCGGGAAAGCATCGGCCGCCAAGGAGTTGATTCAGGGCGGGAGGACGGGCAAGACCAAACAATCAAGGGATCAGGAATTCCTGGTCGAATAATTCGATTCTCCAGAGTTCTCACAAAGGGAGCCCAAATCATCCATCAGCCGTTCCCTTTCGGCACCAGGAAATTCGACTTGATGGCCTGTAATCCACGGCTCAGATCCTGAGCCTCGAGGATGACCGAAATAGAATGAACGGCGCAGCTCAAAGCCAGGGGGCGTATCCCTTCGGCTTGCAGACAGCCGGTCAGGACGCCTGCAATTCGGTATCGATCCCCGAAATGCGGACCGTGGAAAAATATGCCCGCTGCCTCGCACAACGAGCGCGCAGTCTGCGGCGCATGCGCATCGAAGATCCTTTCCGCGTCCTGGCGGTAAGAGCGCGCAAGGCAGAAACAGATGACCGCTTCCCGGGGACGCTCGCAATGGGCGACGATGAAAGGAACTTTCGCTCCCAGACCATCGATCTCGTTGAGCGCCGCCCCCAACCGCTTCATTCCCGTCCGATCCAGAGTCATGCTCCAGAGGTCGAGCTCCGGCTGGTCCAGAACGGCGTACACTGTGAGAGTCTGCTCCTCGTAAGAGCCGACGACATTTTTGAAGAGCTCTTCTTTACCCACATAGGCCGCTTGCCACTCGAGGGGAGAACGATAAGAAGGAAACTCGAAGACGCTGAATATGGCCTCGATGGCCCTCTTCGTATCCTCCGCCGGAACCACGACCGACATGGCGGAAGGAGAGCTTGCGATTCCGAGAGGATGCATATCCTCTCGGGCCATGAGCTCGAAAAGCGTCCCGATCACGAGGGGTCTGCGATCATGCGGAAAAATGGACAGAATGGTGATATCGGGCAGAGATGGAGACTCACTGCCGAGATTGCTATTGAGCAGAAAGCGCGCAGCGAAGCTCTTCGCGCTCTCGGCGCATAAGGCGTTTGAAGAACGCCCTCTTCCGTCGTCGGCTATGAAGGTCACCTGGCTAAGGTTTATTTTTTCCGAGCCAAGACGACGACTGACGCGCATCAGGGCGTCCTCGGCCTTGTCGGAAGAAAACTCGATATAAGACTGCCCTTCCAGAATTTTGATTCCCCCGAGTTGGATCTTTGCCATGGCTTGCGTAAGTCCCTTCTGTCAACGCCCGTTTCATTGCCGAGCCATTTGCCCGTGCGACTGCCTCCCCAAACCGCTCAAACAGAGATCCAGATTAATGCAGAGCCGGTTGGGAGGCAAATGATTTGACAGCGCACCGTGCGACCGATCCCAAACGGAGCCCGAAAAAGGACCGACCGAAATTTCCGCCCAGATCCCCGGCAACTCTCAAGGGCCTTTGAGCAATACTCTGGAAGCCAGGCTCACCAGGGACCAGATGGCTGAAGCCGAGAAAAACTGCTCGATGGACCGATCGAAGAGCACGGACAGCTTGGGTCGAAATTCTTCATCGCCTTCCCAAAGCAGGTAATAAAGCGGAACCCTCGGAAAGGGGAGCAAGCGGTAGGCGGCGTCCGCCATGTCCATGGCCTGTCCTTCCAGATGCTCGGCCGCAGCCTTGAATCCTTTCAAATCATTTCCATACCTCTCCTGCAAAGGATCCAAGTCCAGGCTGTGACGCCCTTTGAAGTAGTGAGCCTCCTTGAGGTCCTGCGGGCCGACCATGTCTTTTCCAAGCGGATACAGGGCGTTTACGTTGTTGAGGTACAAGAGCGCAAGAAGCTCCAGGAGCTGGTCGTCCGATTGCTCCCAGCCACTCTCGCCCCGGCGCATGAGTCGGCGCTCATCCAGGTCGAGCCGCACGTCTTCCCCAAGCGAGCGCAAGATCAATCCTCCCGATCCGTCCGCTTGAGCCAGGGTAAAATTGCAGATGGCTTGAACATCCTTTTCCCTGAGGCTCGTCCAGTATTCTTCTGGAACGTTGAGAAGAGTCTTGTTGTGGGTCAAAGCCGGGGGCGTTTGCTTGCGTCGCCTTTCCTGCATGACAAGGAAGCCCTGGCTGAAAGGATAGGGACCGGAAGAAAAATTCTCGCAGGGAAAGGCGCTGCAGTCCCTCAGACAATAGTCCAATTTGTTCAGCGCCGCGCATGCCAGTATGGGGCAGGGCTCTCCCAGCAGCCTTTTTTGCGCCTCCAGCTTTTTCTGAGCCTGGACGCTCTTACCCGGACCACAGCTCGAACAAATCTCCATGAGCTTCAGCTTGCAGACATCGCAGTTGACTCCACATGCTCCCGTAGGCATTGCTTCACCTCCCCGCCCTTCGATTGAGATCGCTGTTGTTAATTGATTTCTGCTCTCACAGGGCTGGGTTGCTGTCAAGTTGAAAAAGCTCTCATTCAGCAGTTCTCATTTTGGTTTTTGAGGAAGAAAGCCTTCTCGGGTCATCCCCAAACTCAGAGTCGATCATAGTCGGCATCGTCTGTGTTGTCCCAGACCCTCCTGAAGGCATCCTTGGAGAGCTTTGCGGCTACCCTGGAGCCGGCGGTTCCCAAGTCGCCTACCTGGGTCACGAGCGCAAAATGAGAACTGCTGGTGCAGGAGCGCGTCCCCCTACTCTATGCGCACATCTCGTGAGATATAGAGTAGTACGGGATCTTACGGATCCGGGGCAGCCCGGGCAACTCGTCGCCCGCGCCATCCCCTAACTCGGCTGCTATGTTACATCGGCAAAGATGTGTGCATAGAGTAGCCCTATGGATTGCCTGAGGAGTCAAAAAGATCCTTGCCATGGATATTTACGTTTTACAAATGACGCCGCCTTGCAGCTATCCAATTATACTTTGAAACGTCCCACCAATTCCTTGAGCTGCCCGGCTAAAGTGGAGAGCTCCATGGAGCTGGACTGGACCTGCTCGCCGCTACGGCTGATTTCGCTGATTGTGGTGTTGACCCGGGCTATATCTCGAGAGATTTCCTGTGATACGGTCGCCGTCTGAGCCACCCTTTCGTTGGAGTCTTGCACCCCCATGGAAGCCTGGGCAATATTGGACGCCACATCCCTGGTCACCACCGACTGCTCTTCTATGGCTGCAGCAATGGTTGAGACTATATCTCCCAGCTGCCTTATGACATCGCTTATCTTCTCAATGTCTTCCATGGCGCCTCCGGTTGAGGCCTGAATGGATGCAATCTTTCCCTTGATGTCTTCCGTAGCTGATGTGGTTTGCCGGGCAAGCTCCTTGATTTCATTGGCCACTACCGCAAAACCTTTTCCCGCGGCGCCCGCCCTTGCAGATTCTATAGTGGCGTTGAGAGCAAGGAGGTTTGTCTGGGCAGAGATGCTGGTGATGGTCTCCGTTACCTGTCCGATCTCCCTGGCTGCCCTTCCCAGTTCCCTCATCACCTCTGAAACCGATTGCGTTTGATGCACCGCTTCGCTACTGATGGCCCGAGCCTTCTCGGAATTCGAGGCTATCTCTCCTATAGTTGCGCTCATCTCCTCGGTGGCGCTTGCCACAGAGGCCAGGTTTGCAGTCGCCTGCTCCATGCTTGCAGCCACAGAGGCGGTGTTGGCGCTGGACTCCTCCGAAGCGGAGGCTACAGTATACGCTTTCTCCGATATGTCCCTGCTCCCAACGGCCATTTGACCGGAGATCGCTGAAAGCTCGGCGGACGAAGAGCCCAGAATCTCCGCATTACCGGCGATCTCTCGAATGAGACTCTGAATCTTTTCTGCAAATGTATTGAATGACGAGGCAATCCGACCGATCTCGTCACCGCGCCGCGCCTCCAACCGTTTGGTCAGATCCCCTTCCCCCTCGGCAATATCATGCATGGACGCCACCACCTTTCGGAGGCCACGGATGATGTAAAAGGACGTTCCCAGAGTCAGAAAGATCGTGAAGCCCATCGCCGCGACCATGACGAGAATTAGTTGCAAAACACTCCGATTCACCTCCCCGACGATGGTCTGCAACCTCGACTCCATAGAACCCAGGCTCTTTTGCACCAGTTCCCCCAAGTCATCGACCTGACGGGAAACAGGCTTCCAGAAATCGTCGGCCTTTATTCCGTAGTCGCCCTGGCTTGAACGAAACACCACTTGCTGGAAGATCCGGTCCACTTCCAACCACTCCGCGCTCTTTTGGAATGCCGCCAGTCGGTCCTTTGCTTCTTTAGAAAGAACAAGCGCCGGTGAATTCAAAGAAATATCGATACCTGACTTGAGATTGACTATGAGCGCCAGTTCGTTCTGATTGAGAGCGGTATTGCGAACCAGAAGACTGGAGACGTTGGCGCGCAGTAGTCCTGCTTTTTCTTTGGCTGTTTCCAAAAGCAACATGGTAGTCAGCTCTTTTCCGAAGCCCCTTGTTGTTTTTCCATTTGCGATATCGGAAAGAAGAGCAAACAGGCTGCCCACTACAGACGAATACTCTTGAATGGCTTGTGCGCGCCGCTCCAAGCTAGCCTGCTCGTGTCCTTTTCTGATGCCGGCCACATTACCGGGAACCGCCGCAGCCTCGCTTTGCCCTTTGGACAGACTGCTTCCTTTTAAAGCTTCCTGCCAGGATCGCAAGGCATCATCCGTTTGCTTTCTCAATTCTGTTATCTCACCAACACTGGCTCCATTCGAATGAAATAGAGCCGTCCGACCACGCTCCCGCTGCAAATGCGCAATGAACTGAGAAGTCGAAGAAAACAAGCGGATGTTCCGTTGCATTTCAACTATCAGCCGACGTTCATCGTTTTGTTGAATCACACTTATCACGCCCATTGTAGCGAAGGCCAACAGGGGAATGGTGCATATCAAAATGATCCGGGCAGCGATTGAGAGATTCTTCATAAGACTGTCTTAACCTCACCTTCTTCTTATGGGTGCATTCAACTTTCTATATTCACGATATCGGTCGACGTTCTTCTGTTGACGGCGCGATCTCAGCCATTTCTACTCATGATAATAGGAATTTAGCGATCCAACATCTTGACGGCGCATCCCGATTCGATCCTGCTCTCCCTTGCGGCTACAGAGCCATATTCCTGATTCCCGGATGTCCCTTCAGCATGCGCTTCCGTGTCACGCAAAAGGCAGAGATCCCCTCTTTATGAATGAAACCATTGAAAGGTCACTGGGTAGATCGTCAACCAAAGGCTTCTGCATTAGAGAAATTACCTCGCCGACTGTGAATTAGATTTGCTTTGAGCGCGCCTAAAGCCTACAGCCGAAATCTTTGTTGGCGCGCATAAGGGTTGGGATACGCACCCGATCGTGCTAAGGTATCGAAGCATGATCGGGGATGTTCGCCCTTCGATACCTCTCAAGAAACAGCTTTTTTGGATAAGTAAAATCAATGACTTATGCTGCATTCCGAGCCATCGACAAGAGGCCAAAGAGCTCCGATGGACTTCCAGCTGTTTCTTATCGAACACCTTGCCACGCCGAAAGCGGGGCTTACTTCGCTCAGGGCGAACGGGACACCCCAACCCTTAGGCGCGCCAACAAATCTTTCGTTTGCTCTCGGGGTCATAGGTCAATGTCTCTGCCGGGTTCGTCTTTCAAAGGAGCCAAACCCGGCCTTGACTATGCCTACGCTGCCTAAAAGACCAGCCTTCGCCAGAGAGAGCCCAGAAATAAGTCAAGGAATTGACTCCACGCAAGCTCTGTGCTCAAGTTTTTTGAACCATCCTGCAATTGCGCTCATCTCCTCATACAATCTCTTTTACACCTTTGCCTCACAAGGTTTGATGCAAAGATTGGATTCCCTCAATCTCCAGAAATTCTCATTTTGGCCAGGGCGAAAGGCGCTGTCGGGTGGGCGCGTCTTTTGCACCCACCCGATTGATGCTGGCAGCCAGTCTTTGTGGTGGGCAGAAAAAAACTCTGCCCACCTACCCGGATCATGAGCCCAAAATCACAACTGCTGTTCAATCCCTCTCTGCCTCATTATCTGGCACGTAGTTTGAATAATTTGTGCCGACCTTCTGCGGGGGCAGGCCGGAGCCGGCGCGACTTAACGCATTCGGAATGTTGTTGGATCATTATCTGTAGGGCATTGAGAGGAGGAAACGTGATAAAGACTGCCAGAGCATTCGTTTTGTGGGTGGCGGTGGGGATAATCCTGGGACTATCGGGTGCTGTCCGGGCGGAGGTTGGCCTTGCCGAATCCGTTTCATCCATATCCATATTTCCAAGCAGTGGAGGACACAAAACCGTTTTCACTATTTCCGATCCCGAAGGCGGCTTCAAAAAGAATCCGGGTTCGGTCCGTATTGGCGAGCGTAAGTGTCGCGTCAATTCATGGAGCGAGCATGCCATTGTCGCCGAGATAACAGCCGATTTGGAGTCGGGCTTCTACGATGTAGCCGTCTATCCACGAGGGTCGCTTCCCATCATTCTGGAGCAGGCCTTCGAAGTAGTTGCCCCCTACCTCATCACCAGCGGAGCCGTGAATATCGTCCCGGGACAGATCTTCGATATCCATGGAATAAACCTTCCCAAAAAGAAGGGAAAAGTCTTCCTGGCGCCGAATAGCGGGGATAGCTTGAAGGACGCCGAGCTGCTTCCATGCCGCGTTCTCAAGTGGTCGCCCAGGAGGGTGCGCATCAAAGTCCCCTCATGCAACGCAGGGCTTTACAACGTGTTGCTCCGCACGCGGGAGGGGGACCTGCTTTCCGAGGGATTCTTCAATGTCGATACAGACGGCATCGACTGGGATTACCGTCAGAAGGGGAGCTTCCGCACGACCGGAACCGGCGTCATGTTCGGGGGCAAGGTCTGCCGCTTCTTTCCGGGCTACGACGACAGCGCGGGGATATTTTTCGATTTTAGCGATCATCCGGCTGGATATGGCAATACCGGCTACATTGTCGATAAAGACGGCAAGGACCCACGGACAAACAATGTGATCTTTCCCGTGGTCCTGGGGGATCGCTTGTATGTCTTCTGGACCACCACGGACGGCGCCGAGTTCGAGTATACCTGGACAGAGGACGTAACGGTTCCCAAGCCTGTCTGGGCTTCTCTCAAGCGCATCAAGCCTTCCATTTCTCCCAACGGCTCCAGGCCCAATGTCCTCTACAGACCTCAGGACAAGACGCTCTACATCTACTACAGGCAGGATGGCGGCCAGATCGTCTACATCACCAGCAAGGATCAGGGAATAACCTGGTCTTCTGCCCAATACATGGTGATGGAGGAGACCAATGGACCCATGACGGCCACCAGCAACGATCCGTCCATTGTCATGAACTCAAACGGCCTCGTCATGCTGGCGCGCCAAGTGGGAAATGACGTACACGTAACCGTTTCCAAGGATCCCACCAAGTCTTCGCGCAACTCCACCGTGGTCATGGGGGACAACAAGGGCGCTCCCTGGCTTCGATCCCTGGGTCAGGGCTATGTGGCCCTCCTCTGGCAAGACCGTGACGATTATCTCCACATCGCCATCTATGCGGACGATCTCGGGCGATGGATCGACAACTATCGCACCTCCACCAAGACCTTCCGGGGTCCCACCGCCATGCCCTGCTATTCCGCCTACAAGAACGATCCCGCCAAGGGGCAGGGGCTATCTTTGGACCTCTGGTATTTTTGGTTCGACAGTGAGAATGTCTACGCGAGACAGGAGCGTTATCTCGGGGAGCTCCGTTTTGCAGGGGAGGATGAAAGGAACTGGCTCAATGTTTCCGAATATATGGCGCTCGAAGGCGACGAGGCCGAAGCGGCTCGCAATGAGCTAATCAAAGCCTGCCCTCTGGTGGGCGTGGTGGATGCGCCTGTGCCCTGCGCTCTCAACGGCAAGGCCAAGGAGGAAAACAACAGCAGCTTCACCTTCACCCATTCTCACGCCACCACCGACGAGATGAGCCTTTCATGGAAAGCAGGGATATTTTTCACCTCGGGTGAAAACTGCTATCTCAACCTCGACATTCACGCCGGCGTGCAGGGCGCTTACAGCACGCGGTACGAGAAGACCACAACGACCATTTACACCTACAAACCGAACTACGATGCCGGGATGGTGTCCGCGATCCATTCGGTGCCGGTCACATTGGCCAAGCGGTTCGAAACCTACCGCGACAACAAGAAGATCCCCTCGGTTCCACCCATTATTGTTCTCGAGGTAATCAACTCGAGCCTCATCCAAATCCCTGTGGCCCCTTCCAGCGACAACCGCATGCCACGGCACACGGTGGGACAGCTTGCCAGCTACAACCCGCCCGTGGGCGGTTATGCAAAAGAATCGGCCGGCGCCAGCTGGATGGGGAACACCCCGGCCACGGCCATATTCAGCAAATCGGCGTTCAGCTCCTCCATGCTCGGCCTGTACGCCACGGCCAAAGTCGGCGGAAGGATTCCCAATATCGTGACGGGCGGGGTCGAGGGCGAGTTCTCCATAGGATGGTCTTCGTCGACCACAGTATCGGACAACTGGGCCTTCACCATGGACAATCCCCCCGCCACCCAAACCGGACACGTCACAGACTACATCGGAAGCCTTCTGCTCCTTCATGGCTCCAAGGACCCATACTGGGTTCCGGACTATGTCACAGAGGGCAGAGACGCCGCATGGTTTCTCACTTTCGGGATTTCACACCTCAACTACAAGTAGCTGAGGGACTCCTCCAGGGGTGGATGGCCTGACAATGATACACACATACCCACAGGGGCTAGTGGACCGTCAACTTTGAATGTTTAGGCAGCAGTCTTTTCCCTCTCCCTCAGGGAGAGGGCAGGGGAAATCCTCTTTTAAAAGAATACTTCCCTCAATTTCTAAAGAATACTTCCCTCACCCCGACCCTCTCCCTGAGGGAGAGGGGGCCCGCTTCCACCGGAAGAGACGGTGTTGACGGCCCACTAGCAGCGCCTGTGAGCTCACCGTCGCCCCGGCGAAAGCCGGGGTCCAGAAGCGCTTTAAAAACCGGATTCCCGCCTTCGCGGAAATGACGTGATGCAGAAAAATAGGCTCTCTGACAGGCGGCTAGCTTTCTCGCTTTCCCTCGATCCACTGCTTCATGGCGGGCAAGACGCTCGTCTCCCATTCCTGGCTCAGCCTCTCTGAGAGAAACCTCGCATACAAGGCGTTGAGGATAGCCGAAATCTCCTCCAGAAAATACATTCTCTCGAGGAACTGTCCGTCGGCATCCTCTTCATCCTGATCCGTCAGTTGTTTAGGCATCCTGACGCCTTTTACCGCCCAAAGGGCGCTATCCAGGGTGAGAAGGTACTCATCGTCTGCGACTCTAAAGAGAAGCTGTATTTCTTGAACCTGTTTTCCCTGCTGCAAAGCAGACCGGGCTTCGATCAGCGCCGTATCCTGCGTCGTGCAGACAATCCGCTCCTTTCCGTCATTGGGGAGTGTGAGCATCAGACGTTCTCCGAGATGCGCTTCCGCTTCCCGGTTTTCCCCAAACTGAATGACTCCCTTTCCATTTTCCGTGAAATACCAAAGCCATGTCATGAATTCGCGGCCAAGGAACCGCCCCTCCTCCATGGCTTCAGGAGACTGGATCGAAATGAGGGAATTCAACGCTTGTTTTTGATGCTCATTTAAAGGAATGAGTCTTTCCGCCCAATGGGCATGGAAAAGAGGAAGGGGATATAATTTGAAGTGCTTTTCAAAATACTCGAGGAACAATTCTATGGTTTTTTCGCTGGTAGCTCCCAAGAGCATCCACTTTTTTTCCGTGTTCCAGACCACCTCGCAAGCCGAGGGCTGGGTAAACGCCCGGCTAAGAAGCGCTTTTTGAATGTTTTCCTGGATCTCTTTTCTCTCCCCTCTTGAAGGCGCCCTGTCTTCATGCTCGCTGCGATACTTTTGAACGGCTTCTCTCACATATTGCTTCAAGACTGCTGAGGGAACCTTCCTTTGATCCGTGCGGAAATGGAATGCGGCGTATTCCCCCTTGTGATAGGAGCCGTAGGGAATGGCGGAATCGAAATAATCTTCCCAGGAAGCGAATCCCACCGCTTGTTCCTCTCCGTCCTCGATTCCCTTGAACGCTCCGGCCTGCAGTTTTTCATCCACATAGCTCCAGAAGTCTTCTGTTACCGGGTCATCCGAAATATAGAAACGCGTGAAAGTGGCCGAACCTGATTTGATGCTCATAAATCTCCATTCTGATTGTCTTTCGAGGGATATAATCCGGGTCTGCTCCCCATCTGGTCCCCAAATAAGCAGCACGCGAAGCTAGCACAGCGGGTTTCTAAAGACAATACCTTTACAAATAAGGGCAAAGGGAAGGGTTTGATTTATACGCCATTGCCAGACTTATGCCTTATAGCATACCTACATAATTCCATGTACAGCTCCAAACAAAAAATACTCACTATCTCTCATATAAATGGGTAAGATGCCCCATTTATGAAAATTCCTCGCCGCAATAGATTAAGCCCGTAAGATCTTTGCCCCTCTGATATGCAGAGCTACGGAGGCGCATAACCGATCGGGGGTTGGCATCAATCAATTATTATTGTGTACGAGGAGATGGGGATGAAAGTCATTTCAGTCTTTCTAGCAGTGATTATGTCTGCTCTGTTCGCCACCGCCGTTCCTTCCATCGCTCAAGATGAGGACTCATTGAGCGACATTTTTGGATGCGTCAACAGACGGGGGGTTATCCGGCTGGTTAAACCTCTCGTTCCATGCAGAGTGAACGAGGTTCGCATATCGCTAAAAAATGTCATCGGAGGATCCCTGCCGCCCAACATTCAAGCCTCCTTGGCTTCCGACCTGCAACCGCTGCTCCTGCCCAGCCTTAAAGCCTCCCTGGTTTCCGATCTGCCGCCGCTTCTCCTGCCGAGCCTTAAAGCCGCTGTGCTTGCCGACCTTTCGCCGCTTCTCCTGCCCTCGCTTCTTCCTTTGCTCAAGGCTGAAATAGGGCTTGACCTTGATCTTCAGATCAAGATTGCCCTTCTTGACCTCAGGCTTCAACTCCTGAGTGATCTACCGCCGCTTCTGGTTCCTTCGCTTGTCACCCTGCTCAAGACTGAGCTGCAATTCATTAGTGGTCCTGCCGGCCCCGCTGGGCCGCAGGGTCCCGCAGGACCTGCGGGACCGGCAGGACCACAGGGTCCAGTTGGACCGCAAGGTCCTGTCGGTCCAACTGGACCACAGGGTCCCGCCGGCCCGCAGGGACCAACTGGTCCACAAGGTTCAACCGGTCCGCAGGGTCCAGCGGGGCCGCAGGGTCCTCCCGGTCCGCAAGGATTGCCGGGAGTTGCTTTTGAGCGGACAGTATTTGTCTCTCCTCTGGGTAGCCCCACAGAAAATGGCAGCGCTCTTTTGAACGCCTTGGCCGCTATCTCGGATGCTGGAGAGGACAATCCCTATCTTCTGAAGATCGAGCCCGGAATTTACGATGTGGGAACAACTCCTCTCACGATGAAGTCGTTTGTCGATATAGAGGGCTCGGGTGAAACGGTCACAATTATCACCGGGGTCGGCAGCGCCCAGGAGTCAACCGGCGCTGTAATCGGAGCCAACAATGCGGAATTGCGCTCTCTGACAGTGAAAAACCTGGGTGGCAATGCTTATGCCACGGCTATCTACAACAATTCAGCTTCCCCCAAGATCAGCAATGTTTCCGTCAAGGCGCAGGCGGGGAGCGTATCGGCTTGTGGCATTGCAAATTACAACGGTTCATCTCCTAAGATAACAAAGGTGACAGCAACGGCTGGAGGCGCCTCGGCATATGGCGTTCTCATGGGAAGCGGCGCGTCTGGATCGGTCGAAATCAGATATTCAACCATAGAAGACATTAAGAGCCTTGGAGGCCATACGATCAAGATAGGCTTTAGCCAGATAGGCTCCATAGAATCGAGCGGATCGGATACCTTCTACTGCTATGGCGTTCATGACGCCCTTTACAACGATGTAATCTGTCCGTGACGTTCGGGACAAAGTAGAGTCTCACGGTTAATCTGTTGACAAGCCTGAAAAAGTATTGGAATCCTGAAGCGCGATGGAATGGGCTCATCAATTCCATCGCGCTTCTTTCCGTGGGGAAGGGACTGGCCCGCAGACTATAACGATGACTCACCGTGAGATTGCTAACCGGAAGTCGAGGAAATCTATCGGCTAATTCACTCCGACCGCAGTCCAGACAGCGGCGACGGTTTTGGTGGGATAGCCGAGATCTCTCGCCGCATTGAGCCAGGCCTGCCTGGAATCATGATACCCGGATGTAGGGGTAAGATAGACCATATTGGCCCTCATGGCGATTCGAGCCGCAGCATCCGTTCCGAGCCCGCTAATATTGTAAGAATGGCCTTCATTAGAACCGTTGCCACCCTGGGCCAGCAGATAGAAAGCAAAGTTCTGCACGCCGCTGTTTGTGTGTACTCCACCATTGTCGTCCATTCCAAAATGCCAATGCTCTCCCTTGTAATAGGAGGGTTGACCGTATCGCTTTGGATCTCTCAGGTCACGAAACGCCGCTCCGCCCAGGGATGAGTCTTCCCCGACCATCCAGTCCGAATGACCGGGGGAGCCCTCGTAGCTGACGGGTTGATGGGTCCACTCGATTGCGCAAGCCATTATGTCGGAGTAAGATTCGTTGAGCGCTCCGGATTCGTCTATATAATCGAGGTTGGATGTGTACTGAGTGAGGGCGTGTCCATACTCGTGAGCGACGATGTCAAGAGAGGTGAGTGGAGAGGTCTCAACGCCATCGCCATCTCCGAAGTTGAAATTCTCTCCATCCCAGTATGCATTGCTATACTTCCTTCCAACATGAATGTTGCTGTGAGCGAAACCGCCCAAATCGTCATAACTGTCTCTTCCGAGGAAATCCCTGACCCAACTCTGAACAAGGCCGAAATTATAGGCGCAGGAGACGGCCGCGCGATCTTTGGCGCCCCAGTCGGGCTTAGCTTGCCGCTCCCACCTCCCTGCCCGTTTATCATAGAGTCGCCATTTCTCATCATGATTGTACATGAAATAGATCCCTCTGGGATTCTGGAAGCCGACGATTTTCACCAAAGACCCGTCTTCGCCTTCCAGCCGGTAGCCGGAAAGATTCCGGCTTACCCCTTTATTAAGCGGCGACAGGTAGTTCAAGGCGTTGAAGCGCCTAAGAACAGTTCCGTCATGGGCGTCCACATAGTATTGCCAGCGACCCGGAGTCTGGCCATCATGGGAAAGAATATAGCGGAAAGCAAGTTTTTTTCGGAAGATAACAAGCGAGGGCTTTTCCGAGACCCTAAGATCGCTCTTCCCGCTCATATCATTGAGACCAATCTGCAGAGCATCCTCCTCGCCAAGCGTGGGGATGGGAGCGACACTAAGATCCGGCGCGTATTTGCCTGTTATGTGATAAACCCGGTCATTCTCATCATAGTGAACGACAAGCTCCCCGCCCGACACAAGAATTCCCTGATGATACTGAGACTTTCGCACATGTCTATGCCCCAGGGAATCGACATGAGCGCTCTTTGACATAGCTTCGCAGCGCGACGCTTTCATGAGGTCGTCAACCATGGCTTCAGCGCTGCGATGATCGGGCCTTTCCTCAGGCGTCCTATCGAACATGCAGATATCGGCGTTCTCGAGACGCCGTCCGGAGTCCTCGTCAAATAAGTCGCCGCCGCCTGGCGGAAAGCTCTGTAATGCCGTTGGAAGATCTTCCTCAACTGGCGCCCTGCATGCCTTCGAACGCAGCGGCATAGCCATAATGACAGATACAACGCACATCAGAGAAAGAATAACGATCGGCAATTTCCTCATAGAAACTCCTCTTGGATCTGTTTCGGTCTTACTGCCTTTGGAACGAAAGATGCCTTAATTTGCGCGCCGGATGGATCCCATGGCTCAGAAGCGCCTGTTATGAATAGAGACAGCAGCTCGGCTTCAGCTCTAAGCGTTTCCAGCTGTGGCGAGCGCAGGATCGCCACAGCAAAGGCGCATAGGCAAATTAAATTTAATAATTGAGAGCTTGTAACCCATAGGAGAATCAATGACAAGAACTTCTCATCAGTTCGTCATTCCTGCGAGTTTTTAGCGAGAATCCAGTTTTCGCTGAGCTGGATTCCCGCCGGGAGCATGCGGGAATGACGGGGTAATATGATGCGGGAAGGACGATGGTGAGCGCTGGTAAGAGCAATTGAGGGAATCATCTTAGGCAGATCACAACAAATAACCTACCAGGAAGAGGGGTTCTGTCATTCCGGCAGTCTTCAAGCCGGAATCCAGCCCCGCGAAAAAACGGGATTCCGGCTTGAAGACTGCCGGAATGACGGTGGGTGTTTCTGAACTAATTGTGGTAAGTTATTTGTTGTGATCTGCCTAAGAGCAATTGAGGGAATCACCTTGGCCGGTGGAACGAGGAAGAGCTATTTCTTGATTATGATGTGATCAACACCCGATGAAAGGCTTCGGCAAGCTCGTAGGGCGAGCTTTCGGCCATGGAGCGGCACATGTTCCTGAGCCAGTTGTCCGGGTCCGGCATGGGCAGCTCCTTTACCTGACTTTCATGGCGGCGAAGCGCGGCAAGCTTTAGATCGAAAGTCTGAGTGATATCCACATGGTAATTGACGTCCTCGGAGGCCCAGAAAAGGATTTCTTTCACCTTATGTGGCTCTAGGCCTTCATCGAGCAGGGATGGATAGGCAAGATGATCCCTGGCGAAGGGGAAAACGGCGTCCAGGACGACCTGCCCGATGATCCGGTGGTCCCGATGCCAGATATAGCGCCGGTACGGGTCCGAAGTGACGACGACAGTGGGCCGATACTTACGAATGACCCTCACTATATCCCTTCGGAGCTCCGCCGAGTCCTCCAGGCCCTGATCCGGATAACGAAGGAATTCCACTTCTCGAACGCCCAAAACCTCGGCCGCCGCAATCTGCTCCTTTTCTCTTACCTGCGCCAGCCATTCGGGCTTCACACTTCTGTCGCTCGTTCCCTTCTCGCCACTGGTGCACAACACGTACACGACGCTTTTTCCTTCTCGAGTCCAAAGCGCCACGCTGCCCGCAGCTCCAAATTCGGCGTCGTCCGGATGGGCCGCCACGACCATGATGTCTGCAGTAACGCTCATCTTCATTCTCCTCATTATCTGTTTCTATGCCGAGCCTGCCGGGGAGTGGCGAAAGCCTCTTCCTCCAGGCTTTCACAACCAAGCAGCGCCCGGTATTCTTCATCGACTGAACGGGCAACGAAATCCCAGTCATAGTCCCTTACCGAAGATCGAATCGAATCGGCGGACATTCCCCGATTCTTTTTGGCGTCAAGAACGCGGCGCACGCCTTCCGCCAGATGCTCGGGCGTATTCTCCGAAAGAACCCAGCCGTTCACTCCGCTCCGAACGATGTCTTCCACTACGCCCACTCGCATGGCGACAACCGGGGCTCCACAGGCCAGGGCCTCCAAAACGACGAGCCCGAAGCTTTCATAATGAGAGGGAAGGACAAGGACATCGGCAGCGCGGTAATAATCCGGCAATTCATCATGGACCTTGCGCCCGGCGAACGTGACGCAGTCGTTCAAAGATAACTCGGAGCAAAGAGCGCGAAGCTTCCGCTCTTCGGAAGCGTTTTCTCCACCGCCGCCGACAAGAACGACCCTCGGGCGAAGCTCGCGTCGAAGGATGGAGGCTGCGGCGAGCAGCCTGTCGACACCCTTGATGGGATCGAAGCGACCAACATAAAGAATTACCGGCTCCCCTTCGCGCAGCTCCAACCGAGCCCTCGATTCACTTCGTTCCGCCGTCTGGAACTTCTCCGTATCCACCCCACAGGGAACCACATGGATTTTCCCGGGCGAAGCCCCGTACAATTCCACGAGTTGACGCTTCTCTCTTTCCGTAGCAGCAAAAATGAGGTCGCATTCGACGGCCAGACGTTTTTCGGCGGCAATACGGAGGCCGGGCTCCTTTGGGGAGGAGGCGATCCGGTTTTTTAGGACGCCCAGTGTGTGGAACATGAACGCGTGGGGAACGCGCCAATGATTCCTGGCAAGAGATCCGATTTGCCCGGAAAGGTAATAATGGCTGTGCACAAGATCGTAGGCAATTTCTTCAGAAGCTCTGAAGCGTTCGAGATTTTGGAAAAATTCTTCGAGATGGAAATTCAGGGCGGAATGCGGCAGAAGTCCGGGAGCGCCTGCCGG
This sequence comes from uncultured Syntrophobacteraceae bacterium, assembly GCA_964578835.1. Classification (GTDB taxonomy): domain Bacteria; phylum Desulfobacterota; class Syntrophobacteria; order Syntrophobacterales; family Syntrophobacteraceae; genus CAZOEL01. Next base: position 21,556 of record CAZOEL010000035.1, on the reverse strand, counting down.
CAGATGAACGATGCGGACATTCTCGAACGGCTGTATCATCTCCACTGCGCTCGGGTGCTGGAGCCGAGTGAAGATATCGACATAATGGCCTTTTGAGGCCAGCCTCCTGGCGACCTCACGGACGTAGACGCTCATCCCTCCCGTGTCCCGAGCTCCCAACTCGCCCAGGGGGCTCGAGTGCATGCTGATCATCGCTATCCTCAAAGCCGCTATCTTCAATCGCGCACTCCTCGCGCTCGGGAGGAATAAATTCTTACTTCAAGACGCGGATTCAACTTAATGTCGCGCTGAATCTTGTCAACAGAGCTTCCCTGCCGCCCAGCCGACGCTTGTAGGGCTCGTCGCCCTTGAGAAAGTTATAGTAGCGGAGCCCATCGTCGATCGCCGCCTCAAGGCTTAGCACCTTACTGATCAAGCCGACGCTTAAATCGCTGTATGCTTTGTCGTATCCATTGTTGTAAAGGTAACGAACGCCCATGTGGTCGAAACAGAAAACCGACGCAACCGGCTGCTCATCCACTTCGAGAAAAAAGAGCCTCAACATGCCATCCTCAGCGAGAGCAAAGGCAAGCGAACGAAAGAAGGAAGCCATACGTTCCGTCATGAACGAAGCTTTTTCAGCTCGATTCATCGTGAAGAGTCGGAAGAAGGTTTCCATCGCCGCCGGAACCTCTACTGCATCATCAACGCGGCGGAACCGGATGGCGCCGGCTCCGTAAAGCCTCCTGAGCTTGCGCCTAAGCTCATGGCGCTCTTTTCCGCTCAGAACAGCGAGGAGCTCATCACGAGATCCCGGAAGCTCCATCTCGAAAAGCACTCCTTCCGGGCTCTGTTCCCGAGTTATTCCGGCAAAGGGAAAAGAGCTCAGGAACCGCGCGGAGAAGGAGTCCGAACGAAGCGGTCCCAGCTCAAAGCTCTTGAAGCCTTGCTCCGAGAGCCCCCAAAAGAGGGTTGCAAAGAAAAGATCCTCTTTTCCGGGGACCAGGATGAAATCGAAATAATCGCAGATCTCCGGATCGCCAAGAAAGGCCACCGTACTGCCGCGAACCATGAGGGGCGCTACGCCAATTACATCTTCGCCTTGCCGAGCCACTGCAAGGAGAGGCTGATGTTCATCGGCCCCGAAAATGCTCCACCAGGCGTTCAGCCACGGAGGCAGCACGAACGGGCATGTCCACCGGAGCCCCTCCCGGCTCCTGTGCCACAGGTCTGTAAAAGCTTCCAGACTTTCAAAGCTGACCCGGCACAATTCTTCGGCTTTTGATATTCCACCCACGTACATTTCGAGCTTATCCGATCTTATCGAGCTGTTCTTTTTGGATTGATGAGCGGTCAGAAGTCGCCTGCGGAAAGCTTCCAGCGAGCGCCTTCCGGAGCGTCTTCAACATCAAGGCCCGCCTCATGGAGGCACTGGCGCAGGAGATCCGCATCGTCCCAGCGCTTCTCGCGCCGGTAGCTATCCCTCAACCGGAGCAACGGTTCGACCAATGGCGTAAGACAGCTCTTTCGATCGGACGGCGCTTTTTCCAGGGTCAGCCCAAAGCGCACGACCATCTCTCGGAACCGCTCCCGCGCCTGAGCGATGAACTCGGGATCTTCCAGATCCTGCTGCCCCTTCCAAATGAGCCGGTCAAGCTCCAGCAAAGAGCTCACGAGAATTTCCGGTCGGCCGCTTTCCATGCCACGCTCAAAAGATTCTTCCGCGGCTTCGATCCGTTTCCAGAAGGAATTTTCCTCTTCATCAACCGTGCTCCCAGCGACAGCCGCTACGGTCTCCGGCGCCCCCCATCCTGCGTTCGAGACCTCGCCTCGGAGCGCATCCAGCGGGAAGCTCTCGCCGGATTGAAAAAAGACTTCACGCCCGCCGCGTCTCAACGTCACCCGGCCGATCCCCCTTACTCGAGCTTTTCCTGTTTCAAGATCCATCAGACAGGCCGTGTGCTCGTCAAGGCCGAGGATGCCGACATCGGCCGGAAGGAGAGATTCGAGCGTCAGCAACCGCGGTTCGCCCATATAGCAGAAACGGGTGTCGTGCGTCCCGCCCTCTGCGTTGTTCCAGTGAGGCACAACGGCAAGGGAAAATCCAAAATGATCGAGCAGGCGAAGCCCCTGAGCCCAGTGAGGGTCTTGTCCCACCTTGTAAATTTCATAGACCGGCAGAGTGAAGCAGCCCACGGTGAGCGCCGCCGCGCTGGCGGCGACCAGACACGCGCCTTCGTTGATGCGCTGCGCAAGAATATCCGGGATGGGAGTCTCGAGCCACTGAGAAACGGCGTAGGTCGGGCTTCCTGGGCCTATCAGGGTATAATCGGCATTCCGCAAAATAGAGTAGGCTTTTTCCGTTTCATAAACACCGATCGTCGTCTTGGACTTGAAAGATGCGATTTGCATCGAATGGCCGACTCGATCTCGAAAGTAGCCGATCGCTCGTTGCGCGATGTCGTCGGCGTTCAGCTGAAATCCTGCCGGCGTATCGAGAAACACGGCGTTTGGCGCTCGCCCGAGGTTGTTCAAAAGCTCTTTATGGACTTCAACCATGGTCGAGGTCAGCTCGCCCGATCCCATGAGGGCGATAGCGCCTCTCTTTGGAGACATAACAAAAACCTCGTTTTCAATTGGAGAAGGAGAATCAACGCGCTATAAAACATCGACGGAGCCATCGGCAACCTTATATAAGAATACGCAGCAAGTTGCCACTCATCACTTTAACCATTCATCTTTCTAAACGGAACAGCTATGATTCGAGCCGTTATTTTCGATTTTGGCCGCGTGATTTCAGCTCAGAAGCCGGAGTCGTTGTTCAGCAGTTACGAACGGGAGCTAGGCCTGACCCCGGGATCGATCAACTCCATCATGTTCGACTGCGCGACCTGGCGGGAAGCCCTTATCGGGGGCAAAACAAGCTCGGAATACTGGATGGAGATAGGACCTCGGCTCGGACTTGACTCGCCCCAACGGATCGAGAGTTTTCGCCGTCGCTACTATGCCGACGAAAGAATCAACCGAGACGTCCTGGATTTGATACGGAAGCTTTCGGGAAAGTATAAGCTCGCGGTCTGCTCCAATTCTCCTCCGGGTCTCTCCGAGTGGCTTGCGGATTGGGAAATCGACCACTTCTTCGAGGCGGTTTTCTGCTCGGGAGACGAAGGCGTCGCAAAACCGGATTCGGAGGCGTATCGGATTACGCTCGCTCGCCTCGGGGTTGATCCTTCCGAAGCCGTTTTTGTGGACGACGCCCCGGAAAATGTGGACGCCGCAGCCAATATCGGACTCAAAGCCATTCTTTTTACCAACGGGCCGGCCCTGGAGACAAAGCTATCGGAGTTGCTGTGGTTGCCGGCTGGAAGTCTCCAACAGACGCCGTAGAAATACACCAGTTCACCTTTTAGCCGCCGCAGGGTGGACAGAAGTCTTTTCTCTGCCCACCCAAAACCGGCATATGCGCCAATGAGTGGGCGCGATAAAGGTCACCCTCCTTTTGTCCCAAAATATCTCCCCTCAAATCAACGCTTCACTTCAATATCAAAGCGCGTCCAGATCGTACGCCATCGGCTGATGCCCGATTATCCAAAGGCGATCGGCAGCCCTGGTGATTGCCACATGGAGGAGCATTCTGTCCTGACGGTCGTCGCGAAACTGCGCCGCACTCGGGTTGATGACGAGAACGGCCGAGAATTCGAGTCCCTTGACCTGATGGGCGTTGGTCACAACGATGCCCGGCTTGAACGAGAAGTCATCCCGTTCGTGCCGACGCAGGTTTGGAAGCTCGAAAGCTTTCAAATCTTCGTATACTCGATCCGCATCCGTTTTGTAGCGGCAAACCACGGCGACAATGCCGTTCGGGCTGCCTTCGCGATATTTTTCCAGAATGTTCTTTGCCTGGCCAATCGTATCCTGATGGCTCGCCGTCTTGAGGATCTCCACCGGATCGCCGTCGCGCGCTATGGCCATGGAGGACTTTTCGCCGAGAATGCGCCAGGCGAGCTCCATGATGGGTCGGGTCGCTCTGTAGCCCACCACGAGCGTGTCCGAGCACACTCCCGACTTTCCCATGCGCGCCTGCTCTGAACGGATGAAGCCTGCAAAACCGTCGGAGCTCTGAAACGACACATCGCCCTTTATTTTTTGGGCCATGTCTCCACAGATCGTGATCGACTGCCGTTCATCGGCCGCGTGGAGCAGAGTGGCAAGCTCGCTCTCGCTCAGATCCTGAGCCTCATCGAGCATCACATGCGCATAACCGGGGCGAGCGCCGGCCACGCCTTTTCGCTGAAGCAGCCATAGAAGAAGACCGGTGTCCGCAAAATCGATCCGCCCTTCGCCCTTAAGCTTCGTCTGCCGGACGATGAGCCGGTCGATTGCCTCCTTGTCCGCAGGAAAGAGATTGCCGAAAGACTCTTCCAGAAGCTCCCGGTCGGTCATGAGCATATGCAAATCCAGCAGATGATCGCTCAAGCGCCCGAGCAATCGGGAGCGAAGCCGCTTTCGAGCTTCCGGCTGGGAAGCGGCGACAAAGCTCGAATGAGTGTTGATGAGGTTGAAGAAATCTTCATACTGCGTGGACGCCTGAAGGAGCCGCCTGATCCCTTCGAGCTCGGGGTCGTCCTCTTGGCTCAGTCGATCGAGGAGCCAGTTGCGGGAATTGTCCATAAGCCGCTGCAGGTATCGGTCTATTAGATCGAGCATGGCGGGATGCTTTTTCAACCGGATGACGTCTCCGGGCGTTGCATCCGAGCTGTAGGAAACCTGAAGCCGCACGGCGCGAAAAACCTTACCGGCCCAGCCGTGATAGGTTTCGACTTGCACGCCTGACCCGATTCCCAGTTCCGGTAGCACCCGCGAAATGTATTGTTGCAGGGCGCGATTGAACATGACGACAAGGATGCGACTGGGCTGGAACCGGGCGGCATCCTGATAGGCAAGATAGGCAATACGGTGCAGACCGACCGTTGTCTTGCCGCTTCCCGCGCCCCCTTGCAGTAAAACGACGCTCGATTCGGGACGCGTGATGGCGCGAAACTGATCCCGGCTGATGAGGGCAGTGATCTCGGGCAATCGATGATCGGATTTTTCCTCTTTGCCGGACATCGAACTGACGCTTCCGTCCGCCTTACGCCATGAGCCGTCTTCACTCCGGAGCATGAGAACGCTCCGATCGACGATCTTTCGAAGCTCGCCCCCAGCGGTGTCCACCTGTCTTTTACTGCTGACCGCCCCCGTTCGATCCCGTCCGCGGATTTCTTCCTCGTAGAGCTCCCCGGCTTCATATTCGTAATAAAGCCGAGAGATAGGCGCATCACGCCAGTCGATGACCAAGGCTTTTCCTGCCCTGTCAAAGAAAGACTGACGACCGAGGCAGGCGCTGATGAGTCCCAGATCGTCGTCCTCGAGCTCCAGGATTCCGAAATAGGGTTGTCCAAGCACTTTGCCGTCCTGGAAATGACGCATGCCGTAGCGCTCTCGGCTGCGGTCGATCGTCTCATCGATTTCCCTTTTCTCTCTCCAGCCGACAGCATCCAGCTTCTGGCGCTTCAGCTCCGCGATCTCGCGGTCTTTCGCCTCCCGATCCGCTTTTTCAGCAGAAATAGTCCGGCGCATCTCCCCCATAATCCGCTCGAACCGCTTCTCTTCTATGTCGATGATTTCCTTGAATTCCTGCATCTCGTAAAACGCGTCCCCCGATTATTCTTTTCATGGCGCTCAACGCCGCTCTTCCTGAAGTGAAAGAAAAGGTTAATATCAGAATTCATAGATGGCGTGAATCAAGGAATGGGCAAGCAAGGAATAAAGAAAATTATCACGAATTACTTTTCCGCTTGACCAAAGGAACGGCTTTCTTTAGGTTCACTCGCTTCGGCGCCGCCTCAACCTTTCGATCGGCGCATCCGAGATGCGAATGCCGACTGGTATTCCAGGCGAGGCAGCGCATCCCGCTCCGATTTTGCTTTTTCCCTTCCCGGTCGGAGCGCATGGAACGTAGTTGGGGTACGGTATTCGCAAACGAACAAAAGCTGATGAGTATAATTCGTAAGGATTCAGTCCAGGAGGATTTATGGCGAAAGAGAAAGTCCGCGCGATATGCCCCTACTGTGGCGTAGGGTGTAGTCTCAACGTGGTTGTGGAGGACGACAGGGCGGTTGGAATCGATTACCTGGCGGAATCCCCGCTCAATGAGGGCGCCCTTTGTCCGAAGGGGAACGCTTCCATCGAAATCCTGCGCCACCCCGACAGGGTGCTGTATCCGCAAAGGAAGGTAAAGGGCAGATGGGAGCGCATCGGTTGGGATGACGCACTGGACCTGGCCGCTGAAGGCTTGAGCCGGGTGCGGAACGCGCACGGGGCTGACGCCCTTGGCTTTTTCTGTTCGGCCAAATGCACAAACGAAGAAAACTATCTCTTTCAGAAGCTCGCCAGATTGTTCGGGACAAACAACATCGACCATTGCGCGCGCCTCTGACACTCCTCGACTGTGGCAGGTCTTGCCTCAGCCTTTGGAAGCGGCGCCATGACCAACACGGCGCCGGATCTTGCCAACGCCCGCTGCCTGTTCATCATTGGCTCCAATCTCTCGGAGAACCATCCCATCGTAGCCCGCTGGGTGATGCGCGCAAAAGACAACATGGCGAAGATCATTGTTGCCGACCCGCGCCGAACGCCAACCACCTGGATTTCCGACCTGCACCTTCCCGTAAGGCCCGGGACCGACATAGCTCTCCTCAACGCGATGATGCACGTGATTGTCAAGGAAGGCCTCCACGACGCCAAATTCCTCGCCGACCGAACATCGGGCGTCAGAGAGCTTCTTCCCGTACTCGAGCGGTACAGTCCTGAAGCATCGGCTGAAATAACGGGGGTCCCGGCATCGGATATTGTCCGGGCCGCCAGGATGTATGCGGCATCCGAAGCCTCTGCGATTGTGTATTGCATGGGAGTCACGCAGCATGTGACGGGGACGAGAGCGGTCATGAGCTGCGCGAATCTGGCGATGCTGTGCGGCCAGATCGGCCGCCCCGGAACGGGAGTCAATCCGCTGCGCGGCCAGAACAACGTCCAGGGCGCGTGCGATATGGGCGGTCTTCCCAACGTCTTCCCGGGCTACCAGCCCGTCGTCGACCCTGCTGTGCGGGAGAGATTCGCAAAGGCCTGGGGCGCGCCCGTAGACGCATTCTCCCCAAAAGCGGGACTCACGGCGCTCGAAATAGAGCATGCCGCTCTGCACGGAGAGATCAAGGCGATGTACATCATGGGAGAGAATCCCATGGTGGTCAATCCGAACAGCAAGCAGGTTCGGGAAAGCCTGTCAAAGCTCGACTTCCTGATTATGCAGGACATATTCGCCAACGAGGCGTCGGAGTTTGCCCATCTGCTCCTGCCCGCCGCGGCCTGGGCCGAGCGGAGCGGCTCCAAAACCGCAACCGACAGGCGCGTGCAGTGGACATTCCAGGCGGTGGAGCCGATCGGTGAAGCAAAGCCCGACTGGTGGATCATCTCCCAGGTGGCAAAGCGGCTGGGCTTCGATTTCAACTACGAGGGGCCTGGAGATATTTTGAACGAAATAATGCGGGTAGCCCCTAGTTATGGTGGAATGACGCCGGAACGACTGCAAACGACGATCGGAGGCATTCATTGGCCATGTCCGGACACGGCTCATCCGGGAACGCCGGTCCTTCACACCGTGCGCTTTCCAAAGCCTGATGGCCTCGGGTTGCTCTCTCCCGTGGAATATGAGCCGGTGGCCGAGCCCACGGACGCGAGCTACCCGCTCGTGCTCACCACGGGGCGGCTGTCCCTCCACTACAACAGCGGCGCCATGACCAGGCGCACCAAGCCTCTCATCTATCGCGAGCCTCAAAGCTACGTCGAAATCCACCGTGAAGACGCAGCCCCTCTTGGCATCCGAGACGGCGATCGGGTGAGGGTTTCCAGCCGAAGAAGCGCCATCGCCGTGAATGCCCGAGTTACGGACACCATTGCGCGCGGAGTGGTTTTCATGCCCTTCCATTTTGTTGAAACCAATGAGCTGACCATCGCGGCGCTGGACCCGACATCCAGAATTCCCCAGTTCAAGGCGGCTGCGTGCCGGATCGAAAAAATCGAGAGAGGTGAAGAAAATGCCTGAGTATATCAACCCAAATGCAAAGAAGTGCATCGCGTGCCGCGCCTGTGAAGTGGCTTGCGAGCGCGAGCACGATGGAATCTCCAATGTCCAGGTTGCCTTCATCAGCGGCTCGGGAGCCGTTCCGATATCCTGCCGCCACTGCCATAACAGCTCCTGCTCGGCCGTCTGCCCTCACAACGCATTGGCTCTGAACGCCGAAGGCGATATGGCGCTGGACCGAGCCAAGTGCGTCAATTGCGGGCTTTGCATACTCGCATGCCCTTTCGGCGCTATTTACATGAGGAACGGAAAAATCGCCAAGTGCGACCTTTGCGCCCACCGCCGCAAGGAAGGAAAGACTCCCGCATGCGTCGCCACCTGCCCGACCGGCGCTGTCGGATACGGGAAGTGCGAGGATTTTTCCAGCAGCAAGCGAAACAACATGGCCTCTCGCATGGCATGGAGCTGACAGGCCCATGGCGCCGACCGACCGTCGCGCCCGAGCCCATCTCTTTGCGCGCGCCTGTTGAAGGTTTTTTTGGAATATCGATTTTTACGCCCTTGGGGAGATACGTTCAAATGATAGCCGAAGGTCTGAAGAAACAGATAATGCTGAGGGAAGATAAATGCATCGGATGCCTTGCATGCCTGAACGCATGCCCGAAAGGGCTCATTTCACATGACGCAAACGGAACGGAATTGCGCATTTCGTTTTCGCGCGCGTGCCCGGAAAAAGATTGCAACCGGTGCGTAGCGGTATGCTCGGAGAAGGCGCTCTCGATTTCCGTTGGATACGGGGAGCTGACGGACGAGCATCTCGTCCTCTCCTTTCCTCTGGTTGTGTGCAGCGTGTGCGGGAGCGGCTTCATGCCGGAACGAATCCTGAAACGGATGAGCGCCGGCCTTGCATCGCGTCATGGAGTGGCCGCTGAAGAGCTCGATTGGCTTCATATCTGTCCCGAATGCCGCAGGATAAGGGCCGGCAAACCCATCGAACAGCCATGGGCAGGCCTTTAGATGCAACTGATCGCCGTCCCACATTCCATCTATGAAGAGAAGGTGAATTGAAGCTTAGAAGCGGCGCAATGCCGCTTCTAAGCCGAAGACAAGACTCGTCTATTGCCTTTTCAACATCGTCTCTTCCGGTGTGAGCAGACCCCCTCTCCCTCAGGGAGAGGGTCGGGGTGAGGGAAGTATGCTTTTATAAAGAGGTTCTCCCCTCACCCTGCCCTCTCCCTAAGGGAGAGGGGAAAACCGCAACCTGAAAATTCAAAGTTGACGGTCCACTAGGACATCCTGATATCCCTATCAACCCACGTTCCGTTGTGACATCGCTTGCACTCCGAATCATCCATGCACAACTCGTAGCCAAGCGGATAGTCTACACCCTGATAAGAGCACATCGCTTCATCGTACGTCGGTCCCTTTTTCTCCATTCCGCGCTCCTTTCACTCGATGTTCAAGTTTTTCTACCCCGAAGGGGTTTCATAAATCAGCCCGGGGTAATCACCCCGGGTATGCGGTGAAATAAGACATCATTCCCTGAAAGGGATACATAAAGATCAGTTCGTCCTTATGTATCCCTTTCAGGGAATAGAACCTTACCTGACATTATTCCCGGGGTGGCGCTGCGCTGACCCCGGGCTGATTTGTGAAACCCCTTCGGGGTAGAAAAACCTCAAAGAAGAAAACTTGAACATCGAGTTTCAGCTTCACTTCGAAGGGAACAATTGCCCGACAGGCGGGCTTTAGAACCATCACTTGCTCTTTGGCTCCCACTTTCCATCCTGGCAGACAAAGCATTGATCATCGCAGCATGATTCTCCCCCATGCGGGATGGTCGTTCCATCATAGGCGTCACAAGGGTTTTTCTCTTCCATCTTATGCAATTCCTTTCTCACGTTCTTCTTTCCGATATAACCAGCCAATACCACTTCACTAAACATTAAGCATCGGAAGATCAACGGGTGGGACAAAGCCAGGGCTAACTTGTTCTGCGATGATCGAACAATCGTAACCCGGGTTAGCCTCTATTCCAGTAACTTTTGTGCTGGAATCAGCCCTGAAGGGGCGAAATACCATAGCCCGGGGCATCGCCCCGGGTATAGAGACCCCGCCATACTCTCCAAGCCCTGTAGGGGCGGGATAACCACTTTCCGGATATTCCGCCCTTTCAGGGCTCCGGGGAGATTTATCCGGCTCCCGGCCCCGGGGCGATGCCCCGGGCTATGATATCTCCGCCCCTTCAGGGCTATCACAGGAAGCATTTGGGAGCGAAGTGCAGGGCATGAGATCCCGTACACATGGTCATTTTTGAATGAGAACAAATTTACCGTGGGGACAAAGCAGAGGCGAATCGCAGCCGGAGTTGCATGAACCGATTTTCGACAACAGCATCATTGTCAGCAAGCCAAAAAGCGTGACCATACCTTATCCTACCGTTGACGCGCAACGACGAGCCCACTATTCAACAAAAATGATCTATTTAAATAGCCAATGGAAATAACTGCATTATTTACCCATATTAGGTTCCAGGCCGCGTCTATGGCCTGACAATGAGATACATTTCCGTTCAACCTTCATATCGCTGATGAGCTCAACTCTTATAACCTCGAACGAGCCTTGTCAGAGGCCGGAGCGCTCCAGCGCGCCTTGCTTCTTGTCTTTGGCCAAAGCTCTCCCAGCGTTGGCATGCGGCTTGCCCTCCGATTCTGACGCGCTGTCTACATACGAGCTCAGCGAGGAGATACAGAAGCTCACAGCCGCATGAATGCTGAAGACGCGAAATATGACCAAAGCAAACAGCCATCGAGACCGAAGGTGCTCGTGGGTGGGGGACATCTTAGGGCAGTAGAGAGGCTAGCCGGCGTTGAATCCTCTCTGCTCATTGCGCTTCAACGACACCTGAAGCCGAATTCCATTTCTGACAAAAGAGGAGAACCATGAAGAGAGCGACAGGCTTGAGAGACATTTGCGGCATCATTATTCTTTTGGGATTTCTTCTGGCTGGATCTTTTGCCGTCTCCGCTTCGGCAGAAAGCGAGGCCTTAACACAAATCAAGCAGGATGGCAAAATACGCCTTGGAATGTATCTGGCCTTTGAAGGCCTGAGCTTCAAGAGCCAGGGAGAGCTCACCGGACTGGAGGTGGAGCTGGCCAAGCTCCTGAGCGAGGAGCTTTCCAAAGATTTCGGCAAACCGATCGAAGCGGAGATTGTAAACCAGGAATGGAGCCAAATCATTCAGGTTCTGCGGGACGGCAAGTATCACGCCGTCTTTTCCGCTCTCATACCAAGCTCTATGTATGATTCCTACAAGGTGCGATATAGCGCGTCCTATCTCGATACCGGACCGGTAATATGTTCTCAGGAAGCGGACGGCAAGCCGGCCAAAGATGTTTCGATGGAGCCCGGCTCTTTGAAAGACAAACGAGTAGTCGTGATCAACGATCCGGCGGTCCGGCGCGCTATGAGGCGGGCAGGCGTATTCGTTCCCGCCGATCAGGGAAAGACCGACTCGGCATCCTCTTTTGCGGAAAGCGAAACGCTCGCTGAAATGAAGAAAGCCGGCAAGGAAGTTCCTCTCATCCCGGTCAAAGAAATCCTCCAACTCGATGACATGCCTTCCATCTACAAAATGATCGCCAATGGTGAGGTCGATGCCGGCGTGATCGATCTCGGGATCATCTGGTGGGTAGCCAATGACTCCGACCGCTGGTCAAAGAAGATCCATGCTTTCTCCAAGCCTGTTGGACCTTATATCTACTGCGCTGTGACGCGGGAGGAGGACGCCGATCTCGGGGATGCTCTGGATAAAGCCATAGAACGGATGAAGGCAAATCCCAAGTATATGGAAATATGCAAGAAGTGGCACGGCAGCCAGGTATTCAGCTGGGGGCTCAAAGCCGCGGACTTCACCAACTGATCCTTACAGCGCGCGAGAAGACTTAATCAACTCGCGCGCCCCTTCATGGAAAAGACGACGAGGCGGCAAAATGTTCAATAGCATCAGCAGGAAGCTCACGGGCGTTATTCTACTTCTCCTCTGCTGTTCCGTTTGTGTTGGACTGGTCACGCTATGGGGGCTTGGCAGGCAGGGGCATCTCTTCCAGATAGTCGCCGTGAGCATTCAGGATATCATGGGACAGGTGGAGAGCCTCAGGGATAATCTCAGCCGAATGGGCGGCAACGCAGAAACAATAACTCAAATGGCGGCGCGTCTTGGCGATGAAATGAAGGGAATTCGCCAGGTGGTGAACGCTGCCGGGGAATCCGCCCAACAGACGCGCAGAGACAACATCGCCGCAGTTGCAGGCACTGCGCTGCAGCTTTTTGACAGGCAGATCGAAAAGACAAAATTTCTTGCCGACGCCGTCATCAAGGCCAACGATGTAAGAAGAAGCGCGCCGGGCTTCTACTACGCCAGTCTCAAGGAATTGGGCGCTGCGCTTCCCACGGCCCCATCGGACGATCCCTATGAAGATCAAGGAGTAGTCAGCGACTATATAGATGCTCTCGCATCTTCGGCAAACGCTGATTTCTACGTGGTTATCGGTCTTGAGGATCAGTTGAGGGGCAAAGGCGTCTATTCCAATAAAGGGAAGCTGCTCAAGGCGGATTTCACTCAAAGCGAGCTTTTCTCGGCCGCTGTCCGGGATAATCGTATAAGCAAGGGGCTGGACCGCATCGACGGCAATCTGGCGATTGGCGCTGCGGCATACCTCAAATCCGATTCCGGCCAGAATATGGGACTCGTTCTTTGTGGGAACTGGCTGGACATCAGCGCCCTCAGATTTCTATCCGAGGATCTCAAAGCCAGGCTCGCTCTCTTTCTTGCCGATGAGAACATGAATCTCGGAAAGGCGAAATATTCCACCATAGTCGATCAGAAAGGCGGCCAAATCGTCGACGCGCCGCTCCCCGATTCCATCGCGGATCAATTCAAAAAGGAGCTGCTCGCGATCAAGGAAGAAGCGAAAAAGACGGGCAGGCCCATCGACTCCCGATCCATGCGCAGCCGTTTCCTCCAGGTGCAGGAGATCGAGATGGGAGGCCTGACTTACACCGTCGCCTACCAGGCGCTCGTCTCCGATAGCGCGGACCTGCTCGGCGTACTGGCTGTCGCTCGGGATGTCAGTCAGGCCGTATCGCAGCAAAAGGAGATCCTGGCCAATGCCGAAGGGGTAATCGCAAGAGCGGAGAAGATGGAAGCTTCACGCGCGGAGGTCTCCAGAGCGAACGCCAAAAGCAGAGAAGAGACGGAAAGTCTGATCAAAGCCACCGAACAAGCCAGGAAGGGGCTCAATGAAAGTCTGGCCAAGGTTGCCGAAGTTGCCAAAACATCTAGAATTGCCATCATTTCAGCGCTCTTCGTAGCTCTTGGAGTCGTAATCCTCGCATTCTTCATCGTGGCCCGCAAGATCAACAGACCGATAAGGCAAGCCATCAATGGGCTCAAGGATGCATCGAGCAGCATTGCTGTCGCCTCCGATCAGGTTGCCGACTCGAGCCGCGCAACAGCCGAAGGAACTGCGACCCAGGCGGCCTCGATTGAGGAAACATCCTCAGCTATTGAGGAAATTGCCTCCATCATAAGACAGAACGCCCGGAATGCAGCGCAGGCGAATCAGCTCATGCGCGATTCAGGGAAGATTGTGATTGAAGCAAATAATTCCATGAGAGACCTAACCAGATCGATGAATGAGATATCCACCGCAAGCAATGAAACATCCAAGATTGTCAAGACCATCGATGAGATCGCCTTTCAAACCAACCTGCTTGCGCTGAATGCAGCCGTTGAGGCAGCCAGGGCGGGTGAGGCGGGGGCGGGCTTCGCTGTTGTGGCCGATGAAGTGAGGAATCTTGCGTTGCGGGCCGCAGAGGCGGCAAAGAATGCCGAAAGCTTGATCGGAGAGACGGTCGGGCGGGTCAATGGCGGTTCAGAGATAGTAGTCAGGACGGACCATGCATTCTCAAAGGTCGCTTCAGCAGTGGCCAAAGTCGGCGATCTGTTGGTGGAAATTGCATCCGCTTCCGACGAGCAGGCACGCGGAATTGAGCTGGTCAACCAGGCGTTCAGCTCAATAGATGAGAACACCCAACGGAATGCGGCTGGAGCCGAGCAGTCCGCGTCAGCAGCCGAAGAGATGCGAGCCCAGGCGGAAGCTTTGGGGGAATTCGTCCATCAACTCCTGGAGCTTGTCGGCGGGAAAGCGGATGGGATCGACGGGCATCGGAGTCTTCCTCCAACCGGTCATGAGTCCCTAGACCATGCCCATATTCGAGTTAAAATATACGATAACTCCTTTGCTTCTCACGCCACGGGCAATGGTCAAGGAAACGAAGCCCGTCACGCTCCTGTTTTGAAAGGCGCCGGAGAGATTCGTCCGGAAAGAATGATCGCGCATGAAGACAAAGATTTCAAAGACTTCTAATAGCGGCGCTACGGCGCCGACTGCATAAGGGCGCTTCTGCGCGAGTAGAAGTGTCTTGAAAGGGTCTTGAACTGACGGAGCCTGATCTACTATCTCAATAGCTGAAAATCACCTTCGTGTGCTCCTCAAAAGGCGCCGTAAAATGATATCGAAAATCGAAGAAACAAATGGCCATTCTCCAGACGCTCTTTTTCTGCGCCTTTTTTCTGGGGAGGCTTCCCCCACCTGGCGACAATGGGGCGAGCCGATCGATCAAGATCCCAGAGTGTGGCGCTTCCAGATACACAGCCAAGAGCACCTTTTGGATCTTGTGGAAATTTTGACATTCCAGACTCCCCCGCACGAGCTGAACAAAATCGTTGCATTCATTTCTCCCGCCAAAATCGACGGCGAGGAGCCTTCCTCCATTCCAATCGCGGCATTGAAGAATAGTCTTCCTTTGCCGGTGCTGCACGCCAGACTCCATTACCCGTGGGTAATGGAAGATCTTACCGATCGAGTCGAAACCCATCTTCAGCCCATTGTGGACTTGCTTCGACGCGGCCAGGTGTTCGCCTACGAGGCGTTATGCCGTTTGCGCGCGCCAGACGGAAAGCTCTTGTCGGGCTATGAGGCGTTCACTCTTGCCAAGCAGGCCTATCGCACAAAGGCGCTGGACCTGGCTTCCATCCGGAGCGCGCTGCTTGCCAAAGCCAATTCCCTGGGCAGCGGGACGCCCATATTTCTCAATGTTCTGCCTCAAAATCTTCTCCATCTCGACTCCGTATGCTCTCCCCTGCGTGAATACATGCAGCCGCTCGGAATAGCGCCTCAACAGGTAGTCATCGAAGTGGTGGAAAGCGAACAGGTCGAACCCGAAGCGTTAGTAGACTCCTGCGACGCCCTGCGCAACATGGGCTTTCGCATCGCCTTGGACGACGTCGGCTCGGGATACAACGGATTGACAACGCTCGCTATTTTACGCCCGGACTTTGTGAAGCTTGACCGCAAGCTCGTGGACGGAGTCCAGGGAAGCCGCGTGCGCATGGTTCTGCTTGAAGCATTGATCTCAATGGCCCAACGTCTCGGGTGCGCCACCATTGCAGAAGGGCTCGAGCGGATCGAGGACGTCATGCTGTGCCAGGACATGGGAGTCAATTACGCTCAAGGATACTTCTTCGCCCGACCGTCATCCGAGCCCGCAATCCCCAACCCGCTGCCACCCCACAAGCCGCCCGCGAGCTTTTCCTCGAGAGGCGCTATCCGGCTTGCCGATTATGCCGACCAGACGCAAACGGTTCCGGCAATAGCCACGGTTGAAGAAGTCAGAGGCCTTTTTGAAAGACTGCCAGAAATACCCTATGTCGTTCTTCTGGACGGCAGACACCCTATCGGACATCTTTTTCGATCGGACCTCAGCTTTGCCCAAGGATCGAGACTAGCCGCCAGCTACAGCCATCCGGCAACCAGGATTCTCAAGGAATGCGCTCCAAAGTCGATGCTCTCCCACCGCTTCATCTCTCATTATGGATGGGAGGAGCCGTGGATAGTCGTCAATGATGATCATGAGTATCTCGGCACTATCGAGCCAACGGCGATCCTGCCCCATATCGTCACGGGAGCGGAAAGCTCAGAGATCCATCCTCTCTCCCTTCTCCCGACCGGACCAGTGCTGCGCAGCACGCTCGACATGCACTTGCAGACAGGGAATGAGGTCATCCTCGTCTACATTGATATCGATAATTTCAAGGCCTTCAACGACCGCTACGGATTCATACGAGGAGACGCCATGATAAAGCTCCTCGCCGAAATCATACGGCAGGGTCGGTCCGCCTTGCCGGACAGCTTCATAGGACATATCGGCGGCGACGATTTCATCGTCATGACCTCTCAGAAAGCTCCAAACCTTCAAGAAGCTCTCCAGAGCATTATGGAATCATTCACCCGTCTTTCATCCTACCTTTACGACTCCAAGGACCTGCGGAACGGTTTCTTTGAAAGCCAGGAAGGAGATCGCTACCCGGTGGCGGCGCTGTCGATCATTGTGGTCAACGGAAGCCGGGGTAATCTTCCAGATAGCTTCAGAGCCGGAGAGCGTGCGGCGCAGCTCAAGAAGATGGCCAAAGCTTGCCGTGGAAGCGCCATAGTCATTGACGGCGATCCACCGAGCCTTGTGCCGATTCTGCTCGAAAGTCCGGCAGGCTCGTGGCGGGATTACGTCGTGGAGATCTTGTCTCAGGTCTCCAACCGTAGACGGGATGGCGGCAGTCACGACCTGGACTCCGTGTTCCGCGCTCATCCCTACCTCGAGTTGATCTATGAGCTCGACAATTGCGGCGTGCAGCGTTACCCAAACTGGATCAATCCGCAGATGAGAGGAAGGATCAAGGGAGGCGGAGCCGGCAACAATCGAAGCTCGAAGCCCTACTTTCAGGAGGTCCGGCAAAAAGGAGGCCCCTATGTATCCAATGTCTATCTTTCCACCGCCACAGAGGATTTTTGCGTAACCGCCTCCGTTCCCCTGAGAAGCGAGAGCGCAGCATTCGACGGGGTTCTGGTGGCGGACATAAACCTTCCCGGCCTGGTTGCGCTTCTCAGAGCCCATTCGAGGGCATAAGAAAGGAGGCGCTGAAAGCATGTGAGATGAGCTCCTCCATCCAGACGATACCTTCTTTGCTCATAACACCAGCCTGAGCGGCCGGCCGAAGAACGACTGGGCTACCGGTCACCACAACAAATGCTGGAAGAACACGTGGTTGCCGGTCCGCTCGAGGCTTTTGTTGTGCCGTGTTAGCTACGACTGTGCCAGCTTTGAACTGGCAAGCCGATTTAGGCTCACACCAGCTTCAGCAGCTTGGATAGCGAGTTTGCGATGTACTTCGGGAGGCACACGAACCATGAACTTGCCGCTGTACTGCCTGGATGCGATAGGATCGGGAACGGGTTCTCCGCTTTCCTGCATTTCCTTTACGACATCTTCAACTACCTTGCGGATGCCCTTCAGGGCTACCTCTGGAGTGCGCGCCAACCAGCTTAGGCTTGGGAGCTCCGCACACAGACCAACGTATTCCTCATCCTCTTCGGACCATGTCACCCGGTAGGTGTAGCGATCATTCTTCAGCGCCATGCTCTAGCTTCCACCTCTCTATGGCCTTGAGCACTTGCTTTACCTGATATGCTCTGGCCTTTCCTTTTTTGCCTTGACTATTTACCGTGGATCGCCCTGCCAGGGCATCTTGTATACTCTGTGACTTGTGCCCTCCTGGCGAGGCTTTCCGAAGTAATGGTCACAGACCCTGCACAGATCGCTGAAGCGAACGTCTGCCGGGTTGCGCTCCATCTCTGAAATGATGTCCTCGATTCTGCTCATAGGCATAATAGTATCATTATTGATATCGTTGTCAAGGACAGCGGCTCGATCCCCTGGGTCATTTTGTGGCGGCACAACACGTGCGCTTGAGCGGCAAGCAACCACGCGGCCAAGGGACTTGAGAAAACGCTACCGCATGTGTGCCGCGTGGCTGCTCGTCCGCCTCCAAGCGATGGTTGGGGCATGAAAGCTGATGTAGTTCTGTGAACTACGCGATGCTCTCAAAGTCACAGTCCGATACCTGGAAAGCCTGTCCTATAGGCTGAAAACCCTCGGTATCGTGACGCTTCAGCTTTGCCCTGATTTGCTCGAAGCAGCGGACTACCTCTTGTGAATAGAGTCGTTCCCCACAGCGGAGACACACTTCGGCAGGAACTCTCAGAACTGCAGTATTGACACCGCCACGCAGCAGTTTCTCCACTTCCTTCGCCACCATCTCACCACCGCAGACTGGACACTTTCCAAACGGCATCATGATCTCTTCCTCTCACACCAATTAATCCATCGATCCGGGTCAGGTCGATATACCGTAACCAGTACTGCCCACTGATTTTCTTCATTATAAGCCCAAACGGAGTGAACAGGATCTCCACCAAAAGTCATCCCGTATACTAAACAGCTCGGATACGGCTTGTCATCTGGATAATCCTCTATGATTTCTCCATGCAGGACGGAGAAATAGATCTCATCAAAGGTAAGCGCATCAGCTTCCGCTTCTTCGTCGGCGTGATCACTGATCCGCACCTGACTTCTCTGTATTGCATCCCTCACGCTATCGATCTTCATACCTTCCTACTATGATCCAGAGGACTCTCATCCCAGAGCCCCAACGCCAATCTTAACCGCCAAGTGCCTGCGCGGACTCTCGCAGCACGATGAACCATGTGGCGCTTGTCCGGTTCAAGATTCTGTTAGGGCAGGGCTGCCACAATAAGCCAATGAAATTTATTGCTAAAATCCTTACATAGCATTCCGGAAGTTTATTCTACGCAGCTTTGATCTCTCGCGCATGGAGGATCTCGTTGGAATGCATTGCCCGCACATCCTTGGATTCCAGTGTAGCAACTGCCACTGTCTCGCCTTTGCCGGTGACAAATTCAACCTCAAAGGCTACACCACCCTTGTAACAATGTACCACAACACCAATATCCCCACGGCTCAGTCCATACTCCGGAAGATCCCGGGTGAGTACCACGGTATCTAGCTCTCTAATCACTTTCTACTCCTCTATTCTCTTCCTCTCTCGGGTATGCTGTGACGAAGCGGGGAGCATCTTCTCCTACTTCCACTATCCATGCTGTACGTACCGGTGCTTTCATTCCGCTTGGTGTATCAAGGGCTCCATCCACAACATACTTTCTTCCAAAAGGGGTGTCGATCACTTCAGCGACTTCCTCGCTGATAGCTATTCCGGTAAGGTCATCCCTCAGTTGTGACGCATTTCTCTCGCTGTAGCCCAAGGTTCTGAAGTACTTGGCTTTGGCCTTACCCACTGGATGGCTCTCGGAGAGAAGATAGTCAGTGGTTTTCCTCTCGGGAACGACAGCTTCTCGATTCCTTGGTAGTTTCATAGTTCTTGATGGTCTCTTCCTTGATATGCCACTGGATCAGCAGGATCTGGAGCCCTAACGTCAATCTTAACCGGCAAGCGCCGCAACACGACTGCCTTTCATAGCACCACGTGGGCGCTTGTGCAGTTCAAGATTTTGTTAGGACTTTTATGAATTTCAATATCTTAGAAAATAGAGATAGATCTAAAAATAGAAAATCAGTCCAGGCAATAAAGTGCATCAATACAATAGCCCAGAAAGTAAGTTGAAAACGTAATTTTCTGGTCTTGTGGCGTAGTGTCTGTTGCGCTATCAGGGCTCCGGGCCAGCCTCCAATAAGTTCGAGAAAGTGTAGCGTGGATTCTTGTACTCGCCAGCTACCGTTTGTTGCCTTCCTCTTATCGGAGAGGTATGAAAAAAAACATACGACACTCGCAATAGAATACACAACCAAGGGATAATAAGTAGTTTTTATGATGTACAGGGACAGCAAAAATGGAATAGCGGTAAAAAGAAGACCAAAGATGCCAGGCCTGGCATAGTAGGCCTTTGGCTTTGTGCTCCTCGCTCCGTCAACATATGCATTATAGGCTCTTAATTTTCCCTCATTTCCTTGTTTGACGTCGTAATAAACAATATCTCCAATAATCGGAGCTTCATATCTACATCTAAGGTCTTGTATATGAACAAAAATATCTTTGCCGCCAAGGTTTGGTTTAATAAATCCAAAACCTTTTTCTGCATTCCAAGATGTCAATTTACCTTCGAACTGAGCCATATCACGCTGTCCTTTTAACTCCCTCGGGGCCTAACGCCCAAAATCAGCGGACCGCCCGAGGCAGTACGGACGGGCTGCCAACACCAGTTTCTGCCGAAGCCCGACAAATTGGCGGGTCCGCTGCATTTTGCTGGTTAGGCTTTCTTCACCTTGTTGACTTTGGCAAAAAGCTTTTTGAGATCTAGCTCAAGGATACGAACAATCTCCGCAACTGGATCGTCACAGAGCAAAACGCTCTCATTTATGTTTTCAAGGAAGAATGGAGTTGAATCTCCAGGTGGAAATGAGGCACATTGAGGGTGGACTTTCTTAAACTCATCGCAGGTTGCAGCATCCCATTTACCATGGACACCAAAGCAAAGCGGCACACCTGAATACTCCCAGTAATGCTGCCAGAGACCGAACCAGAGAATATCCTTATCCTTGGATTGGAAGTAGCCACCATATTCTCCTTCTTCGGTATCCCACCAGCGCTTCTTGAAATTACGCCAAACAGTATATCCTTTATCTTCTAGTTCTTTTATTACCTTTTCTATCACACTTATTATCTTTCCTATGGATTTAGCAGTATTTGGGTTATACATTGAACGTATCTCCTCAAATTTGAATTTGATTATTACTCCCTCATGCCAGGCTTTTAGTAGATCGCAAAAGTCTTTGATATATGTATTCATTGCATATAGGTCCCTGGCAATTATCTCTTTAATTAGATCATCCCAAGAAATGATACTAATCGATACCGGATTCTGTTTATTAGAGTTACGGAATGATTCTATTCTATTTTCAAGTTCTTTGCGGTGATAATAGGTGGATGGTATTAATGCCACGAAAAACCTTGCGCCATTGGCTTCGCTGCTAGCTAACCAAGACAGGTATTCCTGAGGTTGGTTCTTAGTGAGCCCTCTGTATGGGCTGGTCTTAATTTCTACCAATATACTTACTTTGGTTGAAAGCATCGACAGGTCTGGAATGGAGCCGGAGATGGTCTTTTGTCTATCGATGTTATCACGGTGGATATCCTCTCCACCATACATGCCATTAGTTAATAACTTTACTAGTAGATCGCGGAAAGGATTATAGGATGATATCGCATAAATAAACTCGGTTACTTGATTTTCGTTTCTTATCAAGTAGGATAATATGTTGAGTTCATTATTCATATCCGCTCCTCATATCAACAAAGCATTCAGAATGTCTAACGTGAAAATCAGCGGTGGCGGGCCGATGAACAAGAAGAAAAAAGGAAAAAGCGTCCCCCGCCATGCCGGGTAGCCGGGGGCTGTTGCCAGCCCCAAGCCCCCTTAGAACTGCCCGTGAGACTTTCGCCTCAGGCAGCTCAAGCCCTGATA
>CAZOEL010000034.1:0-64367 GCA_964578835.1 uncultured Syntrophobacteraceae bacterium | reverse complement strand
GGCCGGTAGCCCGTTGACGACGCGTGTGGACATTCAGTTCCCTTCACCCTATCATCCGTCCCTGGCCCTTAACCGGAGAGGATTTCCGGAGGGGTTCTCGCATCACCGTTCAAACCCGATCCAGAAATCCGCCAGCAGCTCTGCCTGATCAAGAACTTTGTTAACCGAAACGGTATATTCCCCTGTGCTTGGGTCATCGGGCGGGTACTTATGTTATCTTAATATTCGTTTCACCAAGACCCGCAGCTTCGCCTGGACACTTTCTTTGAGCTGCCAGTCGATGGAAGTGTTCTTTCTGACGCTTTCAACCAAATCATGGGCAATTTGCTTCAGAACTTGGTCGCCAAGCACGGCTTCCGCCGTCGGATTGTCAGCCAAGGCATCGTAAAAGGCGAGCTCGTCCATCCGTAGATTGAGTGTTTCACCCCTTGTGTCTGCCTCGCGTATCTCTTTGGCCAGATGAATCAGTTCCTCTGTATACTCCCGCTCCTTGCGCTCGCCTTCGGAGATCTCGGGACCAAAAGTTGTCGCGTAACCGTTCTCGTCCCGAAGGATATCGAGGGCGATCTGCTCGATTTCGGATTCGTATAATCGGTTGCTCATACCATCCAGACCTCTATGCCATAATCGGCGGTAGGTTCATGGATTTCCGCAGGGGCGGATGTAGGGGCGAAAGATTTTTCACTCCCACGAGGATGTAATTTGTCCGCTTCCCATTGGGAGGGATTGTCGAGGATGTATGCGCGGATACGATTTAGCTCCTTTTCATTGCGGACGATATGCTCCCAGTAGTTGCGCTGCCAGACCGGCAGCCCCTGGATTCCCCGTATCTTGTTGATCCGTCGTGCAGAAAACGTCTTCAATTGCCGCACAATTTCCAGCAGCGACGTACGGGCGGGTTCCAAACCCGCCCTGGGTTCCAAACCCGCCTCAATGATAACGACAATGCCGTGGAAATGATTGGGCATGATCACAAATTCATCCAATTCAAGCCCGGTAATGTGGTTTGGCAAATCCACCCATGTATTTTTGACGATTTCCCCGAATTCGTTCAACACCATTTGGGATGGTTGCGTAGGGGCGGGTTCCAAACCCGCCCTGCTGCTGCCTTGTGCCCCAGATCCCAGGCGGGTTTGGAACCCGCCCCTACAACGGCGCCGAACAAATATTCACGGCTGTTGGCGCAGATTGTGACAAAATAGGCGCCGGCCCGGGAATAATCGTATCCCTGCAACCGGATGGAACGGCGGTGGTGGATGGCGGGATTGTATCGGGCGTTACCGGTCATGATGGACCCCATCCTGGTTCGGTGATGGTGGATTGGGTAGGGCAGGTTCCAAACCAAGGACGGGGGCGGGGTGTCTGCATAGGGCAGGTTTGGAACCTGCCCCTACGGGAATTTCCCCATTCATTAATTTTGGGAGGAGGATGTCACGGGATTGGGCCAGGGTGGCTGATTGATCCGAATTGTTTTTCATCTGAAGAAACAACTTTTCCACGACTTGAAGATAATGGTCACTGATTCTCCTGTTTGGAATTACAACCGCATAGTCAGATAGGATTGATTCAACGACTCGCTGTCTTCCAGAAGATCCCGTCATTGACTGGACGGCGAAGTCACGAAACCCTGGAAACCTCGAGAGGCAATAAATATAGTATGGATTGATATGATCTTTCTTTCTCAGAACAATAAATTCTGTTGAACCCCAGCCAATCTCTTCCCCATCAAGAAAATCGACAAAACCTGTTTTGCCATTTTCGAGGCACGGGGTAATGCGTGCCAATAAAGTGTCTCCATTTTGGAACTTACTGCCGGACGTAAATTCCCGCTCTATTGGTACATCAATTGACAATGAGGACTGCGAGAGACTTTTCATTTCAACATACTTAGCACTGGTCCCCTTCTTCAACGACAACCTCGGGTTGAGCTCGCAGATGTCCTTCAATTTCCCAACCCTCCACCCTTTCGGAATGGAACCAAGCTCGCTGTCCTGCATTTCACCGGTGGCGCCGGGGAAACGGAATTCCACAAACCATTCCTTGAAAATCGCCTGAGCAATGGCCTCCAGCGTGGCGTTGGTCTGGCGGTTCAGCTCGATCTTGTCGTCCAGCGCGGAGAGGATGGCGGCAATGCGGGTTTGGGTGGGGAGGTCGGGAAGCAGAATAGGCAAATTCGATAAGATAGTTGTATTCAGATTTGGCATTGTTGTGCCAACAGCATGATTCCTTAACCATTCCTTTATGTATCGCAACAAAGATAGTATGAAATAAACTTTGAACTATTTCCTTGGGTGCACCTGACTCTTAGGCAAACAGTCCCACAAAGCCACCCATCTTCCTTTTCAGTCACAAAGGCATGTTTATCCACATCTCCTCTTCTGCTAAAAACAATATCTCCTTCAATCAATTTGTACTTATGAAGGCGCGAAATATCGTTGTGTAAAACACGTGCAATTTTATCGACTGCTACATAGCCCTCAACAATATTTACAGGCATCACTACAGGGGTCCCTTCATCCACATAATCACTTGCATGCAACTGACTTCCAAATGGTCCGGTTTGAATCTCTGCTATATCCCCAAGCTTGCATTTCTTCCAGCCCTGCATACTCATCCCAACTCCCCTCCCAACTCCGCCTCAATCTCTTCCACAGTCGGCAAACTCGACCTCAGGCTTTCCGGCAAAGCCCGTGTCAGCTCATAGTCGGAAATGCCGATCGGTTTGTGGATGTCGCGTAGGGTATACTCGGCTAGGATACGGTCCTTGGTCTGGCAGAGGATCAGGCCGATGGTGGGCTGATCTGCCTCGTGCCTGAGCAGGTCGTCCACAACCGAGCAGTAAAAGTTCATAACCGGCGTACTCCGGCTTGAAGTCGCCCTTTTTCAGCTCGATAACGATGAAGCAGCGCAGCTTGAGGTGGTAGAACAGCAGATCAAGGTAAAAGTCCCTGTCGCTCACTTCCAGGTGATATTGACGCCTGACGAAGGCAAAGCCGGACCCCAGTTCCAGCAGGAATTATTCCAGGTGCCGGACTAATCCGGTTTCCAGCTCCCGTTCGTGAAACGGTTCCTCAAGGGTCAGAAAATCGAATACATAGGGATCTTTGAGTAATTGCCGGGCGAGCTCCGATTGGGGGGAGGGAAGGCGAGCGGCAAAGTTGCTGACCGCTCCTCCCTGTCGCTCATGGGCCGTGCCTTTGATCATGGCTGCCAGCGTATCCCGGCTCCAGCCGTGATCAATGGTCTGCCTCATATACCAGAGGCGGGCAGGGAAATCCTTGACCCTCTCCATCAACAGGATATTGTGGCCCCAGGGAATTTGTGCAACGAGCCGCTGCAAGGTTGGGAGGGAATCCGTCTCCATTATTTGTGCCACGGGCTGCGGCACTTTCTCCATGGGATCTTGCATGCCGCCTAATTGTGCCACGAGCTGTGGCACAATTCCAGGCGAGGGATATTCACGGAAAAATGCCAACATCCGTTTGATATTTCGTTCCGAAAAGCCTTTGACCTCGGGAAGCTCGTTTCTCAGATCTACAGCGAGCCGGGAGATGACGCCCGCACCCCAGCCTTTTTCCTTCTGCCGCTGATGGATCATGCGGCCGATGTCCCAATACATGGCTATCATTTCCGCATTGGCCGAGAGAACAGCTCGGGTCTGGCCCCGACGGATTCGGTTCTTTATCTCGACTAGGAGCTCGCCGTAAAAGACCAGATGAGAGCCCATAGCCGATCCCTTTCAGATTCTTGCGGATCAACGTCTCCAGCTCTATGCCCCTGGCAAACTGCTCCGCCAGTTTGGCGGTGAGGACCTTCATCTTGTCGTCAAAGGGAATGCCGTCATCCTCCTCCGCCTCGGTGCCGACATAGCGACCCGGCATGAGGACATGGTTGTTCTTCCGGACCTCCTCCAGTGTGGCTGACTTACAGAAGCCGGGTTTGTCTTCGTATTGGCCGTCCATGTTGCGCCAGGAGTGGTAGGTGTCGGCGATCTGGGCAATGTCATCGTCCGAAAACTCCTTGTTGCGGCGGTTGATCATGGCGCCGAGCTTTCGGGCGTCAATGAAGAGGATATCGCGGGAGCGGTTACGGAATTTGCCGTTGGCCTTGTTGCGGGCCAGGAACCAGAGGCATGCGGGGATCATGGTGTTGTAAAAGAGCTGGGCCGGAAGAGCCACCATGCAGTCGATCAGGCCCGCCTCGATCATGTTCTTCCGGATCTCGCCCTCGCCGCCGTAGTTGGAGCTCGTGCTGCCGTTAGCGTGCGACACGATGTCGCAAAATTGAGTGTAATCAAGTGGTTGCAGTGGTACGAGAATGAAAAGAAATACGCCTACGGTCACCCAATTTAAAAAATACATGGATATTCCAGCATTGGCGACGATCATTCCTGCATAGGCCGGATGCCTTGTTAAGCGGTATGGTCCGGAAGCGACAATCTGGTGCTGGGCTAAAGTTTGCACTCTGTGCGAGTAGTACTGGCCCAACGTACGAATTGCCCACAATCGATAGCAGACGCCAGCTACAAAAGTGCTGAGCCCCAAGAGATGGACGATGTTCGGCGTTCGCCAGGCAGGTGGGAACCAAAGGGCGGTAAGAAAGGTAAGCGCCTGTCCGAACCCGTATAGCTGGCAGGTTGCAGAATCTGATGTCTTCTTGCCCTCGGTACTCACATCCCTTTTTGAAATTCGTAACTCTACCAGCATCCACAAAATGTATAAGCCGATGAATACTTTATCAAAACTGACCGCATGTCCATTCCAAACGAAACGCAGTTCGGGAAGAAATCCCACACGCCGAAAGATCCTCGTCGCCGAGCTCAATGCTACAGCAGGTTTTTCGCTACAAATGTTCTGGGGGCTCTATTGAGCTTGTCTGTTTTATGAAAGAGCCTGGATTCCCGCCTTCGAGGTAATGACTGTAGGAACGCAGGAATGATTGCCTAAGCCGTTTTCCGTCATTCCCGCCTTCGCGGGAATTTAGAATAACGATGATTTCTTTCTTTCCGGCTCTTAAGTTGCTCCAAGCCATGCATCCGCTATTGGATCGGACAATTGGATTCAATCTGTGCCGCCACGTTTTCTCACCAGGTATATGCCGTCTCGGATGGTGAGGAAGAGCTTCTCAGCCCTCTCGTCTGCTTTCACCATGTCGTTGAAGTCAGCCATAGCCCGGCTATCCTCGTCTTTGGGATCGAATATCCTGCCGTACCACAGTGCATTGTCGGCAAGTATGAGGCCTCCGTCCCTGAGGATTCGCATCGATTCCTGGTAATAGGCGCCATAATTTTGCTTGTCGGCATCAATGAAAACAAGGTCTGTCTTTGCATCCGGCATACTCTTTAGAATCTCGATCGCTTCACCCACCCGAAGAGTAATCTTGTAACCGCTCGAGCTCCGGTTGAAAAACCCCTGGGCTATCTTCGCATGCTCTGCGTTGTGTTCGATCGTGAGGACTTGGCCGTCACCGGGCAGGACCTCTGCTATGGCAAGCGCCGAATAGCCCGTGAATGTGCCGATATCAACCACGCGCTTTGCGCCTGAGAGTTGAGTCGCCAACTGCAGGAATCGACCTTCCATACGGCCAGTGAGCATGCTCGGATAGGG
The DNA here is from genome assembly GCA_964578835.1 of uncultured Syntrophobacteraceae bacterium. Taxonomy (GTDB): domain Bacteria; phylum Desulfobacterota; class Syntrophobacteria; order Syntrophobacterales; family Syntrophobacteraceae; genus CAZOEL01. Next base: position 58,761 of record CAZOEL010000034.1, on the reverse strand, counting down.
TGTTCTTGTCAGTGTAAAGAGCTCGACCTCCTCAAGGAGGTCAGACATGGGGGTGGTGTGATCAGCCGCATACTCTTCTGCCTCCTTGGCCACAACATCCATAAAGCAGTAAATCTTGGCTGAATCGCCAACTTGTGCGCTCTGATTCTGAGCAGGCTCATTTCTGACCATCGGATCTCCTTTTCCTTCTCACTATCCTTTAAGATAATGTGTGATCATCTGCAAAGCCCCTTGGCAAGATGGATTTCTTGAACTGTAATTATGCTGATACGACGAGGAGAGTTCCATGATCCACATATCCGAGACCCGCATGCGCCTACCGTTGGGAATGGAGAATGTCTTCTGCGTTTTTTGCGATGCTCGGAATCTCGAGCGCATCACCCTACCGGAGAAGCGCTTTCGGATGACGACTCCCCAGCCCGTGTGCATCCAGCAAGGAGCACTCATTGATTATCAGCTTCGCCCATACTGTGCGCCATTTCTTAGGATGCGGTTAAAAAGTTTGTCATCGTGCAGTTTTACGGTGGAGCAGCTTCTCTCGGATCCCACTTCACGAAGGCTTGCCACAACTGTTTTGTATGCTGTAGCGCCAAGCAGTTCAGCATTCGTGAATCATCTTCTGTTCAGCTAAGGGAGAACCTTCGCAAAATGATTCTTGAATTCCTTGAATTCCTTACGACTCCATGCTCAAGAACAGCGCGATCCATGGGGTTTCTGCACTCTTCCATCCAGGTGCAGGCCCGCTATCGCAGATGCAAGCAGGCTTGGGCGCCGCACATCGCCCGAACACGACAGCTTATTCTTGAAGCGGTAGATCAATGCAAAAAACGCCGTACAGTGGTGGTGTTGGGGGCTGGCCTGCTCCATGACATCCCTCTCAGGGAGCTTTCGGAAGCATTCCATAAAGTGGCGCTCGTGGATATCGTTCATCCTTTGTCAAGCCGCTTTGCCGCCTGGCGGTTGCGGAATGTGGAGCAAATATCCGCCGATGTCACAGGAGTGATGGACCGCCTCGGGCAGATCAATCACAACCACGATACCATTCTGCCAATATCTCATCCTACATTGTTCGTTGACGAGCCCGAACTGGACCTCACGCTCTCCGTCAATCTCCTCTCCCAGCTACCCCATGTTCCGGAAAGATGCCTCAAGGGGCTATGTGAGAAGACAACCGATGCTTTCATGAGGAACCTCATAGAAGCGCACCTCGACTATCTGCGTAGACTTCCCGGCCATACCGGATTGATCACCGATGCGGCCGTTCGACGCATCAGATTGAATAACAACCAAGTCGAGGAATGGGACCCTCTTTATGGAGTGAAGCTTCCCAGAGCTGAGCACACCTGGGAGTGGCTCTTAGCCCCCAGCCCGGAGGTTGCTCGCGGAATCGACGTCTCTACCACTGTCGTCGCGTACTCAGACTGGAAGAAGGCTTCTGCGAATCAATGCTATTATAGAGGGTAAGGCATCCAGGCCTGCCGATCTCGCTATCGCTCTTCGTAAATTAAGCCGCACGAAGCCCCACCACCCGGACGAGGCAAGCGGAGTTGATGCTCTTTCAGCAAGGCCCTGTGAATGATCGTTGAAATCTCAACCTTGAGCGGTCTCAGACGGACTGGCTGGTTCCAGGCCGAGCGTAAGCTTGGCGCGAAGCCCTTGGGGTGAACGGTTCTCGATGGAGACATCTCCTTTGTGAAGGTGAGCGACCTGTTTCACGAAGTTCAACCCCAGTCCGGTGCTCTTCTTTCCGGTGTCAGGCCTCTGCAGTGAGAAGAACCTGTCGAAAGCCTTTTTGATGGCATAGTCGGCGACGCCTGGACCTTCGTCATCAACCAGAAGAATGAGCTCCCTGCCAGATAGGCAGGCGCAGACCTCTATGCGCCCGTGCAAGGGGCTAAAGTCCACAGCGTTCTGAATGAGATTGGATACGGCTTGGCGGATCAGGAAGGGATCCCCTTGCACGGCTATACTAGCGGGTGCGTTGACAGAAACCCTTAAACTCTTGCGGGAGAGGAAAGTTTCCTTGCTCTCGAGCACCGATTCAAGCAGGGCGGCGAACTGGATGGGTTCGACGTTGCCGAGCATTTTCCTATTCTCCAGTGCGGAAAGCTCGAGCATACGGTCCACGATTTCCCGCAAGCGATCCGCCTCGGTGCGTATGTTCGAGAGAAACCTGGCGCGGGCCTCAGCGGGCATCTCCTCATCGAGTAGCTCCGCAGCGCCCACGATGGCCGACAAGGGACTCTTGAGCTCATGTGTGAGCGTTTGCACGTAGCGCTCCACATACTTCTTCCCCTCCAGGGCTTCTCTCATTTTCTCAAACGCCAAAGCCATTTCGCTAAGCTCGTGCTTTCCAAGCTTCGGAAGCTCAGTAGGCTTGCCATCCCGCACATCGTCGGCATATTTTGTGAGCTTTCCGATAGGCCTGCTGATCCAATAGGAGACGATGAGGCTCATCAGGACAGCTGCGGCCAACGATATGCCGCCTATCCTGAGGATGCGCGGAACGGCGGTCTTCATGAACTGATTGACATTGGTCGTAGGCTTGCCGACAGTGAGAACGCCGACCGTCTCGCCATTGACGATTATGGGTGCGGCGACGTACAGCACGGCCGTGGAGGCATCCCGGTGCGTGGTCCTCGCCCCATACTTGCCTCGCAGGGTAAGCGCCACGTCTCGCCAGGAAGAGTAATCCGCTCCAATGTTCGACTTGTCCTCGGAATCAAAGATGACCCTCCCCGAGGCATCGGTTATGTAGACGCAAATGTCTACGCGCCTTTTGGCCAAACTGTAGATATCGGCGGACAGGGCGCGCCCATAGGCTTCCTCAAAAACCCTATAGCACCGCTCAGCGGAGAAGATGCCGATTTCCATGTCGGCTTCAACCAATGCAGCGAGGATGTTTGCCTGGTCTACCAGGGGATCTTCCACTCCTTCGACGTAGCGAGTGCGAAGATCTCTCGCAAGCCAGTCGACAGGGTAGTAGAAGCAGATGACAAAGATGAATAGATAAGCGAAGAATATCCTGCCCCCCAGGCTCATAGGTCCTCTCGCAAAGAGTATCCCATGCCCCGATGTGTGACGATGGGATCCATTTCAGGCTCCAGCGCCTTCAACTTGGCGCGTATGTTCTTGATGTGGGCGTCGACCGTACGGTCTAGACTTGCGCCGGGCTCCTCCCAGACGAGCTCCATGAGTTGATCCCTGGAAAACACATGCCCTGGGCGACGGATGAAGGTCTTCAGGATCTCGTACTCGTAGCGCGAGAGCTCCAGGAATCGCCCGAGATAGGTTATCCTGCACTTGGACTCGTTCACCTGGAAGACCCTGCCGGAAGGCGTCCGGACATCATCCGGTCTGGTCCTGCGAAGCACCGCTTTCACTCTGGCCGAAAGCTCTCTCGGGCTAAAGGGCTTCGTCACGTAATCGTCCGCCCCGATTTCAAGTCCCACCACCCGGTCAACCTCATCCGCCCTTGCGGTAAGAAAGATCACGGGCACGGAAAGATGCTTTCGGATCTCTTTGCAGAGCTCGAGCCCGCTCACGTCCGGAAGTCCAATATCCAGCACGATCAGATCGATAGGTTCGGCGACCAGGAGCGGGAGGACCTGCGCCCCCGAAGAGAGGCGGACCGTCTCGAACCCTTCTGTCTCAAGAGCGTACTGGATGTTGTCTGCAATGGCCGGCTCATCTTCCACAATCAAAATCCTCGGCTTCATGGCCCAGGCGTCCCCCTCATGCTACATCAAACGTTGTCCACCCCTCTTTGGTCGAGCGGCGCGGCGAGAGCTCTCACTCACTCACCGCCGCAGTCGGCTTCACTACGACAAACCAGTCTATCCTACGCGTGAGGTGCATTACAAGGGCAAGGGCTGCAAAGAGGCCTAGACTGCCAAAAAGCAGCGCATAGTCTACAAGTTGCAACAACACGAACAAGAATATATAGAGGGCTGAAAGCACAGCTCCGATGACAAGGGAGACCCTTGCGCTTCGGGTGACCCCGTGCGTGTATGCGGAGATCAGCGCCACCACGGAGATCGCCGCCATCAAGTAGGAGACATTGAATGAGAGGTGTTCCGAGACAGAGAGCAAAATCACGAAAAACAGAATCAGCGCAAATCCGATGAGCCCATAGTGGATTGGATGGAACGGGCTTTTGTTTAAGACGTCTATGATGATGAAGGTGAGAAAAGTGAGTGCGACGAACATAATTGCGTACTTCACAGACCTTGAGTTCTTCTGGTACTCATCAACGGGAAGAAGGAGCTTTACGCCAAAGGAGGCCCGGCTCAACGAGGGCTCCGCTCCTGCCCATGATTGGGGGAAGTTCCTGTTCAGGTGTGTGACGCTCCATAAGGCGTTGAACGATGAATCGCTTATCTCTCGCCTCTCGGGAAGGAACTCCCCTATGAAGCTCGGATCTCCCCAGGATGAGGATGCGGTCATCCTGGTCTGCCTGCCTAAGGGGGCTACTTTTAACTCATCGCTTCCATTCAGGCTCATGCTGAACTTAAAACGGCCAGGCGCATTGCCGGGCGTCAGCGGCGTCTTGAAAGTGAACCCTGCCCCGGATAAATCTCCCGTTCGCATACCCGGCTCGGGAGCAAGCGAGACATCCTCTGCTAGCGATCCAACCAAGCTCCTGATTCCTTTGAGGTCAGAAACTCCCACTGTAAGGAATGCCTCTCGCCACAGGGGGTCGCCCCCGGAAATGATGCCATCTACGGACAGAGGCTCCGAAAAATCCGCCTCGATACTTATCTGAGCGTTGTAAAGGACAGCGCGGTAGATGCTCCTGTATCGCACCTCAGGAGAGAGATTGGCGTTCAGAGTGAGATTATCTGGCAGGAAATGGGCATACTTAACGTATGACTTGGTCCCGCCCTCCTTTGGCAATAACCATACGCAATCTGAGCGTTTGCGCCTAAAATCCCATCTGTTCAAGCAGTGAGTCGACTCCTTCTTGATCGATCATGCTCTTCTTGCTCTTGGCGTCGCCTAGAAATGCTTTCACCTTCTCTCTGATTTCAGCGACGCCGCACTCCGGCGACTGTTCCTTCGACTTCTTGAGTATTTCCGATGTGGCATAAACGTTGAAAACAATGTCCTCCACCTTTTTCAACGATTCAATAACCCGTTTGACCTGCTGGCCGGTCAAGTCCTGAAAGCTCAATTCAGTCATTACATTCAGGATCACTCTATCGAGCCGATCCAATTTTTCTGCGACCGATACGTTGTGGTCAACCAGCTTTCTCAGTTCGTTCATCTCCTGCTGCATATGCTCGAGGCAGTCGAGGATCTTCAACGTCGCCCGTTCAGTCGCTTTGATAATGCCGTCCAGGATGCTGTCGGATTCGTTGAGGAGGCTAAGGGACTCTGTAGAAGAATCCGCATTCAGGCTCTTCTTCACTGAGAGGATCTCGGAATAGATGCTCCCGATTCCATCGATGACCTCCTCGTTCACGGTCCTGTAGAACTGCCCCTGATCGAGCGCCTTGGCCAGAGCAATCGAAATCTCCTGCTGAACGATCTGGGAGAGGCTGTCTTTTACTATTTCAGAAACCCTTCCGGTCACGCTTTCCGTCAACTGGTCGACAATCTCTGCTTCCGTAATCATGATATGAGGCGCCTCATTGGTGGAGTTGATAATTATTTTTACCGAGCTTTTTCGCCCTGTACATTGCCGCGTCAGCCTTCTGGAGCAGTTCTTCGAGCTCTACGCCGTCCACCGGATAGGCCACAATGCCTATGCTGGCGCCAATCTGCGCATGAGCGTCGTTAGAAAGCGGGATAGGAGCGGAAATGGAGGTAATGAGGCGTCTTGCGAGCAGGCAGGAGTGCAATTTGTCTTTGATGTCGTTCATGATGATCAGGAATTCGTCGCCGCCCATGCGGAAGCAGAAATCCCCATCCCTGACTATCCGTGACATTCTGTCTGCCGTCTCCCTCAGAACCAGGTCGCCGCTCTCATGCCCCCAAGTGTCGTTGACGGCTTTGAATCCATCGAGATCGATGAAAAGGATGGCGAACGTTTGCTCGAGCGCTTCGGCTTCTTCGATGAGCTGGAAAGAAATCTTCTCGAAGCACTCCCGATGCAGGACTCCCGTGAGCGGATCGGTAACGAGCGCATACTTATTGCGCTTGGATAGAAAAACGAGCGTATAGACTTCATCCAGGCGTAGGGAGGTCAGCAGGTAAAGGACTCCTCGCGATCTGAAGGGCGGATACGGCGCTTTTCTTTCTTCTTCTCCGATAAACTTCATGAAGTCGTTCTTGTCTATCGATGCGGCGAACAGGGGGTTTGAGGAGAAGATTTCGCCGTTTCTCAGCAAACAGGCTTCGTGGGGAAGAATTTCCACGATTCTTTGTAGATAGCTTTCGAGCTTGTCCATTATGGAAATTCCCGTTATTCTATATACTTAATAATGCTGTGCGATATCCGACGCTCAAGCGAAAGACAGAATCTGCTTTGTTGAACACCGCCTTCACCATGCCGGCGAACTGGGCATGCATGACTGAGGAGACGTTCAAAAAAATTCTGTGCGATGAGTATTTGAATGCGCCGTCTCTATTGAAGATCGGGGTGATAGATACCATACGAACGCCGTCAGTGCAAACGGAGGAATTCGCAATCAGCAGTTCCCATTTTGGTGTCCGTAGAGTGGACAGAGTATTTCCTGCCCACCCAAAAACGGCTCCATGCGCCAGATGATGGGCGCGATGAAGCTGCACCTACCCTACAAGATCCAACTATCAGGTTCAAAATGAGAACTGCTGAATCAATTTTTAAGCTTTCGTTGTATTGCGATCAAAAGAAGATGTCAGGCGCAGAGGTTGGTGAAAAGATGTCACTCGGATCTTCGATCCAGCCGGTGATGCATCGGCGAAGTTCCAGATCGCTTTTGAGAGACCTGAAGCGATCCTCGAGCAAAGTAAGCGTTTTGTAAAGATACCAAAGCATAGCCTCATCAAGATCTACTCTCATGCCGGTCTAAGGGAAGCTTATCGGAAGCGCTTCCGATAAGCTTCCCTTAGACCGGCATGAGAGTGAATGTCTGATCGCGCAAAGCAACCTTTGTCAAGGATTCTTAGTCGCCGCCTCCTCCAGTCATAGGATTCCCATGGCAATGACCACATCCGATCTGCGCGCCGGCGGTAAAAGACTTATTCGCTCCTTCTGCCGTTAAAGTGCGGTCTATAGGAGTCTTTGACAGCACGGTCCCCTCCCCGTTTACGCCGTGACAGGCTCGACAGGAATTGAGAGTGAGGGCTCCCACGAGATCTTCATGCCTGTTGACCCAGGGCTGATGGCCCACCGGGTGAAGACCGTGAGGACCGTTTAGCGATAAGGGTATATTGTTCATCACGTGGCAGACGCTGCATTCCATGATTTTGCCGGAATACCCCTGCGCTTGAAGCGCGACGAGATTATCGTTGGCGATTACCTGCCCGCTATCAGGTTTTACCGGCCATTCCGCGTGGGTGCTTCCATGACACCCTTCACAAAATACCCCGCCATGTCCCTTGCTAAAGCGATAGAGGATTTGTGTTCCATCAGGAGTCTGACTTTCCGCAAAACGTCGGTTCAGAGCCACGATAGGCTTTGCCGTCGCTTTGTCCGTAGTTCTGTAGGCCTGCAAAAGGCGAATATTGTCTGACGCTTTGATAACATTTGGATCGGTGAGTCCGAGGTTGTTGATTGCATCGCCAGTGTGGCACGACTGACATCCAGGCTCATGAGCCCATGGAACGCGCTTGTTCAGATCAACACCGCCAAGGAAGGGGTTAGTCGCCGATATGTTGGCGGAAAAATCATCCCCAACCTGCTGCATCCCGCCGTGGCAATCGTTGCAGACGAGCCCGCCATTGAACATGGCGCCTCGAAGACATTTTGTAGTCCTCCCCGGATGGCATTGATAGCAGGTCTCGTTTAGCTTATCCAAAACGAAAGCATTAATGACGGGCGCTCCCGTAGCGGGATTGGTTCGTTGCGGGTCATTTGGCGGAGGCATATCGTCCGGGAACAAATCTGTCATGCCGCCATGGAACGAGTGCAAGACTCTTGAATTGGTTTTGTGGATCTTCTGATCTCTCCCGTTGCCGTCGGGATCATCGGGTCCTTTGGGTCCGACATGCGCAAGATCGAGAGCGGGCGTGTAGTGGCACTTCTGACAAACGACGGGTGTGGAGCCCTCCAGGTTTGTGCCTTTCTTCGCATCATGCAGCCTGATTATATTCATGTCTGCAGCCCATTCCCTTTTAACATCCGGCGGCAAGGTGGAAGCGTCATCGGCTGCTGAGGCCACTGTAAAATGCGTCCCAGACCTGGGAGATCCCTGGGCGGCGCAGCCGGCGTCCACACCCGGAAGGCAAGCCGCCGCACCGTTTCCGCCATCCTTCGATGAAGCGTGGCACCTGTAGCAGTCGGCTTCAGCCGCCACCGGAAGCACCGTGTCGACGGTAGCCAGGACGGTTCCTTCTGGAACGTCAAGCGAGCTTCCAACCGCAGCTTTGGATTGCACTCGCATCAGAGGATAGGAATTCTGACGACCGGCGTCGTCAAAAGGAGCAATCGGAATTCCGTCCGCAGAGAACCAGTTCACTCCATTGGAGACATATCCAAAGGGGAAAGTGCTGAAAAGCGGAAAGTCCGTATCGAATCTCAAAAACTTCTGCGGCTCATTGCTCGCATAAGGCGACGCGACGCCGGGCATTTTTTGCTGATCGGCTGCAAGCGCTCCGTCTCCCAGATAGAGGCGCTCGACGTCCGGCGCAGGCAACCCGAAGTCCGCAGTGAGAGTGAAAGAAGAAAGGATACCTGGAGGATAAAATGGATCATAAGCGTCGAATGCAATTGAATTTCCAGTCTGCCGAGGGTTCAAGTCCCAGAAGTTGGTCTTATAGACCGGGATTGTTTCAGGATTTTGAAGCGCCGGGTCTGCCGGATTGGATACGGCGGAATAGAAGACATCGGCGGCGTTTCCATCCAATATTCTCGGAATATTGCTCTTCTGTATCACCTGTGCATGGACAGCGTTAAAAGGAGGCAAAATGCTCACCACCCTATGATCCAGGTCTCCGCAATGCATGCCCAGATCATTGGCCGCAAGGGTCTGAAAATCGATTCCGTTTACCTTCTGTTGCTCTGATACCGGACTAGGGGTGGTGGTGGGTGAAATCGCAGAAGTTGAATTGATGGAGCCAGGCTGCTGAGGAGGAGAGGATGTCGGGACTGAAAATTTCACTTTGAATGAGGCCTTCTTCTTTCTGCTGTCGGTCACAACGAGCTTGGCCGTGTACTTCTTCTTCCCGGGCGGATAGGATACGGCGATGCTGTTCTCCGTGAAAGATCCCGCTGTGGTGTGCGAAGACGGCGTCCCCTTCTTGAACGTCCACCGATATGTGTAAGGCGCAACGCCGTTGGCGATCGTAGCAGTGAACTGCACTGGGCTCCCAACAACGCTCTTTTTGGCAGGAGAGGTGATGGTCGCAGAAAAGCGCGGCCGCTTTGCCGCTTCCGCATCGTGGCGTCCCTGCCATATCAGGAGCGTCGTAGCCATTACGACCACACAACATAATCCAAACCTGGAGCTCATCTTCATTGGACTCTCCTCCTTGCGTTAAAAGCGCATCCCTGCTCTTCGCATCTCAAAATCTACAACATTTGTCTTCTCAGCAAATTAACACTGCTTCAACACTATTTGGAATTAGGTAAAGAGGGTATTTTGTAACAGTTACACTGGAGATTTCGTGTACTGTGCTACGTAGAGGCGACACGAGGATTAGCATAGATTTTTGTCTGAATTTTCAAAGTATTATTTTATATGCAGGCTGTGAAGAGTTGGGCAAGTAGTTTGCTCCTTTTCTCTTGATGATGGTCGGTTCTCCGATGACAGGCTGCGCGCTCAACCGCATCCAAAGTATTGAGGAGGCGAGGGACATATACGTTTGCCCTCGCCTCTCCGCCATACGGATAATAAAGATGTCGTTAACTCAGAGAATCCTTTTCGCCTCCTAGTCATCCAAAGTCTTTAAGAACTTAACGAGCTTTAGCTCCTGCGCCATGGTGAGGCCGAGGTTGCCAAGTTCACCATTGTTCATTGTCGCTGGTAATTCAGGAGCTGGCCAGCAATTCACGCTAGGCAGAGGCAATGTCGTTACCTTGCAGTCAGGCAAAACATCCCTGGTGTTATAGAAATGGACGATGCCGTAGATTGTTGGAAAATAGCCATTGTGGCCATACGGAGGGGTCCGGGATAGATTTCTAAGAGAGGAGACCTTGAATTTCCCTTGCTCATCGCTTGGAAGGCAAGTATCGCATACTGCCTTCAACTGATCAGCCTGTCCTCCGAGACCTAGGTCAGTGGGTTGAGGACCAGCAAGCACCGCGATTAGAGGATTGACCGGAAGGCCGAGGTTGTCGAAGGTGAAATCGGTGAAAAGTGGATTGTATGTTCCTGGAGTTGGACCATTAGCAGGCCTATGCGGATCATTTGCATCTACGACATGATTTGTTGTCAGATGGCATAGGTAGCATTGGCCGCCATTCGGCGCTGCGGGTGTAATCCCATTTTGAGCGTAGGAATCCGCATTGAAGATAGCTAGGCCGTCCGCCTCGTCAAAACTGTAGTATTTGGACTTGAAACCAGCCGGTGGGCCTACATACTTCCTGAAACCGTTTGAATCGGGTGCGACGCCGAATCCACTGACGTCTCCGCCTTGCTCTTTTACAAATTTATCGAACTTTGAGTTGAACTTGTTCAGTTTATTCGACCTCTCAAAGGCGGCGATGGCGAGGCTTGCGTTGTCATACGCCGCCTTTGCGTCGACAAAAGCCCCAGGGCCGAAGACTTGCTCAAACAAGGCGGCATAACTGGAATTCTGGATGATTCCAACTACTGCTTCTTCTGTGCTCATGCCGGTATTTTCCGGTGTTAGCGCCATTTCCACTCCGTTTCCGAATGGCCCCTTCGCCTGGTCTGCAAGCGGGTCTCCGGTTGGCCCAACGCCCAAGCCGCCGGTAGCTGTAATTTCCATGAGGCCTGTCGCTCGACCGTCCCAAAAGAGGCCCCCGACGAACAGTTCGCCATCGTAGTGGAAGATGGGGCTAAAGCCTGCATAGGCGGCCGTAGGGGCGTTTCGTCCGCCAAAAAGCGTGGGAATCGAACCTTTTGATACCGGGAACATAATGGGAAAGGTGCGGTTTAGGGGATCTGCAAAACCGGCGGAAGGATGATGACATGTCATACACGCCTGGTTGCTGTTCAAAGACAAGTTCAGATCCTTGTAAATGGCGCCCCCTAGATTGATCAAATTATTCTGGGTCGCGGCCTCCGATGGCGTTCCCGAAAGCATGAAGGCCATTACGAACGCGAAAACAAGGCTGAGTCTTTTTCTCATTAGTTACTCCTTTTGAAAGCGGGAAATATGGCTCCTCAAACGAGCGATGGAGTTATAAAGAGAAGCCGAATAGTTGTGGATAAAAGCTGTTCATGGCCTAATTGGATATGTGCGAGCTATCGCCTCCCTTCCTTATCCGCCTGAACTTGCTCTTGATTGGAGATTTAATGGTAAATTCCGTGGCTTATTCTTTGTTAGCACGTACAAGAATGAGGCATGGTGAGTGTTTTCGTAGTGGGCGTCTGTGGGACATAACCTTAACCCACAAAACGCCCACAAGGGACTAGGCTACAAAGTGCATAGTGGTTTGAGACAACCCTTTTATGCACACTGACTTTTTTCATTCCCTTTTCCTCCAAAATTCACACCAAGCGCGCAAATTGAGACGACAAAAGAGAATTCGCGCTTTCCGGCCCTAACGCTATACGCTTTGAGACTCAACGACGAAATGGAAAGCGTGAACCCCAATATGGGTCTTGCTAGCAGAAAAAAAGCCTCAAAAGCAATAAGGTTTACCACTATCTCCATTCAGTGGGAGACATCCTATAATGGGCATAATTAATAGCAAATAAGGCTTAGACAGTATATTCCCATGACTCTTGCAGTATATTCGCCTAAGGGAAGTCCCTAGAATCCGTGTTAGGTATTATCGCGAATAGAATCTTAGAGGTCGCAGCGCATAAATCTTCCTATTCGAGATGAAGTCTAGTCTCAATAGTCAGAGCCCTCCAGACAGTCTGCCGTTAACCAATTTTTTCGAGGCTGAATTAAAATCTGCGATTTTTTGATTATAATTGAGTATAAAATTTATGAACTTACGGCTGCTCCTTCTCGGCCGGAAGGCCATTGCAGCTTGACGAGGCTTTTTATAACCGTCGCAATGCGGCGCAAAAGGTGAATGGAGGATTGAGGTGACGGGAGGAAAGCGAATTCTGATTGTGGGCGGTGTGGCCGGAGGAGCTTCATGCGCGGCTCGCGCGCGGAGAATGTCGGAAGAAGTCGAGATTATTCTTTTTGACAGAGGTCCTCATGTTTCCTTCGCCAATTGCGGTCTGCCCTATTACGTCGGGGATGTCATCAAAGACGAGGAAAAACTTCTGGTGGCGACTCCGGACTTATTCAAAAAGAGATTCAATATCGACGTGCGACTGAACTCGGAGATTTTGTCAATCGACAGAGAAAAGTCCGAGATCGAGATTCATGAGCTCCTCACTGGAAGAGTCTATCGAGAATCCTACGATGCCCTTGTTCTCTCACCCGGCGCGGCTCCGATCAGACCGCCGCTTCCCGGCATCGACCTGCCCGGAATTTTCACCCTGAGAAACATACCCGACAGTCAGCGAATCCGGCAATGGTTGGAATCTCGAGATAGGAAACGAGCGGTTATAGTGGGAGGCGGCTTCATCGGACTCGAGATGGCTGAGAACCTTGTAAGGGTCGGGAGCCAAGTTGCCATTGTCGAGATGCAGCCGCACGTGATGCCTCTTCTTGATCCGGAGATGGCTTCCGGCATACATGAGGAGTTGAGCAAAAACGGGGTCTCTCTACGCTTGGGCGACGCCGTGACCGGCTTCGAGGAAGCAGCCGCAGGGGGCATTTCCGTGAAGCTTGCCTCCGGAGGGAGCGTCGAGGCCGACGTGGTCATCCTTTCCATTGGCGTCAGGCCCGAAATCAAGCTTGCCCGAGATGCCGGACTCGAGATCGGAGAGCTTGGCGGAATAAGAGTCAATGAGGGCATGCGTACGAGCGACAAACATATATGGGCGGTTGGAGACGCGGTGGAGGTAAAGGATGTCATCACCGGCAAGTGGCTGCTTGTTCCACTTGCTGGACCCGCCAACCGTCAAGGCAGGATTGCAGCGGACGCAATCCTTGGAAGGGGCGCCCGATTCAGAGGATCTCAGGGCACTGCGATCTTGGGCGTCTTCTCTCTTACGGTAGCTTCGACGGGGCTCACAGAGAAGGCTCTGAAGCGCATCGGCATGTGGGATGAGCCTTTCCAATGCGAGAAGATCTATCTATATCCCGGAAGCCATGCGATGTATTATCCCGGCGCAGCTCCGATTTCGATCAAGCTTATTTTCTCCAAAAAGGACGGGCGCGTGCTCGGAGCGCAGGCTATCGGAACGGATGGGGTGGACAAACGTATTGATGTCCTTGCCATGGCCATTCAAAAGGGAGCGACGGTTTTCGACCTTGAAGAAGCCGAGCTTTGCTATTCGCCGCAATATGGATCGGCAAAAGATCCCGTCAATATAGCCGGAATGATTGCAGCAAACATCTTGCGAGGAGACTCGATCATCACCCACTGGGAAGAGATGCCCGAGAACGCCGATTTCGTGCTGGATGTTCGCGACCCGGTGGAATTCAAGAGAGGTCACATCGAAGGCGCCCTCAATATTCCTTTGAACGATCTCAGGGAGAGGATGAGAGAACTGCCAAAGGATCGCAAGATTCTTACTTATTGCATGGTGGGTCAAAGATCCTACTTCGCATCGAGAGCGCTCATCCAATATGGCTTCAATGCAAAAAACTACAGTGGAGGCTTGAGATCCTTCAATTCAAGGCTCGAAAATGATAAGAAAAAAGGGAAGAAGCGCGGAGGGAAATGACCAGGCTGCGACAAGACCTACAAAATAAAGGCCCATGCCGCCCTGGCGAGATCATAGCGGCAGGGTTGAATGGATGATTCTCCTGACTTTCCGTCCGTTCAATCCTGCCGTAGCAAATGTTGCCCATACAATTCCGATAAAGTGGAGAAAACGAATATGGCTAATAAGTTGAATCGGGCGGAAATGGAAAAAACCTATCGGGAGCGAGCGCTCAAGTTGTTTCCTTGGATCTGCGCAAGGTGCGGACGCGAGTTCTCAGGCAAAAGGCTTCGCGAGCTCACGGTTCACCATAAGGATCACAATCATCACAATAATCCTCCTGACGGCAGCAACTGGGAACTGCTGTGCCTGTATTGTCATGACAATGAGCACTCCCGCTCCATGGACGGGGAATGGTATGACGAGCCGACTCCAGGTGAGGAAAGTCGTCCGACGACGACTCACAACCCTTTTGCCGCTCTCGAGCAGATGCTCAAAGCAAAAAAGTAACAGAAGCTACTTCAATCAATGACTACGGAGTGCCGCCTCCATCTTCCGGCTTGGACCGATAGTCCCATCGACTCAATGCATCTTGACCCACCATACCCAAATAATTAAATGATCTATAGTGGGTAGCGAGAAAGCGGTTCCCATTTTGAGCTGCAAAAAGTTATCTGTCCGATAAGGGATGTCCGATGGATCGCAATCTTGTGCGATCCATTGATATTCGGGCGCAGGAAAAGGAGTAGATATATGAATAAGTCTTTTATGTTCTTAGGGATATTCGCCGCATTAGCAGTCATGGGATTGGGGATGGGCGTTGCTCTGGCCGATGTGCCGAGAGTAGAGGAACGTCACGGCGTCTATTCGCCCAGTTCGAGCCAATTTTTCATAACATGCGGATCGGAGTTCGAAAGTATCGACGTGGATGGAGATGGCTATCTCTCCAGGATGGAATATGAAACGGCCTACAAGGGACCGGGAGCCCGAGGGACGATTCCAAGCACCACGGGAATGAATGCTTCCCTCGCTTTCGGCAGGAAAGACTTCAACAACGACTGGATGCTCTCGTCCGAGGAATTCTGTTCTTGACCTTACCGGCAAGAATCTTTGGGAAACGGGGCGTGAACGGCGGATAACCTCGGCATATCTAGAAGAGTCCAACAAGAAGGCGAAGCCTCACGAGGCTTCGCCCATATTTATAGAAGAGCTGCGCAGCTATGATGCAAAAAAGGCAGAAGCGCAAAACTCACCTCTTTCGCTTGCCCAAAGAGGCATTATTGGTCCCCTCTCCCTGAGGGAGAGGGAGAAAAACGATCCGCTCCGGGTGAGTTTTGCGGTATTGCCAAAATAATGATTTTAAGTGGACAGCAAAGAAAAATTCTTCTCGGCTCTCTGGCGTGAAAGAGATGCGAGAAGGATGAACAAGAGGAAAAAACCATGTGGGATTGCTGGGCTATGTTATTGTTTTAAATCAGCTTTAGCCATAGCCTTGCCACAGACGCACTTACCCGGCTTTTGGCTGATTGAATTGCAGTCACATCCCGATCCGCAGCCGCACTTATAAAGCCCTACTGTCTTGAAAAGCTTTTCTTCCTTTTGGGTCTTAACGACAGCCATACCTTCCTCGACCTTTATGACCTTTCCCTTGGCCATGGTCTTGCCGCATACGCATTTACCGGGCTTCATGGCCAGCATATCGCAGTCGCATTCCTTGCCACAATCGCAGACATAAAGCTCATCGCCGACTTTGAGGTCAAGCTTCCCGGTTTCAGCGGCATAAGCCCCACTCATGATTACCACGGAAAGAACAAAAGCCAGGAATAGTAATACCTTCTTCATTTCTCAACTCCTTGTCATAGGTTAGTACTTCCAAACAGACCAAGACCTGTTTAACTAGTAGTGAACGATAACTCAGATTATTCATAAGACAAGAAAAAAGTATCGGAATATGTGCGCAGCCCGATTAGGAAGGCATTCAGGAAAGTCTGGCGCCAGGCTGTCAAAACAATCCCCTCCCATGGCTCAGGCGATGGAGGAGTAAGGGCGAGGTCGAAAAACATCTATCTCAAACGAATCTCAGTCCTTCTTTCGCGCGCGAGCGTATTCCAGCCTCATTTCTCTAAGTTTCCTCATATCCTGATAAATGTCTTCATAGCTCGCGCGCATCACTTCCTCATAAGAGGCCGGTCTGCCACCATAATCATGAATAAAGGATTTCGCGTCTTGCTCTTTTTCAAAGGCCCACTTGGCCCTTTCCGCCATAACGGCAGGCCTGCTTCCTCCTATCACCCAGTAAGCTTTTTCGCAGCCTATGAATCTATGAGTTTTGAAGTCCCCGACCTTGGCGGAAACAGGCGGGTCATCGAGGTTCTTTACGAAATTGACGGCAGCGCAATTTATGCTGCACACGCCAATTGACCTGCCGCCGTCGTGCTCCAAGACCATCCTGCTATGAGCAAACTGCTCTAGATCCATACCGCAATACTCGCATTCATACTTCCGCTCTATCTCACCTTTCTCTTGAGTATAAGCGCATAAAGCAAACGTCGTTGAAAACACCACCGCAGCAATGATAAGCAGAAATCTCCCCATTTCTTCCTCCTTCTCGAAGGTATCCTTTTTCTACGATTGCATGCTTCACACAAAAAGAAGATGCGTATAATCAGTGATGTTAGGAATTCGTCAACAGGAGTAAAATGGGGGAAAACCTGAATCTTTATGGAGAAAACATGTATATTTAGTCCGAGAGCGCACTACTCCATACGAACCGGATATACGCACCAGTTAGATGAGCAAAAGTAGATAGTCCAGTCGAGTCAAAGAGGAGTCTAAAAATCCAGAGTAAAACGCTTCAACGTCTTCCGGCAAACCCTATTATGCGCTTTGCCGTGTATTCGGCGACATCCGCCAATCCGTCTAGAGGCATGAAATCCAGCGCGTTTGCGCCAAAAAGACAAGTCACCGAAGCAGAAAATTCCTCATCAGGAAGATGAAAGATGTAATAGAGCGGTATTTTGGGAAGCGGGCAAAGCGTGAACGAAAAGTCTCCACTTGCGGCCTCTGAGTTGATATGCCCTGAAAACCTCCTGACGATGTCCTCTTGATGGGATTCGAGATACTCAACATGGGGAACAAGCGCCACCTCGGCATGAGAATGAAAGGCTCCCTGATAAGGCATGCTCCCGGGGAGCTCCTTAAAAGATTTCAGTGGTTGAACCACAGCGGCAACCGGCTGGGCAAAGTGCGCGTACATGGCTACAAGAAGCCCCTCTGGCCCCGTAGCGGAGCAACCAGCAATAGTAACCTCATGTTCTCTCACTTCACAGAGCTCGCCAAAGGCCATGAAGTGGAGACAATCCCCCTCCCCTTCAGCTCCGAGAGAATCTTTCAATTCAGAGAATGACTTTGACCAGGCTTTTTCGAGATACGCGTTGCGGATTTCAAGGTAGCTTTGGCTCATTTTTCCCTCCTGCCAATGTTAGGGTGTCAGACTTTCCGGGGAAGCGAATCCTTCGGCAATTTTCCTGGCTATGAGAGGAGTGTTTCCGCCCGACCGATTGTTGATGATCACGTTCATGCTTTTTCCACGGCTTACGGCGATATGCATAAGCTCGAGCGTCTCTTCGATCATTTCCGGCTGCAGCATTCCATCGACGAGCCTGTCGAAAGGATGCGCCATGGCGTATGCGTCTTCGTAGCGAACTCCCCTTGGCGTCATGAGCCGTACTACGCATTGGTCACCCGAGTTGAAAAAGCGGCTCTCGGCTTTTTCGAATTGTTTCCGAAGCGGCGGGAGCCAAGTCCAATGAGAAAGCACCTGCCCCACCCCATGCTTTTCGAGCACGTCAAATACCGGTTTGACCAGGTATGAATCGGTGCGAAGCTCAACGTGGTAACGGTTGTCTTCAGGAACGCTCTCAAAAAACGCATCCAGCTCTTCTGCAAAACGCTTTGCGGGAACGCGCTCACCCAGGCGTTGATATTCCTGTTCGAAAATGAAGCCTCTGAGGTTCGAGCCCAGTAGGCTCAGCGCGGGCTCATAGAACGATCTCCTGAAGATCTCGGGCGACAGATAATCGGGATTTTGCCTGTATGTCGATCCATAGAGAATCTTTTGGGCAAAGACTGCCTGCGGGACTTTGAGCAGGAGGAAGTCTCCTTCTGACAGCCTTTCTCCGTACTCTTTGAGCGTATGATAACTTCGTGTGGGCTCTCCGCCCTCATTCAAGAGGGGGCTATAGAATGTGTAATCCACTTCGAGCGCCCGGAAGTGCTCAAAGTACTCTTCGAGGCTTTCCAATGGAAGGACTTCCTGCTTGAAAGTCTTTTTGCCTACTCTATGGCTCCTTTTGCTGACTTTTCCCTCATAACGACCTTCCGTGTAGATTTGTCCCATCCATCCACTGTAGCGGTCGCTTGCGGCGCCCAGGTAAATGCCCGGATGAAGTCCTCTAAATTTGAAGCGACCCGGATCGAAGTCTTCTTTTCTCTGCATGGGGATTTCTCCCTTGCTCTTTAGTGGACCGTCAACTTTGAATCTTCCGGTTGCGGTTCTTCCCTCTCCCTCAATGCTGGTGAATTAAGGAGCCGATGCCGGCGTAGGTTGGGTTGAGCGACAAGCGAAACCCAACCTACAGTTCTTCCCTCACCCCGACCCTCTCCCTGAGGGAGAGGGGGCCCGCTTCCACCGGAAAATAGGATGTTGACGGTCCGCTAGTCTTTCAATGCTGCGTCGGGAGGCCGCCGCGGAACATGAAGTAGGCTGCTCCCAAAAGACATAAGGACGCCCAGAGGTAATCAGCTTTCAAAGGTTGTTTCATATAGATAAATGCAAAACCGGCAAAAACAGTCATTGTAATCATTTCCTGAATGACTTTGAGTTGACCGATGTCAAAGTAACGAATTCCGATTCGATTGGCGGGGACCTGCAGGATGTATTCAAAGAAAGCAATCCCCCAGCTCGTTAGAATAACGAAAAACAAGGGCTTGCCGCCCATATCCTTGAGATGTCCATACCAGGCGAATGTCATGAAAAGGTTGGAGAAAACAAGCAAGAGAATAGGTTTGAGCATACGGCAGATCCTCATCATGGGCTTATTAAGCTAAAATGCTTCGAAAGAAACAAAATAGGGGACCGCATGTACCATGAATCGCCGCAAGAATCAATACATCATAACCCTTGGAGCGCGGGTAAAATATTTCATTAAAATGTAAGGAATGCAAATAATTATGGGATTGCGGCAGACCACCTGCATTTCGAAAGCGCTACATAAGGTCTTTTCGATGAACCGCAACAGGGAGTGACGATGATCAGGCCTGCTTTCTACCGTGTATTCGCCGACTCCTGGAAGGCCGGCGCAAATCGTGTTCTCTGCAACGCCTTTGACTTGCCTTCCCTTTCAGCTAAATCTGTTTGCGTATCAGAATCTCATCGTAGCCGGGCTTGACCAGATCTTTCAGGCATGACGCCTCAACAAAGCCAAAATGCTTATAGAATGATCTGGCTTTCGTATTGAACGAGGAGACCGTTGCCCAGATGTTGCGAGACGATCCTCTTGCCTCGCCCTCGATCCAGGAGATGATTTCACGGCCCAGGCCCATCTTTTGATACGAGTCGAAAAGAGCGAGAGTCTCAATGTAAGGTCCAAGAAGCCAGGGATGCCTTATGCAGATTATTCCGGCCGGCTTCCCGGATGCCTGAGCGGAATACCGGCTGAGAGACGGATCGACTCTCAGCAGATAAGAGGCAAAAGCATCCGGTCGGTAGCCAAGCGTGCGCCATGGCTCCATTGCGGCAAGGACTCTGCCCGTTTCTTGCGCTTCGCTCTCCCGAAGAGGATTGAGAGTAAGAGAGCCAAGCTCGAAAGTCTTTTCTGCAAAGGCGGAGTTTTTCGGCATCATCTTCGCCCCTCTCCCACGGGCAGATCCCTGGCTGACCCACGATCCAACGTGGAGCCCAAAGCTTTTTCGGACAAAATATCGCTAAGCTTCACAAGCTCATAGCCTCTCGTCTTCAGCTCTCCCACTATGCGGGGGAGGGCTTCGCCCGTGTGGTAGCCCCTTCCATTGATGTGGAAGATGAGGATGCTTCCCGGCTTCGTAAGGGAAAGCACGCGCCTCGACAGGCGTTGCGCAGTCTCATTCTTATCGGGGTCTCCGCTTGCAAATGTCCAATGCGCAATTTGATAGCCCATCGTTTCAACCGTACGCAGCGCCTCATCATTGAAGTTTCCGGCGGGAAACCTGAAGAATCGAGGCTTCCTGCCGGTTATATCCAGAATAATCTTTTCGTTCTCGAGCACTTCCCGCTCGATTTCAGCTCCGGCAAGCCGCTCCATATGCTGATAATGGCTCAGCGAATGGTTCTCAATCTCAATGAAGTCGAGTTTTGAGAGCTCCGCAAGACCCTCTTTGTTTCTCAGTGCAAACTTACCACTGACAAAAATTGTGGCGGGAATCCCATGACTCACCAAAAAGTCTGTGATGGCGCGATCAAGGAAGGAAGGCGTCTTGGTCTCACAGCCATCGAAGGTGAGCGCAACAGCTTTTGCTGACGTTGGAAAATTTGTGATGATCTCTCCAGCGCATGCCCCGGGGATTATCCATGCCGGCAATATGAAGAGGCTCGCCGCCCAGATGAAAGGAAGGATTCGAATATTTATAAGGAAGTCCAAAATCTTCCGACATATTTGCTTTGCGCGGGTCCGGGGCTGAGCTTCGGCGAACATCGCATCAAGCCTTGTAAACTTTACAGAGATAACACTTGAGCGGTTCCGAGCCCGTATCGGGATCGAAGTGATCGTCGCCGAAGAGCAGATTTATACAGGATTCCTTCCATCGATGATCCGGCGCCGGAGCCTCGGGATACCACCAGGCATGCTCGCCGTTGACAACATCGGGAGCAATGCCGTCGAACAATCTTGCCTTGAGCTTCGCCCGTCCAAAAGGAGATTCCACGTAGACCCAGTCGCCGTCAGCAATGTCAAGGGATGCCGCGGCGTCGGGGTGCATCTCCACAACAGGATGCGGACGCCTTTCACGCAGGGATGCAATCTGATGAAATTCCGAGTGGAAAAACTCTCGCACCTTTGTTCCGCTCATGAGAATGAAAGGATATTCCTTTGCTAGCTCAGGCGTCGATACGGGAGAGAGAGGGGGTTCGACATAGACGGGCAAGGGAGGCCTGCCCTCATGCTCCATGATGTTCGAATAGAGCTCGAACTTCCCGGAAGGAGTCGGGAATCCTTCGGTTTCGTACTTGCGGTAGCGCATCTCCCCCAAAAGAATATCCTTCTCCTTGAATTCTTCGAAGCTCATGCCGCTCTCGTCAAGAAGCCAATCGAGATAGGCGCGCCGATCCGGCCAGGGAAACGCCTCATGGAGCCCGAGGCGATGCGCTACATCGAAGATGACATCCCGGTCATCGCGCGCCTCCCCGATTTGCGCCAGCTTCTTACGAGCGAGCACACACCAGATTTTATGCATATAGACTACATCATCCTGCTCGAGCCAGTGAGCGGCCGGAAGAACGAGGTCTGCCAGTTGAGCCGTGGGAGTAAGGAAAAGGTCCGAAACTACGGTGTACTCCATGTGGTTTCGAAGCGCCTGTTCGATGGCGATTCCTTGCGTTGATGTCACGAGAAGATTTGATCCTATGATCCACATGGCGCGCACCCGGTAAGGATCGCCGGAAATAACGGACTTCCAGAAAGTAGGCGGATGGCAGTTGGGAGCGAATGGATATTTGCCGCCAGTTAGAATGCGCGCCTTTTTCTCCGGGGAAAGGAACTGCGCGCCTGAAACGCTCATATCCGTCAGAGGGGATTTGGGCTTAACCTCCTTCGGAGGCACCCAGAGGACATCGCCACCGGGAACATCGATGTTTCCCGTGAGCCCCATCAAGATGAGGAGCGCCCTGCCCGTCTGAAAGCCATTGACGCTGGTGTCGACGCCATTGCCCCAGTGCAGGCTGGCCGGCTTGATGGAAGCGTAAGTTCTGGCCGCCTCTCTGATCATATCGGCGGATATGCGGGTTATGGGCTCCGCCCACTCGGGAGTGAAAGATCGAACGTGCTCCGCCAGTCGATCGAAGCCAAAGGAATATTTCTCCACGAACTCGTGATCGTACAGGTCTTCTGTAATGATCGTGTGTATCATGGCGAGAGCGAGCGCGCATTCGCTTCCGGGCCTAAGTTGGAGCCAGTAATCCGCAGCTTCGGCGAGAGACGTGCGCCTTGGGTCGATCACGATGAGCTTATCCGCTTTCTGCGCAGCTTTTTTGAACATGGCGCCGCACATCCCGTCGGCTGCGCCGGTCTCCGTGTGGTTGCACCCCCAGTTCAGGATGCAGGCGGGCGTCTTGCCGCCAAAACCATAAATATCGCTCACTGGCAGGCGTCCAAGAGTGATCGCGCTTCCGATGACTCGAGGAAGATAGCACAGATGCCCGGGATTGACGAAATTGGGGGTCCCGAAGGCATTGGCGAAACGGATGGTAAATTCCGTGTAGGGTCTTCCAGTGCCCTGAGCGAGAGCAAGATATTCGGAGCCGGATTCTCTTCGGATGCGCTCAAAGCGGTCTGTCATCTCGCAAATTGCCTCATCCCACGAGATTTGCTCCCACTTGTTCTCCCCCCTCGCTCCCGCCCGCCGCAGCGGATGCGTCAACCGGTCCGGGTGATAGAGGACCTCCGGCGCGGCGGCCCCCTTAGGACAGAGAAATCCCCTGCTGGTAGGGCTATCGGGATCTCCCGAAACCTTGAGAACCCTCTCTCTATCCATATGAACCAAAACTTGGCAAACCCCATGGCAGCCACGGCAGGAAGATCTGACAACACGCTTGCCGGAATTCATCGCGCTCTCTCCTCTCTCATATTGAACATTGATGATGCTTATTCTTTTATCACGCCATGAACACGAGTGAAAAGAGCCTATTCTACCGTGTGCCTGCATTGGGCTATAAAGGATCCGGGGCAGCCCGGGCAACCAGTTGCCCGGGCTGCCCCCCTAAATCGTCTGCTATGCTACATCGGCAAAGATGTGTGCATAGGGTAGATCTCTGAGGGAGACAGACGATCCGCTCCGGGTGAGTTTTGCGGTAGTGCGATCATACGATGGGAAATACGGCTGACAATCTTTTGGCCACGAAGACTTTTTGACTCTCGATCAAGAGTATTGCCCTCACGGAGCGATGCCTTCTCTTTTGCCGGAAGCGCGCATGTCTAGGCGGCATGAGACGTCTTGAACGCATCCACTGCAACAAGAACGAAAATTGCATATCGGGGGGATTGAAAAATCATCTGACGAAGGGAGCAATTACATGATGAACTTGAAAAATGTCAGCATCAGATGGAAGATCCTATCGATCAGCACTTTGGGACTGGTCATTTTATCGATTTCCTTTGCCGCGCAGCGCATCCAGGATATTCGGGAAGGGGCCGAGAGAGCGATTTTGAGCAAGAGCCGAGCCATTGTTTTAATGGCTGAGGCCGCCAGAGAAGAGATGGCTGAGAAGCTAAAAAAAGGTGTGCTCAAGCCGTTCGATCAAATCGAAGCAGCCGACATCCTGCAAGCCGTCCCCGTCGTGACCGCTATGCATGTTGCAAGAAAGAACGCAGAATCGGGGGGCTACTCATTCAAAGCGCCGAAATTCAGCCCCAGAAATCCCGACAACGAGCCCACTCCCCTCGAGGCTCAAGTTCTCAGAGAATTCGAACAAAGTGGAATTACCGAGAAGGTTGTTCGTGAAGCGAATCAAGTGCGCTATTTCAAGCCGGTGCGTCTGACAAGCGATTGTCTGTACTGTCATGGAGATCCCAAGGGAGAAAAGGATCCCGTAGGGGGCGTGAAGGAAGGCTGGAAAGAAGGAGAGCTCCACGGAGCCTTTGAAATCATCAGCTCTCTGGCCGAGGCGGACAAGGCGGTCTTCCAGGCGAGAATCCATGTGTTTGGGCTGACGGCCGTCTTATTGGCCGTGATGTGCGCCAGCGTATGGTTTCTCCTGCAGTCCAGCATGATGAAGCCGCTCAGTCGATTCAGCGACTTCATAAAGGCTATCTCCTCCGGAAACTTGACGAGAAGATTGTCTTTGGACCGAAGGGACGAATTCGGCGTCATGGCGGAGGAGCTCAACGCAATGGCGAGTGAGCTGTGCGTCATGTTTCGAGATGTCACCGGCGGGATCAGCACCTTGAGCGTTTCTTCCAAAGAACTGGCGGGCATATCGAAGGAAATGCTGGAGGGAGCCGAAGAGACATCCGGCAGATCGAATTCCGTAGCCGCGGCTTCTGAAGAACTGAGCATAAATATGGCCAACGTTGCCGCTGCGACGGAAGCCATATCAAATAATGTGAATTCCATTTCCGCGTCGGCCGAAGAGCTCAGAACGACGGTGGGAGAGATCGTAAGGAACACGGAGAAGGCCAAAGACGTGAGTCGCAATGCCGTTGGACAGGCGCACAATGCATCCGCGCGCCTGGACGTGCTTGGACAATCGGCTCTCGAGATCGGCCGGATCAGCGAAACCATCACTCAGATTTCTTCCCAGACAAACCTTCTGGCGCTCAACGCCACGATGGAGGCGGCCCGCGCAGGAGCCGCCGGCAAAGGCTTCGCTGTAGTAGCCAATGAGATCAAAGACCTGGCCAGGCAAACGGCTGCGGCGACTGAAGAGATCCAACAGAAGATCAATGGAATCCAAGAAGCGACATCCTTGACGGTGGATGAAATCAGGGGAATCCTCCGAGTGATCGAGGACGTCGACAAAATGGTCCATGTGATTACGACGGCCGCGGAAGAACAGGCGGTGACGACGGGAGAAATTGCCGAAAAGATCTTGCGCACATCGATGAACATCGAGGAGGTGACGGAAAATGTGAATCAGGCCTCGGTTGTCGCAAACGACACCGCGCGCGATGTGGCGGAGGTAAACCGCGAGGCGCAGCTCATCTCCAACAGGAGCTCTCAAGTCAGGATGTATGCTGAAGAATTCGAGACGCTTGCCGCGCGGCTCGATCGATTCCTCAGCAAGTTCGATATAGGCGAGAAGCTCTTCGATATAGGAATGGTCAAGAACGCCCACCTCAAATGGCGATCGAGCCTCGAATCCGCAATCAGAGGCCATCTGGCCATAAAAGCCGAAGAGGTTGCCTCCCACAAACAGTGCGATTTCGGAAAGTGGTACTTCGGGCCGGAAGCAAAGCGCCTTGCCTCAGATCCAACCTTTTTAGAAATCGGAAAGCATCACGAAAACGTGCATCGATACGCAAAGGAGACCTTAAGTCTGATTGAAGATCACCGGGGAGATGAAGCCAAGGAAAAAATGAAGTCTTTTGAGACATCCAGGAAGAAGCTGTTCGAATCATTGGACAAGCTCTTTCTTTCACTGGATTGATGCAAGAAGATAATGAGCTGCAAGCTCGAATACTCACTAGCTCAACATCATGATCGGATCGTTATGGTCGTGATTCCGATCATGATGATGAGCCGCTTGGGATTGCTTTTTCGCCACTGTTATCGATTCGTATTAGCGCCGCCAGCACAGCCCGGTTTTTTGGCGGTTCAGGGGACTTCCGTTCATAAGCTAAGCGCTCAGCCAGAAGTTTTTGTCTCAAACACCCCTTTAGGCATATCAGCTTTTGTAGAAAAATCAGCAAAAAATCTCCGCTCAAATCATATAATTCTTGTCGGCGGCTCCTGATTTGCCATCAGCACTATGTCCCTTGCATTACATAACTGACTGGGAAGCTGAGCCACCCGCCCACACGCCACACAGACAAAGTTGATCTTCTCAAGCTTTGGCTTACAAATATGTCTGGGGTCTGTAGAGGACTGCCCACAATGCTCACAAACAAAGGCTTTATCCAACTCCGACGGGTCGCACAGGTGTCCGCTCTCCCCGGCTGCCCTTCCACAAGACTTGCAGATATGGACATTCTTTTCCATAGGATTATCCCTCCCTTGGAGTCGAGGAACAATATAAAATCCTTGCTGACGAAGCATAAAGCGTCCAGAAGCAAGAAATAATATCAATTATCGGATGTGAATCTATTTATTAACAGATCCAATGTCAATCCACTGCGTGTCAAACGGAGATTTGACATAATGTCTGCTCAAGGATCGTACAAGCTTGGAAATGGTCCGTCAGGACGCCGCACAATCCGCCAGATCACAGAGCCGGAGAGCTTTCATAGGGAAGTGTATCGCTTCCTTGGAATGCATCCTAACCCCCTGAAGAACATAAAGACCATATCGAAAGAAGATGTAGCGCCGAAATTAAATGGTCATAAATAATAACTATATGAATTAATATTACTTTTACCTTTTTGCTGACAAACTTGGGCTAAGGTTTGAAATAGAAGAGCGTCCTCCATGCAAATTCCTCACAACGGGTGCTTAGAATTAGATCAAACAGCGTAATGGCGCCCCGATCAGCATCATCAATTTAGCCAAGGTAAAAAAGGGATGCCTTTTTGCTTTCAAATCTCTCGGGAATGAAGGAGTCGAGTATGTTCTCCGGATTGGATTGGAAAGAGATTTTTGTCCCCAGTCTTCCTCTATTTGAAACCATTCTTAGAGGGAGCGTGGTCTACCTGGTGCTGTTTTCGCTCCTTCGACTCATTTTAAAGCGGGTGGCTGGAACGGTGGGCCTTGCCGACCTTCTCTTGGTCGTACTCATAGCCGATGCTGCTCAGAATGCAATGGCAAGCGGCTACCGCTCCGTTACCGATGGGATTCTCCTGGTAGCCACCATCATCTTTTGGAATCACACTCTCAACTGGCTCGGGTATCGATTTCCTGCCTTCCAGCGATTTTTTCATCCACCCCCTCTCTTGCTGGTAAAGGACGGACAGATCCTCAGACGCAATATGCGAAAGGAGTTCATTACGGAGGATGAGTTGATGAGTGAGTTGCGCCTTCTAGGGATTAGCAGCATTGAGGAAGTGAAGAAAGCATGGATTGAAGGGGATGGGCGCATAAGTGCAATGCGCCGAGACGGCTCCGGGAATTCCCAGAGAAAGGAAAGCTCGTTCCAACTCTAAGTATCGAATACGATTTGAATGTCTTGAAGTTTTCAAGGGCTTTAATCCGACTAAAAGGTCGTCATGCTTTACCCTCCATGTCGCCTGCTATATTTAATAATACTATCCAGATGTTGAAGCCTGCATCAAACTCCGGATCTGCCCAATAGCTCCGATTGACGACGACTTTAATGTCGTTATGGATAGCTTTTCGTCTTAATGACAATTTAGATATAATCAATAAGATTCAATATCTTATGGCCATCAAACTCTTCTCTTTCAGCATTGGCACACAAAGTGCTCCAGGGAGCATCGCACGGTGAACGGAAGAAAGAACAATCAAGCTAACTCTTTACCGGTGTGAGCGGCAGTATGCTCATGGGTCCGAGGTTGAGGTCAAACGATGGAATACATAAGGCGCATCTTAGTCGTCGATGATGAACCCAACTATGCCAACACATTGGTTCGTCACCTTAAGCGAGAAGGATTCTCTGCAGATCTTGCGCGCGATGGCCAGAGAGCCTCCATCAAGATAGAAGAAGCCTGTTCCAAGAAGACCGTCTTTGATCTTGTCATAATGAATCCACTGATTCAGGCGGGTAACGGCATCGACCTTCTCGGCTGGGTGCATCAGAACCATCCCTTGATTTCGGTGATTCTCGTCTCCGCTTACGGATATTCCGACGAAACGATAGGTAGGATTAGGCCTGCTATCGACGATTACGACAAAAAGCCCCTAACGCCACAGAGGATGATGGAGCTTATCGATTCAGTCGAAAGGAAGCGTAAATGCTCTTTTGTACGCATGAGAAAGCAGATGGACAATTGCAGAGAAGAACTGTCGGACAGCCATCCCGTGGCTAAAGACTCATCACAGGGCGCATGTAAACAGTAAACGGCAGCTGCGCGTTGCACTCGAAAGAGGATGTTCAGGAATGACCCGGTTCATTGTGTTTGCAAACAGAAAAGGAGGGTGCGGCAAAACCACGACGGCGGTGAACGTTGCCCACGCGCTGGCCATGAGAGGAAAGAAAGTCCTGCTCATCGATGCAGATCCACAGGCCCATGCAACGATAGCCCTCGGCGTCCCTCCGCTTTCGCGAAAATGCCATATTCTCCACCTCCTCAGAGAGGGAGCGCCTTTTAGCGATGCCGTTTTCAACACGCACATCCCAGGCGTCTGCCTCATTCCGGCTTCCCGTGAGCTGGGTTCTTTCGAGCTCGATTTCTCGTCCCGCAAAGGAAGCGAGTCTCTGCTTTCCGAATGCCTTTACGAAGAAGCCGCGGCGTTCGACTACCTGATCTTCGATCCTCCGCCCACGGTAGGACTCCTGACCATATCCACTCTGGTAGCCGCTCAGGAAGTCTTCATCCCCATGCAGATGCATTTTCTGGCCATGGAAGGGCTGGCGGAAATGATGCAGCTCATTTACACCATCAACGCCACTCATAACGCCAACCTGAGCCTTGGCGCCATCATACCGACCTTCTTCAATAAGAACACCCGCCTGGCCAGGGAGATAACAGAAGACATCGTCAAGAATTTCGGCGCGGAAAAGCTCCTTCCGGGAATCCGGATGAACATCAGTCTTGCCGAAGCTCCAGGCCATGGCAAGTCCATCTTCGAATACGCCCCCCAAAGCTCGGGTGCGGCGGATTACTTGGAAGTTGCCAATAGAATCGACGGGCTCGAGAGGGAATAGCTCATGGGAAAGAGAAAGCCTAAAGAACCTGCTATGGGAACCAGCCTGGGAGATCTTCTCTTCCAGAAGGGAGTGAAACAGGAAGAGGTTGTCGAGCAGTGTGATGCAGCAAATGGATGGCAGCGGGAAAAAGCGGCCATGGAAGAGAGAATGAAAATGCTCGAGGAGCAGAAGAACAAACTCGAGCAGGCCAATGAAGATCTCACGCACGAAGTAGATCGTCTGGATGCGCTGATCCGGCAGCTTAGGGAGGATGAAGCCAATCAGACTGCCGCACTCTTTGAACGGGCGGTGCAGGAGCTCAAGAAAGGGAACTTCCTCTATGTTCCTGGTCTGCTTCAATCAGTTCTGATCCGAGAGCCGGAGCATATCAAGGCCATGATCAACTTGTCCGTAGTCTATGCGGAGCTTGGATTCCACAAGCAGGCTGCGGAAACCTTGAAGGAAGTCTTGGCCAAAGACCCGAACAACGCACTGGCTCGGAAGAACCTGGCTTTAATGGCTGAGTAGGGGAATCGGTGAGTCTGGGAGAAGCAATGGCGAACAAGCGCAAAACTATAGTGGGCATCGATCTTGGAACGACGAACTCACTTGTTGCCTATGTCAGGGACGCAAATCCGGTGATCATCCCCAATGAAAGAGGCAATCGGATGACGCCCTCTGTTGTGACGTTCAAGGAAAGCGGTCAGATCATCGTAGGCGAGATGGCAAAGAATCAGGCCGTGCTGAATGCCGAGAGCACCGTCTCCAATGTGAAGCTTTCCATGGGAAAAAACGTGGAACATCTCCTGGGGGGCCATCATCGAAGCCCGGTGGAGATCTCCGGATTTATTTTGAAGAGCCTGAAAGAATACGCCTCCCGCTATCTGGAACATGAGGTCGAAGACGCCGTCATCACCGTACCGGCCTACTTCGACGACAGACAAAGGGAAGATACGCTCAAGGCGGCCCAGTCTGCAGGCATGAATGTCCTCAAGCTACTCAACGAGCCCACCGCGGCGGCCCTGACCTACGGCTTCAGCAAAAAGGAAAGCGGGAAGCTCCTGGTTCTCGATCTTGGCGGTGGGACCTTTGATATCACTCTCATGGAGTATACCGACAACATCTTTCGCGTCAGAGGGGTGGGAGGATCGACCTCCATCGGGGGAGCCAACTTCGACAGGGCGATTGTCGAGCATATTCTGAAAGAGTTTCAGGCGCTCTATGGCTTCGATCTCAGCCAGGACAGGATCGCCTACCAGCAACTAGTGATCCACGCAGAAAAGGCGAAGATCGATCTCTCCTCGATCGATGAGACCCGCATCATGGTCCCCTACATCACGGCAACGGAAAAGGGTCCCATACACCTCAACATCTCGCTTGCGAGAGGCAAACTGGAGGAGCTGATTGCTCCCATCCTTCAAGAGATCGAAGAGCAGATCCTGCTGACTTTCGAGCAAACCGATCTTTCACCCCAATGGGTCGATTCGGTCATCCTGGTGGGCGGGAGCACGCGCCTTCCCGCAATTGAGAAACTGGTGAAAGAAATCATCGCTCCTTCTTCAGACAGCGAATCCTTGGCCAAATCTCTTTTCATCGATCAGGCCCTAAAGCGCGAGATCAATCCCGATGAGGCCGTTGCGCTTGGCGCTGGAATCCTTGCGGGTATGTTCGAGGGAAGCATCCCGGGTATCGAGTTTCACGACATCACCTCCCATGACCTCGGCATAGAGGACGATCAGGGGCAATTCATCGTGATTCTTCCCCGGGGCGCCACTTATCCGACCCGCGCCTCGCATCTTTTTACGACGACCAGCGACTTCCAGGAGGAAGTCTGGATCCATGTGCTTCAGGAAGTGGGAACGGGGCATAAGAGCCAGGTCTCCCTTGGCATATTCCGGCTCAAAATCAGCAACCCCAGAAAGAAAGGAGAGCCCAATATCGATGTGACCTTCGCCATCGATGCCAACGGCATGCTCAATGTCTCGGCAGTGGACCTGGACAGCGGAGAAAGGGAAGAAATCAGCATCGAGTCCGATTTCGCTCTGCGTGTCTCGTGAATGAAAACAAAGACTTGGATGAATATACACAAAAAGATGAAGGAGAAAGCATGGCTAAGCAACTGGCAAAACCCGCGGCAGCAGTAAAGACCGGCATAACGAGCAAGGTGGATACCTCGGATGATCTCGCAAAGAAGCGGGAAGAAGCGAAGAAGATGGCCCAGGAGAAGGCAAGAGCGAGAACTCTGGCCCGCCAGCAGGCCATAGCGGAGAGATTGGCCTCGGCGGTAGAAGAGATGAGCGCATCGCTGGAACAGGCTTCCGGGGCCTCTGAAGAGCTTGGAAAAACCATGCAGGCCATTGCCACGGCTGCAGAAGAATCCTCGGCTGCAGCGGAAGAATCGCGCTCTGCCGTCAATCAGATATCGAAATCGGCTGAGCTCGCCGCTCAGCAGGCCAAAGTGAGCCTGGACAAGTGCACGAATCTGCAGGGTCTCGTTAAAGTCACCACGCAGGATATCGAATCCCTCATCCAGGGAGTCAACAACGCCTCCAAAGCTAACATCGAATCGACCAAGCTCATCAAGGAGCTCGAGAAGAACTCCGAGCAGATCGGAGACATCGTTGGCGCCGTGGTGCGTATTGCCGATCAGACGAACCTCCTTGCTCTCAACGCGGCCATAGAGGCTGCGAGAGCCGGGGAGCACGGCCGCGGGTTTGCCGTCGTTGCCGATGAAGTGAGAAACCTTGCCGAAACATCGGAGCAGAGCGCCCGGGGCATTCGCAACGTGGTCGAAGAGATCCAGGCTCAGGTACAGAAGGTGGTCGACGATATCGATGCGGCAGGCAAGAACGCCCTTGAGGAAATCGAGAAGGCCAAGGTCATCATGCGCGATCTGGGCCAGGTTGCGAGCGATATGCAAGAGATTCTCGAGGGCGCCAACGCCATCAACAAGAACGCCATAGACGCACAGAACATGGGCGAAGAGTTCCTCAAGGGCTCTGAGGATATTGCCAGCAATGCCGAAGAGCAGAGCGCCGCGGCGGAGGAAGCCAACAAGGCCGTTGGGGAGCAAAACAAGGCTTTTTCCGAAATGCAGACGGCCTCGGAGAACCTGGCGGAGCTTACCGATGCTCTCAAGAATGCAACCGACAGCAAAAAGTCGGCAGAAGAAGTCGCTGCGGCTGCAGAACAGCTTTCAGCAAACATCGAGGAGGCCACTAACTCGGCCCGGCAGATCATGACCGCAATCGAGCAGATCTCGAAGGGTTCTCAGAATGCGGCCAAAGCTGCTGATGTCAATAGAACGCTCGGTGAAAAGCTTGAAGCGGCGGCAAGGGGCATGGCGGAACGCGCCAGAGTCTCCGATGAGAAGATCCATAACTTGAAGGAGCTGGTGGCCACCAACAAGGTAAATATCGATAACCTCATCACAAACGTTGGGAAGGCTTCCGAAGCCTCGAGCCAGTCGGCATCGAACGTGAAGATGCTTGCAGACAAAACCAACAACATCAACAAGATCGTCGATCAGATCGTGAACGTCACACTCCTCACCAACATGCTTGCCGTGAACGGCTCCATAGAAGCCGCAAGGGCAGGTGAGTTCGGGCGGGGCTTTTCCGTGGTTGCGGGTGATATCAGAGCCCTCGCAAACGATTCCTCTGAAAACGCCGAAAAGATCAAGGACATGGTTCGCACCATGCAGGCGCAGATCGCTATAGTTGCGGGCGACATCGAGATGGCGGGCAAGATCGCGGCTCAGGAAGTCGATAATGCCAGGAAATCCACGGATAATCTGAATACCATCGAAACGGAGATGGATATCGTTCAGACGGGAGTCAAAGAGATCAACACCGGCGCGGACGAGGCGCTAGTCGCCATCGAGCAGGCCAGCAAAGCGGTAGTTGAAATCGCCAACGCTGCGGAAGAAGCTTCGAAGATGGCGGCAGAAGCGGCAAAGGCGGCCGAGGAAGGCAGCAAGGGCATGCAGCTCATCTCGCAGGCCATTGAAGATATCGCCAGCCAGGCCGATGAAATGCAGAACATGTAGGGAGGAGCACAGAGATGCCAGAGATGGAAAACACTCGAGGCGCCGGAGCCGTGCAATCCTCCGGAGAAGGCCAATTGGTGGTTTTTCGGCTTAGCGATGAGGAATTCGGCGTGGACATCAACAACGTCAAAGAAATCGTTCGCCTGCCCGATATCACCCCCATTCCACGCAGCCCGGGCTATGTGGCGGGGATCTGCAACCTGAGGGGGAGCGTTCTTCCGGTCATTGACGGCAGGATGCGCTTTTCCATGAATGTCACGGAAGCAACCGATCACACCCGGCTTCTCGTTGTGGAGACCGGTGGCGTGCACACGGGACTCATCGTGGACAACGTGCGCGAGGTGATGCGCATAACGGACACGCACCTGGAGCCGCCCCCGGCCGTATGCCGCGGCGTTGAAAAGGAATTTCTGAGCGGTGTCGTAAAGATGGATGAGGGAAGGCGCCTGATTCTGACCCTGAACCTTGGCGAAGTCATTGCCATCGATGTCGGATCGAGCGGGGGGAGAGCGGCGGGAGCCGAGACGGGCACAAGCCAGATCCACCAGGAGGCGGCCGAAGAGGAGCAGCTCGTCTCCTTCAAGGTAGCCGGTGAAGAGTACGCCTTCGACATAGCAAAGGTGCGGGAAATCCTTCGAGTAACCGAGATTACCGAAGTTCCCAATGTGCCCGAGTATGTGCGGGGCCTTTTCACCATTCGAAACCAGCTGATGCCCGTACTCGACCTGAGGCGCCTTCTGGGAATCCCCAGCCTGGTCTCGGAGCGACACAAGGTCATTGATGCGGGAACGGAGCGACACAACTCCTGGGCGGAAAGTGTGCGCCATGCCATTGAATCGGGAGCCCACTTCACGGGGACAACAGATCCGCGCAAGACTTCCTTCGGAAAATGGCTCGATGAATACAGCACGTCCAGCATCGAAATCGAGACGGCTCTAAAGGGCCTGAAGCGATGCCGCGCTGAGCTATTCGACGCCGCTCACCGTGCGCTGGAGACCAAAGGAACCTCCAAAGAAGCCGCCCTGTCCATATTCGACAAGGAAGCCCAGCCTCTGCTCAAGGCAGCCAATGACAGTCTTGCCGACCTCAAGACGGTTATAGAAGCTCATATTTCCGAGGACCAGCGGGTGATGGTGGTTGAAGCCGATACGATGAACATCGGCTACCTGGTCGATTGCGTGGATGAGGTGATACGAATCCCCAAATCGATCATAGACCCGACCCCCTCCATCGCCTCCTCCAAGAGGAAGGAGCTCAAAGGGGTCGCCAAGCTCAACAGTGGAGAACGACTCATCATGATCATGGATGAATCAGCCCTTGTTTCCCGCGAAGCCTCGCGTGTGCTCTCGGATATTCAATCCGGCGCGACCACAAAGGAGACCAATGCCGAAGCCAAATCTCTCGCCCAGCAGAGTCAGGCGGAGGAACAGCTCGTTACCTTCAGCATCAACAAGGAGGAATACGGCGTGCGCATCATGCAGGTGCAGGAGATCAATCGGGTCGCGGACATAACGAGCGTGCCCCGGGCTCCCCGCTTTGTTGACGGAGTGACAAATCTTCGAGGAAACGTGATCCCGGTGATCAACATCCGGGAGCTCTTCGGCCTCGAGAACAGGGACATTGACGACCGCACACGCATCATCATCGTGGACATAGGCGGCGCAAAGACCGGGCTTCGGGTGGACCAGGTGAACGAAGTCCTTCGGCTCCTAAAGCAGGACATAGAGAAGACACCTTCCATCGTCACCTCGGGAGGGGCCAATAAGTATATGGACGGAGTTTGCAAGATCGATAACGGCAAGCGAATGGTCGTGCTACTCGATGTCGGGCGAATATTGGATGACGAAGAGCTCCAGATCCTGAGCGAGATCGCACAGGAAGGTGAGCTCCGCGATGAGCCCAAGACCCTCGCAGAGTCCAAAAAGCCGGCAAAGAAGAAGCCGCAGCTGGAAATTGCGGAATGAATAACGGGTTGCGAGTTACGGGTTGCGGGTTTCAAGTCAATCTGCACCGCCATCAGCCGACACTCGTAAGTCCGCACACGTGATTGACAACTCGCAATCCGCAACTCGCAAATCGCAACACGAGAGTTTCCATGAGCAAAACACGAGTACTCATCTGTGACGATTCCGCTCTGATGCGGACATCTCTCAAAAAGATCATTGAAGCGGACCCCGATCTCACCGTCGTAGGGGCCGCAAGGGACGGAGAAGACGCAGTGGTCAAGGCTCGCGAGCTCAGGCCCGATGTGATCACCATGGACATCAACATGCCAGGAATAGATGGGATCACGGCCCTTCAGATCATCATGTCGGAAGGCATAGCTCCGGTTCTGATGGTTTCGTCCCTCACGCAGGAGGGCGCCCAGGTCACCTTCGAAGCCCTTGCTCTTGGGGCGTTCGACTATGTGCCAAAACCCGGCGGAACCGTCTCCACACAGATGGGCCCAGTGGCGCGGGAATTGATCAAGAAGATCAAGCTGGCAGGACGAAGTGGAACCCTGGACAAACTGACCCGAAGGAGCGCTCCGACCAAAGAAGCAAAGGATAAAGAAACCGCGAGCCCCCGGCGCCTTCTTGCAGGAAGGCACAGGAGAGCATCCTCAACGAACGGGCTTGGGTTTAAGGCTGTGGCCATCGGTATTTCGACCGGGGGGCCCAAGACTCTTTTCGACGTTCTCCCGCATCTGCCTCGGGATCTGAATGCCGCGGTGTTCGTAGTGCAGCACATGCCCCCTACATTCACCAGTTCTTTTGCCCAGAGGATAGACAATCAGTGTCCGATGAAGTGTGCGGAGGCAAGTCCGGGGGCAGTCGTAGAGCCGGGAAACATCTACCTTGGCAGGGGCGGCTATCACCTTACGCTCTTTAAAAAGCTCACCGGCGCCGTGGTGCTGCGAACTCCGACGCGGCCCGAGCACCAGTTCATTCCCTCGGTCGATGTCATGATGGAGTCCGTCCTGGAGATCTTCGGCTCCGACACGATAGGGGTTCTCATGACAGGCATGGGAGATGACGGAGCAGACGCCATGATCAAGATCAGGAAGGCGGGCGGGAGAACCATAGCGGAAAGTGAAGAGAGCGCCATTGTCTTCGGGATGCCTCGCGAAGCTATCGAGCGCGGCGGAGCGGAAATCATCACCCCGAGCTGGGATATAGCCAAAGAGATCAACAAGGCGGTGAATGGGTGAATAATTCTCATCAAAATCTAAAGAGATAGAGCGGGGGCGATGTTTGCAACATCTATCCATTCTCGGAAGGAGCTCCAATGAGCCAGTCCAAATCACCTACTAACCCACTGAGCGATTCCCCGACCCATCGGTTGAACAGCGCGGATGAATCGGAGAGGCTCTTTGCCGTCCAGGACATTACGGACGCCAACCCTCCGGATGTCGCCTTGCGCCTGGCTGCAAGGCTTGCGATAGAGGAATCGCAGGTGGTGCGAGACGCCATCGTCTTTAGCCTCAAGGGCATGCCGCGCGTCGAAATATTTGAAAGGCTGTTTGAGCTCTTTCGCTCCTCCGACGCCTACCTGAGAAATGCAGCCGTGAGCATTTTCGGGATGGACGGAGACGAGGCCATTGCCTTCCTGACCGCCCATCTCGATGATGCCGACAGGGAAGTAAGAAAGCTCATTCTGGATTCCCTCTTTCAGATAGGGAGCCAGGATGCGGTGCTTGCGATCCGGGCATGCCTCCATGACAAGGCTCCCAACGTTCAGATTACAGCAGTGGAATACATCGGGCGGCTTGAAGACAAGGCAAGCATACCCGAAATGCTGGCCCTTTTCGAACAGGAATCCGAGCCCATGCTTCGCACGACCATCCTGGAATCGTTATGCACCATGGGTGATGGAGACTCCATCGCCAGTATCTTTTCCATTCTGTCATCTGAGAACGACACTTTCGATCCGTTCTATCTACCCCAGGTGCTTGGTCTCGTCGCCAGAGCGGGCGCACTGGAAGAGCTCTACCGGGTGATCGACTCCGTTCGGGATACTTCCTCCTATGCAGACGACATCATGCGCGCGATCAGCCAGTCCAAGCGCAGATTCAAGGAGCGCTTCGACGGCTCTCATCTTCTCGGCAAGGTGCTGGCCATCGCGGGGGACAGTGAGGTGAGGGAGGATGTTCGCTACTCGGCTGTTGCCCACATACTGGGAAAAAACTTTGCGCCCCTTTCAAATGAACGCATCTACTCCCTGGGCTGCAGCCTGATGGAAGAGGAAGCTATGGTCTATGCTGGTGTAAGACTCCTTGCCTGTTGCGGCATAAGTGCAGGCAGAGAAAAGATACACACGGTCATGGAATCGACAAAAGACGATGACCTTCGCTCCTTGTGTCTCGAACTGATGGCTCAGGATTAGGATGCTGCCGTGGAAATAGGTATGGATGATTTTGAAAGTCTTGCTGAGTTCATCTACCGAAGGGCTGGGATGCGCTTTGAGTCGAAGAAGATCTATTTTCTCTCAAAGCGCATCCAGAAAAGGATGGATAGGCTGGGTGTGGAAAGTCCTTCCGAGTACATCAGGCTGCTTCGCTTCTCCGATCCCGGCGGCATTGAATTTCAGCAACTAATCAATCTTCTCACCGTAAACGAGACCTACTTCTTCCGTGACTTCTCGCAGCTCGAGGCCTTTGCCGAGCATTGCCTCCAGGAGTTGTCCGAGAGAAAAGCTTCACGAGGAGAAAAGTCGCTCAGGATCTGGTCTGCGGGATGCTCGACGGGTGAGGAGCCCTACACTTTGGCCATTATCCTGCAAGAAATGGTGGATGATCTCAAGGAATGGGTCGTGGACATTCTGGCCAGCGATATCGACCAGGTCGTCCTGGAGAAAGCGAGGCAGGCGGTCTACGAAACGAGAAGCCTCAAGGATGTACCCCCCGAATACCTGGATCGCCACTTCCAGAAGGGCGCCAATGGCAGCTACAAGGTTTCCCCGCGAATCAAGAAGATGGTGCGCTTCGAGCACATGAACCTCTCCGATAAGGAAACAATCCGCAAGCATAGAGGATTTGACTTCATATTCTGTCGAAACGTCCTCATCTACTTTGACGATGTCTCCCGCAAGCAGCTTGTGGATTACTTCTATACAGCTCTCAATCCCGGCGGATTCATTTTCTTGGGCTCGAGCGAGTCGGTGGGGAGGATTACAACGGGCTTCAAGCTGAAGCGCTCGGGCGGACATCTGGTTTATTACAAGGGATGATTTCGGAGCAGAGATAATGAAAAAGATTCTGGTAGTCGATGATTCGCCGGTGGTGAGAAGCTTTCATATCAATATTTTGAAGACTGCCGGGTACAAAACGGATGGCGCAGCCGACGGAGTCGAGGCCCTGGAGAAATCCATGGTCAAGCCCTATGACCTCATCCTGTGCGATATCAACATGCCCAATATGGATGGCCTCACCTTCATCCAGAAGTATAGAGAGGCCGAGGAGCAGACTCCCATCATCATCCTGACGACCCAGGAAGAAGCCATACACCGCCGCAAAGGCTTCGAAGCAGGAGCCAACCTCTACATTGTAAAACCCGTGAAACCGAAGAACCTGGTGCTCCATATCAGCCTGCTTCTGGGAGGAGTGAAATGATCGAGAAAAGCGAAGACGGAACCCTCAAGATAACTCTTCTCTCCGAATGCACCATTGCGGACGTGGAGGCTCATGCAGACAGGCTCCGCTCGCAGATCGGCGGAGTCGAGCGGGTGGAGCTCAATGCACAAGCACTGGAAGAGATCGATACGGCATACCTTCAACTGCTGCTATCCCTGAAAGCAACGATGGATGAGATGGACGCACGCTTTTCCCTGGCAGGCTTGTCCAGTGTTCTGGATGAAGCGTTGAAGCTCTATGGAATAAGGGGATAAAAATGTCAAAGACCATATTGATCGTTGATGACGCCATGTCCATGCGTGGTCTGGTAGCCATGACCCTGAGAAATGCCGGCTACCAGGTTGTGGAAGCATCCGATGGCGTCGATGCCTTGAACAAGATAGGCAGGCAGAAGGTGAACATGGTGGTCACCGACTTCAATATGCCGAACATGAACGGCATAGAGCTGATCAAGAGCTTGAAGGCGGACCCTCAGTACAAATTCCTCCCTATTGTCATGCTCACCACCGAAAGCGATGACAGCAAGAAGCAGCAGGGGCAGATGGCCGGAGCCAAGGCATGGATCGTCAAGCCGTTCAAACCCGAAACCATGTTAATGGTAGTGAAAAAGATCATTGGATGATTTTTGATTTTTAATTCGAGCACTGAAAGATCCTTTCAACAATCTAAAATCTAAAATCCATAGGGGTGCCGATGGATCCAAATGTTGAACGGCATAGAATACAGTTTTACCAAGAGGCAAAGGACATCCTTGACAGGGTGAACGATGATGTCCTCAAGGCCGAAGCCGACCCCGAGAACCAGGAAATCCTCAACTCCATATTCAGAGGCGTCCACACCATAAAGGGAAGCGCCGGCGTTTTCGATATGGATGATATCTCGCAGTTCACTCACCACCTCGAGGGCATGCTCAATGCTTTGCGTGAAGGAAAGCTCACGCTGACACCGGATCTTGTGGATGTGATCCTTGCGGGCTGCGACCACATAAACGGCATGATCAATGACTATGCATCCGGAAAAGGCGCAACCATAAACGATGAGCTCGTGGCTGCCTTCAAGACCTTCTGCTCCAAGGTATCCGACCCGGAGATCGAAGCCGATGCAGTCTGTACATACCCGGAAGCCGAGATTGCGTCCAGGAAAGGCCGCATTGAAGGGTTCTTCCCGCAAGAGATCGGGGATATTCTCGCCGACGCCGCTCGAAAGGGTCTCAACATCTTCAAGGTGACGCTCCACTATACCTCCGAGTTGATGGAGCACGGGTACGACCCGATGGTTCTGCTCAGGAATCTGAGAGGGGCTTCTCAGCTTTACCATGCCGTAACTCCTTCGGATGGCATCCCTTCCCTTCATGAGATCGAGCCTCTTTCCTTGTATCTTCATCCGATCGTCTATGTGGCGACAGAATCGACACAAGAAGAGATCGAGCAACTGGCGTTCGACCCTTCCTTGCTCACAGTGGAAGAAGTGGGAGGTGTGACGGCGGAGAACGAGGGAGAGGACGGCCCTGCCGACACGGTAAATCCCGAGGCTTTCAAAGAATTCCTTGTGGGCGCCGCGGAGATGCTTGAAGCCCTTGAGAAAGCCGTCATCACCTATGAGGAAACGAGCTCCCGCGACGCACTAAACCAGATATTCAGGCTGGTGCACAACCTCAAAGGCGATTCGGACTATATGGGCTTCAAAGATTTGACCGTCTTTGCTCATGCACTGGAATCTCTGCTCGATCGGCTTCGTGCGGGAACCGCTCCTAGATCTTCTGAAACAGTGGATCTCATCCTGCAGGCGGTGGATTTCTTGAAACAAAGCATCCTCAAGATCTCCAGAAGGAAGGACATCGGTCCCTTCCCTCCCGTCTTCTCAAAGATCAAGAAACTCCTACAACAACCCGCTCGCGAAACACGGGAGCCCGCCCCCTCCCTTCCTCAGGCTTCCGACGAACTGAGTAAGGTCTTTATCGAGCAGGCTCTGCAGTACAAGGAAGTCTTGAGCACCGCGATCACTTCCATACCATTGGATGTTTCGCGAAAGAATATGGTTCAAAGAAGCCTCAAAGGTCTTCTGCAAGGATCAAGGCTCCTCGGTCTAAAAACCCTCGAGCAGGTCGCCGCCAACGCCGTCTCCTTCCTCGCCGGCCGGGAAGAGAGAGCAGTCGTTGAATCGCTGGAAGAAGTCATTGCCTTCATAGAAGGTCTAGAGGAGGCTCCCAAGCGGATTGGGGAGCTCCTGGTCCGGGACGGGAAGATCAGTGAAGAGGATCTAAAGGAGGCCTTAGCCAGGCAAAAACCGGTGGGCAGGATTCTCGTTGAAGACGGAAAGGTCTCCGAGGAGGACGTCCAGCGGGCGCTGAAAAAACAAGATCTCATGGAGACCGCAAGGCAGCTCAGGCCTGCGGCCGCTACCGAGCCCGAGATGCGGACCATGAGAATCGATGAGCGGAAGGTGGAGCACTTCAACAACATCATAGGCGAGCTTCTGATCGCTCGAAACACCTATGAATACCTTCTCTCTCACATGGGCGGTGCGGACGGGGATTTGCGCTCGACGGTCAAACAGCTCAAAGACAACCTTCACCTCATCTCACGGCTTACGAACGAAATGCACCACGGGGTCATGTCACTGCGCATGATTCCCATCCGCAACATTTTCCAAAAATTCAGCCGGGTGGTGAGGGACATCAGTCGAAAGCAGCGCAAATCCATAGACCTTATAACCGATGGCGAAGAGATCGAGATCGACAAGAAAGTAGCCGACATGCTCACCGACCCCCTGGTGCACATCGTTAGGAATGCGTGCGATCATGCCATCGAGCAGCCGGATGTGCGCAAATCCGCCGGAAAA
Source organism: uncultured Syntrophobacteraceae bacterium (assembly GCA_964578835.1). Lineage (GTDB taxonomy): Bacteria > Desulfobacterota > Syntrophobacteria > Syntrophobacterales > Syntrophobacteraceae > CAZOEL01. The sequence goes on along the minus strand of CAZOEL010000034.1, from coordinate 17,563 downwards.
CCCGAAAAGGGAACAGTCATCCTCAGGGCCTCCCAGGAAGGAAGAAACCTCACCATCCGCATCATCGACGATGGAAAGGGCATCGACAGGCGAAGGCTTCATGAGAAAGCCAGAGAGGCGGGACTCGAGGTCCCCTCCTCCCTGGATGATCCGTCCCTTCTGGAGCTCATCTTCGCACCCGGGCTTTCCACCAAATCCGAGATTACCGACATCTCCGGAAGGGGAGTCGGAATGGATGTGGTGAAGACCACGGCGCGAGCCCTTGGGGGAACGGTTCAAGTAGCCTCCGAAGAAGGCAAGGGCACCGAGATAGCTCTTTCCCTCCCCATGGCCATGGGAATCAGCGCCGCCCTGCTCGTTGAAGCCGACCAGAGCTCCTATGCCATCCCCCTCGACTACATCGTGGAAACACTCAAGCTCCCACCCGATAAGCTCAGGAAAGCCGCCGGAAACGGTTTGGTTTTCTACTACCGGGGAGAAGTCCTCCCGGCCGAGCGGCTCGGTGTACTCCTTGAAGTACCCTCGAACGGCAACGGCGGGGGCGCTATCCAAAATGGCCTCGGCTGGAAAGAAGATGTGATCGGGGAGGTTGCCATCGTAGTGGTGAAAACGAATTTCGGTAAATTCGGCCTGATCGTAGACCGGCTCGACAAGAATATCGAGCTCGCCATCAAGCCCGCTCCGGGCTCTCTGGCAAGCATCGATGTCATCAGCGGAGTGAGCATCATGGGAGACGGTAAGATTCTGCTCGCACTCAATCCGGACAAATTGTTCTAAGGGCGCTTTGGTCAAGCTGCCCTCCTGCATAAGAGGAAACGGACTATGAGACTGATCATTTCATGGATTCGCCGACGAACTGGCTCGGAAGTTCTTTGCGCGCTGCCCTTGATAATAGGCATCGCTCCGCCACTGGCTTTCGCCGCCGAGAAACAGGATACCTTTCGGATGCTGTTTGTTGCATTCTCGTCGGTTTGCGCTGTCGGGCTGACCTGGTGGATCGGGCGGCGGCGCAGCAAAAGAGCCGTCGCCCGGGCGCTCGAGATGTTGCCGGAAGCAGCCCGAATTTTGGGTCGCATCAAAGAGGAGACGGAAACAGCCACCATGGGTGTTATTTCTGTTTTGGGAAACATCATCCAAAAGAGCAAGGAAGGATCCGAGGAGGCCAATGCCGTTGTCGCCTACTTTATGGGCGAGGGCAGCAAAGACGATCGCTGTTTCGGCGAAAGCTACGTCTCCCGAATGATCAAGCAGAATGAATCGGCTCTGGCTACCGCCGGTTCGGTATTCCACTCGATTGGAGAAATAAACCGGGATTTCCTGGTGGAGATCAAATCAGTGCTGGTGAAGGTCGAGGAGATCTACAAGTTCGTTGGAGAAATCGAGAAGATCGCCTTTCAGACCAAGATCCTGGCTTTGAACGCAGCCATCGAGGCCGCCAAAGCCGGAGAGGCGGGAGCGGGCTTTTCCGTTGTGGCCGAAGAGGTGCGAAGGCTTTCCGACAGATCCGGTCATGCAGCGGCCAATATCAGCCGGACGGCGGAAGAATCCAAAAAAATCATGCAAACCTTGAAGACAAGCATGGAGCTTCGGGTGTCGAGCGGAACGGCGCAGATGCAGGAAGCGGAAAGGAATCTGGAAGAGACCTTCGATCGCTTCAAGAAGTCCATAGACAACATATCGGATGCCATCAAGGTGCTCACCATGAACTACCAGGCCATAGCAGGAGACATTGAGAATGCGACGATTTCTCTGCAGTTCCAGGACATGACCGGACAGGAAATTGCAAGGGTGATTTCCATGCTTGCTGATTTCGGAAGACTGCTGGGAACAAGAGAAGGAATGAAAGGGCATTCACGACCTCAGCAGTCACTCTCTCCTCAAGGTCGACTTAGCCCGATGCAGGTGCTGGAAGCGCGCCCGAAGTCTTCTCCAAAACCGCTTGCCGCGAAGAAAAGCGAAACGATCGCGTTACCGAAAAAAGCGCCCCCGGCCACTTTGCCAAAAACAGAAGATGAAGACGATGTGGTGTTCTTCTAATTACGGAAGGATAGACAATGCTCACAACAGTGGAAAGATTCGGCGACAAGGTCATGCTCAAAGTCCATGAGGACATCGTGGACATGAAGTCCGGCGAAGCCTTCAAAGCAGCCCTGATGGCGCTCTATTCGGAGGGAGAGAAAGAAATCGTTCTCGATCTGCGCAAAGTCAAGCTCATCAACAGCCATGGGATCGGGAAGATCCTCATGTTTTACAAACGATTTCGTGAAGCCGGCGGCCATATTTATCTCACGCCGCTTCAAGGCTCCATCAAGGAGACCTTTGAGGCGCTCATGCTGGACAAACTCATTCCTGAAATGCGAAATTCGGAATGATGAATGATGAGTGATAAGTGATGGACGCAGGATAGTGAATTCATTGAACCTACTAATCATCACTCATCATTATTCCGCATTCATCATTTCTAGTAGGGAGACGTAACATGACGGATATAAGGATAGATCGAGAAAACGCAACGGCCGGCCGGATCCTGGCCGCCAACAAAGAAGAAATTCTCAGAGCCTGGATGGAAAGGATCAAGTCGACTTGGGGAACTGATATTGCAACGCAAATAAATGAACAGCATCTGATTTCACAGGCGGAGGGGATCATCGACAAACTCGCGCCCTGCTGTTTTACGGAAGACTATGATGACATACACAGGCCCGAATATGTCGATCTCGTAGAGATACTGCGCAAGATCAGCGCTTCCCACGCAAAACAGGGGATCGCTCCCATTGAAACGACTCTCTTGGTCTTCTCCCTAAAAGAGGTTCTTCTCGAGCTCTTGAAAAAGGTTTACGACAATGACCAGACCGCCCTGCATAGAGAGGTTTTAAGCTTGAACCGGTTGATCGATAGAATGGGGCTGGTCACCTTCGATGCCTATACCAAAGCCCGTGAAGCTGTGATTGCCCAGCAGGCGCGAACCATCCTGGAGCTTTCGACACCGGCCGTCAAGCTCTGGGACAAAATTCTGCTCATTCCCCTCATTGGAGTTGTCGACACCCAACGGGCGGCCCAGGTCATCGAAGGCCTTCTGCAGGCCATCTTCGATACGGAATCCCAAGTAGCCATTCTCGATATCACCGGGGTGCCCATCATCGACACCAAGGTTGCCCAGCACCTCATCAAGACGATTGCTGCGGCCAGAATGCTGGGAGCCGACGTCATCGTGACCGGCATCAGCCCGGATACGGCTCAAACGATGGTGAAGCTCGATATAGATCTCGGGGCTGTGCGAACTTGCGGTACGCTTAGGGCCGGTGTCACCGAGGCATTCAGGCTCATCGGCATGAAGCTCGTTCAGGGATAAGGAGAAAGACATTGAAAATTCCCATACTGAAACTGGGGGACATTCTGTTGACCTCGATTCCCGAGGATCTAACGGATGAAGACGCTATCGATTTTCAGTCCGACATCCTCGAGAGAATCAAAAAGACCGAGGCCGGAGGCATCGTCATCGACATCACCGCCCTTCAGGTCGTCGATTCCTTCATGGCCCGGGTGATTAACGATACGGCCAATATGGCCAAGCTCCTTGGAGCCGAGGTCGTGTTGTGCGGCATGAACCCTTCGGTGGCTATCGCGCTTGTGGAGATGGGCAGGGAACTGATCGGAGTCAGGGCGGTTCTGAATCTCGAGCAGGGGGTAGACGTCCTTAGAAAAATGATGAATGCGGAATGATGAATTATGAGTGTTGAGCCCTTCATTCATCATTCATCATTCCAAAGAGGGTTCTTATGGACCAGATAACGGTAGACATAAAAGATCAGAAGGACATCATCACCGCGAGACAGGCGGGAAGAGATATGGCTCGAAGGCTTGGCTTTCGGCTTGCGGATCAGACGCGCCTTGCCACGGCCATCTCTGAGCTGACAAGGAATGTGATCCAGTATGCGGGAGGTGGTGTTTGTCTGATTCAGGACATGTCGGATGCCGGCGAGCTCCGAATTGAAGTGGCTGTTGAAGATTTTGGGCCAGGCATCCCCGATGTCGAAAAAGCCATGACCTACGGATTCAGCACAAGCAAAGGACTGGGCGCAGGACTTCCCGGCTCGAGAAGCCTGGTGCAGGATTTCGACATCCAATCCAGGCCCGGTAACACAAAGATTACGATCGTCATGCGCCGCAGGAGGTCCTGATTGTTCGACCCTGGAATTCACAACGCTCAATCCGCCTCGTTTGGCCGGCAGTACGCAACCCGAATCGAGGTTATTGAAGAGCACCACATTGCGCAAGCCCGCCAGGTGTGCAGGGCTTTGGCGTACGAGATCGGGTTTTCCTCGGTAGAAGCCTGCTATGTGGAAACCAGTGTTTCAGAGCTTGCCGTCAATCTTTTTTCTCATACGGATCGGGGAGGAACGATCGCCTTCAATATCATCGAGAACGAGAAGGGACCGGGCATTGAAATCGTTTCGGAGGACGAAGGACCCGGTATTGAGGATGTTACGAAGGCTATGGAAGACGGTTTTAGCACAAATGGGGGATTGGGCTGCGGCCTGCCTGGAGTGAAACGGCTCATGGATGAGTTTGAAATCAAGTCTCAGCATGGCCTGGGAACAAGGATTACGGCAAGGAAATGGAAAAGATTGAAGTAGCTGCGGCCATACGCCCTTTGGATGGAGAGAGCTACTGTGGAGATGCCGCCGGATGGTGGAACGTGAGCTCTGCTACTGTGCTTACGATTATTGACGGCCTCGGACACGGCAGGCATGCTCAGACGGCGGCGACTGCCGCCATGGATTATATCGCCGGACATTTGGAGCAGCCCCTTCCAGACCTCTTTTCAGGGTGCAGCAATGCCATCAGGGGCACTCGCGGCGTTGCCGCAGCTGTCGCCGCAATCGATGAGAAGACCGGGCTCTTGACCTACGCCGGCATCGGCAACACGCGCGCCATGATACTCGGAGAAAGAACCACCAGGCTGAGCAGCAACTACGGGATAGTCGGAGTCGGCTACAAGAAGCTCACTTCGGAAAGCGTTCAACTTCCCGGAAGCAGCGTGGTGCTTATGTTCACAGACGGGTTAAAGGAAATCATAGACGTTTCGAAATATGGCGATCTCCTATCGGTAGATCTCGACTCTCTTGCCTGGCGGATTCTGGAAGACTGGAGTCTGCCAAAAGATGATGCGGCTATTCTCGTCTACAGAAGAGGAGCTTGACCGATGCCCGCAAAGGAATGGGCGCAGCGATTTGAAGCGCTCTTTTCAGCTTATGTCAATCATCCGCTTGAAGAGCACCTGGCGCGTATCGCAGAATTGGGTGAGGAACTGGTCCGCTCCATCGTGCCTCCCGAAGAAATTGCCGAGCTTTTCGAAGAGGCGCTCTTGAAGCTTTCAAGACAGGCTCCGCATATCACCCTCAGGGAAAGCGCCGACCGTATTTCGATCCCTCTGGTTGAGCTGCTCATAGCCTACGGCCTGGCCTTCCGGGAGCAGCTTTCACGGCAGAGAGTCTATGAGGAAACCAAGCTGGCGGCAAAGGTCATAGAGAATGCCTATGAGGGGATCTGGGTTGCCGACGGCAAAGGTGAAATCATCGCCGCCAATTCCGCACTTCTGCGCACTACGGGCTACACCGCCGAGGAGATGGTCGGAGAATGCCTCTCCCTCATCTGCGGACGGGAATCGAATGGCGCACTAATAAAGAAGATATGGACAAACGTGCGGGAGACTGGGTGCTGGCGAGGGGAGTTGACCCTTCGGCGAAAGGGCGAAGCCTCGTTCCCGGCTATGCTCACCCTCAGCTCCATTCGGGGCGATGAGGGGGAGGTCTCAAATTATGTCGGAGTGCTCGATGACCTCACCGAGCAGAAACGACACGAGGAAGCCCGCGCGCTGGAGCTTGGCAGAGCAAAGCAAATCTATGACATGGTCGTTCTTCCCGAGCTGCAGGTTATCGAACGGGTAAGAATAAATGTGGAATGTCTTCCAACGGAGAATATCGGCGGAGACATTCTGCAGATGGTAAAACTGGATGAAAACAGATTCCTCCTCTTCCTGGCCGATGTGACGGGCCACGGAGTTCCCGCGGCCATGACGGCCAACAGCATCAAGATGCTCTTCAAGGAGATATCTCTCACGAGCACGGATCCCGGTGTGATATGCAGCCGCCTCAACAAGGCCATCTGTGGCAACGTCCTTCCCGATGACATCATTGCGGCCTTCTGCGGGCTGTTCGACCTGAAATCCATGACGCTTACCTATTGCCTGGCGGGTCTGCCGCCCCCCGTTATCTCAAGATGCGGCGAAGGGCTTCATTTGAAGCCGACCGGACCACCCATAGGAGTTTTCGAAAGCCTCACCTACGGCTCCCAAACCGCTCCACTGGCCGCGGGCGATCTCTTCCTTGCCTTTACCGACGGCATAACGGAAGCAAGGAATGCAAAGGGCGCCATATTTGGCAACTCGGGCATCCTGGGCTCCATTAAGGGCTGCGATGCCTATGCCGTCTCCCGTGAGCTTATGAGCAACGCCGCCGGGCACCAGCAAAGCAGCTTTTTCTCAGACGACGTCATCCTGACAGCCATAGAGATTTGCGCATGCAATGCGGAGCTCCATCCCGGCTCTACTGCGGGATCATGGAGCAGGTTCTCTTCCGATGCAAAGTGCATCTTCACGGCCAGAACGAGAGACATCCATCTGGACAGTACGGTCGAGAAGGTCATGGAGTCCATTTCAGACAAGTGCAGCCTGTCCTCAGATGAATTCGGCAAGATCAAAGTCGCCCTTTTCGAGCTGCTCTCCAACGCCGTCGAGCATGGAAATTTGGAGATGACCGCACTCAAAAGGGATCCGGATCTCTACGATAGTGAAGAGTATCGAAAGATCTGCTTCGATCGTTTGAATGAGGCGCGCTATGGTGGCAGATTGGTGACTATAGAGTGTATTTTCAGGGGCAATGAGATCCAGATTTCCATTGAAGACGAAGGAAATGGGTTCGACGTCAAAGCCGTCGCCGATCCGACACGGGCGGAAAACCTGGCGCGCTTTACCGGCAGAGGCGTACGCATTGCCGAAATGGCCGTGGACAGAGTTGCTTACGACCCGAAGGGCAGTAGGGTCACTCTAATCAAGAAGATCAGCGGGCGTTTCCAATCGCTCCGCGATGCCGATTTCGGAGACAGTCATGAAGATTTTGATCGTCAACGATGATTTCCAGAACTGGAATAATGTTCCAGATACAGATCCTTCCCAGCTTCGGGAGCTTCGAGAGTTGGCGCGCTTCACTCACTCCGTTCTTGCTTGAGCTCGGGATAAAGCAGGTCAACACAAGCCGGGCAGATACTGTGGCTGAATACGGCTTCGGAGCGCTCCTGGATGTAAGCTTCTATCTGCTGCCAATATCCTTCATCATTTCGAATCTTCTTGCAATTGGCGCAGATCGGAAGGAAGCCGCGCAGGATCTTCACCTCCGAGATCGCTCGTTGCAGCTCTTGAATCAGCTCCTCCTTTTCTTTTTCCACTCTCTTGCGATGTTCTATTTCCTGCTGGGCCAGGCTCAACTCTATCTGTACTTCAGAGAGCTCTCTGAGTATGGTCAAAACCGGGCGGTTCTCAAAGGTTATGCCCATTTTCCTGTTATTCCAGTTCAGGTAAAGATAGAGAAACGGACACGCGAATATGGAGATTATCAGTCGGCTCAACAAAGTGCCCTTCATGATGCTGAAGTAATGAGGACTCTCCAGGAAGGCGCCTGTCGCAAAAAGCAGGACATCCAGCCACATCACGCCCAGCAGCGTAAGAAAGGATCTGAGCCAGAGTTGAATTTTCAGGCTCGGCTTACCGAAATACTCCCAGGCAATCGCCAAAAACACCAAATCCGCCACGGTTGCAAAGACTGAGGCTGCATTGATTCGAAAGCTTGGTATAGGCACATAGCCCAGGGGGGCATGACCGGAAATCTTCATCTGCATGTGCAGAACCGAGGCAATCAGCGGAACCATAATGGACACGCCCGCAACGGTTAAGATCGCAATGCGCGTAGCCCGAGGCCCATCAAACACATAGACTACAAAAACACCCAGGAGCAACGATGTGTAAAAGACCGTCGAGCCGACCATGAATGTGATGCCCGCAACATCCACCTTGACTCCGGCATCCGTCACCCAGGACATGACCGCCGTGATTCCCCCCAGCAATGCATAGAAAGGCGCGAGTCCGGCGCGCCTGCGTAAGGAATGAGCCCATAGCACGCAAAGGTAAACCGACAACGCTTCCAAAATCAAGACCGTCAAATCACTGTTCATGGGAAGCGTTCCCCTCCACATTTCCAATTTTGGCCAATTCTTCCAAAAGCGCCTCCCACTTCGGATCTTTTCTCATTTGCAGTATCTTTCGCTGAACCTGTCTCATCGTCACCCCCAGAATATCCGCGGCTTCCCTGGTATTTCCTCGGGTGAGATTGAGCACAAAAGCCAGGTGGATTTCATCGTTTTCCTTGAGAGTGCAAGGGGTTCGGACGGACAACATGAGAGGCGCGCTCTCTTCCCCCAGGCCCCTGGCTGAGATGAATTTAGAATCGCAGAGCAAAACGGCCTTTTCGACTATTTGAGACAGCTCCCTGATGTTGCCCGGATACTCTTTGCAGATAAGAATCTCCATGGCGTCGGGGCTGAAATCATGCACCTCTTTTTTGTGCATGCCTGAGTATTTCTTGAGAAAATGAGATGCAAGGAGAGGAATATCGTCTTTTCGCTCCCGGAGGGGAGGCAGGTGGATATGAGCGGATCTCAGACGGTAGAGCAGGTCCAGCCGAAAGCTCCCCTCCCCACAGGCTCTGTCCAGGTCTCGGTTGGTGGCCGATATGGTCCTGAAGCTCACCTGCCTTGACTTCGCATCGCCAAGCCTCGTGATCGTTTTCTCTTCAAGTACCCGCAGGAACTTAGCCTGCAGCCTCAAAGGAAGCTCACCGATTTCATCCAGAAAAAGGGTTCCACCGTCCGTTCGCTCGAAATATCCCGGATGATCCTTCTCGGCGCCTGTAAATGCACCCTTTACGTACCCGAAAAACTCTCCTTCAAAAAGCGACTCGGGAACCCCGGCAACATTTACCGCGGTGAGAGGCCCTTCCGGATAGGGGCCTGCCAGATGGAGCCCACGGGCAAGCAATTCCTTGCCCGTTCCCGACTCACCGGTGATCAATATGGGGGCTCCGCTCCGGGCCATGATGAAAGCATAGGCAAGCAGCTCCTTCATCCGTCTGTTTTGGGTGACAATACTGGAGAAAGCCCCCTTCTCACGACCATCTTCCTCGCAGAAGGCTCCCGGCAAGCCGGCCAGAAGCCCTTTTCGCTCATACGCCCGCTGAATCGACAACAGAAGGCGTTCGTGCTCGGCGGGCTTGACCAGGTAGTCGTAAGCGCCGAGACGAATGGCCCTGACAGCCGTTGAAAGATCATCCATTGCAGTGAGAATGATGAACTCGGCGCCAGGTCTCAAAGGCTTGACTTTTTCAAGAACCCGCAGGCCGTCTATTTCGGGCATGATGAGGTCGAGCAGAACGATGTCATAACGTTTCTCCTTCAGTCGTTCGATAGCCTCCCTGCCGTTATCGCAAGTATCCACATCGCGCAGGCCGCGCCTTTTCAGGATGCGCGCCACTGTTCTCAATGCCGTACGTTCGTCGTCTACGATCAAGATCTTCATGTTCTTCCTACAAAACGGCAATACTCGATATAATTCTCGCCAACTGCTCCATTCCAAAAGGCTTGTGAAGCATGTAAGCGGGGGTCGGAATACCTTTCGGTTTTGCTTCCAAGGCCACGGGATCTCCCGAATACAGGATAAACGGCAAAAGAGGAAATCTCTTCTTAACTCTTGAAAAGAGCTCCCAGCCGTTCACATTGGGCATCATCAAATCGGACAAAACCGCATATGCCTCCGGGTGCTCTTCGAGATACGATAAAACGCTCTCAGGGTCGTTCAATCCCGCAGAGCATTTGTTTACACGAGAGAATTGCGTTCGCAACATGTTGAGAAATGCTGCGTCATCATCGACACACAGGATCGTGGGTTGAATTTCCAGGGCCACACTTCGATCCACAGGAAGATAGACGCTGAAGCGGCTGCCAAGACCCGGTCTCGAGAGCAGGCCGATAATCCCACCGTGCTCCTGGACTAGACCGTAGGTAACGGAAAGCCCCAGACCCGTTCCCCCTGCTGCTCGCCGTGTGGTGAAGAAAGGATCGAAGATGTGCTCGGCGGTTTCCGCCTCCATGCCTCTTCCGTTATCCTCCACCTCGATCAAGACCGCCTGAAGCCTCTCTACCCAACGGGTAGCGACGGTGATCTTGCCTCGCTCCTTATCGTCAATGGAGTGGGCGGCATTGACCAGCAGGTTTGCAAAGACCTGTTCGAGCTTGCTGAAGTAACCTTCGATTTCCGGCACATTCTCACCGAGATTCAGCACTATGTCGGCTGCAAGCTTCCTTACCTGAGATCCCACGATCACCATCGTCTTGTTGACCACATGGTTAACTTGTACGGAGACCGGATGGCCGGACTCATCCATCCTGGCAAAGTCTTTGAGGTTTTTTACCACCTTGTTGATGCGGTCGGAGCCATCTTTCAGGTCCTGGATGATATCTTTCATGTCTTCACTCAGCTCATCCAGGCCCAATCCGTCGGCTTTCCAGTCTGGATGCGACAGGGCGTACTCTGCGATGATGGGCTCAAGGAGCTTCCATGTCTGCTCCAAAAGAGGAATATTGTAAGCAATGAAGCTGTTCGGATTATTGATCTCATGGGCTACGCCTGCGACCACTTCGCCGAGCGAGGCAAGCTTATCCGCCTGAATGATCTGTTTGAGCCGGTGCTCCGCTTCCTTCCGCAATCTCTTTTCCTCTGTGATATCCTCTGCGATGCCGGCTATGTAGATCATTACCCCTTCTTTATTTCGAATGGGAAAAGACCGATCCCGTATCCAATGGATTGTCCCATCGGGGCGTATAATGCGGTATTCCTTCTTTAAGTATGCTTTTTGGCTATCACCCGTTACAAATTCCGACACATCCACCCGATCTTCGGGATAAACGGCATCGAGCCATGATCTGGGCTCGTCGATGAGGCTTTGACAGGATCTTCCCCATATTTGCTCATAAGCATCGTTGATGTAGACAATTCGATTGGCATCCATGGTAACGATCCAAACGACGGAATCGTTATTTTCCGCAAACTGGGAAAACAAATCCTCGGCGCTCTGTAGCTTCTCTTCCAAATCTTTTCTCATCTATGCCTCGTCATTCTATTTCCGATTCCCCAAGCATCTCCTGGAGCTTGGAGGCCAAATCCTGCATCGAGAAAGGCTTTTGGATGAAATGGACCTCCTCGTCCAAAACCCCGTGGTGCGCAATGACATCAGCCGTGTAGCCGGACATGAAAAGGATCTTGATATCCGGATTGAGCGCCATAATATTTTCGGCGAGGTCCCGGCCGTTCATCTCGGGCATGACCACATCTGTCACAAGCAACCGGATCTTTCCCGGCTGCTCTTTCGCTATCCGTATGGCTTCTCCGGGCGCGCCGGCAAGAAGTACGGTATATCCCAGCCGCCGGAGCATCCTTTTGGCCATCTTCAGGTTTGCAGGCTCGTCTTCTACCAGCAGTATTGTCTCTGCGCTGCCGGTAACGGGCGCCCCCGAATCCTCCGGCTCCACCCTCTCAACTTCCGCAGTGTACCGAGGAAAATAAATGTGGAATGCCGTTCCCTTGCCCGGCTCGCTGCAAGCATCTATCAGCCCGTTATTCTGTTTTACGATCCCATAGACCGTGGCAAGTCCGAGGCCGGTTCCCTTGCCCAGCTCCTTGGTCGTGAAGAAGGGCTCGAAAACCCTTTCCATGGTTTCCCGATCCATCCCGGAGCCATCGTCTCTTACCGCCAGCAGGACGCACTCCCGTGAAACACCCCCTTCATGCTCAGCACGAAAGGCTTTATCCAAAACAATGTTTTGCGTCTCAATGGTCACCGCGCCTGTTCCCGTAATGGCGTCACGGGCATTGACGCATAGATTGGCAAGAATCTGATCGATCTGGCTGGGATCGACCTTGATGGGCCATAGATTATTCCCGGGAAGCCAGTTCAAGGAGATGTCTTCTCCGATCAGGCGCCGCAGCATCTTGAGCATCCCTTCCACTGTATTGTTCAAGTCGAGCACCTTGGGTGAGATCGTCTGCCGGCGGGCAAAGGCCAGAAGCTGCCGGGTGAGCTCGGCTGAGCGCCGGGCGGCTTTTTCGATCTCCTTGAGGTCGGCAAAGATCGGCTGATCGGGACTCGTCATCTCCAGGGCCATTTCGGTGTAGCCGAGAACAACCCCCAGGCTGTTGTTGAAATCGTGAGCCACTCCTCCCGCAAGCCTTCCCACCGATTCCATCTTCTGGGCCTGGTTTAGTTGAGCTTGCAAAGCCTTTCGCTCCTTCTCCGCGTGTTTGCGCTCGGTGATGTCTTGAGCAGAGCCCAAAATCCGCCATGCATGTCCTTCCGGGCTGCGGGCGAACAATGCCTCTTGGCAGTGAAACCAGCGCCACTCGCCCTTCGAATCCTTCATACGATATTCGACTTCGAGAACTTCATCATCCGGAGCGTTTGAGAAACGAGCATGGTGGTCGGTCACTATGGCGGCATCGTCGGGATGGAGTATCTCGAGAAAAAGGTTTGGTCCCATGGCCAGGACTTGTTCCTGCGTATAGCCGAGAAAATCGACAATTTCTTGATTGGCAAACACATTTTGACGGCTAATCAGATCATAGATGTAAATCAAGGTTGGGCTTGAGCTCAAGATGCTTCGAAGGAAATGCTCGCTCGTTCGAAGCCTCTCTTCCGCCTCTTTGCGTTTGCTGATATCTCGGAGGAAAACGAGAGAACCTTCCACTTCATCATAAGCAATCGGGACTGCTGAGACTTCGACATCGATGACTGTTCCGTCCAATCCGATGACCGATTGCTCCGAGGGGATCATCTTCCGCTTTTTCTCCTCTAAAAGACGGAATTGCTCTTTCATCGTTTCATGGCAGGAAGGATGAAATCTCTCGATGATTGGTCCTCGGATGAGCTGGTCCTTGGATGTTGCGCCAAGCAGGTTGACAGCGGTAGGGTTTACATAGGCAAAAAGTCCCTTATTCTCAACGAAAATGGCATCGGGAGCATTTTCAACCAGCACCCGAAATCTCTCTTCACTGGCCCGAAGCCGAGCTTGTACATCCCGTATGCGAAGCATCGCCTGAACGCGAGCCAACAGCTCGCGATTGGGAAGCGGACTAACGATATAGCCGTCTGCACCACACTCCAGCCCTTGAGCCTGATTATCGGGACTGATCTTGAGTCCGGAGACGAGAACGATGAAAGAATCCTTCAACTCAGGGATGGCTCTGATGGCTTTTGAAACCTCAACGCCATCCATGTCCGGCAGCACAACATCGAGCAGAACAAGATCGGGCCTCTCTTCTACGGCCAGCTTCAGGCATTCTGTTCCCGTTGAGGCTTCGAAGACCACACAACCCGCGGAACCGAAGAGCCGCGAGTAGACCTTCAACATTACAGGATCGTCATCTACTATGAGTATTCGAGGGCGCTTGTCCATTTTCCCGGTTCTATCCTTTCTTGCATCGGCTATTGCTCTCTCTTTCGGCGCCAGTCGGAAGAGAGACATAAAAGGTCGAGCCCTTCTCCGGTTTACTTTCAACCCAAACCTTCCCCTTATATTCTTCGACGATTCGCTTCACAATGACAAGCCCAAGGCCCGTGCTTTCTTTCCCTCGTGCTCCCCTGACAGTTGTTTTGCCAAAAGGCTTGAAGAGATTCTCAAACGGTATAATCAAATCCCGCTCAGAATCAGCTCAGCATGCCGGCAAGCAGTGTCGCACAACGTCATTTTGAATGACTGATGCGATTTCGAGGAGGTTCTGAGCGGGGAGCGGTCCAAGTCAATGGATGCTACTCCAACGGTGGGTGTTTTGGTCTAAAGCGGGTCAAAGCTGATGTTGCATCGCAGGATAGATCCCGGGCTTCTCGGCAAACCGCCTGATCCGATTGCCCTATAACCAACGGTCTGCTATGGACTTCATAATAAGAAACCAACCATCGAAAGAAGGCGGCTTGGTAATGAATCCATCCGCCATCTTTTTCGTGGAAGACCGGACATCATCCTCGCTGGAGGTAGTCAATATGACTACGGGGATATTCCGCAGAGCCTCCTCGGCCCTGATCGCCATGAGCGCTTCATGGCCGTTCAGGCGCGGCATGTTTAGATCCAGTAGAATGAGATTCGGCAGCCCTCGATCTGAGTGATAGCATTCCAAAAGGCGATCCATGAGCTCTTTGCCATCCTCTACGCAGGAAAAGCCAACCTTTGCCCCGCTATCCGCAAAGGCCTCGGTTGCCATCAAGCAATCATCTTGATCGTCATCGGCCATCAGGACTGCCGAGCGGCACAGCACTGTCATGATGAAGCTCCCCATCGAGTCTGCTTAACAGGTAGATGGACGATGAAGGTAGACCCTACCCCGGGCTGACTAGTGGCCTTTATGGCGCCTCCATGGCGCTCGACGATTTTACGGCAAATCGCCAGGCCCATCCCCGTTCCTTCATATTCTTTGCCATGGAGCCGTTGGAAAGGAGCAAAAATCTTCTGCGCATATTCCTGCTCAAAGCCAATGCCGTTATCCTCGATCATGATTTTGCATTCGTTGTTCTTGTCATTACTGCTGTAGACACTGATCTCAAGCAGCGCATTATCTTTCCTGTATTTTATGGCATTGCCTATCAAGTTCTGAAAGAGCTGTTTCATCTGGCTCTCGTCCGCATCGATCACGGGCAAGTCCGATATGCGGATCATCGCCCCATTTTCGAGGCTCTGTTCGAACACCTGGAGCACCTCCTGAATTATTCCATTGAGGTCAATCGACGTGTATGGCTCCGATCTTGTCGCGGCCCGGGAGAATTGCAGCAGATCATGAATGAGCCGCCTCATTCGAGTGGCTGCCTGTTCCATTTTCGCAAGGCATAATGCGCCATTCTCATCCAGGCTCGCCCCGCATCTTTTTCTCAAAACATCCGCAAAGGTTTGTATCTTCCTCAGAGGTTCCTGGAGGTCATGTGAGGCGACGAAGGCAAATTCCTGAAGTTCCCGGTTTATCAACTCAAGCCTTGAAATGGTGGTTGTGAGCTCAGCCTCGGCTTTTTTTCTTTCAGTAATGTCGATTCCCATTTCCAGGATGAGTGTGGAGCCATCCGTGTCGGTGAAGGGAAAATCGAATACGCTGTATTCACGATGATCGGGGCCGGCCCACTCCCATTGCCGAGGCTCCATGGCTTCAAGAGCTCGACAGGTCTCGCGACTCTTGCAGAGCTCACTGCGTCCAAACAGATGCTCAAAGCAACGAAGCCCCTCTTCCGAGTCGCCAAAACGGTCCCGGAAGACCCTGTTGGCGAAGCTAACGTGATAATCGGGCTTCAAAAGGCAAACATAAACCGGTAGAGTCTCAAGCACGTTGAGGAATCGTTTTCTTTCGGACTCGGCAGTTTCAGCAGCTATGCGACATGCTTCGCTCTCCCTCAACGCCTGCTCGGCCTTCTTAATATCGGTGATGTCAGCGCCTGTCGTGATGAAGCGCTCCCCCAGGGGAACGCTGGTAAAACGAAAGTATTTGTCTAAGTTAGCGAAATAATCCGTGAAAGAATACGAAATGCCTTCAGACATGATCTTCTGGACAATCGGCATGTAATGATCCGAGGCGCCGGAGCCAAATATTTCGTCCGTGCTCTTTCCTTTGATCTCGTCAAGGGAGTTTTGGCCCCAACTCTTGAGAGTAGGCGGATTGGCGTCAACCAGTCGCCATGTTTCGATCCGACCCGTCTCATCGCGAACGAGCTGCCAGAAATGCACCTCTTCGGCCATGTTCTCAAAAAGAGTCCGGTATTTCGCTTCGCTCTCCCGCAGAGCATCCTGGGCTCTGCGCTTCTCCGTGACATCATGGAATACGAGCACAACTCCTATCAAATTACCGGCGCTGTCCCTGATTGGCGCAGCACTGTCCTCGATGGGAATCTCACGCCCGTCGAGGGAAATCAGCGCATTGTGATTGGCCAAATTGACTATGGAGCCTTCGCGCAATACGCGCCCCACAATGTCTTCTCCGGGCAGACGCGTCTCTTCGTCGATCGTGCGGAAAACGTTTCGGACCGGTGTCCCGATTGCTTCCTCCAGTTCCCAGCCGGTGATCTCCTCCGCAACGGGGTTGAGAAAGGTAACCCGCCCTTCTGTATCGGCAGCCACCACCGCGTCGCCGATGCTGCTCAGAGTTACCCGGAGCCATTCCCGATTTTGGCGCAGCCCTTCCTCCGCCAGCTTGCGCTCATTGATCTCCCGGTTCAGCTCGATATTGGCGTCGTCAAGCTTCTGCACGTTTTGAATCAGCTTTTCCTCATTTTGTTTCAGCTCCCGGAACAGGATCTCGTGCGGCTTGGTCAGGCTGGTTTCGATAAAGGCGATATAGACCATGTAGAAGGAAGCGAGCTGAAAGAGATGCCCCACCATATTGGTGATGCCGAACGGGTCCGCGTACAGGGTGAAGGTCAACCCGGCGGCAATAGAGAGAACAATCGAGGCCACGATGATCCGCAGCACTCTGGGATCGAACGATTGGCGCCGGCGAAGCAGGAGGATGATCGAGCCCGCTAAGATCAGGCAAACGATATAATCGCTCACCACCTTGAAAGGGGTCAAGCCCACCCCCTCGACGATGGTAGCAGGAAATATTTTCCAGTAAAAAACCGATAGCACGATCAGGGCGCAAATCAGTGCGTAGGCGCCGAACGCGAAGGGGGCGTTGAGCCTCCGGTGGATAAAGAGCGGAGCGCAGAGCAGCGAAACGCTCAAAAGGTACCGGTTGGCTATGTAAAATGTGGGGCCGAGATTCCCGTAGGCGGGGAATACGCCCATCCCCTTGTTCCCCAATAGATGCATCGCATTAAGAAAGGCAAAAAAAAGAAAGGCGATGCCCGTAAAGAGAAAATAATCGTTGCTGACCCGATGCCGTGAATTCCAGATAATGGTAAAGGTGGAGGCTGCGATTACGATCGAAGCTCCATCGGCGAAGCTGTGGAAAAGGTTGTAGTTGGATCGGCTGACGAAATAGATTAGAAGGAGCGCCAAGGCGCATGGTATCGCGGCTACGAATCTTCGCATGCTCAATGAATATGTGATCATGGCTGTGTGCTCCCGTCGTATTTTCCAGCTAAACCAGCCACTTCACGTTTATCGTCGCACATCCCCCTCTACGATTGGCAGGTCGCGCTGTCAAATGGCTGCGAACACGAGGCCGAGGAGGTAGTTTCCGCAAGAAGTTTATGGAGTTGCCCTAGTGGCCCGTCAACTTTGAATTTTCCGGTTGCGGTTTTTCCTACTCCGTGAGGGAAAGGGCATGGGCGATCCTCTTTATAAAAGAATACTTCCCTCAATTTCTAAAGAAGGCTTCCCTCACCCCGACCCTCTCCCTGAGGGAGAGGGGGCCCGCTTCCACCGGAAG
>CAZOEL010000033.1:58312-65648 GCA_964578835.1 uncultured Syntrophobacteraceae bacterium | reverse complement strand
GCCTTTGGCAGTGGTCCTCAACTTGGCTATCCCATCGTGGATGTCGAGGCTGTGGTGCTCGGTGGAGGTTTTCTGGAAAACCTGTCAAATGAGCTCGCTTTCCGCGTGGCTGCCTCGATGGCCTTCCGAAAAGCTTGCGAAGAAGCGTCGCCTATCCTGCTCGAGCCGTATATGGCTGTCGAGATCCTCACGCCGGATGAGTTCCTTGGGGAGGTCCTGGGCGATATCAATTTTCGTAAAGGGCGCGTCGAGAGCATCGAGGCGCGCAAAGCCATTCAGGTTGTGCGCGCGGTGGCCCCTCTCTCGAGAATGTTTGGGTATTCAACCAATCTTAGATCCGCCACGCAGGGGCGCGGCACTTTTATGATGCATTTTTCCCATTATGACGCCGCCTCTGCCTCCGCTTGATAGAATGTCCGCCTAGGGTGGGCGCGTCCTTTTGCGCCCACCGGAGCTGCCCGTAAAGAGCCGATTTCTTCCGGGCAGAGAAAAACTTAGCCCGCCCTTCTACGCTAGTCTGAAGAGCTGTCGTCTCCCGATCTGCAACAGTTGCATCTTCTTTTCAACTCGCACATATCCTCTTGCTATATTTTTGCGCATGCTTTATGTTAACTCGGTTTTGGGGTTGATGCAGGCAACCGACATAATGCCCATTATGTGCCGGTTTGGTGGGTCGGGCGGCTCCATTTGCTTGTTTGAGAGGCATTCTTTCGAGCGAAGGAGCATCCCGATACTGTTCGAGGATTATTGAAAGGTAGGTGAAAACTGGATGCCGGAGGCTGAAACAAAAGAGAACATAGAGAAGAAAATCCGTAAGCTCCGCAAAGATTTTCAGAAGAATGTCCAGCCCGTTTTGCGTCGCCACAATTATTATCTCTCCAAAGGAGAGCGCCGCAGAATCAAGAAAAAGAAAGCCATTAAAAGAATTCAGCGGCGTGAGCGTCGTATGTTGCGCACCGCATAGGCGGTCCCCGTTGGAAGCTTCGGGAGCGCGCCTGTCCAGAGCATGAGCCAAGGACGAGAAATGCACAGCCAATATAGATTCAAACGGGAATAGCGTTGGTTAGCCTGCCCAATCCACTCCAACCAAACAGCGAAAAATGAAAAACCTGAGCGGCCTGGCAAAGCGGCTCAGGTTTTTGATTTTCAGGGAGGAATGAATTTGAGCGCTTGTTTTCAGCTTACCTCGGCAACCTGAGCGCATTGGCTTTCAGCATCAGCTTTTGAAGCTTCCCTTGAACTCCGGTTTACGTTTTTCGAGGAAAGCGGATACTCCTTCTTTGGCGTCCTCGCTGACGAAGCAAACCGCAAAAGATTCCACCTCCATGGCGCAGCCGGTTTTGATATCCACATCGATTCCGCGGTCTATCACATGCTTGATGGCGCGCAACGCCGCCTGACCCTTGGTCGCAATGGCCGCGGCAGTCTTCATCGTCTCTTCCAAAAGCGCGTCGGCCGGGAACACCTTGGCTACAAGCCCGAGCTCCTTCGCCTGCTGAGCGTCGAAGATTTCGGCGGTCATGCAGAGCTCTTTCGCTTTAGCGCGTCCGATAAGACGCGTTAGCCTCTGAGTTCCGCCAAAGCCCGGAATAATGCCCAGGTTGATTTCCGGCTGTCCGAACTTTGCTTTATCCGATGCGTAGATGAAATCGCAGCTCATTGCAAGCTCGCACCCCCCGCCCAACGCGAAGCCGTTGACGCATGCAATGACGGGAATGGGCAGTTGCTCGAGTTTGAAGAAAACCTCATGGCCCAGTTCTGAAAAAAGCCGCGCCTCAAGAGGGTTCATCTTTAGAAATTCGGCGATATCGGCTCCGGCAATGAAAGCCTTGCCCGATCCGGTGATTACCAGCACATGCACGCTATCGTCCTTCCGCACCTTTTCAATCGCATCGTCGATTTCTTTCAGTGTTGGAGGGTTGAGAGCGTTCATGGCCTTGGGCCTGTTGATCGTAAGGAGCGCAACTCGATCTTTGATTTCCAGTAGAATGTTTTCGTACGGCATGACTGTGTGTCTCCCCTTGGAGTCCGTTGTTTTGTCAGCGTTGGCGAGCCCGAGTCGGTAAACAAAAGTCGTTGATGCTCTCTTTTTCAAAAATCGTATGTCTAATAAGAAATTGCGCAAAATTTGTCAAATCGTTAAAAGCGACTGTCGAATGCTCAATCCTGATCATCCGACAGTTTGCAAGATCTCATCGAATGATTGGGGCAGCCGAAAATATCATTGCCGAATCGGCTCAGGTTCTCTTGAGGTCCTATGACGATCAGGATGTCCCCGGCGTGAAGCGACTCATGCGGCGAAGGATTGTAAATCATGGTTCCATCGGGCCTTTTGATGGCGACCACGATGAGGTTGTAACGACTCCGAATGCCCGAGTTCATTAAATCCTTGCCATCGAGCTCTGCGCCCTCGGGGATGCATAGCTCCTCCATGCACAATTCCATGCCTTCTCCGGAGAGGGCTAGCTCTAGGAAATCGGTGACAGTCGGGCGAAGAATATTGTGAGCCAGGCGTATTGCCCCAATGGAGTAAGGTGAGACCACCCGATTGGCCCCGGCTTTGAACAATCTCTTCTCGCTGCCGGGCGTGCTCGCCCGCGCGAAGATGGCGAGCTCTTTGTTGAGATCGCGAGCCGTCAGGACGATGAAAACGTTGTCCGTGTCCTTGTTGACGACTGAGACAAGACCTTTCGCTTTCAGGGCGCCGGCTGCAACCAGATTTTCCTCCTCGGTGGCGTCGCCGTAGAGGCTAAAAATCGCCTTTTCCTTCAGTCGAAGAATCTTTGTTTCATCGTTTTCAATAACGACAACCGGGATGCCGGCTTTGATCAATTCGTCGACTACAATCACTCCCATCTGTCCATAACCGCAAACGATAAAATGATGGGAGAGCTGATCGAGCTGCTTTTTCAATTTAACCCTCCGATAAAGCTCCAATAGATTTCCATCGAGCAGAAGCTGGCTGAAGTAGGCTAGATTGTATGCGACAAATCCGGCGCCCATGAAGATAAGAAGAATGGTGAAGAGGCGGCCGTGCTCGTGAAGCGGTCTTATCTCGCCAAAGCCGACTGTAGTGAGTGTGATGATGGTCATGTACAGGCCATCGAGGACGGAAAAACCCTCGATCAGCACATAGCCTAAGGTGCCGAAGGCTATAAGAAATAAAGACACCAGCGTGAGAACGGCGACGTGGCGTCCGGTTGTGGCGGACCAAGGGGGCTTCATTCGCAGCTCCGAAAATTGATTCACAAAGACGCAGCCGCCAATGATAGATAAATATCGCCTCAAAGGCAATGCTCTCGAAAATGATCACATCAAGGGGCGAATTATCTATATCTTTTTTGTGAATTTTATACTATTTTAAACGATTATCTCGGTACGAGCTTTGGCCGTAGCGGCTTACACACGGGGTTTCAGAAAATGAGATTGTGAAATTTGAATCATTTTTCCCTTGACAAGAAGACGCGCGTTTCTATAATGCCCTTGCAATTTATTGCACAATCAGGCAAGCTTCCGCAAATCGCGGATTATTTAAAACCATAAACCCATAGGAGTAGGAAATGTCGAAGCTGGTTCCCCCGCATGGAAAAGAAGGAAAACTGAAACCGTTGCTGCTCGAAGGTGCTGCTCTGGCTGCTGAAATCGAAAAGTCAAAGACCCTCAAGGTTGTTCCGATGACAAGCCGTGAAGCATCTGACCTGATCATGCTCGGCATTGGCGCTTTCACGCCTCTCGATGGTTTCATGGGTTCTGCTGACTGGAAAGGCGTTTGCGCCGAGTACAAAATGGCTGATGGCGTGTTCTGGCCCATCCCCATCACCCTTTCAGCCGACAAGGCATTGGCTGATGGCATCAAGGTCGGCGAGGAAGTAGCCCTTCTGGATGAAGAAAACAACGAAATTCTCGGTACCATGAAGGTGACCGAGAAGTATACCATCGACAAAGAATATGAATGCAAACAGGTTTTCTGGACCAACGACGCCGCCGGCCATCCTGGCGTTCAGTCGGTTATGGGGCAGAAGGAAGTGAACCTGGCCGGTCCCGTCAAGGTCATCAGCGAGAGCTTCTATCCCAAGCAGTTCGGCGATGTGTATCAGAGACCCGCCGAAGCCAGAAAAATGTTCGACGAGAAGGGCTGGTCGAGAGTCGCCGCTCTGCAGTTGCGCAACCCGATGCACCGCAGCCATGAATTCCTCGCCAAGATCGCTGTCGAAGTCATGGACGGCCTCTACATTCATCAGTTGGTTGGAAAACTGAAGCCTGGCGATATTCCTGCCGATGTTCGCGTAAAAGCCATTAACGTTCTGGTAGAGAATTACTTCGTAAAAGACACGGTCATTCAGGGTGGGTACCCGGCTGAAATGCGCTATGCCGGTCCCCGTGAAGCCCTTCTTCATGCCGTATTCCGCCAGAACTATGGATGCAGCCACTTGATCGTCGGCCGCGACCATGCAGGCGTTGGCGACTATTACGGTCCTTTCGACGCACAGAAGATCTTCGAAGATATCCCCGAAGGCGCTCTGGCTCTGAAGCCGCTCAAGATCGACTGGACCTTCCATTGCTTCAAGTGCGGCGGTATGGCTTCTCTCCGCACCTGCCCTCACGGCAAAGAAGATCGTCTGCTCCTCTCCGGAACGATGGTTCGCAAGACCCTTTCCGAAGGCGGCGAGCTGCCGGCCGAGTTCTCCAGAACGGAAGTCGTGAAGGTTCTTCAAGAGTACTATCAAGGCCTGGAAGAAAAGGTCGAGATAAAGCTTCACGGCGCAGCTACCGGCGATGTGAAGAAGCAATAAGTTAAGCAAGTGTAGTGCCGGTTTTAAGAAGTGCTTGTCCCCTGGGTGAAGTACCGTAAGCCTGACTCAGGGGACAAGAGGTGTGCTGAGAAAGGAGGTGTAAGGCTTTTTTCTACAACTTCCGACCAGTGGTAATAACAGGCAAAGTAGGTAAGAATCAACCTTATTGGAGGTGAAGTTATGCCCAGTTATGTAATCCTTGAGAAGTGCGATGGCTGCAAGGGCCAAGACAAAACCGCATGCATGTACATCTGCCCCAACGACCTGATGGTCTTGGACAAAGAGAAAATGAAAGGCTACAACAGAGCCCCTGAGATGTGCTGGGAATGCTACAACTGCGTAAAGATCTGCCCTCAGCAGGCTGTTGACGTACGCGCATATGCAGACTTCGTGCCCATGGGCGCATCCGTTGTTCCCCTACGCGGCTCCGAAGACATCATGTGGACTGTCAAGTTCCGTAACGGCACGGTAAAGCGCTTCAAGTTCCCCATCCGGACAACCGCAGAAGGCAAAGCCAATCCTCTGGCCGGCTATGAGACCGGTTCGGACGACATCAAGAGCAACGTGCTTTGTACGGAGCCGGCTTCCGCAGCTTCCGCATGGGCTAAAGATTTCAAAGAAATGCCTACCCTGAAGTAATAACCTGAAGGAGGTGATAATATGCCTAATTTTGAAACCGTAGTAGTCGATACTGATCTCCTCATCATCGGTGGTGGTATGTCGGCCTGTGGCGCCACCTTTGAAGCAGCATATTGGGCGAAGAAGCATGGCCTCAGCGTGGCCGTGGTTGACAAAGCCGCTATGGACCGTTCCGGCGCTGTTGCAATGGGTCTTTCCGCCATCAACCAGTACATCGGCTACGCAGCCGGCGAAAATTCTCTGGAAGACTACGTGAAGTACGTTCGTCAGGATCTCATGGGCGTATCCCGTGAAGACCTGGTGTACGATATCGCTCGTCACGTTGACTCTTCCGTCCATCTTTTCGAGAAATGGGGCCTCCCCATTTGGAAAGACGACGCCGGCAAGTACGTGCATGAAGGCCGTTGGCAGATCATGATCAACGGTGAGTCCTATAAAGTGCTCGTGGCCGAAGCCGCAAAGAACGCCATGAACGAAGCCGGCTTCAAGGATTGGCTGTATGAGCGCGTTTTCATCGCCGAGCCCCTTATGGACGGCGACAAATGCATCGGCGGCGTAGGCTTCAGCGTACGTGAAAACAAGTTTTACGTATTCAAAGCCAAAGCAACCATCGCTCTGATGGGCGGCGCAGTACACGTATTCCGTCCCCGGTCCGTCGGTGAAGGCCTCGGCCGCGCCTGGTATCCGCCTTGGAATTCCGGCTCCACCGCATATTTCACCATTATGGCCGGCGCAGAAATGACCTGCCAGGAAGTGCGCTTCATCCCGGTTCGTTTTAAAGATGGTTACGGCCCGGTCGGCGCTTGGTTCCTCCTGTTCAAGTCCCGCGCAACCAACGCAATGGGTGAAGAGTACATGGTAACCCGCGCCGATGAGCTTCCTCAGTGGGCTCCTTACGGCTTGGGCAAGCCCATCCCCGCCAACCTTCGTAACTGGCTGGGTATGGAAGATGTTTTCGCAGGCAAGGGCCCGATCTACATGAGAACGGAAGAGGCCATCGCCAACTTGGCCGCCAAGTACAAAGACGATCCGAAGGCCTTCAAGAAGAAGATGAAGGAGCTCGAGAACGAAGCTTGGGAAGACTTCCTGGATATGACCATCAGCCAGTCGCTCCTCTGGGCCGGTATGAACATCCAACCCGAAGAGAAGTCCTCTGAAATCGCTGCTGCCGAGCCTTACTTCATCGGTTCGCACTCCGGCGCTTCCGGCGCTTGGGTATGCGGTCCCTCCGATGTAATGCCCGCAGAGTACAAGAAGCAGTGGGAGCCGATCGGTCTGTACAACCATATGACGACCGTTAAGGGCCTCTTCACCGCTGGCGACGGTTCCGGCGCTTCGAGCCACAAGTTCTCCTCCGGTTCGCATGCTGAAGGCCGCATTGCCGCCAAGGGCGCTATCGCATACATCCTTGACAACAATGTAGCTCCTCAGGTTTCCGATGCAGTGATCGAAGAGAAGAAAACGAAGATGTTGGCTCCTATGGCTCGCTTCGAGCAGTTTGCTGCTATGTCCAGCGATCCCGACATCAACCCGAACTTCATCAAACCCAAGATGTTCATGTTCCGCCTCCAGAAGATCATGGATGAGTACTGCGCTGGCGTGTCCGCTCAGTTCACCACCAATGCTTCCCTCCTGGAGAGAGGCCTCGAGCTTCTTGGCATGCTGAAGGAAGACTCCGAGAAGTTGGCCGCCGCCGATCTGCACGAGCTTCTGAGAGCCTGGGAAAATACTCATCGTATGTGCATCGCCGAGAGCCATCTCCGCCATGTGCAGTTCCGCGAAGAGAGCCGTTGGCCCGGTTACTACTACCGCGCTGACTATCCCAAGATGGACGAAGCCAACTGGAAGTGCTTTGTCAACTCCGTATACGACGCTAAGACCGACAAGTGGACCATGAAGAAGGT
>CAZOEL010000033.1:0-58212 GCA_964578835.1 uncultured Syntrophobacteraceae bacterium | reverse complement strand
GCTTTGTCAACTCCGTATACGACGCTAAGACCGACAAGTGGACCATGAAGAAGGTCCCGATCGTCAACCTGAACGTCTAGGATGATTGATTGAACGTCCAACCTCCGGGCGCAGCAGCGCCTGGAGGTTTTTTTTATTTTCAGCTGCAGTTGATCATATTCTCCCTATGAACGCACCCCATCTTTGTGTTAATACCCTTTTGGCGCCGGAAGCCCGCCACTTTTCTCATTTTGAAGTTGAAAACAACTTATTGGGCAGGTTATTTTTCCAAGCTATTCAATTGACCGCGCTATCCGACTGCGCTTTGCAGCCGGACACGGATATGATCCACATTCCCTGAGGATACTATTATGACCACGGAGGAAATTTTATGTCTGATGCTATGAATGGAAACCGAAGCATTCTTGTGGTGGGCGGTGGAATGAGCGGGTTGAGCGCCGCTCTGGAAGCAGCCGAAGCCGGCTTTCAGGTTTATCTGGTGGAAAAGGAGCCCTATTTAGGCGGTCGCGTTTCGAGGATGAACAAGTACTTTCCCAAGCTTTGTCCACCGAGCTGCGGACTCGAAATCAACTTCAGGAGGATAAAGACCAATCCTCTCATTCGCTTTTTCACCATGACCGAAGTCGATAAGATTGAAGGCGAGGCAGGGAATTTTGACGTTTCGCTCACGATCAAGCCGCGTTATGTCAACGAGAGCTGCACCGGATGCGGCGCATGCCAGGCGGCGGCGACAACTGAAATCCCCGATCCCTTCAATTGCAATATGAGCTCGGTGAAAGCGGCGTATCTTCCCCACGATTTTGCTTTTCCAATGAGATACGTGATCGCCCCGGAGATAATTGGGAGCGAAGAGGCTGAGAAGATCAAAGCCGCCTGCCCGTATGGCGCTGTAGACCTCGCGATGCAGCCTCAGACCTTCGATCTCAAAGTCGGAGCTGTTGTCTGGGCTACCGGCTGGAAGCCTTATGAAGCTGAAAAGATAACTTATTATGGATTCGGGAAGAACAAGAACGTCATCACAAACGTTATGATGGAACGACTGGCCTCTTTCAACGGGCCCACACAGGGCAAAATCGTTCGTCCTTCGGACGGGGCCGAAGCAAAGAATGTCGCTTTTATCCAGTGTGCGGGCTCTCGCGACGAAAACCACCTTCCCTATTGCTCCGGCATATGCTGCCTCGCATCTCTGAAGCAGGCCACCTATGTCCTGGATCAAAACCCGGATTCCCGTGCGACGATATTCTATATCGACATCAGAACGCTTGGGAAATTCGAAGAATTCTTCACCAAAGTGCAGTCCGATGAGCGCGTAACCCTCATTAAGGGAAAAGCGGGAGACATCGTTCAAGATCCCCAAACCGGGCTCGTCACGGTGCAGGTGGAAGACCAGTCAACCGGAAAGATCCTGAAAGAGCAGTTCGATCTGGTGGTTCTAGCAACTGGCATGACTCCGAGCACATCAACCGACAAAATTCCTGCCGAAGTGGCCTACGACGAAAACGGCTTCATCCTATCAACCCAAGCTAAGCCCGGCATTACAGGGGCCGGATGCGTGAAGAAGCCGATCGATGTGGCTTCGAGCGTCCAGGATGCGACAGCGGCAGCTCTTAAAGCGATTCAGGCGACAGTCAGGAGGTAGCCAAATGGATAAAAAAATTGGTGTCTATATTTGCACTGGGTGCGGTATCGGCGGCTCACTGGACGCGGATGCCCTGGTTAATGTGGCGACTTCGGAATTCAAAGCTCCTGTTTGTAAGCAGCACGAATTCCTCTGCAGTCAGGAAGGCGTGTCACAGATCAAGGCGGACATTGAGGGAGAGGGCGTCAACACGATAGTGATCGCTGCCTGCTCCCCGCGCGTCATGACCGATGTATTTTCCTTTGACCTTGATAAACTGGTCGAGCGCGTCAATCTGCGCGAGCAGGTGGTCTGGACCCAGCCTGCCAATGACGAGAATACTCAGATGATGGCTGAGGATCATCTCCGCATGAGCTTGACCAAAGCCAACGAAATGCTTCCGCCCGAGCCCTATATGGCTGAAAACCTCAGCAAGCGCATTCTCGTCGTGGGCGGCGGCTTATCGGGCATGACAGCCGCCAACGAGGCGGCCAAAGCCGGCTACGAAGTGGTGCTGGTGGAAAAGAGCGATCAGCTCGGCGGCTATATGAAAGACGTTTACAAGCTTCCTCCGTCACAACCGCCCTATGAAGAGCTTCAGGATTCGAACCTTGATAAGCTCATCGAGGAAATTTCCGCTGAATCTAAAATCACCGTCTATACCGGAGCGCAGGTATCGAAGATTTCCGGGGCGCCCTGTATGTTCGACGTTCAGATAGCGGCGAATGGAAACGGCGCGGCTGAGCGCGTAGGCTCCGTTATATTGGCTGCAGGCTCCGTCCCCTATGACGCGCAAAAGCTCGATTATCTAGGCTATGGCGCGTCGCCCGACGTCATCACGGCCCCCCAGCTTGAAGCCATGTTCAAGGCCGGCAGCGTCGCGCGTCCCTCCAACGGACAGGAAGTGAACAGCGTAGCCTTCGTCCTGTGCGCCGGGTCGAGAGACGCCGCCCATCTGCCGTACTGCTCCGCGGCATGCTGCGTTGAGTCGCTGAAGCAGGCAAAATACTTTAAAGAGGCCAATCCGGCGACAGCCGTTTACATATTCTATAAAGACATGCGCGCCAACGGCAACTACGAGCTTCTCTACAAACAGCTCCAGAAGGATGGCGTCATTTTCGTGAGAGGCGATGTCACCGCTGTTGAAGATGATGGATCGGGATCGCTCGTCGTTTCCGCTGAAGACGTCCTCACCCGTTCGCCGATCATGTCCGAAGCCGTCGAGCTCGTAGTGCTTGCAAACGGCATGGTTCCCGCCACCGCTTTCGGAGAGCAATACAAGGCGCAGGCGCCCAAGGAAGGGGAAGAGGAAGTCGCAGTTCCTTCGGACATCATTCGGGTTTCCAATCTTCTCAACCTCGAATACCGTCAGGGACCTGAAATACCGGCTTTGAAGTATGGATTCCCTGACTCTCATTTTATCTGCTTCCCCTATGAATCGCGGCGCACCGGCATTTATCCGGCCGGCTCCGTGCGCGCTCCGATGGATTACGCCAGAGCGATAGACGACGCCACGGGCGCAGCGCTCAAAGCCATTCAGTGCGTCGAGGTCGTTTCGCAGGGCAAAGCCGTGCATCCGCGCGTAGGCGATATGAGCTATCCCGAATTCTTCATGCAGCGTTGCACGCAGTGCAAGCGTTGTACTGAGGAATGTCCCTTCGGAGCCATCAACGAAGATGAAAAAGGAAACCCTCTGCCCAATCCCACTCGCTGCCGTCGCTGCGGCGTGTGCATGGGCGCCTGCCCCGAGCGCATCATCTCCTTCAAAAACTACTCGGTTGGCATGATCGGAAACGTGATCAAGAGCATCAACGTGCCCGACGAATACGATGAAAAACCCAGGATTCTTGTCCTCGCATGCGAGAATGACGCTTACCCGGCGCTCGATATGGCGGGCATCAAGAAGCTTGCCTACAATCCGTGGGTACGATTCATCCCGGTGAGATGCCTCGGCTCCATGAACCTCGTTTGGATTGCCGACGCTCTCTCGAAGGGCATCGACGGCATCCTGCTCCTTGGCTGTAAGCACGGCGACGACTACCAGTGCCACTTCATCAAGGGTAGCGAACTGGCCAACATCCGCATGAGCAAGATTCAGGAAACGCTAAACCGTCTGGTGCTGGAGTCGGATCGCGTGCGTTTGGAGCAGCTTTCCATCACCGACTACAATCGCCTCCCCGAGGTCCTCGACAGCTTCGCTTCGAGGCTCGAAGAGATGGGACCCAACCCGTACAAAGGCTTCTAGCGGTGGGCGTTTGTCCGATGGTAGACTATAGGAAGCAGGAATAAGAATAGGAGTGGATATAAATGGAACCGAAATATGTCTCGCTGGAGATGAGAGATTACATAGCGGAGATGGGAGCTGATACGCTCAGCTGGTGTATGCAGTGCGGCCTTTGCACGAACCTGTGCCCGTGGCGCCAGGTGCCGGGCGAAACCAGCGAAAGCTTCAATATCCGGCATATGCAGCGGCTTGGTCAGATGGGCATGGAAGGCTTCGAAGAAGAAACGGTGCTTTTTGCCTGCTCGACTTGCGGAATGTGCCAGTCGAACTGCCCGCGCGGCGTGAAGATCATCAACAACGTTCGCACGATGAGGGCGAGCATCGTCGGCGCCGGCATGGCGCCTGCGAATCTGCGGCCCATTCTCGGCAGCGCCCACGCCAACGGCAACCCCTGGTCCGGGCCTCGCGAGAAAAGAACCGCCTGGCAGGAAGGCCTCGATGTGCCCCAGTTTGGACCGGATACCGAGTACCTTCTCTATGTATGCTGCCATTCCTGCTACGATCCGCGCAGCACGAAGGTGGCCAAAAGCATTACAGCGCTTCTCAAGAAGGCCGGCGTGAGCTTCGGCGTCATCGGCGCCGAAGAAAGCTGCTGCGGCGAGAGCATGCGCAAGCTGGGCGATGAGGAGCTTTTCCAGAAGCTGGCTCAATCCAACATCGACCTTTTCAACGGCAAGGGCGTGAAGAAGATCATCACCACGTCTCCGCACTGCCTCTGGTCTTTCAAGAACGATTATCCCGAGCTTGGCGGCGAATGGGAAGTCATCCATTACACAGATCTTCTGGTTCAGCTCGTGGCCGAAGGCAAGCTCTCCTTCCCCAAGGGACTCGCAAAGAAGGTTGCCTTCCATGACCCGTGCTACCTCGGTCGTCATAGCGATATCTATGACGCTCCCAGAACCCTGCTTTCGGGACTTCCCGATGCGCAGGCTGTGGAGCTTGGACGCAATCGTGAATTGAGCATCTGCTGCGCGGGCGGCGGCGGGCGTATCTGGGCGGAAGTGCCGATGGGCGAGCGCTTCGGCGAGCTCAGAATTACCGATGCAGTCGACAAGGGCGCAGAGATTCTCACAACCGCTTGTCCTTACTGCCTCAATATGCTGACGGACGCCTGCATGAGTCTCGGCAAACAGGATGCGCTTGAGATAACGGAGCTTTCCGAGCTTCTTGCGGCATCGCTGTAGGAATTGAAGGTGAAGAAGGGAGAAAGAGCACAGCCTTTGTCCTTCTTCACCAGCTGTTTGAGATCGATGGTCGCAATATTTGCCGCGCGTCCAGCGGCTTCATGATTCCCCCTGCGCCGGGTCGGTCCGGCTCTGGGGGAATTTTTGACTCGGGCTGTCTTACCTGGAATTGAGGCGCCTGAAGGAGAATGGATCAATGGCTGTAACATCGGATACGCTCAAAGCCGCCAAGCAGGACTATTTACTGGCCAGATATGAGGAAGATGAACTGGTGATGGAGCCGACATGCTTCTGCGGCAAGGCTCTGGAAGAAGACTATTTCTGCAAAGAGTGCAACCGGGAGTGCGATTGCACCTTTATAGCCTGTGAAGATGCTCAGGCGCTCTCTTTAGTTGAGAAGCTCGTGCACGGAAATCCTACGTTCAAAAATTTCAAAGTGTCTTTATTACAGAAATAAGATTTGAGGTGATCTCATGTGTCCATCCTTACCGGAAAATGAGCAATCCGTTTTGACCCCAACCGATGCTTTTCGCTTTTCCTGCAATGATATGCTTCCTTGCTTCACCCAATGTTGCCGGGATGTGAACATCTACCTCACTCCCTACGATGTTTTGAGGCTGCGCAGGGCGTTGAAAATCAGCTCCGGCGAGCTGCTTGCCAAGTACACGAGACATTTTCTTGCGGGAGCATCACACATCCCCGTTGTCCAATTCCAGATGGACCCTGAAACGCTGAACTGCCAGTTCGTGACCGATGAAGGCTGCAGTGTCTATGCGAATCGGCCCTGGGCTTGCCGCATGTACCCGCTCGATCTCGGATCGGTCGAGGGTGAATATCAGATGATCGTCGGGAAGGATCGATGCACGGGGCTGGCCGAGCCTACCGTGAGAACCGTCGAGGAGTGGCTGCAGACTCAGGATATTGCTCCCTACGTTGAAATGGAGCGCCTCTTTCAAGCGGTAATGCCGGAAGGGTTCAAGCGAGGAGCGAGAATGGAAGCCGGCCTCGGAAAGCTGCTCTTTCTTGCGTATGATTTGGATCGATTTGCCGAGTTTTTGAAAGACAAACGCTTCCTGACCTTCTATGAAGTGGACGAGGAGATGCTCCGTCAGGTCTGGAAAGATGATGAAGCTCTCCTTCGGCTGGCCTTCCGCTATATCAGAAATCAGCTGGACGAATTATTTCAGGTGGCCTAGGCGCTTGCATCCGAGAGATGCCAGCCTGCGACCGGTAAGGAATCACAATGTCTATTGAAAACACAGCTCCGGAGCAAATCCAGGAATTGCTCCAGCCAATAGAGGGTGGAAAATTCAGTTTTGCCTGTCATCCCGGAGTCCCCTGCTTCACCGAATGCTGTCGAGATCTGAGGCTTCTGCTTACCCCCTATGATATCATGCGTCTCAAGAATCACCTCGGCATGGATGCGGAAACATTTTTGGACGAGCATACGGAGACCGGTTTCGACGATCGGCGTAGGCTGCCGATGGTCTATCTGAAGATGCGTGACAATGAGCGAAAGACCTGTCCTTTTGTCGTCCTCGAAGGCTGTCAAGTATACGAAGATCGTCCTTCGGCCTGCAGAATATACCCCGTCGCCAGGGCCTCGAGAATGCATCGACTGCACGAGAAGGTTCAGGAAGATTATTTCCTGCTGAAGGAAAGCCACTGCCGCGGATTTGAAGAGAAGCGCGACTGGACGACGGACGAATGGATAAGGGATCAAGGGTTAGAGTCCTATCACGAGCGGAACAACCTGTGGATGCAGATCATCACGCACCCAAGGCTGCTCCAGGAGCCGCATCTTACGGAGAGGCAGCAACAGATGTTCTTCCTTGCAAGCTATAATCTCGACAAATTCCGGAGCTTTGTCCTGGAGAGTCGTTTTCTGCAGCTATTCGATCTGCCGGAGGAAGAATCCCGCTCCGTTCGGGAAAGCGACGATGCGCTTTTGCTGCTCGCCTGCAAATGGCTGAGCTTTTCACTTCTGAATCAGCCGACGCTGAAGCTGGTGCAGGCGCCGAGGGAAGGGACCGCTGACCGGTAAGATCCCTTTGCTCTATGTCGGCTTCATCGGCATCCCTGCGGTCGAGCGCTGCTGAGCTCTTGGTTTAGTGCGTCTTCTCGACGCAATGTGTATGAGGGCTGAAACTGCTTCCTGATGCTTGAAGAGCGGGAATGGAATAATGCCGAGTTGATGCGCCTGAAGGATTGGGGAAATAGCTTTTGAGCTTTTCATGCGTGCAAGAGGCGCTTCCGGCAATGCGTTCTTAGCTTCTCCAGTATTTTTGACCTTTATATTGTGCGGTCGTTCGGGGAAGATATCGAGAGCGGTCTTGTTAGGCCCGAAGCGCTCTCTTCTCACAGAGTTCGATCTATGTTTTTTCCGGAACCGTCCTTCAAGGAGAGCCATGAGCCTAAGCCGCCCTAGACATGTCTCGAAGAGTATTGTTTTCACTGCCGCTTCGTTTTTCTTATTCTTTTTTCTTTGGGCGGGACCGAGAGTTGTACAGGCGCAGCCTGGGTTGATCGAGAGCGATGGGTCCGAGCAGGCCTATTTGCTCCAATTGAGCGGAAGCGTCCTCAATGAAAAGTTTGACGGCGCGAAAGCGGTGCTGCGATTATTCCCGCCAAATCTGAACACGCTGAACGACTTTAGCGTCGTTATCGAAGGTTATCCTGCAACCAACGATCGAAATTCGTTTTTCTGGAACTCTGATCCCACAGAGATGATCTCTTTCTCGGATGAGCTTATATCACGAATTAAGAGATCCTACGCAAAGTCATCCGGAAATCACTTCTTCTATCTGAGTCCTGTTCTTCTGAAAAACAAGGGACCCTTAACCCAGCATGAGGAGGAGGATAGAAAGCATGCGGAAAAGACTGCCAAACCTACCAAGGTGTTTGCTCAGGCTGGCGAGCTTCATCTTCGATTTTCTTCCAATGAAGTTACAGGCGATGTCTGGATGTCCGGCTATGACGCGGTGGAACATTCCTTTGTCAAATATCAGGTTAGGATTTGGGGGCGAAAGGTTGAAAAGAAGATGGAGCCCAGACAGGAACCCAGACGATAGCCACTGAGAAGGGATGGTCATTGGAGATTTCGAAGCCGGGATAGAGAGAATGAGCAGAATAGTTGGTCCTTTTATTCTCATGCTAGTTTGCGCTATTTTTGGTCTTCATCGCGCATGCTCCGAGGGAGGTATGGCGGCTCTTTCTAATACGGCTGTAAGTGGTGAGGGCAATACCATCCTTTCTCCTCTCGGATACGAAGGAGGCGGGCGTTTTACGTCCATTGCCTTCAATCCAGCAAATCCCCAAGTAATTCTGATTGGCTCAGACGTATCCGGTGTATTCAAAAGCGTCGACGGGGGAGATTCTTTTTCTCCGAAGTGTGAGGGCCTTGAGGAATTTGCGGTCGCTGACATGGATTTCTTTACTGAGGATTCCAATCATGTGGTTCTGCTGACGGACAATGGCATTTACTTGAGCAGCGATCAGGGAGAGCGCTGGGAGAAGAAAAGTTCCGCTGTTCGGTATAATTCAAGGCGCCTGGGAGATCGATTGATCGTGTTTCATGACGGCATGCTTTGGGTTGCGACCGATTCCGCAGGGGTTTTCAGAATAAGGCCGACAACGGGTCCTTGGGCTCCTGAAGAGGTTTCGGGGTTGGCTGGCAAGCAGGTGTCCTCTCTTGCTCTTCACCGGGGGGTGTTGTATGCGGGCACGAGTCAGGGCGTTTATAAGCTTCGCCATGGGGAATGGATTCCCGCATGCGATGGCCTCGATCCCGGCGCAATGCGCATCGAGAACGTTATTTGCCACACTTCCGGTCGAATCTATCTCGTGGAGCGCAGTATGGGCGTGTACGCCTGGAATGACGCCAAAAAGGCTTGGGACCATCGCGGTATCGGATTCATACGGCAGTGGACCGACAGACCGCAGGGCTTCAAGGCGGTTGCGGTCCATCCCAGCAATCCCGACATCCTTCTGCTAGCCACCTACCCGGAGACATGGCCCTACATGCTCTACAAGTCGACCGATGCGGGAAGGTCGTGGACGGTCAGAGAAAAATTCGAGATGAATCTCAAAGCGAGCGAGACTTCTGCCAAGAGCCTCACTGATGTGGAAGAGATCAGGTTCAGCCCCAGCGAGCCTTCGAACGTTTTCATTACTGACTGGACGAACGTATGGCGTAGCGACAATGAAGGCGAAAGCTGGAAGCAGGTCTATAAGGGGCTTCAAAACACGGTAGTAAACGACATTGTTTTTCATCCACTCAACGAGTCAAAGCTTTTCCTCGCTTTATCTGATAACGGACTTGCTGCTTCAAGCGATGGCGGCCGTACGTGGAATAGAAGAACGGTAGGCCTCCCTGATGGAGACGCCGTCGATGTTGAGATTTCTTCAACCAATCCCAATAAGATATATCTGCTGATGCGACCATGGAAGGGAAAAGATAGATTTTACATCTTTAGAAGCGATGACGGCGCAAAGAGTTGGTCAGATGTGAGTATGCCCATGCCTGAGGAGCCCTTGGCTAGGGAGGTTTTTATCGATGGACGGGCCACCAATCTGCTGATCGACCCCGCCTCGGATGAAATCATTTATGTGGCGACAAACGGATACGGCATATTCAGGAGCGACGATGGAGGCAGGGCATGGAAGGCCATAAACAAGGGACTTGATACGCCATATGTAAAAGGGCCCGGCGCTCTCGTCGCTGATCCTTCGATGCCCGGGACGCTCTATGCGGCTACATTAAAGGGTGGGCTGTTTCGCTCTGGAGATCGAGGCGAGAATTGGCATTCCATGATTGGAGCTCATCCTTTTGCCTATAGTGTGGCGCTGGCGCCCGGCAATCCGACGAAAATTTACGCCGCCTGCGCGGACCGGAAAGTGATCATGAGCGATGACCTTGGGCGCACATGGCGCGAGACTACGTTGCCGGGCGGCGGCTCATCCGGCGTCGCCGCATACAGCCTGGCGGTTAACCCGCTCGACTCTCAGTGGATCCTGGTGGGTACGATGGGCTTCGATTTCAAGGCGTCTGAGGGCGTGTTCCTGAGCCGTGATGGGGGCAGGACGTTTTTCAGATGCCGCTCGCAAATGCCTGCCGTAGGCGTAACGAGGGTTCTTTTTGCTCCAGGAGCAAAAGGAGAGCAACGGTTCTTGATCGGTCTCAATGGGGCTGGCCCCTATGAGGGCAGAATCGCAGAGGGCTCCCGGGAAGCGAAATGAAGATAGTTCTCTGTAATAAATATTTTTTTCTCAACGGTGGAACGGAAAAGTATCTTTTCGATCTATTGTGTAAACTTCCCGCTGCGGGACATGCCGCCGTCCCTTTTAGCGTCCGGTATGCCGGAAGCTGGGATTCGCCCTATTCTGATTTTTTCATGCCCCCGCCGGGTTCGCCGGACCAGGCCCACTTCGGAGATATCTCCTTCAAGACAGTCAGTCTCCTTCGCCTCTTGGACCGAAGCATCTACTCTTTTGAGGCCAAAAGAAGGATGTCGGCTCTTCTTGACCATATCGACGGGGCTGACATCGGTTACATCCTCAATATCTACAATTATATGTCCCATAGCATCATTCATACCTTTCGAAAGCGGCGAATTCCGGTTGTGATGCGGCTCGGCGATTATCACCTTCTCTGTCCGTCCTATTTGTTCCTGAGAAATGGAAGCGTGTGCACCTTATGCCTTGCCGGCAACTATACGCACGGCCTGCGCCACCGTTGTCTCAAAGGCCGAGCGTCGGTTTCCGCCGTAAGGGTGCTTTCAATGTTCGTACAGCGCATGCTTGGGCTTTTTCAGTTGGTGGACGCATTCGTTACCCCCTGCCGGTTTATGCGGTCCATGCTGTTGCGGGCGGGTTTTCCCCCTCAGCGCATTCACGTTATTACCTCGCCAGTGGCAGAACGGAATCTGCCCGCTTCTACTCCGAAGGGTTCGCACATCCTGTTTTTTGGCCGCATAAGTTATGAAAAAGGATTGGATAACCTTATAAAGGCTTACCAGCAATTGCCCTATACTGTTGATCTGGTTCTTATCGGAAGAAGTTATGATGGTGAAAGGGAACGACTGGAAAAATTGATCCTCCCCGCGAGACGGAACCACATCCGCTTTCTCGGGTTTATGGAAGGGGAAGAGCTCACCCGCTGGATAGCTGGGGCGCTCTTCACTGTGACGCCTAGCCGCTGGTATGACAATG
The DNA here is from genome assembly GCA_964578835.1 of uncultured Syntrophobacteraceae bacterium. Taxonomy (GTDB): domain Bacteria; phylum Desulfobacterota; class Syntrophobacteria; order Syntrophobacterales; family Syntrophobacteraceae; genus CAZOEL01. Next base: position 46,916 of record CAZOEL010000033.1, on the reverse strand, counting down.
CGCCGTTGAGCGTCTACGAGAGTCTGCTTCTCGGCGTTCCGGTTCTGGCGTCAAACATCGGAGGAATACCCGAGCAGATAGAGGATGGCGTTTCGGGAAAGCTGTTCGACCCCGAATCCGTCAGCGATCTGCTCAAAGGCTTGATATGGATGTTGAGCGACACTGACCGGCTTTCCGCAATGGGGCGATCGGGTAGGGAGAGCGTGGCGCGCCGGTGCGCGATGGAGGCCCATATGAAGGAGCTCCTGGCCCTGTTTGAAACATTAAGGAGCTAGCATGGCGGAGCCTGCGCTAATAAAGAGCGATGAATCGCCGATTCGCGTCATGGTTCTCGTCTCGACGCTCGCCGTTGGAGGGGCGGAACAGTTGCTCCTAGAATTGCTGCGGAATATCGACCGAAAAAGATTCGCTTTGCATCTGTGCTTTTTGGGCGATCCGGGCTTGCTCGGAAAAGAGCTGAATTCGTTTGACATACCGACTTCTGCAAATGTCTGCAGAAGTCGTCTGGACTTTTTAGCTGTCGTTAGGCTGGCGCGGTTGTTCCGGAGGCGCAGGGCGGATGTGCTTCTACTCATCAACCACCGCAATTCGATCTTTCTCGGAGTGCCGGCGGCCGTTCTTGCTGGAGTCGGGGCGGTCATCAACTGGCAGAATGAAACCTTTAAGAGATACTCTCGGCATCGATTGACCATGGCGGCTAGGCGCATCTTCCATTTGGGGATCAGAAAGGTGGTTGCCGCCGCCAAGGGTCACAAAGAGTACATTTCAGCCATTGAAAAGATACCACCTGATAAGATCCAAGTTATTTTCAACGGAGTCGACCCCGATCTTTTCAACTCTAAGCTGAGTGTTGCAGAAGCTAGAGCGCGTCTTGGACTCGCGCCTGAGGGGGCTGTCATTACGATGATCGCCGCCCTCAGGCCTGATAAGGCCCATGATATATTACTGCGGGCTGCTGCTCTTGTTGTCGCCTCTCTGCAGGGTGTTCGCTTTCTCATTGTGGGAGATGGAAGCCAGCGGCTCCCCCTGATGCGGTTAGCTGAACAGCTGGGAATTCGGGAGAACGTCCTTTTTCTTGGCTTCAGGCGGGATATAGCGGTCATTTTAAGAGCCAGCGATATTTTTGCGCTGTCCACAAAGCCCGAGCAGGAAACGCTTTCAGTGGCTGTCATCGAAGCTATGGCTGCAGGGCTGCCTGTCATCTGCACCGACGTTGGATTCATGCGGGAGATAATCATTCCGGGCAAGACAGGGGAATTGGTTCAGGTGGGAGATTGGCGTCAATTGGCTCGGACTCTGGTTGACATGATTCAAGATGAAGAATCGAGGCGGCGAATGGGGGCAAGTGCGAAGTCGCTGGTCTTGAGCAAGTTCACCATGGAAATCATGGTGAAAGGTTTCGAAGACCTCATCAGTTCCGTTGCTGAGGAACGAAGATGATGGCTCTCAAAGGCTTCCATTTCGTTAGGTGAAACGAGATAACCATGTGCGGCGTGATTGGAGTTGTCACAAAAGAAGCGGGATATGCAGCTTCGTTTCGAAATGAAGTCGACCGGGTGCTCGATCTCTTTTCCTATCGGGGACCCGATGCAAAGGGTCTCTGGGAGGATGCAAATGTTCTGCTTGGGCACCGCAGGCTCAGCATCATCGACCTCTCTGATTGGGGAGCCCAACCGCTTCACGATTACGATCATGGCCTTCACATCTCGTTCAACGGAGAGATATACAACTTTAAGGAACTGAAGAAAGAAACCGAGGCTCGAGGCTATCGGTTTCGAACGGGTGCGGACACTGAAGTCATCCTTGGGGCCTATAACTGTTTCGGTGATGGATTCGAAGAAAAACTCAGGGGGATGTTCGCTTTCATCCTTTATGACGAGCGGCATGGAAAAATTGTTTTGTGCCGCGATCGGCTCGGCAAAAAGCCTCTCTATTACTCTCTCGATGATCGTAGGCTCATAGCGGCTTCAGAGCTGAAGGCGTTCTATGCGTTTCGAGACATGAGCCTTTCCCTCGACATGGAAAGCCTGCGTTCTTTTTTTTGTCTTCAGTACATTCCGGGTCCATGGACGATTCTCAACGAAGTCAAGCGCATCGAGCCCGGCGAGTGTATGACGCTCCACATCAACTCTTGGGATGCATCGCGTCAGAGGTACTGGTCTTTATATGCGCAGGAGACGAACGCCGGAGCTTCTGCCGGGAGTTCCGGGAAAGAGCTTGCGGAGCTTATCTCCGAAAGCACAAGGCTTCGGTTGATCGCCGATGTTGAGGTCGGCGTGATGCTGAGCGGCGGGGTGGATTCCAGCCTGCTTTCCTGCTATGCATCGGAAATTTCGCAGATTCCCTTGAAAGCTTTCGTGGTTTCCTTCGATCGGGAGGATCTCGATGAAGCGCCCTACGCCAGAAAGGTGGCTTCTGCTTTGGGCATGGAACTTGTCGAAGTAGAAGGAGGCGCTTTTGACGCGAGCGTTTTCGAAAGAGTCCTATTCCATGCCGATGAGCCGCTAGGCGATCCTGCCTGTATTCCCACCTTCATGATTTCGGAAGCCATAGCTAGACATGTCAAGGTCGTTATTTCCGGCGAGGGGGCGGATGAGCTTTTTTGGGGCTACACCCACTACAAGCGTGAGATTTTGCTGCAAAAGCTCTTTCCCTCCGGGTTCTCTTTTCCCTTTGCGCAGGCGTTGCGTCCAGTGCTTCTGCGAGGTGAGACAGCGCCTGCGCCAGGGGGTCTTTCAAGACTCTGCAAGTTGTTGGGCTCGGAAAGGGATATTGGGGTATCCCGCTGGACCTTGATTTTTGGAGAACCGGGGAGCGCCGGATTGTTTTCCGCTGACTGCATCAGACCGGACTCTACCGCCCGTTTTGCTTTGCAGATGAACAAGGCCCTCAATGCTTACAGTGTTGCCTCCACTCTCACAGAGGCGTCGATAGCCACGGACCTTTCGTTCTTTCTTCCAGACAACCTGCTGATCAAGGTGGACCGGATGACCATGGCCCACGGCATCGAGGCCAGAGCCCCTTTCCTCGATCATAAGCTGGTGGAATATGCGCTCCGTATGCCTTCAAGCGAAAAGGCCGACCCTCAGCGATCCAAGAAGGTTCTCAGGCGGTTGCTCGCTGCAAAGCTCCCCTCTGATATTGCCTCGTTTGTTGCTTATCGTAGAAAACATGGATTGGATGTTCCTCTGCATAGATGGATGAGGTCGGAGTTGCGCGAGGTCGCAGAAGCATGTTTTAGCGAGTCAATGCTCCGTGAGCTGGGCTTTCTCAACGAAAAGCTCGTAAGACGGCTCTGGTGTGAGCTCATCAATCGAGGCGGTCCACTCTCCTATGCTCGCAAGGTCTGGCTGCTTCTATGCTTTCTCTCATGGCATGGACTTCACGCAAGAAGGTTCAATTTATGAATTGCGAAGATGGCCGATGAGTTGCCTCAGACTGGCTATGCTCATTACCTGGAGGGAGGAGGGCGAGTGGCGCTTGCTCAGATCCCTCATAAAGAGCGGAAACAGAGTGACCGTATTTCAACCGCTGTTTTCCGGTCCCGGGCGGAATCCACTGCTGAGGAAGCTCTTCAAATGGACATGCGATCTTTATCTTCCTCTGGCGGCGCTTCTAACAAGAAACCGCTTCGATATCGTTCTCTCCTGGTCCATGAGAATGGCGGTGGTTTTCGGCGTTTTGAACCGTTTGGCGGGCGCCCGAGTTGCTCCCGCACACATTATGAGAGATTTGCACTTCAACTTGGAGCGGAACGATTGGAGGTATCGGCTGCGGATTGTCGTTTTCCGGATGGCTATTCCAGGCATCGACTTTTTTCTTTGTACATCTAGAGAGGAGGAAAGAATCTATCGCGATATGTTCGGGATTAGCCCAGATCGAATCTCTTTTTTCCCTGATGCTCCTCCCAGCAGGTTCGTTCGCGAAAGCCATTCCGAAGTCAAGGGGCAATACATCTTTTCTTACGGGAATAGCGACCGGGACTTCAATACACTGATTGAAGCCGTGCGAGGGATAAATTCACAATGCCTGATTCTTTCTCAGACCTTCAGGACAAGCAGGGAACTGCCCTCAAATGTTAAAGTCCTCAGAGATTTTGTGTCTGAAGACGATCTAATCCGGCTCGTCAACGCCTCGTCCATGGTTGTGCTTCCCTTGAGGAGCTACCGCATCTCTGCGGGGCAGAATACTATGCTTGAAACGCTTGCTTTGGGTCACCCTCTTTTGGCGGCGAGGAACATGGCGACGTGTGAATATGCCGAGCATGGCGTTTCAGCTTTTTTCTTCGATGCAGGAGATGCCCGAGACCTTAGCGCTAAGATTTTGTTCATAATAGAAAACCAAGAAATGGCCAGAAGCGTGGCTTGGAATGGCAAGGCGAAAGCCGCTGAGCTGCTGGACCAACAGACGATATTCCTTCTTGCACTCTTTCGCTATATTCTTTAATATGAATCGCTTAGCTCGGGGGGGCTCTTTTTTTTCCGCTTGAATTCCCAATATGAGGAGAAGAAGTATTGTATCGGGCACGAATAATGGCCTGTTGTGTGCTTAGTGAACTCGCCGATTATAGATTGAAGAGGCTGCTGAGCCGTTACCTCACCGGTTTGGGGTGCGCTGTTCTATTGTGCTTTGCCGGGTGTTCTCATCACGATAAGACTTTTTTTGAGGTCAATATAAAACAGCCCGAGGATCTCAGCGTGCTTGAGATGCGGGAGGGCATGTTAACCGTTGCGCCCGAGACGGTCGTAGGCAGTCCAAACTACCAGATAATCAAGGATATTGCAGTTCCTTTGGTTCCAGAGTACCGGATCGGCCCTGGGGACGTGGTTGAGGTGGTATACCATATTCGGTACGAAAAGAGCCCCGAGCCCTACCGACTGGAGGTGCAGGATAAGATCAGCGTACACCTCCCCTATTACCCTCAGTTCAGCACTACCGTCCTCGTAAGAACCGATGGAAGAATCAGCCTGCCTCTGGTGGGAGAAGTGCAGGTGGAGTCCAAGACTCCGGAGGAACTGGCTGCTTATCTGAATAGAGCTTACGCCAGGTTTATCAAGAACCCGAGCGTTACGGTCAGCCTCGAGGAGTTTAACGTCAAAATAGACGAGCTCAAAAGGGCCATTACGACCGCTCCGAGAGGGCAGAGCAAGATAGCTCCGGTTACGCCCGATGGCCGCATATCCTTCCCATTGATAGGCACTGTCCAGGCGGAAGGACTGACTCTTGTTCAACTCGAAGAGATCATCAATGATCAGTATGCTGAACAGGTGCGAAATCTGAAGGTGACGCTCATTCTTTTGGAAATACACCACCCAAAGTTTTACGTTCTGGGAGATGTTGAGCAGCCCGGCGTCTATGAAATGTCCTCCAGGATCAATCTGCTCGATGCCCTGGCCATGGCGAGCGGTCACAAGATCAAGAGCGCCGACCTGCATGAGGTCGTCATATTCAGAAATGATGGCCTGGAACGGCCGATCGCCTTCAAAGTTGACGTGAAGGCAATTCTCGAGCGTGCGGTCCCCATCAACGTTGATGTGCGTCCCGCCGACATAATCTATGTCTCAAGAAGTCGTCTGGACAATATCAACGATATGCTGGAGAAGATTTTTACCAGGGGAATCTATGCGATTGCGCCATTCAGTAGTAATTTTTCCATGAATTATGAGCTCAAGCCGCTCAGAGCGAGATAATACCATCGCATTCCGCACCCGTTGCCGGGTTAGGAGTGGGAGCGTTTTACATACCGGCATGGTTCGATTGGATTTGGAGATGTAATGGAGAATCGAAAAGCTGGACAAAGGCAATTGCAAAACTATCTCAGGGAACTGGTGTTCATCGTTTTTGACAGGTCCAGATTGATAGTGCAAATTTTTACGGTCGTTTTTCTCCTCGGTTTGCTTGCGGCTATATTCTTGCCGCCGGTATACCGATCATCCGCCAAATTTACTTTGAGCATTCCTCAGCAACTCGACCCGCTCCAGAAGGAAACCTCTTTCGATTACAAAAACAGGCTCATGCGGCTCATGCAGGACCAGAAGGAAATAATATATTCCAACCGCGTTCTGCAGAAGGTTGTGGCGTCTCAGTTTTCAGACGTAAGACCCGAAGGTGTTCCCAACCTTCTGGATAAGCTCCGCGAGGATATCGATGTCACTCCTCCAGGGGGCGAAACGTTCGAGGGCTCTAGCGTTTTTTATCTCAGCTACCGCGGGAAAGACCCATCAAAGGTAGCGAACGTGACGAAGGCCATCGCCGACGCCTATCTGGAGAGCTACTCCGAGGTCACGAAAGCCAAGACCGATTACTCGCACGAATTTTTCAAGGGACAATCCGAAGCGCTTCTGGAGACGATGAAGCTCAAAGAGGCCGCCCTGCGTCAATATGAAACCGAAAAGGCGGACCTGCTCATTGAGATGCTCAATCTCGAACCGAACAAGACCAATCTTGAAGTGGGTTTGAACTCACTTTTGACGGATGTGCAGAGGAAGCGCAATGATCTTTACGACCAACTGGTTGGCGCTACAAAGTCTCTGGAGGCGATGGAAAAAGAGTTAAAGGGCGCATCCATTCCCGTGGTGCTTCCAGAAATGGAGGTGCACGGACGAGCGATAACAGCATTCAAGAACAAAGTCGCCCAGCTCCAAATTCAGCTGAACGAGATGAAATCGCAATTTGAGCCGGGCTTTGCTCCACTCAAACAGGTTGAAGAGGAACTGAAACTGAATGTGCGATCTTTGCGGGAAGAACTGAACAGGGTGCTACAGGCTCAAAGAGTGACGGTAAATGCTCTTGAGGCAAAGATCAAGGAGCAGGATAGAGCTATTGAGAGCTTGCGCAACCGCCTCCGCTCGATAGGAGAGGAAAAGTCCGTCTACGAGCATTTGAAGCAGGAGTTTGCGCTGGCTAAGGACGCCTATACAGGGGCTCGATCGCAACTGGAGCAGGCGCGCATGGCTAACGCGGTCAGCCAGGAAAAACAATTCATAACCATGGTGGACCCGCCGGAAGTAGCAAACAAGCCGTTTAAGCCCAACAGGCTTCTTCTGGCGCTCCTGGGCTTTTTCGGAGGTTGGATGATGGCCGTGGCCATAGCTCTGTTAGTCGACCATCTGGATCATTCGATAAAAAAGCCACAAGACGTGGAGCGTTATCTAGGCCTGAATGTGGTCGGCTCTGTTTCGAAGATGATATGAGCGGTATGGAGAGCGCATTTCTCATTGTGACGGCTGTATCGCTTGCTGTGATCCTGTTATGGCTCGTAAGCCGCTTCAGGTCTGCCAAGCCGGAAACCGAACGTCTGCCGATACCGGTTATCCTTTTTTCATTATGGCTGATTTCTACTGCCGTTTTCGGTCCCCGTTTTTTTGTCCTCAGGATACCCGGATTTTTCGATTTCACCATCGACCGCTTTTTTTTCTTATGTTTATTGATACCTATGGCGATATTGCCTTTCTCGAGCCGCTCCTATGTCGGTCGTAATCTGACTCCCGAGTGGCTGATCGTTTTCTTTTCCATATTGTGCTTTTTATCTATGAGCATCCATGGGTTTCGTCCCGTGTTGGACAAGTATCCGAGTCCCTGGTTTCTTTTCATCAATGGGTATCTCATGCCATTTACGGCGTTCATTTTCGCCAGAGCGTATCTTTGCGAAGAAAAATCTTTGGAGCTCTTGTTCCATTTTCTGTTCTATTTTGGCGTCTATCTTTCGGTTATGGCCTTTTTCGAATTCTTTCATCTCAGGCAGTACGTAGTTCCCGGCTATATCAACGACCCGGAAATCTGGCTTCATCTTGACAGAGCTAGAGGACCGTTTCTCAATGCCGCTTTCAACGGCACGGCCATTAACATCGGTTTCCTGTGCGGCATACAATTGTTGCCCAGAAAGGAAGGGGCGACAAAAATCGCCTATATAGTCATGCTCATGCTGTTTTTCCCCGCAGTGTTCTTCACGCAAACCCGATCGGTTTATCTTGGCTTTATGATTACTTTGGCCGCGTTGCTGTTTTTTTATCGCACCTCTTTTCCAAAGTGGAAGACCTTTACTGCTCCCCTGTTGCTCGTGGGAGTCGTCGTGCTTGCCAATATCCCTAATATGTTCAGCCCCGACAGAAGAACGGGGGGAATCCTCCAGATGGCTGAGGTGGACGAACGTCTCGCCCTTATCAAGAGATCCTTTCTCATCTTCACCGACCACCCATTCTTTGGAGTCGGCATGGGGCAATTCACTCACATCTCCGAGCTTTACAGAGGCCTCATTCCAGTCCCATCCAGTTACACGGAGCTGATTCAGCACAATCATCTTTTGGGGATGCTCGTTGAACTTGGCCTGATCGGGACGATTGTCTATCTGCTCTTAATCGGTTGTTTCTTTAGGCACTTGTATCTTCTTATCGATAGAATGCCTGAAGCGGGTTTTTTCGGACCGAACTTTCTGCTCGTTTCCGTTCTTATGATGATTGTTTACCTGAACAATAATGTTTTCGTCGAACCTTCTTTCTTTCTCTTCGTCAATGCCGTTTTTTTTACGTGCACCGGCATCCTGGAGGGGATGTACAATCGTTTTGCTGCCGAGTGAGGAGCATAATGAACCTGGAATTTTACGGCTTGCGAGACGATCCTTTCTCAGATGAACCTTCGGCGGATCTTTTCTTCAACTCGAAAACACACTCCGCCGCGTTGGATGGGCTCCTTTCGTGGTCGCAGTCATCTACTCCCATAGTCCTCATCACAGGTGAAAAAGGTTCCGGCAAGACCCTGCTGTCGTTCAAACTGGCCGATCTTTTAGCGGATTGCGACGAGTCCTCCTGCATATATTTGTCTCCGGGAGACAACCGCCTGACAATGGAGTCCCTTGTTGGGTCAGTCGGAAAGATTTCCCACATTCAACTGAGCGGAGAGGATGAATATGATGCATACAGGATCTGGTCCGAGGTCATAAATCATCTGAGTTTTTCATGCGGACGAGGGATTTCGCCTCACGAAATCGTCTACGAGCAGCTAGCTGAATCTGACAGCCTGCAGCGCCTCTATTTGATTGTGGATGATGCGCATAGGCTTCCTGCCGCCGCCGTTCGGCAAATTGAAGAGTTTTCCGTTCTGAAGCCTCCGGCTAAAAAACCCATCCAGACGGCTATGTTTTTCCCTCCTTTGGGGAGGGGCGTTGGCGAATCTTTTAAGAACCTGGGCAACGCCATTCAGAGCCACATCGTTCTGGGGCCTTTGACCAGGGAAGAGACGAGCGAATACATTTACTTCCGCCTGTATCGCGCTGGAGCTCCAGGAATCCCCAGCTTTACCGAAGAAGCATTGGATTCTGTCTATAACCAAACGGGCGGGAACCCGGAGCTGATCAACCGCGTCTGCAGACGCGCTTTAGCTTTTGGGGCGGCTTTGCAGGCTGTCACCCTGGACCGGCGGACTATTCTTTCCGAGGAGAACGAAGACGGTGCAATGACGCCTTGTGCGACTGTGGGAAATGAAGTGGCTGAGCAGGAAAGCCCACCGGCTGCGGTTCTTCCGAAGGGACGAATGGTTCTGTTTGCCGAAACAAACAGTGACCTCGACATGACTGCGAATGGAAGGCGCTTGTCCCAGATAAGGCGTAAAAGCAAGGCTCCTAAAAGGGGAGACAATAAAAATACTGGGTTGAAGGTCTTCGTCATTTCCGCCTGTGCATTACTGGTTTTGATGCTTTTAAGCATTTTGCTGGACTTCAAGAGATTCTTTACACTCTTTTTTTGATTGACCTTTGCCATCCCAAGCGGATTTCGGGAGCTTTCGAATGAGCGACAACTTTTGGAAGAGCGTATTTAGGAAACAAGCCCGACAAGAGCGGTTAGAAGAAGACGCCGGAGAGGAAACAGAGCGCTGTGCAGGCTCCTCCATGCGAGGAGGCGTATTGGAAGATGTGGTGGAGGGCTCCCGCGAGCGCCAAGGCGTATTGCTGGGGGACGAATCCGAAAGAAGGACTCTTTCAGATATTGAATTGAGCACCGGCATGTGTCGGACCATGTCTGCAAAGGCGCATCTGGATCTCCTGGCAAAGATGAAAGATTCTCTCGAAAATATATGGGTCTCGCTAATGATCGGTAAGAATGTCAAGCTGCGGAACCTTATGATTTGTGGCGCGACGAAGGGCGAGGGAGCGACCTTTCTTTCCTTCTACCTCTCTCTATTCCTGTCTCAGGAATACAGGAGAAAAGTCCTTTACATCGATACAGATGTAAGCGGGGGCGGTAACGAGATCTTTGATTCAGATCACAATGAGGGGATTCTTGCATTTTTCGACAAAGGGGTTCCTCTGGATTGTCTCGTGTGTCCAACTGAATTCGAAGGGCTTTATGTGCTGTCTGGCAGCAGGGGAGCAGGGCGGTCCAATGCAATGAGCATAATTTGGCATAGGACGCGCCTTAGCGCCATGGTGGCGTTTTGTCGAGAGCATTTCGATGTTGCGGTGTTCGATGGACAGCCGGTGGTTTTCAATCCTGCCATGATTGAATATGCCAGGGCCGTCGACCAGGTGTTGCTCGTCTGCCGTTACGGTCAATCGCGTCGTGAGGTTGCGCAGCTTGCCGTGGACAAACTGGCCGACAGCGGAGCCAATCTGAGTGGCGTCATACTCAATGCAAGAGAGTATCCTGTGCCGCCAAAGGTTTATAAAATTTTAGGCTAGTGTCGCGGTATTAAGATAAGACCGGCTGGCTCGGCCGTTTTGTTGGCCGGCATGAGCGATGCTTGGATTTTAGGATCTTTCCAATGTCCGATAGAGTCCACATCCTGCATATCATCGACGCCCTTGACTACGGAGGCGCTCAGAAGCTTCTCGTTACACTTGTCAGGCATACCCCTGCAGACCGCTTCAAGGTTAGCGTTTGCTGTCTCCAGCCCAAAGTGGAGCTCAAAGGCGAAATCGAAGCTCAGGGGGTGCGGCCTCTTTGTCTGAATCGCCGTAGGCCCAGCGTACTCCAACCTCACAGACTTCTCGCCTATACGTTCCAGAACATTCGGGACGTTGTCAGATTCTGCAGGCGGGAAAGGGTTCAGGTCATCCAGTGCCATCTATCCGACGCAGAATTCATCGGAATCGCAGCCGGCGCGCTCTGCCGAATCCGAAGGATTATTCCGATGAACCACTTTCCCTTTGTGCCATCAGGGCGCAGCCGGGGAGATTTGCGAAATCTTCTAAGACGCTTGTCGTGCAGGATCCTTTATAATTGGCTCTGCGCGTCTGTAATCGCAGTGTCTACGGATACCGCCGAGAGGCTTATATCCCACTTTGAGGTCGATCCGAAGAAGATTCAGGTCATTACGAATGGCGTAGACATGGATGTTTCTCATTCGGCAGTTGGAAATGGGCTCAGAGAAGCGCTTGGCATAATTTCGGATTCCAAGGTTGTTCTCGCAGTTGGAAGACTTACCCGCCAGAAGGGCCATGTCTATTTGATAGAGGCCGTTGCGCGTCTAAAAGAGGAATTTCCTACGCTCAAGGTCCTGATTGCCGGAGACGGAGAGCTAAAAGAAATACTTGATTCGAGATGCAAAGAGCTTGGTGTGCAAGATCGTGTTCTTTTCCTTGGGAATCGCAAGGATGTGCCTGACCTTCTTGCAGTAAGCGATTTATTTGTAATGCCGTCATTATGGGAGGGGACTTCGTTGGCGTTGCTGGAAGCAATGGCGTCCGCAACGGCGGTTTTGGCCACTGACGAGCCTGGGAATTCTGGAATTATCCGTCATATGGAAAACGGATACCTGGTTCCTGCCGCTAGTCCGGACCATCTTTCAGAAGGGATTGCTTTTCTGCTTAGTCGCCCGGACGTTGCTTTACAACTTGGGCAAAAGGCTCGTGAGGCTGTGAGGGAAGGCTATGACGCTCGTCGCATGATAGCTGAAATGGAGCCGTTATGGCTGGGGGCAGGCTTTGGCGGCGCGGAGCCGAATTGATTCACATCTTATTTGTTGAGCATGGAATGGCATGGCCAAAATAGCAGTGACCGGTCTACGAGGAGTGCCGGCGAGCTTCGGCGGCGTCGAACATCAGTGTGAGCATCTCTACTCGCGCTTGGCGGCTAGAGGACATGAGATAACGATCTATGCGAGAAAGGGATACGTTTCAGAAGGTCTTCGTTTCTACCGCGGCATGCAAATTCGAACACTGCCAACGATTGCGACAAAATACACGGAAGCGATCTTACATACTTTCATCTCTGTGCTGGACATCCTCAAAACAGATTTTGACATCGTGCACTTCTACGGGCAGGGACCCTGTCTTTTTACTCCTCTGACGAGGCTTTTCAAAAAAAGGACAAGGGTTTTTTTTACATGCGGCGGGCTCGATTATCGGAGAAAGAAGTGGCCTCTCCCGGCTTCTCTCATAATCCAGCTTGGAGAAGTATGCTCAGCCTATTTTACTCACTGCCGTGTGGCCGTATCCAGGGATCTCAAGTCTCACTATGAGTCTCGATATGGCGTGTCGGCGCACTACATTCCAAACGGAATGCCTTCGCCGGTGAAAAGAGCCTGTGAGACTATCCATGCTTGGGGGCTTGCGCCTGGGAAGTATTTCCTTTTCGTAGGTCGGCTTGTACCGGAGAAAAGGGTAGAAGACGTTATTGCCGCTTACCTCAGGAAACCTCGCGGGTGTGCTCTTGCTATTGTCGGAGAGAGCGCGGGCGCTGACGACTATGTGCGTGAGCTGAAAAAGATGGCGTGTGATGAAGATGGGGTTTTTTTTCTGGGATACCGTTATGGAGTCGAGTTGGAGGAGATCTACTCGAACGCTCGAGGGTTCATCAATGCGTCGGAGCTCGAGGGGCTTCCTTTGACCGTTCTAGAGGCGATGTCCTATGGGCTTGTCTGTTTGACCAGCGATATTCCCGCTCATAGGGAGATAGCCGAGTTGTGCGGATCAGACGACACGATCTTCGGAGTAGGCGATACGGAACGGCTTTCGCAGCTCATGGACGGCATTGAAGCGTTGAACGCGTGCGATCTCGAAGCGCGGGGCAGCTTCCTTTCCAATGCTGTCTCGGCCCATTACTCCTGGGATGCCGCGGCTGTGGAGTTGGAGAAACTTTATATGAAAAGCCTGGAATCGCTGTCTAAGGGCAAACCTGTAGAATACGAAAGAAGTCAAATCACTGATGCTGTCTCAAAGGAAGATACTTCGAAAAGTTCATAAGCTAACTGATGTTTGCTTGACCGCTGTAGCTTTTGTCTGTGCTTATTTTATCAAGAAGTACTTTTTACCTCACGAGATCAAGGGTCTCATTGATACACCCAATTATCACCTCATCATCTTGTTGATCGGCGCTATCTGGGCTGTGAGCTTCAATCTGACCGGCCTCCACAAGCAATATCTGAAGAAGCCTTTTTCAAAATCCATGGTCAGCCTTATCAAGATTGTCACCATAAATACCACTATGCTGGCTTTTGCGTTCTATTTATTGAAAATCCAGGACGTGAGCCGTCTGCTGATAGGCCTCTTCTACCTCATCCATCTGACGTTGCTCGCCTTGAGCGCTCATCTCTTCATACGACTTCGCAAAAAGAGGGTTGCTTCCAAAGTCCTTATTATAATAATCGGAAGCCGGGAGGCTGCTAAGGAGTTCATTGAATCAACGCTGCAGGATTCGCTTTCCAACTACCAAGTGGTCGGATGCCTCGAGGTGGATCAGGAGGATGTTGGCAAGACGGTTCTCTATGATGTCAAAGTTATAGGGACTCTGAATGATTTGCAGTACTTTTTGTCGCACTACGTGGTGGATGAGCTCGTTTTTGCCGCGCCCATCGACAGAATATGGGAGGCTGAGCAGTACATGGCCATTGCGGAAGCAGTTGGCGTACAAATCAGGATACTGCCCCACTGGCATTTGCGGAAATTTCTCGAGGTGAGGCCAAAATTCTACTCTATGTTTTTCGAGTCTTTTTCGGGGACGCCCACTCTGGTGCTGCGCCCAACATCTGCAACCAAAAGCGCGCTTCTGGCAAAGACTCTCTTCGACTATGTTTTTGCATCTTTGATTTTTGTTCTTTCACTACCTCTTTTTGTCATCATCGCCTGCGCCATAAAGATCGTCTCCCCTGGACCAGTTTTCTATAAACAGGAACGTTGCTCCCTTTATGGCCGGCGGTTCACGCTCTATAAGTTTCGGACGATGGTGGTCGGAGCTGAGGCGATGCAACAAGAGTTGATGGCTCGGAATGAGGCGAGCGGCGTGGTGTTTAAAATGAAAAAGGATCCTCGCATTATTCCCTATATTGGGCGCGTCCTGCGGAAATACAGCCTGGATGAGCTGCCAAATCTTTTCAGCGTGCTTCGAGGAGATATGAGCATTGTGGGGCCACGCCCCCCGCTGCCGGGCGAAGTCCTTCGGTACGAGCTCTGGGAGAGAAGACGGCTTTCCATGAAACCTGGTCTGACCTGTCTATGGCAAGTAACACCTTACCGCAATTCCATCCCATTCGATAAATGGATGGAACTGGATTTGCAGTACATTGATAATTGGTCCTTGGGGCTTGACTTCAAGATCCTGCTCAGAACGGTGAAGGCCGTTTTATTCGGGTACGGCATGTAAGAATGGAGACCAAAGAGCGGTTGCTGATCGAAGGCAGGAGCTACAACCACATAGTCCGCGCAGGCGCTGTTGTCTTCTTGCTGTCGATGATTGACAAAGTGCTGGCTCTGGGCAAGGAAATGGTCATAGCCCTCAGGTTCGGCATATCGCTCGAGCTTGATGTCTTCAATGTAGCTTTCGCTCTCCCGGGCATAACCATACTGATGATCTCCGGAGCTTTTACATCCGTGTATGTGCCGCTGTACGTGGATTGGGCCTCCAATTCTTCCCGCCAGGATGCCGACGCGAAAAGCGTCGGGTTTTTCTACTTGATGAGCGCGGTTTTTGGAGTTTTGGCTATCCTTGGTTGTCTGGCAAGCCCCTATCTTTTCTCGATTGCCGGTTACGGGTTCGATCCAGGCGCTAAGAGGCTTGGAGCATCGCTGGAAGCGTCACTCATGCTGATGCTTTTTTTCGACGGAATGGGGATCGTCCTCGCTGCTATTCTATATGCCAACAAAAACTTTGTGGCTTTATATTCTGCCCCTCTCTGCATAAACATCTCAATTGTCGTACTAGTGTTATATGGTTCTGGGATGGGAATCTATGCTCTTGTATGGGGGACTGTAATCGGCGTCTTCTGCAAGACCGTCTGGATGCTGGTCGTCCTCCGGCGAGGCGGGTTTATTTATTTCAAACGATGGGAGCTAGGAAGAGATGATATCCACTCGCTCATGGTTCTGATGCTTCCTCTCTTTGTCGGGCAGCTAATCGCTAATTCCAACATCCTCATAGACCAGGTAATGGTTGCAGGGTTATCGTCCGGGTCTGTTTCCTCCCTTCGGTACGCCTATCGGATCAATGACCTTCCGATCCAGGTCATTGTGCTTGCCATGACGAAAACGATATTTCCCTATATTAGCGAAATGGCTGTGGCGAAGGATGACAAGGGGCTTAGAGATGTTTTCTCTTACAGTTTGATCCTTTTGGCCTTTATCGCTTTTCCCATCATCGTGACAGTTGTGCTTTTCGCCGACGATCTGGTCAAGCTCTTGCTTCAACGCGGAGCTTTTGATGTTCAGGCTACGATCAAAACGGCTCAGATACTTGTTTGTTACTCTATCGGTCTTTTCTTTCATGCGTATACGTTCATAAATAGCGCTTTCTTTGCCGCCTTGAAGGACACAATGCCTCTTTTCAAGTTAGGGTGCGTATCCATAGTTCTTAATGTTATTTTTAATTTAGCGTTTATGGCGATATGGGAGGAGAAAGGCATCGCGCTGTCTACTACAGCAGGTCATGCTATTATATCAGTCATATTTATGATCCTGTTGAGGCGTCGTCTAGGCTTCAGAGATTCTTTCCGGCTGCAGATCGATGTGTTGAGACTTCTCGCGGCTGGCGCAGGCATGCTCATTTTAGGATTTGCCGTGAACTCCATCATAGATGCGTATGGCATTCCCCGAATTGCCGCGCTCGCTCCCGCAGTCTTTATCCTCTGCCTCGCTTATCTCTCGATGGTATGGCTGTTCAGGTCTCCAGAAATCGAAATCTGTTTCACTTTTGTGACCAACTTCGTCCGCTGGCGTAAAGCGCCTTAGCTTTATATACTCTAAGATGGCCCCATAGGTGTGTTGGACCAATGGCGCTTCAGAGCGATTTTTGCCGGGCGACCGCAGGACGGTGCTTCCCTATGGTCGCCCGGCCGATTCCATAGAGAGCATCATTTTTCACTCCTGACGCCCGCAATCCTTTCAAGCCCAGCCCTTAGCCGAAAGCATCTCCGCACCAATCGCCAAGCGCCCTTCTTCATGATGCTCGATCAATCCTGATCTCAGCTCCCTCCCTGGATGCACGGTTAAATCGTGTTCTTCCATTGGAGAGGAGCAAGCCTTCGATGCTTATTATATGAGCATGTGTGTGAAGGCGTTTGAAAGCCGATCCACTGCGAAGAAAAAAACATGTGATAGAGACCACGGCTGGAAATGCATGGAATGGATAAATCTCACGATCGATATCATGAAATCGGATTCAAATCCTCATTCGGGACTAAGCGTTTCTTCCGGCGTTGGCTGCACCGAAACAATGGATCCTATTCTTCCCAAGGGGACTCCAGCAGAAGGGCTCTGACGCTCAAGCCAATGCTCGCGACGATAGCCTTTTTTCTGCTCTTGGGGATTTGGCTCCACTTTCACGTTCAAGAGGGCTTGCAGGATACTTTGAGCGCAAAGTTTACAGCTATTTTGGATGCAGAATCTCTTGCTCTGGAGCTTTGGGATCGAAACGAAAAAGAAATGGTCCGCTCATGGCTCAACCATCCGGAGTTCAGGAGAAATATCGCGTTTTTTATGGAAGATGCCGACGTAGGATGGGAAACCCAAGAAACGGGTGAAGAATGGAAAAGCCGGCGCTCGCTCAAAGAGGGTCTTGAAGAGCAAGTCAAGACAGCCTCCTACGAGGGATATGCGATTGTAGATAGAAGCGGCCTCATCCTGATCGCGAACGATCCTTTGCTGGAGAAAAATTATTTGACGCCAAAGGGAGTGGCTTTGGCGAGCCGCGCTCTTCAGGAGGAATTTCTGATGACGGCTCCGATGCGCCCGGAAGAAGTCTATGGCGAAAGCGTGGCTTTGGGGAGCCGACCCGTGATGCTGCTGGCGGGGGCTGTAACGGATAATGAGGACAGAAAGGTGGCCATCCTGTTTTTTAGCTTCTACCCCGGGGAAGATTTCAATCGGATTTTTTCCTTGGGTCATTTGGGAAGCGCTGGCGATTCATTTGCTTTCAACTCCGATGGATTCATGATTTCAGAAAGCCGCAATCTGGCGCAGGCCGAGAAGTTGGGGATTTTAGCGGATAGTAGGCGTAAAAGCGCAATTTTGAACATTCGGCTTCTAAATCCTCAAAGGGGCTCTCAAGGGAGTGAGGGTGCAGAAGCGAAGATGAGCAACGCAGCCTTGACGAAGATGGCTCGCTCTGCTCTGCTGGGTGAAAGCCGAATGAACCTGAAGGGATATGGCGATCACAGAGGCGTGGAGGTGGTCGGGGCATGGCGATGGCTCGATCAATTCGGCTTCGGAATAGCCGTCGAGGTTGAGAAGTCGCAAGCTTACAGGATGCTTTCTCCCATCAGGGCGGCGGTGGTCGTGCTGTTTTCGCTTCTGATCGCGAGCACACTGCTTCTACTGCTGTTCCGATTGAAAGTCGGGCAGCTGCGGAGTCGGATTTCAGAAATCGAGCATTTGGGCTCGTATAACCTTGAAGCCGAAATAGGCGAGGGAGGAATGGGGAGAGTGTTCAAGGCGAGTCATGCTCTCCTTAAGAGGCCCGCAGCCGTGAAGCTCCTGAAATCCGAAGGCGTAACGCCGGGAGCCGTGACGCGGTTCGAGAGAGAGGTGCAGCTGACGAGTCGTCTGAGTCATCCCAATACCATTGTGATCTACGACTACGGGCGCACGCCGGAAGGACTCTTTTACTATGTTATGGAATATCTCGAGGGATTTACTCTTGCGCGCCTGCTGGACGAATTTGGCGCTGCTCCACCCGCCCGGGCTGTCAATATACTAAGACAGATTTGCGGCTCTCTGGTCGAAGCTCATTCCATAGGGCTCATTCACAGGGACCTCAAGCCGACGAACATCATGCTTTGCACCCTGGGCGGCATTTATGATTACGCAAAGGTTCTGGATTTCGGCATGGTAAAGAACCTCAGGGACCGGGATTCCAACTCTACTGCTCCGCAGGTTCTGTACGGCGCGCCGTGCTACATTGCTCCGGAGCGTATTGAAGATCCCGCGCGTTGTGACGCAAGGACCGATATCTACTCATTGGGAGCTATTGCCTTCAATCTTGTGACCGGTCGAGATGTGTTCGAGGGTTTGAGCTCGGCAGACATACTGCTCAAGGTGGTTCATGAGGAGCCCCCTCGCCCTTCGGCGATAGCTCCCTATCCGATCCCATCATCTTTGGACGATCACATTTTGAGCTGCTTGGCCAAAGATCCCGATCTGCGCCCGCAGTCGGTGGAGAATATGCTGGGGGTGCTGAATGATATCAAAACCGAGGATACATGGACTCAAAGGCAGGCCAGAGAGTGGTGGCAAGAAAATACTCAGGAGCTCTCGCCGTCGAGAGAAGATGCCGAGACGAGCATGAATGAGCGCTCAGTAAAAACGGCTTGAGAGCAATGAAAAAGAGGGACGTTCATGAGAAAGGAAGCACAGAGCTTTGCGGCTCCGGCCGCGGAGGAGACGTATAGAGGCGCAGACGGCAAGGAAATGGGCTATATCGCCTACCGGCATTCAGCGCCTGCGGCTAGAACCGCGCTTGTTTACCTGCATGGCATAGCAAGCCACGCCGGGTGGTTCGATAACGCAGCCGGTATGCTCTTTCACAAAGGGTACGACGTCTTCTGCCTGGACCGTCGAGGGAGCGGCGTCAACCGGGAGAATCGCGGCTTTCTCTCGGGGCATATAGATCGATACGAAACGCTGATCCAGGATGTTCGTTCGTTCTATGAGCTCATAAAACAAGAATATGACCATTTCTTCCTGATAGGCCTCTCCTGGGGAGGTAAGCTTGCGATGGCCTATTCTCTTGTTTACCCACGGGATTTCGATGGGCTCGTGCTTGTTACTCCCGGGTTTCGAGCGAAGGCGGACGTGAGCTTATGGATAAAGATCAAGGTGTTGCTGAGCTCCTGGTTTTCGCCTCGAAGTCCTTTCGATCTTCCCATGAAGGCCGAAATGTTCACCAGGACGCCTCAGCATGTGCAGTATCTGAGGAACGATCCCCTACGGATAAAACAGGCTACGGCCGCTTTTCTCATGCAAAGCAGGAAATTGGATCGATACATCGATGCCCGTATCGTAGAAGGCGCGCTGCCGGTTCTCCTTTTCCTCGCGGGCAAAGACCAGATCATTGACAACGAAGGCGTGGCGAGGCTCCTTAAGCGCATGGGACACAATGATATGAGGACCATAACCTATAACGATCAGGTCCACTCCATCCAGTTTGATGCGCCGGAGAGGATGGTTGAGGATATCGATGAGTGGCTTGCTTCTCAACTTGAAAGGTATGAGAAGGAGATCGGATGAAAGTTGAGCGTATCGACATCATGATCGTAGAGATTCCCATGCGCTTTGCTGTCCAGCACGCCCTTGCAGAACGCAGGAGAGCGAAAAGCGTTCTGGTCGGCGTAACGGATGCAGAAGGCCGTCGAGGCTGGGGAGAAAGCTGTCCGCGCCCATACGTGACAGGCGAGACGACCGGGTCGGTTAAGGAGACCATCTCCAAACGACTGGCGCCTGCTCTGATTGGAGAATCTTTCGATGCTTTTTCTGAAGTTGTCGCAGGTCTCGAAGAACTGCTTCAAAAACGCCCAAGAAACGAGCTGGCGGCGTTTTGCGCCTTGGAGCTTGCGCTTCTGGACCTTGCCGGGAAGCGTTTCGGCGTGAGCGCCGGCGAGGTCCTGGGCCCTGTGCGGCGGGACAAAGTCCGATACAGCGGCGTCATTGCCGCAAACGACCCCGGACAAGTTGCAGCGCTTGCCGCGAGGATGAAAAAGTATGCTCTTTCTGAGGTCAAAATAAAGCTAGGGAAAGACCTCGAACATAACATCGCTCTCTTGCTGGCGGCAAGGCGGGAGCTTGGGGAGAAGATATCGCTTCGCGCCGACGCAAACGCCGCCTGGACTGGAGAGGAAGCTCTGAGACAGCTCGAGGCGTTATCTCCTTTCAAGCTGGAAGGCATCGAACAGCCTGTCGCTGCGGACGATCTGGCGGGCTTGCAGTACGTCGCCGCAGCAGGCCTTATGCCCGTTGTGGCCGATGAATCCTTGTGCTCTCTCGAGGATGCGCTCCGCCTCATTGAAAGCAATGCATGCCATATCTTCAACATTAGAATTTCTAAGTGTGGGGGTCTCATCAATGCGCGTCGGATCTATCAGGCTGCTGTTGACGCGGGATTCCGCTGTCAGTTGGGGGCTCAGGTGGGTGAGGCGGGGTTCCTTTCGGCCGCCGGAAGGCATTTCGCCACGCGGTGCGAGGAGCTTGTCTGGCTTGAAGGATCCTACGGGCGTTTTCTGCTCGAAGACGATATCGCGCAACCGGATGTCGCCATTGAACCGGGTGGGATTGGACATGCCATCGAAGGGGCGGGGCTTGGCGTAGATCCAATTCCAGCCAAAATAGAAAAATACCTCAGCGAAAGACTGAGCGTTGGATAGGAGACGGATATGGTTATAGTCAAGTATCTAATCCAATTCATGATTTATCGTGCGGCCAAAAGGTTCGAAAAGCTCACTTTCAATCCGGCAGGAGCCCAAAAGGACCTGCTCATGTCCATACTCAAGAAGAATGCCGATACTGAATATGGCCGTAGATACGGCTTTGGAGAAATGAAGACGGTTGCTGACTACCAAGCCCGGGCTCCCGTCATTACCTACGACGATATCAGCGACTACGTAGAACGAGTCACCCGAGGGGAAAAGAACATCCTGACCGCCGAGGACCCGGTCATGTTCGCCCAGACCAGCGGCACTACGGGCAAACCGAAGTTCATACCCATAACTCCAACCTGCCAGGGGCAAACACAATCGGACCTCATGAGAGCTTGGCTTTACCATGCCAGAAAAGCGCATCCAACCATCTTTGACGGACAGGTTGTAAGCCTGGTCTCTCCCGCTGTCGAAGGATACACGGAATCCGGCCTCCCTTATGGCTCGGCTTCCGGCCATATCTATAAGTCTATGCCGCGCATCATTCGAAGCCTGTACGCCATTCCTTACGAGGTTTTTGAAATCGAAGACTATGAAGCCAAATATTACGCCATCATGCGCTTAGCCATCCCGAAAGACATCCGTTTTCTCGCCACAGCCAATCCCTCAAGCATTCTCAAATTGTGCGAAAAAGCGAATGAGCATGCTGAGGATTTGATCTACGACATCCGCCATGGGACGCTCAAAGAAGCTCTTCCCATTGAGCCTCGTATTAGAGCCGTCGTAATGAAGGAGCTTACGTCCGATCCTGCTTTGGCTGACCGTCTGCAATGGCTGCGGGGGAAGAGAGGCGGAAAGCTGCTGCCCGGAGACTATTGGCCGAGGCTAAGCCTTATCGGCTGCTGGAAAGGGGGCACAGTCGGCCACTATATAGAAAGGTTTCCCGAGTGGCTCGATCCCGACGGAAGACGCCCGGTAGCCGTGCGCGATTGGGGCCTTTTGTCCAGTGAAGCGCGCTGTTCGGTTCCTCTTTCCGATGAAGGAAGCCTTGGGGTTCTCAGTATAGGAACGAACTTCTATGAATTTGTCGAGGCGGATGAAGTCATGCGGAATTCCGATGACTACAGGGCCTGGCGCTTTCTGACTGTGGATCAACTGCAGCAGGGTAAGGAATATTATATCTTCCTTACAACCACAGGGGGACTTTATCGGTATGACATAAACGACGTGATCACTGTGGGACCTTCCTACAACAAGACGCCTCAAGTCGGCTTTCTCCGGAAAGGACGCGGGATGGCGAACATCACCGGCGAAAAGCTCAGCGTCAACCAGGTGATCGATGCCGTGCAGGAGGCGGCTAGGCAGACCGGCATTATCCCTGCTCATTTCAAAGCCGAGGCCGATCAGCAAAACAGCCGCTACATATTCAGAATAGAATTTATAAGGAAGTATGACGAACCCGCGCTGCAGCAGTTCCTCGAATATGTGGACAGCGAGCTCAAAGCTGTCAACGTCGAATACAAGTCGAAGAGGAGCTCGCAAAGGCTAAACCCGCCCGTGATGCACGTCATGCGCGAGGGTTGGCATGAACGTTCGAGAAAAGAGGAAGTCAGCCGGGGAAGACGCGCCTTTCAAGCCAAAACGGAGCTGCTGAGCCCCATGAAAGCCAAGACGCGGATGGTCAGACCCGAATTGGCGACCATTGTGGAGCTCGGACGCAAAAAGGCTGCAGGCGAGGAGTAGTGTGCAATTGCGTTTTTTGCTCGGGGCGCCCTTTAGGGCGGGCCGATGCAAGGAACCTTAAACAGGCATAGCCCCTTTCGGGCGCCTGAAAATCAATGAATAAAGGAGAGCTCATGATTGGAACTTTTTTTAGCACCTTGTTTACAGCTATAGTAGCCTACGCATCGGTGGTCCTTCTGCTGAGAGCGTCCGGAAAGCGCACTCTCTCCAGAATGAACACTTTCGATTTCATAGTTGTGGTAGCTCTTGGCTCGATCCTGGCGAGGACCATTCTCTCCGGGGGAACTTCGCTTTTCCAGGGCATCTTTTCTCTCGTTATTCTCGCAGGACTTCAGTATTTTCTCGAATGGCTGTCCGCCAAAGACCCGAGGGTGAGAGAGCTTCTCACCCCTGATCCTTCGCTTCTTTTCCACAGAGGCAGGTTCTTGCAGCGAGTAATGAAAGCTCAGCGAGTATCGGAAGACGACATTCGCACAGCGGTGCGGCAGAACGGTTACAGCGATCTGGATCAGATCGAGGCTGTGGTGCTCGAAAATAATGGAGACTTCAGCGTCATTCCATTCAACAATAACGGCTCCGACTCCATTCTGGAAAACGTGAAGGCGAGCTAACGGCGGCGCCATGATTTGACATGCTAGTGGCAATAGAACCTGCTTGCGCTTGTTTTCTGCGAGATATGCTGGAAGCATGAATAGCGCCAGTTTCAAGTTTCGGGTTTCGAGCTTATGGCTTCTGGTTTCGGCCTCTCCCTCAGTTCGAGTCTTCAAGCTCAACTTGAAACTCGAAACTTGAAACTCTAATCAAGCGAAGAGATGTTTTGCGGTTGACGTCAGTCCTATCGTGTCGATAGAAAAAGCCTCATCTCCTTCATAAGACTCAACAAATCCAACCATTCCCTGAGGAAACACATACTTCTCGACGAGCTCGTTTTCTGGATCTACCAAGAAATATTCCAAAACGCCAAATCTGCGATAAAGCTTCATCTTCTTGCTGCGATCCTTCTTCACGGTGGTTGGAGACAGCACCTCGAAGACCACATCCGGAACGCCGAACAGTCCCTCCTTTCGGAGCTTCGATGGATCACAAACGATGAACACATCGGGTTGCACCACTTCATCCTCAGCCAGGATGACATCCGCAGGCGCAATATATACGCGGCAAGCATGTTTTTTTGTGTCAAGGTAGTCACCCAGAAGGCGGCCCAATTTGAGTACGATCTCTTGATGCCTTATTGATGGCGCTGGAGTCATATCATAGATCTGTCCGTCGATGATCTCACAGCGAAAATCATCGGGAAAACCCTTGTAATCTTCATAGGTGTATGAACCCTGATTGGTTATGGGATAGGTAGCCATCTTCTATCCTCCTCGTTTTGCACGTTGAGGCTTGAGCGCTTTTAGCCTTGCCTTGAAAGGCGACGGCGTTGTGGCGCGGTCGTCTGACTGCTCCACTTGTCTGGCCGAAGGCCTCATCTTTTCACGGGGCTGGATTTCGGCCAAAGAGATGCCGGAATGACAAAACCCCTCTTCCTGGCAGGTTATTTGTTGTGAGTTCCTTTAGCTGCATCCCGCGCTTTTGGTCGTGGCTGAGTCGCTGACTTCCCGGAGCTCGATTTCCGGCTGCGGGCATGCATCATGGCGTTCAGTTCCCCGCCCAGGATAATGACCAGAGCGGTCAGATAGAACCAGATCATGAGCGCGATGATGGTCCCGAGGCTTCCATAGGTTGCTGAGTAGTTTGCAAGGTTGCTCAGGTAATAGGAGAAGGCGACGGATGCAATTTCCCACCCTGTCGCCGCAAAAAAAGCTCCTATAGCCACATGTCTTACTTGGAGCCGTCTGTTGGGAGCGAGATAGTAGATGCAGACAAAGGCTCCAACCAGGATGAAGAAGCTGAAGATCCACCTTGCGAGAAACCAGATTGTC
Source organism: uncultured Syntrophobacteraceae bacterium (assembly GCA_964578835.1). Classification (GTDB taxonomy): domain Bacteria; phylum Desulfobacterota; class Syntrophobacteria; order Syntrophobacterales; family Syntrophobacteraceae; genus CAZOEL01. The sequence continues at coordinate 22,479 of CAZOEL010000033.1, read as the reverse complement.
TGGAATGTTTTGGGAATATCGACGAAGATGGAGACCAGCTTCAAGATCAGCTCGCCCAGTACGGGCAGAACGAGCGATACGAGAATCCCGATGGCCATCAGAATGGTTAAGAGGATCGCGACGGCTCTTGCTTTCAAGAAGGGGCGGCTTTCTTCGACCTCATAAGCCTGGTTGAGCGCTCTCGTAATGGCGTTCATGGCGGCGGATGCCGCCCAGATTGCCCCAAGAATGCTCAATGAGAGAATTCCTCTCTTTCTCTGATTGAATACTTCATGAAGATTGCTTTCAATGGGCCCCATGATGTCTTCGGGCGCAAACAGCTGCAGCCATTGAAGGATGTCATCTACATCCAGGTTGGCGTATCCAAGCAGAGTAACGACAAAAATGAGGAACGGAAAAAGGGAGAGAAGGAAATAGAAGGCAAGCTGAGCCGCAAGATCGAAGGGCCGGTCTCTGTTGGCTCGGTTCCAGAACTCTATGGCCAACGCGAGGAGTCTAGAAGCCTTCATCTCTTCAGGTCCACCTGCTTGTGCAATCGCAATCCGCTTTGCATAGCGCAGGAAGCAAAAGGGGGCTGGAGGAGAACGCGCCAGCGATCCTTTCCGATTTCTTTCTCAGTGCGTGACGGTATGTTGTCTCCCAGTCTCTTCCTCCGTTGCGCGATTGACCTCGCCTTCGACAGATTTTGCTGTCTTCCATGCGGCATCGAAAAGCTCGAGAGCCTTGCCTCCAAAGCTTTGAAGAGCTTCGCTCAAAATCCCTCGTTCTCCGAACGCCCGGGCAACGGCTAATCCCGCGAGGGCTCCAACGGCCAGCCCGGCAAAACCTGCCGCTAGAGGTCTTTCCCGAGCCAATCTTGAAATGCCGCCACCCGCGCTCCGGACGCCATGCTGAGTTGGCTCTCCATAGCCTCCAGCCTTGTTGTTCACCGCGCTTGCGACATGGCTCGATTGTTCCTGAGCCCGATCGGACGGATTCCGGGCTTCCTCTGCGGTTGCTCTTACTTCGCCATGAAATTCATTGAAACAGCCCTCACTGTAATCACTGGCGCATGGTTCTTCTATCCCCGGCGGGTATTTTTTATCCCGTTCGGATCTGTCGTCCCGGAGATCGGCGGATTTTTCATCGGCTTCTCCGGTAAAACCCTGCAAAATCATCCAGCCGATTCCCAAGCCAAGCAGCACGGCAGGAATAGGATCTTCCCCGATCGCCTCAGTCGCATTCTTGCCGATGTTCTCACCCATCTTCTTAAATCTTGCGCCAACCTCTTCGATTTTGCCGGCAGCTGCCTGCTGTATCCTTTCTCCGGCCTGTCTGACCGCATCCTCCAGGCTTAGCTTAGCCTGAACAGCTTGAAGAGTTTCCGCCAATCGGACTTCGCTCTCCTCGATATCTATTTTCAGTCGATCATACTCCGGACCGGCGCTTTTGTTCTCCGCCCTGCTTCCTTCGAGCTGTTCCTTATGCGCCTGATCGGAGTCTTCTGCTTCGAGCCTTTGTTGTCCGGCCTTCAGGTCAATTTGTCTTTGATCCATTCTTTGTCCTCATTTAGAGATTCCATTGTCGTGCGCGGCGCGAAGTCTTTCTCCCGAAGAAGCTTTTGATGGAGGAGCATAGCTATAGCGCCGATTCCCATGAGCGCAAGGCCGACCAGCAGCGCGGCCAGACTTGGGGGCATGAACCGGCTCAAGCTCAGAACCGCTGCAGCCAGGAGACAAAGAAACCCGGCGTACGCAACCCCTGCTCCAGCCATGAGGAAGAGGGTGTCGCGCGTTGACTTGGAAGCTGTCTGAGAGACTTCGCGCTTCGCAAGTTCCAGCTCTTTGCGCAGGATCGTGAAGCTTTCACGGAAAAGATCTGTGATGAGCTCTCCGAAGGAGCGGCTGTGGAGCGTTTGTGAGGCGGGCTCCTTATTTCCGTCCGATTTCCGCTTTTGAGTTTGGCTCATGGGAGGCCTGCTTTCATTCTTCCATGCCTAGTTCGGCAGAAGGCGAGACCCGGGATGGCCGTTCTTCCCCTGCCGGGCTTTCCCCGGGTTTTATGAACAGCTGAGCAAGAAGAAAACCGGTCGCCAGCGCGCCGCCAATGAAGAGGCCCGGACGGCGCTTGGCGAGATCCTTTATGTCATGCGCCATCTCTTCGAGATTGTTTTTGCGCAGATAGCCGGAAAGCCGCTCGACCTGCTCCGCCCCTGCTTCAGCAAGCTGCGCCGCGGATTGTTGATCTTTCTCGTATAACTTGTTTCCGGTTTCTCTCAGTCCGTGGGCGAGACTAGTCAGCTGGTTTGCCGCAAGGTCCTTTCCATCCGAGAGGATCGAAAGGGTCTCCGATTTCAGTGCTTGAACGATATCTTCGGCTGTTGCTTTCAATGGCTTGATCACCTCCTCGTCGAAAGGTTTGCTGGATGTTTCGTCCTCTGAGCCGGAGTCGATGGAGTCCTTTCCAGAAAGGCTGTATGAGCTGTATGACATGGTTTTGCTCAGCGAGCGACGAGTTGTGGCGAGCTTGAAATAGTCATCGGGGACTTGCCCCGACTTTTTTCCCGCCAATACGAGCGAGGTCAAAATGGAAAATCCCCCTAGCAGAGCGGCGGCATCGGCGGCGACGGCGAGAGCCTCTTGGCGTAAGCTCATGTTGAGAACGCGAAGAGCGGCTGGGGCCAATAGACTTGGCAGAATGACAGCCTTTACACGCCGGTGAATTGCCGATGCGCCAACAGAAAGGTGAAGCTTGCGGAACATGAGCGCTGCAAAGACCATCTGGAATCCGGCGCAGACGGATCCCAGTCGCTGAAGCCGCTTTCCGGCCTCATCGGAATCCTTGTCCAGCAAAGAGGCCAGGGAGAGGGCTGCGACCCCGTTTGAGAAGCCGGTCGAAGCAGAAAGTGAAGACAAATGAGGGTACGCGCCGGTCCAGACGGGCATGCTCGTTTCCTCGATCTCTGTTCCCATGTAGATCAAGGCCACTCCACCCGCAGCCGCCGCGAGCGAACCAAAGACACGGTCGATCAACATTCCCTGCCGTTCATATCCCAAGGCTTCCAGCGCGGTTCCGGCAAGGGCCAGGGAGTTGAACAGCCCCATGTTGGTAAGTGTCCATATTCCGATGGACATGGGCGAAGTCGGCCGAAAAATGCGGAGCATGTTGTACCAGCGCCGGGATGTGTGTAAAGAAGAGATAAGGATCAGGGGGCCAGCCGGGGATGCCAGGAGCGCCAGCGTTCTTCCGGTCCGGATGAGCTGAAGGTTCTTCTGCCGGCCCTGGCAATCCGCCAGCGTGGCGATCACTTGTGACGCCCCCCCGACGCCTTGCAGAAAAAACGCCGTGGACGTCTTCAAACCATAGTGACTGTGCTTTACGACGGGCATGTCATAATAGGTTGGCTCTGTGCGCTTGACCAGTGAGTGTGATGGGCTAGGGCGGTTCAACGTTTCCAGATGCCCCATTTTCTGCCTCCTCAGATCTCCGGAATCGAATGCCGGAAGAACGAGGCTTAGGTTCAAGCCTTCTCGTTGACGTTATCGCTTCTTTTGAGCGCCGCCCACGCGCAGACTCCCAACGCCGCCAAAACGGTCGCCCCGCTCAGCAGGCTTCTTTTGACCTTGGATGAGGGCAGCTGCGGCAAGACCGGCAGGTTATAGACCTCGGGGCGGTCGAGCAACAAAAAGAAGGCGTAGAGCTCCTCGATGCCTCCCGTCGCCCCCGGAGCGCCAGGAGCTCCATAAAGGTAGGCATCCTTTCGCCCCATCTCCTTGAGGGCCCTTAAGCGGGCATAAGCCCTTTCTTTGAGCTCCTGAATTTCGCCGAACTGGATGGAGTTGGTCGGGCATGTCTTGGAGCATGCCGGCTCCAGTCCCCCTTTCAAACGGTCGTAGCAGAGCGTGCATTTGTGGGCTTTGCCGTCGGCCATGTTCAGTTCGACCACTCCGAAAGGACAGGCGGGAACGCAGTAGGCGCAACCGTTGCAAATATCCTGTTGCACGACGACCGTTCCGTATTCCGTCTTGAAGATGGCGCCTGTAGGACAGGCCTCGAGACAGGCTGCGCGCTTACAGTGTTTGCACACATCGCTCATCATCAGCCAGTGACTCTGGAATGGCTTGAGGAAAGTTGCTCGATCCTTCCCGCTTCCGATCTGTTCAATGAAGCGGACATGCCTCCAGGTCGTCCCGGAGAGCGCGCGGGTGTTGTCATAGCTCATTCCGGAGAGTCCCATGTCGTCTGCTGGAAGCGCATTCCACTCTTTGCAGGCTGCCTCGCACGCCTTGCAGCCGATACACAGGCTGGTGTCCGTAAAGAAACCGTAGTTTTTCCCGGGCTCGATCTTGACGCCCGCCGTGAGCTCGGACTCATCAGGGATGACCCCGGGAAGAATGGAGCCCGCATGGTCGAGGCCTCGTTTTGGAATCGTTTCGGGGAAGAGAGGTTTGGACATATGAGGCTCCTCGATGCGTGCGAAAAGCTGGAAAACGTATTTCCGCCTCCGGTTGTTTTCCTGTTATGCGGCGGATGTAATCGAGCATGGGCCGGCTGCGTCTTTCAATACCTTGCGCGCTTCTTCGATCAGGGAGCGCTCGATGCCAGCCGAAGGGTAGACTACGCCTGCAATAAGGCTTAGAGCCGTGTTGACGCTCTCGAGAAGTCTTCGGATTTCCGCTGTGTGGGAAGGATCGTGGGCCTGCCTGTGCAGTTCTATCAACATGTCCCTCAGTTCGGCGATGGCGTTTTCCGCAATATCCACCTCACGGGTCAGCTGCAGCGGATGAAGATCCAGCGCTTTATCGAGCTTTTCAAGCGCCTTCCGGCATAGCCGGCAAAGCTCCGGCTTCTTCTCATGACCGGAGGCCCCACAGTTCCAATCGTTTGTCACATGGTTGCTCATTTGGGTCGCAGCCTTCCCTTTCTCAAATTGCAGGTAAACGCTTTGCTCTCATGAATCGTCGTGTTCGGTTCGCCCACAATGGCCGTAAGCGTGTTGGCTATATCTCCGGTTGAGTATCCCTCCCATCCGAAATGCCATGGCAGGCCGATCTGGTAGACAAGCTTCCCGTCGATCTGAAAGGGTCTGAGACGATCGGTAATCATTGCGCGGACTTCGACTTCGCCCCTTGCTGTGGATATTACTACCCAATCAAGGCGCTCTATGCCTTTTTCGCGGGCTAGCTCGGGGGGCAGCTCTACGAAGGCTTCCGGCTGGAGCTCGGCAGTGGTGGGGACCATGCGGGTTGGAATGGCGCCCGAGTGATGTTCGGCCAGCCGGTAGGTGGTAATCGCGTAAGGGTATCTCGGGTCGGCAATTTCATGATAAGGATTGTCCTCCCGGTTCCATTTTTTCGCAGCCGGATTGTCATTTTGGCGGTAGAGGGGATTTTTCACAGGAGATTCCACCGGCTCGTAGTGAGCGGGCAGCGGGCCGTCCTTGAGGCCCGAGGGAACGAAAAGAGAGGCCTTCCCGTCTGAAATCATGATGAAAGGGGATCGTCCGTCCAGCGCCTCCATGCCCGAGGGTCGGCTGGACCAGTCGGGCTGATAATCCGGGGGCTTTTCTTTTGTAAAATCCGGAACATCGTTGCCTCGCCATTCCTTCCCGGATGCATCCCACCATAGATGCCGTTTTCGCTCGGACCATGGTTTTCCCCGGGGATCGGCCGATGCGCGATTGTAGAGGATGCGCCTGTTGTCGGGCCAGGCGAAGCCCCAGCCGAGGTGAGAGCCGGGACCATCGGGACCGTCGGGCGTGCGCGAGCGCGCCCGGTTCAGATCCTCTTTCGGAAACACACCGCTGTAGATCCAGCAGCCGCAGGCGGTCGAGCCGTCGTCCTTTAGCTCTTTTATGCCGGAAATTTGTTTGCGCTCGGGCCAGGTGTAGCCGTTGATCTCTTTTAGAACCGCCTCGGCCGACGGCTCCTGGCGCGCGCCCATGGTCGGATAATCCCACAGGAGGTTCTTGATCGGCTCGTCCCGGGGATCGGCGCCGGCTTCATAGAGCTGTTTCAGACGTCTCCCCAGATGATAGATGAACCAAAGATCCGATCGGCAGTCGGCTGGACCGTCCACCACCTTGTCGTGCCATTGAATCAAACGGTGCGTGTTGGTGAAAGTCCCTTCTTTTTCCCCGGGGAGGCAGGCTGGAAGAAGAAATATCTCCGTCTTGATTTCTTCGGGATTGAGCTCCCCGCTCATGACTTCCGGCGATTTTAGCCAGTAGGAGGCCGTCTCGTTCTCGAAAGTTTCCCGTACGACCATCCATTCGAGGTTAGAAAGGCCCATGCGGATCATATGAGAGCTCTGACCGCCGATCACCGGGTTCTGTCCCATGATGAGGAGCCCCCGGATGGTTCCATCCTTGAGGGCGAGAGTCATCGGAAGCTGTGAATGGTCGCCCATGATCTTGGGAATCCAGTCGTACCCCCAGCCGTTTTTTTCCGAGGCGCGTTCTCCATACCATGCCCGCAAAAGACTCGTGATGAACTTCGGGAGATTGTTCCAGTAGCCAAGCGGAACGGTCTCGCTTTCCACGTAGTCCTTGAAGGTTTTGTGATAGTCCTTGGCGCCGTTCGGGTGACGCAGATATCCCGGGAGCATATCGTAGAGCGTGGGAATGTCCGTGCTGCCCTGGATGCTGGTGTGCCCGCGCAAAGCGAGAATGCCTCCGCCCGGACGCCCGATGTTCCCAAGGAGCGTCTGAACGATTGCCCCTGCCCGGATCATCTGGACTCCGGTGCTGTGATGCGTCCAGCCGACTGCGTAACACAAGGCTCCGGTGCGCTCAGGACCGCTGTTGCGCGTCATTGCCCGGGCTGTTTCCAGGAAAGTCTCCCTGGGACACCCGGTTACCCGCTCCACCATCTCTGGGGTGTACTTGGCGTAATGGCGTTTCAATATCTGGTAGACGCAATTGGGGTGCTTGAGGGTGAGGTCCTGGGGCGGCGGAGACTCCTTCGTGCGTTTTACTTCTTCCCCGTAGGATTCTCCCGTTATCATGTAAGGATCGGCAAGGGCGGAGGGGACAATCTGCCCTTCGTATTGCCAGGTTGCAGCCGAGTAGGATAATTTGTCCCCGTCCCAGCCCGAGAAGAAACCGTTTAGCTCTTCAGGACCCTGATATCGTGGATCGATGATCGTAGCGATGTTCGAATAATTGATGACATATTCTCTGAACCACAGGTCGTTTTCGAGGATATAGCGGATGAGCCCGCCAAGAAAGGCTATGTCCGACCCGGCGCGAAGCGGCGCATAAATGTCGGCAAGCGCGGATGTGCGGGTAAAACGCGGGTCTGCATGAATAATAACCGCCCCTCTGGCTTTGGCTTCGAGGACGAATCGAAAGGCTATGGGATGGTTTTCGGCCATATTGGAGCCCATGATCAGGACGCAGTCCGCATTGGCGACGTCCCACTGAGCGGTGGTGGCTGCCCCGCGGCCGAAGCTTGCGCCCAGACTGGGCACGGATGCGCTGTGTCAAATGCGCGCCTGATTTTCGACCCAGACCATTCCAAGCCCTCCGGCGCAGAGCTTCTTGATGAGATAGTTCTCTTCATTATCGAGCGTTGCGCCTCCCAGCTCCGCCATGGCTAAGGTATGGTTGACCATCGTCCCGTTGGGCAGTTTGCGTACAAATGTCTCATCGCGGGTTCTCTTCATGAGATGCGCGATGCGGTCCATGGCCCATTCCAGAGGCCTTTCTTCCCATTTCGTTCCGTAAGGAGGGCGGTACTTCACTTTGGTCAGCCGTTTGGGATTCATCATCCATCCCGTGGTTGCCGCTCCCTTGGGGCAGAGGGTTCCCTGGTTGATCGGGCTCCTCGGATCGCCTTCTATGTGGATGACCTGGTCTCCTTTCACATAGATGAGCTGAGCGCAACCGACCGAGCAGTAAGGGCAGATGCTCGTGCCAACGCGCTCGGCGTCCTCGAGCCTAGGCCGAAGATTTCTGGATGCCCTTGTCTGGGCCGCGCTCCCGGCGGGGTCCTCTCCTTTGAGCTGACGGGGCAGAGACCAGTTGTCCACAAAATGCTTCATTCTGTCGAAGACGCCATTTTTGGGCATGATTTGTTCCATTCAGCTGAGAAGACTGTAAGTCATTGTTTTCGCAAAGGCCAAGCCCTGTGGGCGACCCCGCTCTCGAAGTTGGGCTCGCCTTCGTATTCCACGCGAACCCGGCTGCCGGAGCGGTACCATTCTTGGAGATCCTCTGCTGTGACCGAGCTGTTGTGAGCCAGCACCAGGAGATAAGCCCTTCCGGTATCTGCAATCAGCCGAAAGCGCTCCTCCTGAACCAGATTGATGCGTCCGTCTAGTATCTTCATCTTCTTCGCATGCCTTGGGACTTTGAAACTCCTATCTCCAAACGATGATCTATCTGATTGCCGTGGCATTTTCAGTTAGAGCTCTCGGATGATGCGGCGGCTGGATCTCGATTATGAAAAACCGGGGCCGCCTGGGAGATCCCATCCGAAGTCGGAAAGCCATTCATAAAATGACTGGAAAAAACTTAATGCAGGAACGGCCCAGTGTTAATGGGTGAAACTGGGTATTTTGCCCGAAAATCGGCATTGCCGAGCTCTTGGGGAGCAATCCGGTGTGGGACCGCGAAGCTGTGAGGCTTTCCTGAACCGGCTCAGGCGCGCTCGGCTTGACAAAGATGGGGCGGCCATTACTTTTGCTCTCATAGCTTCACAACGGCGTCGTTCTCAGGAGCCCCGGATGGAAAGAAGAACCTGGATGAAATGGGCCATAAGAGGAATAGGGATGGCTACGGCCGTTATGGCTGGAATTCCCTCCCTTGTGACAGCCCTCTCTCCCGCCTGGAGGCGGCGTCCCGGGAAGAGCGCCTGGCAAGTCATTGGTCTAATCGAGGAATTCCCGGTTGGGGAAATGCGCGAAATCATAGTTCCCATCCGCCGTGAGGACTGGGACCGGGGCCTTAGAGAGAAATCCGTCTTCGCCTGGCGTCCCGCCGAGCATGAGGCGGTGGTCTTCTCCCGGAGTTGCACCGACCTGGGATGTCCTCTCACCTGGGACCCCGGCAGTGAATGCTTTTTCTGCCCCTGTCACGGCGGCATCTTTTCCAAAAGCGGCGAGCGAATGGCCGGCCCGCCGAAACGTCCCCTTTACCGATACGCCGTCCGGATTATCGATGGTCAGATCGAAATAGATCTTCATTCTCTGCCGCCAATGACCTGAGGAGCAAATCATGACCCTCCAATGGTTGTCCCGCAAACGGGAGAGGCTGAAATCCTTCAGGAGGAAAGCCGCTGAGCGCCTGGGGCTCGTCCGGTTCAGAGAAACGGTGCTCGAGAGGCGCGTGCCGGAGACGCCCTGGTATCAGGGCGACGGGGCGACCCTAACCACTCTGCTCATGATCCAGGTCGTAACCGGCGCCGCGATGATCCTCTTTTATTCCAACTCGATGGATCACGCCTACCAAAGCGTGCGGAACATTACGGATAACGAGCCTCTGGGCTGGTTGACGCGCGGGATTCATTACTGGTCGGCGGGAATCATGGTTGTGATGCTGCTGTCCCATTTCTTGCGCCATTTACTGCTTGGCGGCTACAAGGCTCCGCGCGAAGGGACCTGGACGATAGGCGTGTTCCAGTTTTTTCTTGTGCTGACGATGTCTTTCACCGGTTACGTGCTGCGATGGGACGAACGGGCTGTTTACGCGGTGCGGGTCGTTTTGAACATGTTCAACAACGTTCCCTTCATCGGCGATGATCTCGTGCTTCTGGTCCAAGGTGGACCGGAGATCGGCTCATTTACTCTCACTCGCATCTTTGCGGTTCACGTATTGATCGTTCCTCTGCTGCTGCTTGCCCTGGTCGGCTTTCATCTGTACCTGGTCGTCGTTCACGGCGTGACTTCGAAAGCAGAGCGCAGGCAGCCGGTGGGAAGCGCCGCGGAACATAAGGAAATTTACAAGGAAGCTTCGGAATCCGAAGAGCACGGGGAATGGTTTCACCCGCACACCATGTTGCTGACGGGCTCCATGGCTTTTGCGGTCTTCTGCGTTGTTTTCATACTGGCGCTGGTCGAAGGGCCGCAGGAGCTGTACCCGGAAGCGAACCTGACCGGGACTTCGACGCCTATTGAAGAGTGGTGGTTCGCCTGGTACAGCTCGCTGATCGCCCTGCTGCCGAGCAGGGTGGCGCCTCTGTTTTATGTAGCGTTTCCATTGCTTTCGTTTGTCTTTATGCTCCTTTTGCCGCTTCTTGATAGAAGCCCGAACCGGGGCGTTCGCAACCGTCCCCTATGGGCTCTGTTTGTGTGTTCCTGCGTAATAGGCCTGCTGGCGCTGAGCGCTTTGCGTCTTACATCACCCTGGACGGGGTGGCCGGATTCGAGCCCGCCGCCCGCTCCTCCCGGAGTCGTTCTGAGCGAAGCGGCCGAAAGAGGCCGAATCAACTTCGCCCGTTACGGGTGCAACAGCTGTCACGCGATCTCCTCTCATGGGCGCAAGGTGGGACCCGATCTGGCGAGGATCAAGCATCGCCTCTCGCCGGCCGAGCTGCGCAACTACATTCTCGCGCCTGCCGAGGGAGCTCCGATGCCGGCCTACCGAGGAAGGCTGACTCAGGAGGATCTCGATTCCCTTGTCGAGTTTGTTCTGGTTGCCCAAACTTTCCCTCGCGAGTGAGGGGGAATGCGTCTGAGCCTTTGGAGAAGCCGAAAGAGCGGCGCGAAGTTGCGGTCAGAAGAACCGATCGGGATGAGCTTGAAAGGAGGGCGCCGATGCGGATGCTAATTGCCGGACTGTCACTTGGAGTCATCGCCATCCTGGGAATCATCGTCTATTTCGTTTCTATCGGGTCTGGCTCAGGCGTTGGCGAGCCCGTATGGACAGTGGCGGGCGGCGACTCTCAGCTGGGGCGTAAGGCGATTGTCGGGTACGGATGTTCATCCTGCCACGTCGTTTCGGGCGTTAGAAGAGCCACCGGCCGGGTTGGTCCCAAACTTGAAGAAATCAACGAACAGATCTACATCGGAGGGGTTTTGCCCAACTCTCCCGACAACATGATCTTGTGGATACTGGATCCTCAAGAGTTTTCCCCAGAGACAGCCATGCCGGATCTGGACGTTACCGAAGGGGACGCTCGTCATATCGCCAGTCATCTTTACGGGCTTCCATAGGAGAAGTATGGGCTCCACGCTTACTGAAGCGATTCATGCTGCCGGCTCGCGGCGTCGGGCGTGGGAGACGCTTGTCGCTTATGTCCGGCTCATCAAGCCGGGAATTGTGGCCCTCGTGCTATTGACCGGTTTGACCGCCATGGCGCTGGAAGGCTCCCTCCTCGCTGAACCCTTGCGGCTTGCCGGAGCGCTCCTTGGCCTTCTCCTTGCCGCCGGCGCAGCAAATGCATTGAATCAGTTTTGGGACCGCGATATCGACTCCGTCATGGCTCGCACTAGAAACAGACGACCAATCCCCGCGGGCACAATAACTCCCCGGGGCGCTCTTTACTTCGGCTTAAGCGGGGGGGCGCTTGCAGCCTGGCTGCTCAAAACGGCTGGAAATACGCTTACGGGATTCCTTGGAATTTCAGCCATGGCTTTCTATGTCTTTTTGTATACGATGTGGCTCAAGCGGAGAACGCCCTTGAACATCGTGATTGGGGGCGCAGCGGGAGCGATGGCGCCGCTCATCGGCTGGGCGGCGGGAGCGGATAGCCTGAGCATGGTTCCCGCGCTCATGTTCCTCGTTGTTTTTCTCTGGACCCCTCCTCATTTTTGGGCTTTAGCGCTCTACCTCAAAGAGGAGTATGCCCAGGTCGGAATCCCCATGCTCCCGGTGGCGGCGGGAGAAAAGAAGACCATAGCGCAAATCGCCGCGTATATCGCTCTCCTTCTTCTCGCCGTCTTTTATCTCGGGATCTGCGCAGACCTCGGGTGGAGCTTTGCAGTCGGGGCTGCGCTGCTGGGAGCGAATCTCGTCCGCAAGACGGTCCTGCTCCGGCGCCGAAGGGATCGCCAGTCGGCGCAGGAGCTTTTCCGCTACTCGATTGTGTACCTGACTGCTCTTTTCGCCTTGATGCTCTTCTCGGCGCTTTCTTCCAGTTGCTGGGCGGCTGAACGCCCGCATTCCATTCTCGATCCGGGAGGGCCTAACGCAGAGCGCATTGCAGAGCTCTGGTGGCAGATGCTCGGCGTCTATGGAGCGGTGTTTCTCGTCACACTGCTTCTTATGGTTCTGGCCCTTGTGGCGCGAAGACGGGATCGACCCGTCTTGGGCTCTCGATTTGTTTTTGTTTGCGGCATCGCAATTCCCGCTCTGATTCTTGTCTTGATGCTTGTCCACACCATCCGCATCACCGTTCAGCTTACGGAAGGGCCGGGAGATTTCAGGGTTCAGGTCATCGGCCGTCACTGGTGGTTTGAGGTTCGATATCCCGACTATGGGATTGTGGATGCGAACGAAATCCACGTTCCGGTTGGGAGCTCGGTCCGCTATGAGCTGTCTTCGGATGGAGTCATTCACAGCTTCTGGATTCCTCGACTTGGCGGCAAGAGGGATCTGCTGCCGGATCATCCCACCGAATTGCTGCTGAAGGCCGAGCGGCCGGGGGTGTATCATGGAACGTGCACCGAATATTGCGGAGGACCTCACGCGCTCATGGCGTTTAGACAAGTGGTTCACACAGAGGAAGATTTTCGGGACTGGCTCCGTCGCGCAAGACAGCCGCGAACTGCTCCTTCCGACCCTTGGCTCGAGCGTGGCGGAAACGTTTTCATGGAGGCGGGCTGTGCGGCCTGCCATGCGATCAACGGACTATCCGAGGCGACTTCAGGACCGGATCTCACGTTGGTGGGCTCGCGCTTAACGCTCGGGGCCGGGCAGCTGCCGAACAGTATTGGAAATTTGTCCGGCTGGATCGCCAACCCGCAAACACTCAAACCCCGTAACCTGATGCCTCGATTTTACCTGCCTCCGGAGGATCTGCACAGCCTGGTGGATTACCTGTGGAGTCTGCAATGACACGAGAAGGCAAGACGAGCGCCGCCTCCGAGCAGCGTTTTGTGGAAACATGGGAGTCGCCCTCCGGGCTGTACGGCCTGATTGCTACAGTCAATAGCCGCCCTTTGGGGCAGCTTTACATGGTGACGGCTATCGCCTTTTTTGTTGTGGCCGTCCTTTTGGCTCTCCTGATGCGATCCCAGCTCGCTTTTCCCAATAATACCCTGCTGGGGCCGGACAGTTATAACGGCATCTTCACGATGCATGGATCCACCATGCTCTACCTTTTTGCCGTGCCTTTCATGGAGGGCCTCGGGCTTTATCTTATGCCGATGCTTATCGGAGCGCGGGATGTTGCGTTTCCCCGTCTCACGAGCTTCGGCTACTGGCTGTACCTGTTCGGCGGACTGACCATGTACGCAAGCTTTCTGTTCGGCGTGACGCCCGATGCGGGCTGGACCGCCTACACTCCTCTCTCCGGTCCGAAATATTCGGGACCAGGGCTCGATTTTTGGCTTCTCGGGCTCAGCATGGTCGAGATTGCAGGTCTCAGCGCAGCCATCGAGCTCACCGTCACCATCTTGAAGTTTCGCGCTCCCGGCATGTCCATCCAGCACATGCCCCCGCTCGTCTGGACCTACCTGGTATCGGGCATCATGATCATTTTCGCCTTTACCCCACTTCTTCTGGCTTCTCTCATGCTGGAATTGGACCGCTCGCTGGGGTTCCAGTTCTTCAATCCCGAACTGGGGGGCAGTTCTCTCCTCTGGCAGCATCTCTTCTGGTTCTTTGGGCATCCCGAGGTATACATCATCTTTCTTCCCGCTACGGGCGTCGTTTCCATGATCGTTCCGACATTTGCCCGAAGACGTCTTGCCGCTTACACTCTCATCGTTGTCGCTGTGGTTGGGACCGGTTTCGTGAGCTTCGGGTTATGGACGCATCACATGTTCACGGCGGGGCTTCCGGATCTCTCTATGCTTTTCTTCGCCGCTGCAAGCATGATGATCGCTCTGGCTTCCGGCGTACAGATCTTCGCCTGGATCGCAACGCTATGGGGGAGTCGCCCACGCTACAGCCTCCCTCTGCTTTTCATCCTCGGATTTTTCTTTATCTTCGTAAACGGCGGCCTGACCGGAGTCATGGTCGCTTCCATGCCCTTCGACTGGCAGGTGCACGACACAAACTTCGTGGTTGCGCATTTTCATCACGTGCTGATCGGCGGCGCCTTATTTCCCTTCTTTGCGGGAATACACTACTGGCTGCCAAAGATCACGGGGCGGATGATCGGCGAATTCTGGGGTAGGGTCGGCTTCGGCTTTTCGTTTGTCGGCTTCAATGTTGCCTTCGTTCCAATGTATGTTATCGGGCTTTTTGGCATGCGTCGGCGAGTGTACACCTATCCTGAAGAAATGGGAGTGGGGCTGCTCAACTTCATCTCGAGCGTCGGCGCCTTCGTGCTCGCCGTCGGGTTTGTCATCATTTTGCTTAATCTTGCCTGGCGCGTTCGGAGCGGTCGACCGGCAGGCGACGATCCCTGGAATGGAGGGACGCTGGAGTGGTCTACTTCATCCCCGCCGCCTCCCTACGGGTTCATGAAGCCGCCGGTGGTGCGCGACCTCTACCCGCAATGGCGAGCCCAGTCGTTCGAGGAGTTGCCTGAAAGCCCTGCAGACACCCGCACCGCGAGGCTAAACGCGATTTCCGAAGAATTGAATTGTCGGCCTGTCGGCTGGCGGGCGACGCTCCTGACCGATGCGACCAACGCAATCCCTCAGGCGCTGCAGTATCTTCCCACTTCCACGCAGGTTCCCTTCTGGGCCGCCGTCGCCATTCTCATTACAGCCGTCTCCTTTCTCGCGAAAAGCTTTATCACTGCCGGCGCGGCGGCGGTTGTCTCTCTGGCCATCATTGGATGGTGGGCTGCGGCCGAGCCGGATATTCCCGAAGAAGAGGCGAAAGAGCTCGCTTCTCGGCTCACAGTCCCGCTGATGAGCAGCGGAAGGCAATCGGTGGGCTGGTGGGGCATGCTGGGACTTATCGGGATTCTTGCTACCATTCTCGGCGCTTTGGTCTTCTCCTACTTCTATCTACGCCTCTACTCGGGCGAATGGCCGCAGGCAGGGCTTCCTTTGCCGGATCTAACCATCTCGCTGCCTGCATACGCTTCTCTTGTAGCCGCAGGCATAGCTCAGGCCTGGAGCGCATGGGCATGGCGCCGAAGCCACCGCATGTTGCTCATCTTCTGCCTGTGCGCCGCGATAATCTTGGAGATCGGCTTTGTTGCAGGAGAGATTGCAGCCCTGCTGACGGCCGGCTTCCTCCCAACAGCCAATGCCTATGCCTCCATCTTCTTCAGCCTGGATGGCTTTGTGCTGTTGATCGCAGCGACCGGCATCGCTCTACAGGCGGGATCGATCGTCAGATCCCTTCGCGCGGGTGTGGCGCTCGATGCCCCACGGACTGCTCTCTGGCTTCAAGTAAACGAATTGTTATGGTTCTTTACCGTAGCGGCGGGACTCTTTGTTTTCCTGGTCATCTACGTTTCGCCACATGTGTTGTAGGAGATGGCATCATGCAGGCAGCAGAAATCCTCTTGACGCGTCCCGGAGCCTGGAGGCGTTGGTTTGCCTTTCTTGGAGGAGGCGTCGCCTGGACTTTTCATTTGATAACGATCTATGTTATTGGAGAGTTCGGGTGTGTTGGAAACTGGGGGGTCTCATCGTATTTTGGCGTCAGTCGCGTCGCATTGATGATCCTGCTTGTCAGCTCGATTTCGTTGGCGTTCTCACTCGTTGCGACTTTCATAGCTCATCGCGACGCGCTTCGAGACGCAAGACATCGATACGCGACGGAAGACGAAGGGGGAGAGTACCTGTCCAAAGTGGGCAGACCCTTGAACGCTCTTCTCTCCTTGATTATCCTGGTGGAGAGTCTTCCGGTCTTTGCTTATTTGCATGGCTGTTGAACGGGCCGGAAAACCGATTTGCGTATGTGAGGAGCGGTTGCTTGGACATTCCGGAGGAACTGTGGACGGACGCTCTCGAGTTTCTGATCAAGACTGTTGGCGCCTTTCTGCTGAGCATACCCATCGCCTGGGAGAGAGAGAAATCTACGCGCATCATGGGCCTTCGCACATTCCCCATTGTCGCCATGGCGAGCTGCGGCTTTGTTTTTCTCTCCCTTAAAGTCGTGGGCGCGGATTCGGAGCCGCAAGCTCGAATCCTCCAGGGCCTCATGACAGGCATAGGGTTTATCGGGGGAGGCGCCATTCTCAAGGGGAGCAATGGGGTCAAAGGCACAGCGACTGCCGCAAGCATCTGGGCGACCGGAATCCTCGGGGCTGCCGCGGCCCATGGACGGTTCGAGATAGCTGTCTTGATCAGCCTCGCTACCTTTCTCACCCTGAATCTGCTCACTCCAATCGAGCGCAGGATAGAGAAAGAGGACCCTTAAGAGGATGAAGATCCCTGACATTGCGGTGCGCCTTAATTCCTGAAAGCGCCAGAGAGGGTGGAGCAGCGCGGATGGATGCGGCCCCTGCGAGAGAAGAGGGATGCCTCATGGCCGGTTGGTTGTTGGAGAGACTCGGAGAGCATCCACGCCCGTAGCAGCTTGAATTCCACGTGAAACTAAATAATTATGAGTATCCCCGATGCGTCTGCTCAAAGACTGGTTCAAACGTCATCTCGAAGATCCCCAGGTAGTCGTATTGACGCTTCTGCTCTTCATGGGCTTCATGGTCATCGTCGTATGGGGACAAATGCTCGCCCCGGTATTTGCTGGAGTCGTGGTCGCCTATCTTCTCGAAGGGTTGGTCAATATTCTCGAGCGGCGCAAGGTCCCGCGCTTAATAGCCGTTCTCGCAATTTTTTCAAGTTTTATGGTTTTTCTGCTCTTTATCCTGTTAGCCATGGCGCCTCTTTTATGGGGACAGGTGGTTCAGCTTTTCCAGGAGCTTCCCTCCATGATCTCCCGGGCGCAACGCGAGTTATTGCGACTGCCCGAGCTGTATCCCGACTTCATCTCGGAAGAGCAGGTTCTGAACCTCATCGCCGCGCTACGCTCGGAGCTGGGCTCGGTGGGTCAGAGAGTTCTCACCTTTTCCGTAGCGTCTGTTCGCAGCATTATCATGATCATGGTCTATGCTTTCCTCATACCTCTGCTGGTGTTCTTCTTCTTAAAAGACAAGGACCGCATACTCAGCTGGCTTTCGGGGTTTCTCCCAAAGGAGCGCAGTCTGGTTACGGAAGTCTGGCGTGAGGTTGACCGGCAGATAGGCAACTACATCCGGGGAAAGGCATGGGAGATCCTTATTCTATGGGCTGCGAGCTTTTTGACTTTCAGCGCTCTGAGGTTGGAGTTCGCCATGCTGATAAGCCTTTTCATCGGGCTTTCGGTGCTCATTCCGTTCATTGGAGCAACCGTTATGGCTGCGCCCGTGGCGTTGATCGGATACTTTCAGTGGGGTTGGGGGGCGGATCTCGCTTATGCGCTGGCCGCCTATGTGGTGCTCCAGATTCTGGACGCCAACCTGCTGGCTACGCTCTTGTTTTCAGGTGTAGTGAACATGCACCCCGTGGCGATCACCGTAGCCGTGCTGGTGTTCGGCGGCACCTGGGGCTTCTGGGGAGTCTTCTTTGCAATTCCTCTGGCTACCCTTGTGCATGCCGTGATGAATGCGCTTTCGCGACAGCGAAAGGGGCTGGACTGACTTCCAACTCGACATTGCATCCTCTCGATTTTGGATGCATCTCTTTCATATTGGGCTCGCCCGATATTTCATGGCCCATGGATCCGGCCTTCATTGCGAACGCCGTGAGAGCATACGGCATACGGAAGAATTTCATCACTTTCAAACGCCGAGCTTGACAGGAATTGAAGTTATTTGTTTTAATGAACTCTCAATTATCCGTTTACTGGGTCTGGTAACCGGTCAGGTTTTTCAGAGGCATTTGGATAGTCGGGCCGCTATCACGATGGATTTTCGTGATCAGCGGTTTTTTTTCGCCCATTCCGGTTGCGGCCGGAAATGGCGTGTTTGCTGGGCTGAGAGCCATAGAAAATAAAGAACATATGTTGCTTAGCTATCGTGACTGCGGAGGAAGAGGAAATGTTCAAGCTCGAAAATAGAATCAACTCCCAACGGATCAAGCTCGCAGTTTTTGTCTTATTGGGAGCGCTTTCGCTCTTTTTCCAGGAAGCCCTCGCTCGGGGCGGTCCATGGGCCGCTCTTAGGTGGTTTGCTTCCCAGCCCCATGTCGTTATCGCCAATTTGGCGCTGATCTTCTGCATAATGTCATTCTTCGCAGCTCTGTTTGGCCGGGTCGTTTCCGGCTCTTCGGCATCTTTTATAATTTTGCTTTTAGTCTCACTCGTGAACTACGAAAAGATCTCTCGTTTGCAGCAGCCCTTTTTTGCCTGGGATATTCTTTATTTCGAGCAGATTTTTGCTCTGCTGCCATCGCTCTCCATAAAATACTTTCCCCGTTCCCTCATTCATCCTTTTGCGGCGTCGATCTTTATCCTATTCTGTATTTTGATCAACAGGGAGAAGCCACTTGGATTTCGCAGCCGCATCAGTCTTTTCGCAATTGCTCCCGCCCTCCTTTCTTTGTGCATCTATCATCGAGAGCTCCCCAAGAGCTTCCCCTCATTTCCAGGCTTTGAGAATGCTGTCTGGGATCAGCGCTCGAACTATGAGAAGAACGGGTTTCTGCTGGCTTTTATGCTGAACGTGCAGCCGATACTCATCGATGAGCCGCAAGAGTATTGTGAGACCGCCATCCATGGACTGCTTGACGATATTGTGTCATCCAAGTCCCTTGAAAAGCTGAAAAAAATGGATCAGCCCATCAACCTGGTTTTGTTCGTCAGTGAATCCTTCTACGATCTACTGCATGTGAAGTATGAAGCGGCGGAAGACCCGCTTAGAAATTTCAGGGAGCTTCAATCGCGGTTCCCCAGCTTCCGGATGGTCTCTCCGACGTTTGGAGGAGGTACGAGCAATGTAGAGTTCGAAATGCTCACCGGTTTGAGCAACGCTTTCCTGCCTCCCGGAGCTGTGCCATACGATCATTACCTGAAAAGAGGCGCGCCTCCCTCCATCCCTCAGATCTTAAGAGAACACGGTTACAAAACCATCGCCATTCATCCCTATCATGACTGGTTTTGGAACAGACGAGAAGTCTACCCGAAGCTTGGCTTTGAGGAGTTCATCTCGCTCAAGGACTTCAGCGAGGACCAGCAGCGGGGATGGTTCATATCCGATGAAGCCCATGTCGACAGGATTATAGACACTATCGAGAGCATCGACAAACCGTTCTTTATCTACGCCCTCTCGATGCAAAACCACGGGGAGTATGATCCTCACCGCTATGCGCCCGATGAGGTCGAGGTGAAGGGCGACTACCCCGAAAGGCTCAGACTTGCTCTCCAAACCTATGTCACCGGCCTCAGGGACGCGGACCGGCAGCTTGCGCGCCTTCTCGAATACATGGAAAGCCGCTCCGAGCCGATCATCACCTTGTTTTGCGGCGATCATCTGCCAAGCTTCGGGCCGGAGTTCGCACTCTACCGCGAGTCGGGAGCAATCTTTTCAGACGCCGCCGAATACGCTTTGGAAGACTACTTCGAGATGGCGAGCGTGCCTTGCCTGCTTTGGGCAAACAAAGAAGGGCTTCTGGATAATGATTTCATTCCGGAGCATATGAGCCCGGTCTATTTTCCACCCGTCCTGCTTAGGCAGCTCGGAATCGATATGCCTGACCAAATGCGGTATCTATCCAACGGAATCGAGAAGTATCCCGTTATTCACAGGCAGTTTCTCTGGGAATCGGGCGGAAACCTGGTGGACTTTGTGACGGGAAAAGACAATCACCCGTTCCTTCGCGGGCTCGAGATGCTTCAGTACGACATTCTTTTCGGCAAGAGACACGCGCTTTCCGCATTTGAAGGAAGACCGGCGGGGCTTTGACCCGGAGAGAAATATGACGGCGAACCGCGCGAACGCCCTGGAAAGGCTACAGGGGGGCTCACTTGAGCATCAACAACAGCATGATGTTGCCAATGAACACGCCTACGATGCAGATTGAATCCCAAGCCAGATACAATCGCTTTTTCTCCGCCCTGTAGGTCAGCCCGATAATCGCTATTGCGGTCATGGCGAGGGCGGAGAAAGCGGAAATGATGTGCGTGGAATCGGTGAATGATAGGATGGGGCCTTTCCTGAAGAAGACATCATCGATGGCAAGAATGAACATATTGAAAATATTGCTTCCAAACAGGTTCCCGATAGCGAGATCCACCGAGCCCCTCCTGACCGCCGCAATGGAGATCACCACCTCGGGAAGTGACGTCGAGAGGGCTATGAAAGCATTGCCGACGAAGGTCTGCCCGAGCCCTGTGGACTCGGCGATTCCCTCGCCGACCTTTGGGAGAAATATGGCTGCTGCGATCACGACAGCGGCATTGGCGGCAAACCTCCATACAGTTGTTCTGGTGGTTATATTTTCATATTCCAATTCAACCGCCAGTTGAGCCATCTGTCTTCTTTCGAAAGAGTAAATCATCCTCATGGCTATGAAATAGATCACTACAAAAAGGAGGCTGTAAGCGCCTACTCCGTAGAAATGGAAAACATCTTTAGCCAAAGAAATGCTCAAACCCGCAATAGTCAGAAGGAGAATCCCAAAGGCTGCTGAAAGGACGTGCCCTCGGTGGGCCTTTGCAGAAATGGGCATGAGTGGATAAAAAGCGTCGAGAAGAGCCAGGATGAGCATATTGAAAACACAGCTCCCGAGGATATCTCCTATAGCGATATTGGGAACATCGGCGTAGGTGACCGAGCTTATCCCTGTGATCAATTCGGGCAGGGAAGTAACCGAAGCCATGAGTACAACGCCGATCCACGATGAGCCGAGGCCTGTCTTTTCGGCGATGATGTCGCCGTATTTAGAAAGCTGTGTTCCGGAATAAACAATAACAGCCGTGCAGACTAGAAACCCTGTCCAGAGTGCGATCATATGAAGCCTTCATGTCGAGCGATTTGTCTTCATCGGAAAAGCTTTCAACCTGCGCCGCAATGAAGACAACGTATGACAGCGCGATTGTCCGTGCAAGTTTTTTCAAGCTCGACGCTTCAGTTTTCAGCTAATCCACTCGGGGCGTCGGCCAACTTGTTGCCGGCGCCGCCCAGGGCTTATGATGTGACCTCAGACCGCCCGGTATGCCTCCCGTGATTCCAGCTTCTATGGCTCTCTGTGAACATTTGCGCGCGGCAAGAGACCTTTCGGATGCATTCCGGAAGTCGTATTGAGGATCGGATTGGATCGCTCTCAACTTCTCCCTGTCTTTGAAGCGGATGAGCTCAGCCTTCGCCCTGTACTTCAGCGCTCCAGAAATTGGACTGCTTTTCTTCCGTTATATTTATGACGTCGATGTCGATCGGGCACGCACCCATCGGGGGATTTCGAAGTACTCGCTATCAGATAGATCAGGCGCTACTTCGCTCTTTCGCTGAGAAACAAGTTGCCGAACTAAAACCAAATCGTTTGCACTCATTTTTTTCTTCACTCCGAATTATGGTGGCTGACTAGCTCGAACGCCCGTCATCAGCGGCGAGCAACCACGCAGAACCAACTTTCAAAATACTGGTAAACTTGCCGCGTGGTTGCTCGTCCGACTGCATGACGATGTTGGGACTTTGTATGAGATGAACCCTATCTGTGACACATCAAGATTTTGCCGGGTTTATCGCATTGCTTGGTAGAAAACAGGATGTGTTCACCGGAGGGCATCGAAGCCGAGAGCAAATTCAATGGCTTTCCTAACTGCCCGCATGTGATGTGATGAAAGATGGGTGATGAAAGCACCCACTTTTGATCTCTGGACGGTTTGGATATTGTCCAAATTCACTGCGCAATTTGTGAATAACCCATCAGCTTGGCTAAGCACCACCTCAGTAGGAATAGCACGGATTGTTGTAGTGATAGGAGCAACAGTGAGGGAAGTGAGAAATTGGATAGCAGAGCTACGTGTGAGGATCAGAACCGGACGGCGTTTGTCCGGCTCTTTGAATGTATACCAGTATACATCTCCTTGAGTCATGGCTCCCCCCATGCCTGCTCCGATTCCCAAACGTCAAACTCACTCGGCGCCACAGGATGTTTGGCATACCCTTCTGCATGCTGTTGCTCGAGCTTTGAGATAGCGTACTGCCGAAGTGCTATCTGCAAGGCTGAGCGGATGAATGCTGAGCGAGTGGTTTTGAGATCCTGGATCACCTGATCTACTTCATCGAGTAATGGTTCATCTATGGTCATTTGAATAGTCTTCATATTTTTGCTCCTTATATGGATTGTTATCCACATAATAATCCATTGATGAACCCTGATCAAGTACTATAATGACACATCAGTTGCGCTTCGTGCATTCACTTTTCTGGCAACACTTCCCTGAACTATCCTGGAACGAATAAGGATAGATCGTGAGAGCGCAGCGACCCACGATCTTATCCTGTCGTT
>CAZOEL010000032.1:0-65796 GCA_964578835.1 uncultured Syntrophobacteraceae bacterium | reverse complement strand
CCCTGAAAGGGCGAAATATCCAGAAAGTGGTTATCTCGCCCTTACAGGGCTTGGATGAGAGTATGGCGGGATCTCTACCCAGGGCGATGCCCTGGGCTATGGTATTTCGCCCCTTCAGGGCTGATTCCAACAGCAGAAGTGACTGGAATAGAGGCTAACCGGGCGTTACGATTGTTCAATCATCACAGAACAAGATAGCCCTGCCGGCAAAGGCGATTACACTTGCGCGGCAGATGGGGTATCATGCGCATGTCTTCTATTGGAAAAATTTCTCACTGGACGATCACGACATGCTCGAGTCTTTTATTCTGAGCGCGCTTCGTTGACTGCCGTGGATATTAAAGTTTGGTAAATCCGTTCTCAGGAGTCGGAAAGAAATAAGTCATCACAGCTCCTTAGAATCAAACATCAAAGAGAGGATAGTATCGTGAAGAATCCGACCGATTTGCAGAGAGAGGAAACTCTCGACCCGAACGACTGGGAGCTCATGCGCGCATTGGGGCATCGCATACTCGACGATGCGCTGGACTATGTAAAGTCCTTGCGGGATCGTCCCGCCTGGAAGCATGCTCCCCGGCACGTAAAGGCGCATTTCGAAGGAGCGCTTCCACTTGCCTCCCAGTCATCAGAGGAAGTTTACGAGGAGTACCTTCAGTACATATTGCCCTATCAACTCGGCAACTGCCATCCTCGGTTCTGGGGCTGGGTCGCTGAAACTGGCACTGTGATGGGGATGTATGCAGATCTGTTGGCGTCGGCAACGGATGCCGTCAGCGGCTCATTTTCTTATCTCAGCAACAACTATGTCGAAATGCAGCTTCTCGATTGGTGCAAGACAATGCTTGGCTACCCAGCTTCCGCCAGCGGGTTGCTGACCAGCGGCTGCTCGGCCTCAAACCTCATAGGCCTAGCAGTCGCCCGCCACACAAAGGCCGGCTTTGACCTGAGGCGAAAGGGCATGAGCGGAGCGCCGCAGCGAATGATTGTCTATTGTTCGGAAGAAGCGCACTCTTCCATCCAAAAAGCCGTTGAATTGCTTGGCTTCGGCAGCGACTCGTTGTGCAGGATACCGGTAGATGGCCTTCTGCAGATCGATCTCACAGCATTGAAAGCAGCAATCAAGCGTGACCGCGAGAATGGTCTTCTTCCCATCTGTGTTGTCGGAGTCGCCGGAACGACTAACACAGGCGCGGTTGACGATCTCAATGGACTCGCTGACATCTGCAGCGAAGAGGAATTATGGCTCCATATCGATGGAGCCTTTGGCGCTTGGGCCGCTATCGCTCCAAAGTCCAAACATCTCGTCGCCGGGCTGGAAAGAGGCGATTCGCTGGCCTTCGATCTACACAAATGGATGTACTTGTCTTATCCCATCGGCTGCGTTCTCATCAAAAACGCTGACGATCACCGCCGGACATTCTCTCTCACCCCGACCTATCTTGCGCATGGCGAAGGCGAGCGCGGCCTCACCGGCATCGACGAGCCCTGGCTCTCGGATTACGGTTTTGAGTTGTCACGAGGTTTTCATGCCCTCAAGGCGTGGATGACTTTAAAAGAGCAGGGCGCGCTAAAGTACGGGCGTCTTATCCAGCAGAATATCGATCAGGCCCATTATCTTGCGCGGCTGATCGAAGCCTCTTCAGATCTGGAGCTGGCATTGCCGGTTTCTCTAAACGTCGTTTGCTTTCGCTATATCCGTCCGGGCCTGGACGACGCGACTCTAGACGACCTCAATAAACGGATAGAGACAGAGCTCCAGGAGCGTGGGATTGCGGTGGCCTCCATTGTCAGCATCAGCGCAAAGAAGCACCTGCATGTCGCAATCACAAATCATCGCAGCTGTAGAGGGGACTTTGACATCTTAGTGCGGGAGGTGATGCGAATCGGAACTGAGCTTACCCGGTCGATGCATGAGGATTGACCGCATTTCTTTTTGGCGCGGGAGGCTTCTGTGTCATATGCGCATGCCTAACAAAAGCCGTATGTATTCCCTTATCCGCGAAAGACCATAAAGCTACCCCGCCCCGTGATTCTAATCAAGGGGCGGGGCGATGGTAACGGTCTAGCAAGATTGTGTCACAAGATGAGTGGCCCGTAGAAACGCGGATAGCATCTACCAAGACACTCGTTCAGTTCGTCATTCCGGCAGTTTTTTAAGCCGGAATCCAGGTTTTACGCTACGCTGGATGCCGGTTAAAAACATGCCGGCATGACGAGTCGAGCCGACATTGCGACAAAGTAATGCTAGTTGCGGTCCGGTTTGGGCGGAGCCGGCTTAGGCGCTGGAGGTGGAGGCGTGTAAGGCCTCTCAACTGGTGGAGGCGGAGGCGTCTCCTTCACTACTTGCCCACGACCACACCACTCGCCGGATTGCATCGCGGCGCAGCCACTCAAAGAGACACCCATGGTAACAGCCATTAAAACGCGCAAGAATCTTTTTTTCATAGCACACTCTCCTCCATTGACATGTTTTGTTAATAGCCCACATTCAATAATTGCTGACCCTTCAGAATGACCGCTAAAGAAATCGCTTCACCGGTCAAACATTTCAGCCCCTAAATTTGTTCTTTAAGACCGCAAAACTTTGGTTGGCGCGCATAAGGATTGGGGTGTCCCGTTCGCCCTGAGGTATCGAAGGGCGATCGGGTGGCGTATCCCAACCCTTATGCGCGCCAACAAACTTTGCATAGACCGCAGTGTTTCGGGGGTGATTTTGTGAAAGCTCATCAGACTTCCTCCCCCCGTGAAAAGACAACACCGATGCGAATAAATGAGCTTCGACCACGGATTGGGGATCTGCTTTTATTAACATCAAAGAGAGTCCTCTCATATCCCAATGGCGTCGAAAACTATTGTCCTGATTGAAAGCGAGGTGATTGAGATCATCAACTCGAGCAAGCTCCCATCTCAGTTTAAGAAAAACCCACTTCTCACGTAAAGCTGAAAGTAAGCATAAGATTTTCAGGTTTGATTCTCCGGCAGAGGGTTATAGAGGTTATGTTCATGCCGACTACCCTCCTCATCCGGACTTTAGGGATAACGACCAGCTCTATAGCTGGTGCGTCTCGAATGCTGGCGCAGCTAAAATATAACTGATGCTGAAATCAGTATCTGCTACTCTCCTCCAAAGCATAGCAGCGGAGGATGAAACTACAAAAGTTCTGGAATTGTTAGTCCTTCCCCGGGACGTTGTCAAGGTCATTTTCGTTATAATAAGGACAATAGAGCTATTCTCGGATCAATGCAATGTGAGGTATAGTTGAAATGTTGTCGTCGTTTGCTCTTGCGCAAGCGGGTGTAAATAGACTCATGCTATATTATGGACTGCAGCATATGAAGGATATCTCGATGAGCGATAATGATGTTATGCGGAGCATTCCAAGAAGAGCTTTTGGGAAGACTGGAATCGAAGTTACTATCGCCGGACTGGGCGGGGAAGGCGTTCTGAGAACCTACGGGCAAGATGAAGCGGCTCGCGAGGTGATTCGGGACGCTGTCGATCAGGGCATAGCGTACTTTGATTCTGCCAGGGCATATGCGGGAAGCGAGAATTATTACGGGCTTGTATGGCCCAAGCATCGCGAGCAGAGAGCCAAGGTCTTTCAGACGAGCAAATCGGCTCGAAGGGATAAGCGCGGCGCTCTTGCCGATTTGGACCAGACTCTTGAAAATATGGGCGTTGAAAGTCTCGATCTATGGCAAATCCATGATGTGAGGACCGAAGAGGATTTGAGTATGATTTCGCGGCGCGGCGGAGCATTGGAAGCCTTCGAGGAAGCCAAAGCGAGCGGCAAGACGCGCTTCATCGGAGTCACCGGTCATCACGATCCGGGTATCTTGACCAGAGCCATAAGGGAATGGCCTGTCGATTCCGTTATGATGCCGATCAATCCAGTCGAAGCCGTTCTTGGGGGGTTTATGGATTCGGCGCTTCCCGCCGCCGTGAAGAAGGGCATGGCTGTAATCGCCATGAAAGTCCTGGGCGGCTCTCATTATATCTCGCCCTCAGCCGGCCTGACGCCGGAAATGCTCATTCGCTTCGCTCTCTCCCAGCCCATTTCGGTTGCCATCGTCGGCTGTTCCAACGTCAGCGAAGTTCAAGCGCTGGCTGCTGCAGGTCGAAACTTCATCGCAATGAGCTTTGAAGAACAGCAGGAATTCATGGACTACTACCGTCCCTACGCCAGGCGATTGGCTTTTTATCGGGGAGTGATCTGAACTGAGGATCTGCTCAGTTTTCTTTCGGTCTATCGACAATGTTCTCCTTGGTAACGGGCGAAGCATCAGATGTCAGGCCTTGGTGGATTCTTCTCTTTCCCGGGAGGAATGTTTGAATCGAAGCCGAGGAAATGACGTGTTCGGCATGGCGGCAAGTCCGCTTGCATTGACCAAAAGGCGAAGTCGAATTTACCCCCTACAAGCCAATTTTTGGTCTGCCCCCTGATTGCAGCATGGCTTCTTTTGGCGAGGTCTTTAAGGCCCAAAATACGGCCCTGTGACGCGCCCGCCCAAATGGCTATCGTTTTGAGATGTCTGTTCGCTGAACTGAAATTTCGGGTGACGTTCCACGATACGAATCCATGGCGAACGCTGTTCGGCTTCTAAGACTCTTCTGGTCGGCCTTCCCGCCCTGCGCCTCTGCAGACGGTTGTTCTATCTTGTTTTATGGCTATGTTCCTTTTACAATAAGATTCATAGAGCGGATCGAGCGATGCTTCGCATCGGAACTGGAATTGCGGCGGCTTACGAGTTGTCGGTGAAGCTTTTTTTTGATTGCGCCCTGTGGGACATAGCGATGAGTGTTTCAGCAGGGACTGGCGCATGGGGCCAAGTGAAGAAATAATGTCTGCCTACGGTCGGGTTAAGAGCTGTTATTATAAGATTCTGGGCGTATCTGTGCGAGCAAGTCAGGAGGAGATAAGAAGGTCGTTCAGAATGCTGGCTCTGCGCTGGCATCCGGACCGGAACCCCCAGGATCCGCGCGCTGCTGAGCGCTTCCGGGAAGCGCTCGAAGCCTATGAGACTCTGATCGATCCTTCGAGGCGAGGTCAATACGATCGGAGCCGGGGGTACGGTAAGGGACGAGCAAGAGGCAAAAGCGCCCATGGCTCGGCAGAAGATAGGGCAAAACGCTCTTACCGCGATATTGTTGAAGATGTTTTCGGTTTCCAATTCGAAAAGACGATAGACAGTAGAAGCGGATATGATCTGCGCTTTGACCTCCAGGTGACGAGAAGCAGTCTTGGTGAAGGTTTTTATGAGCAGATCGATTACGTGCGATCTGTATTTTGCAAGGAATGCTTTGGCAATGGGAGAAGGTCTCCGGCGCAGTCTTGCCGCCAATGCTATGGAACCGGCGAGATCGAGGAAGAGTGCTCCATCCGTGTGTGGATTCCCGCTGGAGCTGAGAATGGCTCCAGATTGCGGATTCATGGCGCGGGGGACTGGCGCAGCCCCGGGAGAATGCCTGGCGATCTGGTGGTATTGATAGTGATTATTGAAGGTCATTGAGATTTGAGCTATTAAGGTCATTGATGAATTAGTTGAACGACGCCAATGAACAGCGCCGTGATCGGGGATCTGCTGACTGGAGAGGGGTGAACGTCATAATGGATATGAGAGAGCCGGAGCTTACGCATATTGATTCGCAGGGCCGTCTTAAAATGGTGGATGTATCCGAAAAAGATTCAACCTATAGAGAGGCGAAAGCTGAAGCCTTCGTCGTTGTCGCCAAAGAGACTCTTCAAAGGATAACCGAAGGCTCCATCCCCAAGGGAAACGTTTTCGAAGCTTCTCGGCTGGGCGGGATAATGGCCGCAAAGAGGACATGGGAGTTGATTCCTCTATGCCATCAATTGCAGCTCACCGGAGTCGATATAGAATTTAGCGTCGATCCGGAGCGCAATACTATCAAGATCTCTACCGTGGCGCGCACCAAGGATCGAACTGGAGTCGAGATGGAGGCTCTGGTTGCGGCGACAAGCGCCGCATTGACCATTTATGACATGTGCAAGGCGATTGACCGAGGCATTGAAATTGTGAATGTTCGGTTGACGCATAAAAGCGGCGGCAAAAGCGGCGTTTACGAGAGAGGTTAGGCTTGGCGACCTTCCTTTTCCCTTTACTCTTTTGAGCGTGTGTGTTAAGCGAAAAAACCTTTCTATTAACCATCAGGGGATGAGCATATGGAATCTTCTACTCGTGAATACTTCAAAGAGTTGTTGCTGCAGAGATTGGATGAGCTCTATGTGGAAGCTGAGCGCACTGTTGCCGGCATGACCGATACGGAAGAGACATTTCCTGACCCGACGGATCGCGCGACGTTGGAATCTGATAGAAACTTCATGCTGCGCATACGTGACCGTGAAAGGAAGCTCATTATCAAGATTCGTGAAGCGTTGCAGCGCATTGAAGACGGGAATTTCGGGGCATGCGAGCTCTGCGGCGACGATATCGGGATTGATCGTCTCAAGGCCAGGCCGGTTACGACCCTTTGCATTGAATGCAAACGGAGGCAGGAGGCTGGCGAGAGAGCGAGAGGCGCTTAGCCGTCCATCCGCGACTCCCTGTCGAAGCGCATTGCTTTTTAACGGTTTTCCTCTATCTGGGTTACATCTCCGACCCAGATGATTTTTTCTTTTTTCTCTTTTGTGGAGAGTCTAAGGGCTCCTTCGGGAGTGAATCCCAAAGCTTTCCCGCAAATCTCTTCGTTTCCTGAATGAACGGTAATGGTTTTGCCAAGCAGCGCCGAAGCTGACTCCAACTCTTTGTGAAGGGATTGGAAGCCATGACTGGTGAATTGATCGTACAGAATTTCAAAATGATCCAGAAATGCAAGGAAGAGCTCCTGCCTCTTTAGCGTATAGCCGACTTCGGATGCAACGGATGTCGCCGGATAACGGAAGGGACCTTCCAGTTCGCTTCCCATCTGATTGACATTGATCCCGATGCCGATGACAAGGAACTTGACGCAGTCCTGGTCGGATTGCATCTCCGCGAGAATTCCGGCCAATTTTTTACCCTTTATCAGCACATCGTTCGGCCATTTTATGGACGCCTCAAGGTCGTAACGCTCCCGCAAGGCATTGACCAGCGCCAGGGCGGCTATCTGCATCGACAGTGGGGCCACGCGCAACGGAAGGGGAGTCGTGAGAATAATGGACATGTAAATTCCGCTCCGCTCCGGCGATTCCCACCGGCGGTTTAGCCGTCCTCGTCCTTGTGTTTGCTTTTCCGCTATGATGATTGTCCCATGCGGCGCCCCCTTTGACGCCATCATGAGCGCCTGGTCGTTTGTCGAGCCCATTTCCTGCGCGTAGTAGTAATTCTTGCCCAACCATACCGTCCTGATATTTGGCGTTATTTCCTCCGGAAGAAGCATGTCGGGGATTGCCGTCAGTCTGTACCCTTCTTTTGGGTGACTCTCGATCTCGTAGCCCATAGATTGAAGGCTCCTGATATGCTTCCATATTCCGGCGCGCGATATTCCGAGCCGAGTCGCCAGAACTGCCCCCGAGACGTACAATCCTTCGGATTCTTTCAGGGCGTGAAGTATTTGGATGAGTGTTGCATCGTTATGCGCCATTTCACTAAACTCCATCCAGCCTTTTTGATCTGTTTCAAGAAGAAAAGAATCCGGCATGCCATGATGAGGCGGCCGGGCAACAGGCCGCAATCGAAAGCAATACAATCTCGCTTACCTCGTTTGTCGCTCCAAGCACGTCTCCGGTTATCCCGCCAAGACTCTTCGTGGCGATTTGGCGCAAAAGGAACGCGCCCAATAAGAATGCGACCGCATAATAAGGCATTAGCTTCAAGGGAAGCAGGAGCATGAGAGTCGAAGCCGTTATGGCTGCGGCGAGCACTTCTCGTATTGTCATGTTTTCAAGAAATGCGCGTCCGAGGCCGCCTTCTTTTCTCGCATAAGGACTTCGGTAAGCCATAAGGACCATTGAAAATCGGCTCAATGCGGGAATAACGAGGAGCGGCGTCCAGTTGGCGTTCTGGATGATGGCCTGAAGAGCCGCCACTTTGATGATCAGCGCGAGCACCAGCGCTATTGCTCCAAAAGCGCCCGTGCGGCTGTCTTTCATAATCTCGAGTCTTCTTTCCGGAGTGTAGCCTCCTCCGATCCCATCGGCCATGTCAGCCAGGCCATCGAGATGCAGCGCCCTCGTCAGCAGCGTCATGAGCGTTGTCAAAATCGCGGCCAACAGAAGCGGAGGCGCCGCATGCCGCAAAAAATACGCTGCTGTGAGCCAGCATACTCCCAAAAGGAGGCCTACGACGGGATAGAAGGAGAAGCTCTTGGCCAAATCGCGAGGGCTAAGGACATCGGGCTGATTCGACGGCAGCCGCAGTATGGTGAGAAAGGCTAGGGCGGTTGTAAAGCTGTTCCACATGTAGAGTCCTCTCTGTATTGTAATGACCGGCTTCCTACTTTAGAAGCGTCAGGGTTGGTTGGCGATTGACGGCCATCCGGTTTTCGGGCTGCCATGGTCTATCATCTGTGCTGAGCATGGGTGTATTGGGCGGTTGCGGAGGCTGTATGGGCTGGGTTGCTGAACGAACGCTATGAAGAAGTTTATATAGGAGCCTTGATCGCTTTCAGATCTCATTTGAGCGCCAATGGAATCCCTGCTGAAACGAAGCTGACTGAGCGGCATGCTCTCGCCAGTTGCTGGTTTGCGGCCCCGGCGAGATCTCGAAACCTTCTTGCGAGAGCATTCTCGGGCACAATGCCGCATCCCACTTCGTTGGATACAATGATCAAGGGGTAGCTGCAAGTTGTGACGAAACCGGTCAGCCTCGAGATTGCCGCTTCCGGTTCTTCATCACCTTGCAGTAAAAGGTTCGTAAGCCAAAGGGTGAGACAATCGAAAAGCGCCGGCTTCCCTTTGTTTTGAAGCGCTTCAAGGATTTCGAGTATATGAAGCGGCGCTTCAAAGGTTTCCCACTGAGCGCCTCTGCGCTCTTTGTGGCGCTGGATGCGAAGCTTCATTTCCTCGTCAAGCGCCTGCCCCGTCGCAAGATAGGCGTAAGGACCGGGAAGCGAGGAGATCTGCTGCTCCGCATAGAGACTCTTTCCGCTTTTTGCGCCTCCCAAGATGAGGTGCGGAGTGGGACGCGCCGTCTGTGCTTCGATCACTCGGCGCCTCCAATAGCGAGATGGGAAGGCAGGATCTCGCTGACCAGCTTTTCTACGAGATGGGGCAGCGGTTCGCGGACCGTTCCCACCACCTGGACCGCCTCTTGAGATAAGGGAAGGAGGATCTTTTGGGCTCTTGCCGTTCCTATTGCTTCAACCATCGAGGGCGTAAGCTCCCCCATCATGGCGTGCGAGATCAGGATGGATATGGGACCTATGATGACGTCGACCTGATGAGCGCAGTGGCATATGGCGTTTTCTCCCGTGGCGCCGCGATTGGCGCGCGCCTTCATCATTTGAGCCGTCGCGATGGCGTTGGTGCCCAACGCCCAGACTTCGACCCGCTCGCCATAAACTTCCTTGATTTTCTTTATGACCGTGGTTCCGATCCCGCCACCTTGACCATCTATAACCGCAATGCGAATCAACTGAAATCCCTCCTCATGCGCCGAAGGCGACAGCGTAAGATGAAATGTCCATCCTTTGTCCTATCAGACCGATAATCCGAAGATCTTCAGGAGCCTTTCCAAGGCGTCTTCCGAGTCGAAAGGAATGGTGATCGATCCTTTGGAGCCTTTTCTTCGCAGGACGACTTTGGATCCGAGACGATCCCGAAGAGTCTCCTGGAGTGTAGTCAGTTGAGGATCGATGACTCTGGGCGGAGGCTCTTGCGCTGCATTTTGGCCTGCGCACAGCTTCTCGGTCTGGCGCACCGAGAGTTGTTGCGCAAGCACGGCATCGCGAAGCTTGCGAAGGGTTTCGGGATCGTCGACGGAGAGAAGGGCTCTGGCGTGTCCCATGGTAAGGGCGCCATTGAGGATATCCTCCTGGATGTAGGGCGGAAGTTGAAGAAGCCTCAACGTATTGGCGACAGTCGCCCGGTTCTTGCCCACCTTCTTTGCGATTTCATCTTGTGTGAGGCTGAATTCTTCCTGAAGCCTCTTATAGGCCATAGCCTCTTCGATGCAATTGAGATCGCGGCGCTGAATGTTTTCGATGAGCGCAAGCTCGAGGGCTTCAGCCGATGATGCTTCACGCAAAATGACCGGCACTTCGCTCAGCCCCGCGAGCTCTGACGCGCGCCAGCGGCGCTCTCCCGCGAGGATCTGATATTGCTCGGGATTGTCCGTCCTTGCGACGAGAATCGGTTGCAGAACGCCCTTTTCCCGGATGGAATCAACCATCTCTTCAAGTTGGTCATCTTCAACCGATTGTCTCGGCTGATAGGGGTTTTGGATCAAACGATCAATGGGGCAGTAGAATAGCTGTATGTCATCGCGCTTGAGCCAATCGGTGGGGGAGAGCAGATCCTGGAGTCCTCGTCCTAAGCCGCGTTTTTTGTCAATCATTTTGCGTTCCCGCCTGTGTGATGATCTCTTCTGCAAGATCGAGATAAGCCCTGGCGCCGATGCATGTGGGATCATAGACGATCGCCGGCGCGCCATAGCTGGGAGACTCGCTCAAGCGGACATTTCTGGGAATGACCGTCTTGAAAACCCTGAACTGGAGGTGACTGCGTATCTCTGTCGCCACATGATGGGCGAGGTTGTTTCTGCGATCGAACATGGTTAGCAGTATGCCCTCGATAGAGAGCTTGGGGTTGAAGCGCATCTTTATCTTCCTGATCGTATCGAGCAGCAGGGTGAGTCCCTCCATGGCGAAGTATTCGCACTGAAGCGGGATCAGAACCGCTTGTGCGGCGATGAGGCTGTTTACGGTCAAAAGCCCGAGGGAAGGCGGGCAGTCGAAAAGTATATAGGAATAGGACTCTTTGAGCGGCTCGATCCGTCGAAGGAGCAAATGCTCGGAATCCGGCCTGGAGAAAAGCTCCCATTCCGCGGCGGCAAGCTGAGAATTGGACGGAATAAGTGAAAGCTGCGGCTCCGATTCTACCGGCTGGTGGATCGGAGGAAGAACTGCCTCATCCAGTAGAAATGAGGAAAGCGATGTGGAATTGGGTTGAAGGCGCACCCCCAGGCCGCTCGATGCGTTTCCCTGGGGATCGCAGTCTATGAGGAGCACCTTTTCGCCTTTTTTTGCCAGACTGGCCGCGAGATTGACCGATGTGGTGGTTTTACCCACTCCGCCCTTCTGATTAGCTATTGCGATGATCTTTGCCATTGTTTCCCTTTAGTGCGCCCTGTTGCGAACAATGTTTCACGTGGAACATAAAAATGCTCAACCATCAGGCTCCTCGGAAGGGACCAGGAGACTCCATGTCCGAAAATGCTCGTGAAAGCGCAGCGTAAAAACGCGCCCGCCATCCGTGAGAACCTTGAAACAGCGAAACGGAGACCGGGTAGGGTCCATCCTCGCTTCGAGCCACATGTCTAATATTCGAGTGATTTTAAAGTGTAAACCTCTCCACTCGAATGCTGAGGGTTCTTGATCGACCTGATATTCATCCCTGGAGAGGACATGGATGCGTTCAAAGCCCATGGTAGAGGCACCATATATCCGAAGAAAAATAATTGCAATAAAAGAGATCTTCTTCCTCAAAGAGCAAAGCCTCCATATAAACTTACCGCCAAATCGATTCTTTCACAATATGGATTGACGCGAGCAACCCACATCCTGAAGTCGCCGGCCTTGGATGAAGAAGATAATCTTGGAGGGGCTTGCCATCGGAGCGGAAGAGCATTCTCTTTAGATGGCGAACGAAGCGTCGTCAGTGTTGGGCGTGATGGAACAGAGCGAAAGGGAGGTGGAATGTATGAAGAAAATCCTGACTGGAATAGCAGCTTCCATCATGATTGCAGGCTGCTTCTCCGCAAAACCGGCGAACGATCCGTCCCATACGGTGGCCTACGTCGACCTGAATCGATACATGGGAGCATGGTATGAGATAGCTTCATTTCCGGCTTGGTTCCAAAAGGATTGCTTTTGCTCAAAGGCAGAATACGTCATGATGGCTGACCATGTTGCTGTCAAGAATAGTTGCCGAAGAGGGTCAAAAACCAGAAAGCTTGATGTCGCGGCTGCAAAAGCCAGGGTTGAGCCGAATACGGGAAATGCGCGACTGAAGGTTCAGTTCTTCTGGCCCTTCAAGGGCGATTACTGGATCATTGCGCTTGATGAAGAGAACTATCAATACGCAATGGTGGGACATCCGAGCAAAAAGTATCTCTGGGTGCTGTCTCGCGCTCCGGTGCTGGATGAGGATATTTATAGAGATCTCGTCGAAAAGGCGAAGTCCCGGGGCTACGATGTGAGTCGGTTGAATAGGACGTCTCAGGATTGCAGTTGAGGATGTTTTTTCAACTCATTAAGGCTGCTCAAACTGATTGGAAAGCTGAGCGTTTTCTGACCATCCATGGTGATACGGTATAATATTTAGCTATTTCAATGCCTTGAGGCGCATTTTGCTTTTGAGAGTTTTTTCTTGCAGGGGTCAAATGGATCACATATTTTCCATCTTTATATGAGATGTTGCGATTTGGCTGCCGCAAGGGGCAGGTGATAATCCGCTCAATAGCTGAAGCCAGATCGACGGCGGTTCTTGTTTGTATGTAGGGATGTCCGTTTGGCGTATTTTTGTGACCGAATGAACCATGTGAGGAGGAAAAATGAAGAGGATGTGGCTAACCATTGCTTTGGCTCTCTCCGCCATCCTTTTGGGATCGGCGGACAGGTGTGCGGCTCAGGATTCAATCAAGCTCGGAGCTTATCTTCCCATGACCGGCTCGGTTGCGTCCTATGGGGAGATGGAATGGAGCGGCATTCAGATAGCGCGCGAGATGGAGCCCGAAGCGCTAGGAAAAAAGATCGACGTGAAGCTTGTCAATACCAATAGCGACAGGATCGAGGCGGCGAACGCCATGACCATCCTTGTGGAAAAAGAGAAGGTCGTGAGCGTGATCGGTGAGGCCATCAGCGGAAACACGATGGCTGGAAACCCGATTTCCGAGGCAGCTAAAATCCCCTCCATCAGCCCGACCGCCACCAACCCTCTGGTGACGCAAGGCAAACAGTACGCCTTTCGAGCCTGCTTTCTCGACCGCTTTCAGGGAGAGGTAGCCGCAAGATTTGCCCGAAACGAACTGAAGGCCCAAACCGCGGCCCTTATAATCGATATAGCCCAGGATTATTGCGTCGGACTGGCGAGCTTCTTCCAGAAGGAGTTTGAGAAGCTCGGCGGGAAGATAGTGGTTACGACGCACATTCAGACGGGAGACCAGGAATTCAACGCGCAGCTTTCATTGGTCAAGGCGGCAAAGCCCGATATCATCTATGCGCCAAACTACTATACGGAAGACGCCCTGGTGGCCATACAGGCTCGCGTGCACCAAATCGAGGCGCCGATCCTCACGGGAGACGGCGCCCAGGCGGAAGCTCTAATCGAAATCGGAAAAGAATCGGTCGAGAACATGTACCTGACCGGTCATTTTCATAAGAGCGCGGCTTCAACGGAAAGAGCGAAAGAATTCATAAAACGGTTTGAGGACAAGCACAAGAAAGAGGCGGGAGCTTTTGAAGCTCTGGCGGCGGACGCATATTTTCTTTTACTGGACGCGATAAAGAGGGCTGGGTCCACAGACGGAAAGAAGATCCGAGACGCTCTTGTCGCCACCAAGGACTTCAAGGGAGTGTCCGGCTCTATCACCATGGGCGAGGATGGAAACCCGATCAAGGCAGTCATGATTCTCAAAGTGGAAGGGGGCAAGTTCGTAACCGTCGGCAGCATCAACCCCTGATGCGCGCGGCGAAAACCCGTCAAAGGCCGGAGGCCATTCCTTCAGCCGTGCGGATCGGGCGTCAGCGCAGCGGGCAGTGATAAGGCATGAGATTATTAGACAACCCGGCGTTTTTATGATTTTCAACCTTATGATGAGCTATAAAAGCTTCGGATAAAGGGGCGGGCGTGACGGTGACAGTGTTTTTGCAGCAGTTGATCAATGGGATTTCTCTCGGAAGCCTCTACGGTCTCATAGCCATAGGGTATACTATGGTTTACGGCATCTTGCGTTTGATAAACTTCGCCCATGGCGATCTCCTGATGTTTGCCGCCTATGTCGCCGCCTTTGGCGTTACTCTTTTTGCCTTTCCCTGGTATTTGAGCTTTCCTCTAGCCGTGATGGCGACGGGGTTGCTCGGAATTCTTCTCGATCGGATAGCCTACAAGCCTTTGCGCAACGCCCCTCGCATTTCTCTCCTCATCTCGGCAATCGGCGCCTCTTTCCTGTTGGAGAACCTCGTACTCGTGATTATGGGAGGAATCCCCAAAAGTTTCCCGCGGCCGGAAGTTTTTGATAAAGTGATCGATTTCTGGGGCGTGAGGGTTCAGATATTGACCGTCTACACTCCCATCGTCACACTTATCCTCCTCCTCGGCCTCCTCTACATCGTGCACCGCACCAAGATAGGCAAGGCAATGCGCGCCGCCTCCAGAGATTTTGAGACAACCAGGCTCATGGGGATCAATCTCGACAGGATCATCTCCTTTACTTTCCTTATAGGTTCGGCTCTTGCCGCGGTCGGGGGCATAATGTGGGCGATGAAATATCCGCAGATCAACCCTCTCATGGGAGTTTTCCCTGGACTAAAAGCTTTCATTGCGGCAGTACTGGGAGGGGTCGGCAGCATAGTTGGCGCCGTCATTGGAGGATTTGTGCTTGGAGTCGGCGAAATTTTCATAGTCGCTTTCGCACCCCAGTTGGCTCAGTATCGCGACGCTCTTTCTTTTGTTCTCCTTATTCTTGTGCTCCTCTTTAGACCGACTGGGATCATGGGAGAGCCCATAATCGATAAAAGCTGAATTGCTTTCGGCGCCGGCTTGCGCTTGCAAGAACGGCTTCGTGGCGCGCGGCGTTCAATAATAAACGGAATAAGCCATTATGAGCAAAGACCGAAGAAATCTGCTGTTCAGCTCAGCCGGCATCGGATCGTTTTTCTTGATCCTCTATCTTTTCGACCAGTACGGCACGGACTACCAGGTCCGCATTCTCAACAACATGGCCATATTCATTACGCTGGCGGTAAGCTACAATCTGGTCAACGGCTTCTGCGGCGTCCTGCATTTGGGGCCCAACGCCTTCATTACGATCGGCGCCTATACGTCCGCCCTGCTCACCATGAGCCAGGCGGAAAAGGAGATGAGCTTCATCATTTCTCCTCTCATATGGCCGCTCAACGTCCTGCATGCGCCTTTTTTCGTTTCTCTCCTTGCGGCGGGCGTTATGGCCGCCTTGTTCGCGCTCTTCATAAGCTTTCCCGTTTTCAGAGTTCGAGGCGATTACCTGGCCATTGTCACGCTTGGCTTCGGCGAGGTGGTCCGCGTGGTCTGCAACGCCCTCCAGAACGTTACAAACGGACCGCTGGGATTGAAAGGTCTCTCCCCCTATACGAACCTCTGGTGGTCTTGGGGCGTGGCGGTGGTAACCATCATGATGATCGCCAAATTGATCAACAGCAGTTATGGGCGCGCCATGAAAGCCATAAGGGAAGATGAAACCGCCGCCAGGGCGATGGGGATCGATCCTTTCAAGCACCTTCTGCTGGCTTTCCTGGTGAGCGCATTTTTTTCAGGCGTCGCCGGCGGACTGCTTGCTCACCTCATCACCACCATCTCTCCAACGCTCTTCACTTTCCTACTCACTTTCAATCTTCTCATCATGATCGTCGTGGGAGGACTCGGCAGCACGACGGGGGCTGTTATCGGCGCAGCGCTTTTCGCCTGGGGCGGCGAGGCGCTCAGAGTTGTTGAAAGCCCGATGGATTTCGGCTTTGTCGTGATTCCGGGCATTCCCGGAATGCGAATGGTCCTCTTCAGCTTGATTCTCATGGCGACGATTGTCTTCGCGCGCCGCGGAATTATGGGCAGGCGCGAATTCAGCTGGGATGCGTTGTTTGCCCGGTTGGCGAAAATTTCAAGATAAAGGACGGGCGGTTTGGCGATGACCGATTTCTTCAAGGTCGAACATTTGGTGATGCAATTCGGCGGACTTGTCGCCGTGAACGACTTTTCCATCGCCATGGAGCCCGGAGAGCTGGTCGGACTGATCGGCCCCAATGGAGCTGGAAAGACTACCGTTTTCAATATGATCACCGGTTTTCTGACTCCTACGCATGGGCGGGTCTTGTGGCGAGGGAATAACGTGACCCGTCTGCCCGCTCAGAAGATAACAGCCGCGGGAATTGCCCGGACGTTTCAAAATATACGACTTTTTACCGATATGAGCGTTTTGGAAAACGTGATGGTTCCCTTCCATCATAAGCTCAAATCCTCTTTTTGGGAGGCGATGCTCGGCCTGCCGCGGTATAGGCGCGAAGATGCGCGCGTCAGAGAAGAAGCGATGAAGTGTCTTCATGAGCTGGGGCTCGAACATCTGGCGTCGGAAAAAGCGGGATCGCTCCCTTACGGACTGCAGAGAAGACTCGAAATCGCAAGGGCTCTGGCTACTCGCCCGGGACTGCTTCTGCTGGACGAGCCCGCAGCAGGCATGAATCCTCTCGAAACGATGGAGATGGCCGCTCTTGTGTCTGAGCTGCGCAGGAAATTCGGACTCGCCATTTTGCTCATCGAGCACGATATGAAGTTCGTCATGCGATTGTGCGAGCGAATCAAGGTGCTCGACTACGGCGTCGCCATCGCTGAAGGATCGCCGGCCGAAATACAGGCCAACCAGGAGGTGATCAGGGCTTATCTGGGAGACAGTAAATATGCTGCGAATAGATGATCTACACGTTTACTACGGTGGGATCCATGCCTTGAAGGGTCTTTGCCTGAAAGTGGAAGAAGGCTCGATCGTGACTCTTATAGGCGCCAATGGAGCGGGAAAAACCACCACGCTCCGATCCATAGTCGGGCTGGAAAGACCTCGATCCGGCTCCATCCGGTTTATCGGCCGGGAAATAGCCGGGAGCGCCACCCACAGCATCATCAGGATGGGGATCGGGGTAAGTCCCGAGGGGAGACGGGTCTTCCCCAACCTCTCCATTTACGAAAACCTGGAACTTGGCGCATACCATCAAAACCGGCAAGACTTCAACGAACAGCTCGACTGGGTCTATTCGCTCTTTCCGAGACTTCGCGAACGACACATACAGCTGGCCGGAACGCTGAGCGGAGGCGAGCAGCAGATGCTCGCTTTTGGACGCGCGCTCATGAGTCGTCCGAAGCTGGTTCTGCTCGACGAGCCTTCCCTCGGACTGGCGCCCCTGGTCGTCGAAGAGGTTTTCAGCGCCATACGATTGGTGAGCCAACAGGGAGCGACTATTCTGCTCGTGGAGCAGAACGCCGTGGCTGCCCTCAATGTAGCCGATTACGGTTATGTGCTCGAAACGGGATCGACGATTCTGGAAGGCCCTAGCCAGACTCTGCTCCAGGATGATCGCGTGCGGAAAGCCTACCTCGGAGAGTGAGCATCCATCCTCCAAAGCCGCCAAAAGTGCGAATTAACCTATTTTTGCACTGTCATACCACCTGCTCGTCTTATATAATTAGACTCTTGATGCTGGATGCTCGAGACGGGATGCTGGATTGAATCGCCCAGGCTCGCGGTTAAACCCGCAGTGGGCTGATAATCTTCGGACAGGCGCGGAATTATGGAGCAGCTCAATATTTTTAACAAACAGGCCAGAGAAAAGGATGTCCCGGCTGCATACGCTCCCCTTGCGGAAAGAATGCGCCCGGCGAGCGTTGCGGAGTTCGTCGGACAGGCGCATCTGCTTGGCCCGGGAAAAATCCTGGATCGCCTGTTTCGAAACCGCGGCTTCCAATCGCTCATCCTTTGGGGACCGCCCGGCTCGGGAAAGACGACGCTTGCGAGGATCATCGCCGGGCAATCGCAGGCCCACCTCGTCTACCTGTCTGCGGTTATGGCCGGCACGAAGGAAATACGCGCGGCGGTGGATGAAGCCAGGGCGGTCTGGGCAAGAGAGAAAAGGCGGACATGGCTTTTCATGGATGAAGTGCACCGCCTGAATAAGGCCCAGCAGGACACGCTTCTTCCCCATGTTGAAAACGGAGTGCTGCTTCTCCTTGGCGCGACGACTGAAAATCCGTCCTTCGAAGTCATTCGGCCGCTTTTATCCAGAGCGCAGGTGCTCGTGTTGGAGCCTTTGAAGGAAGACGATCTCAAAGCTATTATCCAAAGGGCTTTGATAGACGAAGAGAGGGGGCTCGGCAAATATCCCGCGCGGCTTGCAAGGGAGGCGGAAGATTATCTTCTCGCCGCCTGTGGAGGGGATGCCCGGGTGCTTCTCAATTCGCTCGAAGTGGCGGTCCTCACTACGCCTCAGGGGGAAGACGGGGTGCGCTCGGTGGACCTCGGCGCAGTGAACGAGGCGCTGCAGCGTCGCGCCGTCCATTACGACAAGGGAGGCGAGGAGCACTTCAACCTGATTTCCGCGCTGCACAAAAGCGTAAGGGGAAGCGACCCCGATGCGGCTCTCTATTGGCTTGCGCGGATGCTCGATGCCGGGGAGGAGCCGCTTTACATAGCGCGCAGGATTGTGCGGATGGCTTCGGAAGACATCGGTCTGGCCGATCCTCTGGCGCTGCTCGAGGCCACTGCCGCCTTTCAGACCTATCAGATTCTGGGGAGCCCGGAAGGGGAGCTCGCCCTCGCTCAAGCCGTCGTGTACCTCTCCCTCGCGCCCAAGAGCAACAGCGTCTATACAGCCTTCGGTAAAGCTCGGGCCATGGCGGCTAAAACCGGAACGGCCCCTGTGCCCATGCATATCCGCAATGCGCCAACCGAGCTTTTGAAAAAGCTCGGTTACGGCCGCGCCTACCGATATCCTCATGACAACCCAGAAGGATGGACGCCTGAAACTTACGTCCCCGACTCCCTCACTGGGACAATCTTCTATCATCCGACGCCAAGAGGATGGGAAGGAAAATGGAGAGAGACACTGTCCGGAAGGAGGAAGCGGGTGGAGGATCTCATGCGGCCGAATGAAACCAAGCAGTCCAAAGACGAGAAAGAGTAGCGGGCCGCGGACCGGATTGCCGTCCGATTGCTTGCCCCATTCACGATTATGGAAAAAATGGAAGAGAAGAGATCTGAAAGCATCAAACCGTTTCGCCTGGTGAAGTTTCTTTCACTTTCCAGCCTGATGGTTATTATCGTATGCACGCTTTTTCTTGCGGGCTTCATTTCTGAGAAGGCCAAGAATATCGTGCTGCGCAAAAGCGAACAATATGCGCAGCTTGTTGCGGAAAACCTCAATCATCAGGTCTTTTTTCAGTTTACCGTGCCGACGCTGATAACAGACGGAGAAATCCGGCTGAGCCGTCAGATGCAATACGACCGGCTCGATCGCGTGGTTCAGAACACCATCCATGGCTTTTCCATAGAAAGCGTCAATATTTACGACCCTGCGCAGACGCTCACGTACAGCACGGAGCGGGAAAGGGTCGGTGAGAAAGGCGAATTGGGGGATCTTTTCTCAAGGGCGTTTCAGGATGATTCGGTTTCGCACCTTACGGGAGACACCAGAGAGCTTTGGGGATTCGAATGGAGCATGGGGGCTCGAAAGCTCAAAACATATCTTCCCATGTGGGAAGAACGCCCCATGAGCTGGAAACGGGGCAAAGTCCTCGGCGTTTTTGAAATCACCCAGGATGTTACGCATGATTACCTTGTCATTCATCGCTTTCAGGTGATTGTGGTCGTTAGCTCTTTGCTTTTTGTGGGAATCCTCTTCGTGATGATCCTTTTTATTGCGAGGCGGGCTGAAGTAACCATTGCAGCCAGAGCGGCCGAGAGAAACAAGCTCGAGGAGAAGCTGCACCAGACCGAGCGCCTGGCTGCGCTTGGAGAAATGATAGCCGGCGTTTCGCACGAAATCCGCAATCCTCTCGGCATCATCCGGAGTACGGCGGAGCTTCTCTGCAGCCGGATAGAAAACGAGCGGCAGAAGCGGCTCTCATCGATTATTGTGGAAGAATCGACGCGTCTTAACGACATTCTCACGGAGTTTCTCGATTTCGCGAGACCCAAGGACCTTCGAGTATCCCTTTGCCGTATTGAGGATGTGCTGGAGCGGAACCTTGAAGTATTAGAACCGCAATGCCAGATGCTTTCCGTTGCCATCGAGCGGGAATACCACGCAGGCGATTGCAAAATAGAAGCCGACGGTGACCTCCTCTATCGCGCGTTTGTAAACCTTTTGGCTAACGCGGTGCAGGCGATGCCGGAGGGCGGCGTGCTGCGCGTGAAGACGGCTATAAGAAACGGTAAAGACGGGCTGCCTCATTTCGAAGTGCGGATCAATGACACGGGCCAGGGTATTCCTCCAGATGTCCAGAAGAAGATTTTCAACCCCTTTTTCACCACTCGAGAAAAGGGAACGGGTTTGGGACTGGCTATCGTCAGGAGCATCATCGACGGCCATAACGGCGATGTCGAGGTTCGAAGCGCAGTCGGAAAGGGAACAGCCATGATAGTGCGATTGCCTTTCACGCAACCGAGCCCGGAACCGGATGCCGTTCTTGCGGTGTAGTCGAATGTGAGGAGTGCTCGATATAATATGCAGACCATCCTGATTGTCGATGACGAAAAAAATTACCTGCTGGTATTGGAGGATCTTCTCAGCGAGGAAGGCTATAGGGTCCTCACCGCCGATTCGGCGCAAAAGGGGCTGGAGGCGGCTCAAAGCTGCGATCTCGATGTGCTGATCACCGATATGAAAATGCCTGGAATGGACGGCATGGCCCTTCTCGACAGCATCCATTCAAAAAATCCCGATCTTCCGATAATCATGATGACTGCTTTCGGCAGTGTGCAAAAAGCTGTCGAAGCCATGAGAAAGGGAGCGTTCGACTACATTCTGAAGCCCTTCAAGAATGACGAGCTGAAGCTCACCATCCGGAAAGCCGTGGAACATCACGATTTGGTGCGCAGAAACAGGTTTCTTACTCAAGAGCTCCAGGAAAGGTATCAGTTCAGCAACATTATCG
The DNA here is from genome assembly GCA_964578835.1 of uncultured Syntrophobacteraceae bacterium. Classification (GTDB taxonomy): domain Bacteria; phylum Desulfobacterota; class Syntrophobacteria; order Syntrophobacterales; family Syntrophobacteraceae; genus CAZOEL01. Next base: position 44,743 of record CAZOEL010000032.1, on the reverse strand, counting down.
GCAAGAGCGCTCCGATGCAGCGCATCTACCAGCTTATCGAAAAAGTCGCCCCTACCAAAGCCACTGTATTAGTGACCGGGGAGTCCGGCACGGGCAAAGAGCTCATAGCAAGGGCCATTCATTTCAACAGCACAAGGCGCGATCAGGCTTTTATTACGGTAAACTGCGGCGCCCTGCCGGAGAACCTGCTCGAAAGCGAGCTCTTCGGGCACGAAAAAGGATCCTTTACCGGAGCGGTCAACCAGAGGAAAGGGCGCTTCGAACTGGCAAATGACGGAACTCTCTTCCTGGATGAAATCAGCGAGATGTCCACTCCGCTCCAGGTGAAGCTCCTGCGCGTTCTCCAGGAGATGGAGTTCGAGCGGGTTGGAGGCAGTCAGACCCTGAAGGTGGATGTGCGCATGGTTGCGGCGTCCAACCGGAATCTGAAAGCCGAAGTCGCGGAGGGCCGTTTCCGCTCGGACCTTTTCTACCGTCTCAATGTGGTGCACGTTCAACTTCCCCCGCTCAGAGAACGAACGGACGACATTCCCCTTTTGACAAACCATTTTCTCGCAAAGTATACGCGAGGAGACGGGAGGCCCTCTATTTCCATCGACCCGGAAGCCATGCGCCATCTTCTGGAATATTCATGGCCCGGAAATGTCCGAGAGCTCGAGAACGTGGTTGAAAGAGCCGTAATCCTCTCGTCCGGCGACAAAATCGTGGTGCGGGATCTTCCTTCCGAAGTAAGGGACCCCGCCCCCGCGCGTAAACCTTCTTCGTCGGAAAGCCTTGGCGCCTTATATGGACAGCAAAGAGAGAGCGCAAAGGTCGTTCCTCTCAGCCCCGGGGATAGAATACCTCAATGGGGATTGCGCCCCCGTCAGCTCCAGGCGATTGAGTTTATAAAGAACCACGGATTCATAACCAACAAATATTATTCGCAGCAAAACGACATTTCCGAGCGCCAGGCTTTGCGTGAATTGACGGAGATGGTTGAAAGCGGCGTATTGAGCCGGGAAGGCAAAGGACGCTCCTGTCACTATGTTCTGGACGATGAAAGCCGGCTGGATCACTTGAAAGAATGAAAAACCGGGCGTTGCGCGGCGCCCAACCGTCAAAACCCGGCTCCCAAACCTGTACTAATGTGGCAAGCCTGATTATATACCGGGAGAACAGCGCCGACTCAGGGAGCCGGAAAGAAATAAGTCATCGTTTTTCTGGATTCCCGCCTTCGCGGGAATGACGGGAAACGCCGCCGGCAGTCATTCCCGCGAAGGCGGGAATCCAGGTTCTTTCACAATACAAGAGGAGTTATTCTTTTCCAGCTCTAGTACAGCTTGGCGGAAATGCGCATCCAGTTTTGGTGGGCACAAAAAGACGTGCCCACCCTACGATTCTCCGGGCTCTTCAGAGCCGTAGGGTGGGCAAAAGCGAAGCGTTGCCCACCGGAACTGCGACAAAACTTCCGCCAAGGAGTACTAGGCTGTTGATGAACTAAGTGGAGGAGATGCCTGGTAGAATGATGCGCCTGACCGGTTTTGTGACAATGCTTTGTTGCGCGGTTCTTCTTTTCAGCGTTCATATTGCCATGGCTCGAACCTTTTCCATGACGGGAGGAGGTTATGGCGCCGACCACGTTGCTGCTGGTTCAGGAAACATTCGAATTGCGCGGCAGTCGTCCGCTGACTCCTCCAAGAGGGAATTTGTTGCCGCCAAACTGTATGATCTAGAACTCATGGATCAAGACGGCAACAAAGTCAGCTTCAAAAATGATGTTATCGGCGACAAGGTTGCCGTCATTATTCCCTTCTATACCAATTGCCCGACCGCTTACCCGATTTTGATCTTCATATTGACCAAGCTTCAAGATATGCTCGGAGAGCGCCTTGGAAAGACAGTCGTCTTGGCGTCCGTAACAGTTGACCCGAGGACGGACACGCCAATGCGATTGAAGGCTTACGCCCACCGTCAAAAGGCTAAGCCCGGATGGATCTTCCTGACCGGAGATAGTAACAATCTCGGCCAAGTGCTTTGCGGCGTGGGAGCGCTTTTCAGCTCGAGCATAGAAGAGCATAACCACATCCCGATAACCATAGTCGGAAGCGCCCGGGGAGAATGGAGGCGTTTTCACGGCTTTCCCACTCCCGAGCAGCTCCTTGCCCAGATCGAGGAATCGCTGGCTAAGAGTCGCCAGCCATAGCTCTTTCTCTGAATTGTATCCGGCAGGTTCTTTTCTTATTCAAGAAGGATCTATCCTTTGTCTTGTCATGTGTCATGACATTGCTTTATTAAATAGATATGCATTGGACGCCGTACTATTAAAATACACGATTTACCCCATTGTGAAATCGAGGATATAAGCTATTTTACGGCTAATGCTGTTACAGTAGCCTCTACCGTAGAATGAACGAATATGAGCTTTTCAGTCCGACCTGCGGGGCGGGGCGCCGTTGTTGAGGAGTTCTAATGATACGCTTGAGGGAATTCAGAATGGGAATCCGGCTCATTGCTTCTGTGATTGCGGCTCTCTTCATTTTTTCGGCTCCTATGATAGCTTCTGCGCAACCTTTTCAAGACATCCAAAGCTATCCCGCCTGCAAGCACTGCGGCATGGATAGGCGGCAGTATGCTTACAGCAGGATTTTGATCGAATATGAGGACGGCTCGCAGTTGGCCGGATGCAGCATCCACTGTGGCGCAGTGGATTACGCCTTGAACATCGATAAGAATGTCAAATCCTTTAAGGTTGCGGATTACAGGACACAGGAGCTTATCGACGCGGAAACGGCAACCTGGGTGATTGGTGGAAAGAAGGATGGCGTGATGACCAAGCGCGCTAAATGGGCCTTTGGAAAGAAGGCGGATGCAGAAAGCTTCATCACGGAAAATGGGGGTAGTTTGGCCACGTTTGACGACGCCATAAAGGCGACGTACGAAGATATGTATGCGGATACGAAAATGATTCAGGAAAAGAGGAAAGCCAGGCGCAATCAAATGCAGGAACAGAAGCGCCAATGAATGGCTGTTCTGCGCCGGGCGGGATACTCACAATCTCAATGAACGATTGAAGCGGAGAAGTGCATCATGAAATCGATCCTGACTATTGCGTTTGCCTCTTTATTTTTCTTTGGATTTGCGCATGCGGGTGAAATGAAGCCCAAAGCTCCCTCGAAAGAAGATAAGTGCCCCGTGTGCGGCATGTTCGTAGCAAAATATCCCGACTGGATTGTGGCGATACTCTTCAAAGACGGCTCTTATGCGTACTTCGACGGCGTAAAAGACATGATGAAATACTACTTCAACATGCCCAAATATAATCCGACGAAGACGACAGCCGACATAGACTCCATTCATGTGACGGATTACTATGAGCTCAAGCTAATCGACGGCTTAAAAGCCTACTATGTTGAGGGGAGCGACGTCTACGGTCCCATGGGAAGAGAGCTGATTCCCATGGAAAAAGAGGAGGACGCAAAGGAATTCATCGTCGATCATAGCGGCAAAGCCATTCTTCGGTTCAACGAAATCACCGTTGATCTGATCAAGACCCTTGATTGATGCGCATGCGAAAATCCAATCTTTTCCTTGCTTATATCTCTTTGAGCCTGATGCTTTTCTGTTTGATGTTCGTCCATGCTCATTTCAGACGGCAAGCGGATGCGGCGCTGTTCAAGGAGAAAAGAGAGATGGCGCATAAGCTCGGGCTGACCGATCTCAGCCTCTTCACGGACGCCCGTTATTCACGGCATCTGAGCATGGCTGACCTGAATACCCCGTTTCAGGATTATCCCTTGTCGCTGGAGCACTTTCCTTCCGGCTCTCTCATAAGCCCGCCGCCGCACTTGAAGCCGCGGTCAAAACGGTGAGTCCATGCAGCCCATTGAAAAGCATAAAAACATTATCGATTTCACGCTCTCTTCTCTATGGAGACGGAAGGGGAAGAACCTCTCTCTGATAGCCGTGTATGCTTTCGTCATTTCGATGGTGGCTTCCGTGATGTTCTTGACCGGCGCCATCAAGAAGGAAGCCGCCCTGGTTTTGAAAAGCGCGCCGGAAATGATGGTTCAAAGACTGGTGGCGGGAAGACACGACTACATTCCATTGAGTTACATTGAAACCATTAAAGGGATCAGAGGCATACAGTCTGTAAAGCCGCGTTTGTGGGGATACTATTACGACGGCGTCATTGGCGCCAATTATACCGTCATGGTGGATGAAAACCTTCCTCCAGGAGCCATAATAGTGGGGAACGGAGTGGCGAGGGGCCTTCTGGTCAAGGAAAACGGAAAGATCCCCTTCAAAACGTATGATGGTTCCTATATGTTTCTAAAAATAAAGGAGATCCTCCCTTCCGAATCGGAATTGATAACCGCAGACCTTGTATTGATGGCTGAACAAGATATTCGAAAGCTCTTCCGGATAGAAGAAGGGCGGGCTACCGACCTGGTGCTCAAAGTGAGGAATGTCGGGGAGCTTCCCACCATTGCGACGAAGATAACTCAACTGCTTCCCGACGCCAGGCCTATTTTGCGCGATGAGATACTGCGGACTTACGACGCGGTTTTTGACTGGCGAGGGGGATTGGTAATCCTCGTGCTCTCGGGCGCCATGTTCGCCTTCATTATTTTGGCTTGGGACAAGGCCACCGGGCTCAGCGCTGAAGAGAAACGGGAAATCGGCATTCTCAAGGGGCTGGGATGGGAAACGTCTGACGTGCTGATCATGAAATTCTGGGAAGGCTTCGTCGTCTCCCTTTCCTCTTTCATAGTGGGCATTTTGTTGGCTTATGCGCACACATTTTTTACCTCAGCGATGATTTTTGAGCCCGCCCTGAAAGGCTGGTCGGTCCTTTACCCGGACTTCAGGCTAACGCCGTTCATCAGCATCCACCACATAGCCACCCTGTTCTCTTTGACGGTTGTTCCTTATACGGTGGCGACGATCGCGCCTTCCTGGAGAGCCGCCACCATCGATCCGGACTCCGTCATGAGAAGCTGATCCAGACTCTAGAATCAATGCAGGACCGCCATGATCGAATTGAATGACATAAGAAAAGTGTTCAATGCCGGGAAGCCCAATGAGTTCGTAGCCGTTGACGGCGTGAGCGTATCCATAGATGCATCGAGGGCGACGGCTCTAAAGGGCCCCAGCGGTTCCGGGAAAACCACCCTTCTCAGCATTCTGGGATGCATGGCGCGGCCCACATCGGGACGAATCACGCTTTTGGAAAGGGAGATAACGAGCCTTCCCGAGAGATTTCTCACCGAAATCAGGCGCAAGATGTTTGGCTTCATCTTTCAGCAGTTCAACCTGATCAAAGGAATAACGGCTGTCGAAAATGTCATGATTCCCGGATATCCGACTGGTGAGAAATACTCTTCCTTGAAAAAGCGAGCCCTGGATCTGCTGGAATTGTTCAATCTCGGCAACAAAGTGAATTCCAAAGTGGAGTGGCTCTCGGGCGGAGAGGCTCAGAGGGTCGCCATAGCGAGAGCTTTGGTGAATAATCCCTCTGTTCTGATAGCCGATGAGCCGACGGCGCATCTCGATACAAAGCTTTCGAGGGAATTCATGGAAATCATGAGAAAGCTCAAAAATGATGGAAAAACCCTTCTCATAGCAAGTCACGATCCGATCGTGTTCGATTCGGACGTAGTGGACAGGGTTATCGAGATGAGAGACGGTAAGATTGTGGACGGCAACCAGCCATTGTGATCTGACAGCATAGGACTTTCCATTGTTTCTGCACCCTGCCATAATCGCTATTTTACTGGGTTCCGTTCTGACGAGCGGCATGCTCTTTTATTCTTTATATTACGGCGTGAGCATCTTCAGAAATTGGGACATCAAAAGTGGAAGCGAACTTCAGTTGAGCCTCGAGAGGAAGACCTATCTTGTCTCCACCATGGTAATTTATGCTTTCGGGTTTCAGCTCCTGTCCCTTTTTCTGTTCATCTATACGGTCGACCATATGGCCCCTCTTTTTGTCGGCGCCATGTGCGCCGCCGGATCGCTTAACGCCAATCAATGGGGCTATCCCACCATTATCGTCAAGATAGTCAATTTCATCCTTGCGGGGCTTTGGCTGATAGTGAATTTTGCCGACAACAAAGCATACGACTATCCGCTGATAAGAACCAAGTATCTTCTGCTCATGCTCATTTTTCCAGTAGTGATCGCGGAGCTGGCTTTGCAGGGAAGCTACTTTTTCGAGCTCGAGCCCAATGTCATTACTTCCTGCTGTGGAACCCTGTTCACGTCAGACGCCGGCGGAGTGACTTCAGGAATCCTTGCGCTTCCTCACGGTCCCGTAGAGGCGGCGTTCTATTCATGCATGGCGGGATTGCTCTGCCTGAGCGCATATTTTTATAAAACGCGACACGGCGCCTATCTCCTGGCGGCTATGAGCTTCATCGCTCTGATCGTCAGCATTGCCGCGCTCATCTCTTTCATATCTCTTTATTTTTATGAGCTGCCGACCCATCACTGCCCTTTTTGCATCCTTCAAAGGGAGTATCTGTACATGGGATATCCCTTATACATCTGCATTCTGGGTGGGGCTGTGTTCGGTATGGGAATCGGCGTCATAGCGCCTTTCAGCCATATCGAGAGCCTCAAAGAGGTGGTCCCGGCCGTGCAGAGCAAGCTTGTCGTCCTCGCTTTGGGCCTAAATTCCGTTGCTTTGGCGATCGTCCTTTATGAAGTCGCTTTCTCCAATCTCAAGCTTTGGTAAATATCCAGCTTTACAACCCGCCGATTTTCAACGCCGGATAGCTTTCCAAACATCTGCCCAGCGCGCCCTATCGTTTGTATCCCACTCATCCTTGGCCGGATCCCCCCTATCCGTTGGCAAAGCGTTTGACCGGCCATAGACGATGAAAAAAGAGAAACTGTGTGAAAACAGTTCATAAATAAGGGAAGCATAGTTAATATATGTCTTGCCGAACACTCTGATCGTCATTGCCGGTATAGGCCGAAAACGCTCATTTGAGGAGGAATTCATGGAAAAGAAGATACTTTTGCCAGTGGACGGATCTGAAAGGGGATTTGAGGCTGTTTCGACAATGGGACAATTAATGAAAGATCAACCGGGCGTAGAACTGGTGTTATTTCATTGCGTGCAGCAACTAGCCAAGCTCATGCCCGGCGAACTGTGCCTCGATGTGGAAGAGACCTGCCGCCTCCCGTACAATCAGCAGGAAAAAGTAGGGAATGCGGTCATCGAGCAATCGATGAAAAGGCTTATCGAAAGCGGCTTTCCCAAGGATAGAATACAATCCAAATTGAAGCTGGACAGCTTGGACCCGAGCCGGGACATCATAGCCGCAGCAGAGGCCGAAGGAATTCGGACCATCGCTCTCGGCCGGCGCGGAAAGAGCCAATTGGAATCCCTTCTCCTTGGCGGAGTGTCCAGCAAGGTGGCTCAATATGCAAAGCATTCCACTATCTGGATAGTGGACACCCCGCTGCATCAGACGCAAAAAGCGCTCCTGGCGATGCAAGGCGCCCCGGACTCCAAAGCCCTTACCGCTTACGCATCGAATTTTCTCGCTCAGATCCCCGGCCTGAAATTCACTTTCCTGCATCTCATGCCTCCGGTGCCTCCGACCTTCTGGGACGACGGCCATATTCTCGCCCCATCGGAACATAAAGATCGCCAGTCGCGCATCGAAAAATGGGCTTCCGACTGGGTCCGCCGGGTTGAAGGCTTCATGGTCGAAGCGCGCGCTTCGCTAGTCGAACGCGGTGTGCCCGAGCGGAAAATCGAGACCCTCATCCTGCCCACAAAGGAAGGCGTGGCGAGAGACCTGCTCAACGAGATCGAAGAGCACCAGTTCCGGATCGTCGTGATGGGCAAGAAGAGCTTCCATGAAAGGAAGCCTTTCCTTTTGGGAAGTCACGCGAACAAGATCCTTCAAAATGTGAAGGGCTCCGTCCTCTGTCTGGTTGATTCTTAAGCAAATTTCTATGTGGGCTGGTTATTCAATAGACAAAGCTTTTCCGAGCGGCAGCGACGTCTCCAATGAGGGCGCTGCCGTAGGGCCGCAGCCTCCAGGCAGACTCAAGTCATGTCTAACTCCGGGAGATAAAACAGAAAGATGAATTTCACAGCCGAAGAAGTCGAGATCCTTCGTCATTGGAACGATGAATTGCGACAGTCCATAACGGTAAACCTCGTGCGCTCACGAGACGAGAGAAGCGAAGCATTCAAAGTGTATCTCGACAGCCTTGGCAAGCTCGCCCCCAAGATCCGGATTGCCCCTGAAGATGGAGAAGATGGCGAGCCGCCTGCAATTGTCGTTGAGAGGTCATTGCGATTCAACGCTCTTCCTCAGGCGGGGGAATTGAAGCCGTTTCTTGAGCTTTTATCGATGGTCGACACGAGAGAAGCCGGCGTTCCCGACTCTGTGAGAACGCGTATCGAAAAGATCCCGTGGCCCGCAAGCCTGAAGATTTACGTAACCCCGCAATGTCCTTTCTGCCCGGGGGTTTTGAGCCGGCTCATTCCTGTTTCCTTCATAAATAAAGCTCTTTTGCTGAGAGTAATCGACGGCGCCCTGTTCCCCGAAATGGCCGCGCAGGATAGCGTTCGGTCGGTTCCCACCGTGATTCTCGACGATCAGTTTCGATGGACGGGCGCATTGAAATCGGAAGAAGTCCTGGACGCCCTCGAGCACCGAGACCCTTCTCGGCTCAGCGCCAGGTCCATCAAAGATATTCTGAAAGAGGGTCATGCAAGCCGAATCGCGCGGATGATGCTCGATTCCGGCAGCATCTTTCCGGCTTTTATCGACATTCTGGCCTATCCCGACTGGTCTGTCCGGCTTGGGGCGATGGTGGTCATGGAAGAGATCGCGGATGAAAACCCGGAGCTTGCCAAAGAAGCTTTGCAGCCTCTTTGGGACCGCCTGGAGGCGGCTCGAGACTCCATAAAGGGCGATATCCTTTACCTGACCGGGACGCTGGGAGATGAGACCTGGACTTCAAGGCTGGAGACTCTGCTGGAGACCGAAGAATCGCCCGAAGTGCGGGAAGCTATCCGGGAAGCAATTTTGACGCTGAAAGAAGGATGAGGGACGGATCATGAACGATCGAATCAGGCTCGGGATAAGCGCCTGTTTGCTCGGCCGGGAAGTGCGCTTCGACGGCGGCCATAAACGGGATCATTTTCTGACCGACACCCTGGGACAATTCGTGGAATACGCGCCCGTGTGCCCGGAGGTTGAATATGGCTTGCCCGTGCCGCGCGAGAGCTTACATCTTGCGGGGGAGGTCGATTCGCCAAGGCTCGTAACGACAAAAACCGCAGTGGATCACACGGACGGCATGCTCCACTGGGCTGAAAAGCGGATCGCAGAAATGGAGAACGAAGAGCTCTGCGGCTTCATTTTCAAGAGCAAATCGCCAAGCAGCGGCATGGAGCGGGTTAAGGTCTACACGGGTAAGGGAGCGCCCGTTCACAAGGGCGTGGGAATATTCGCCAGAGCATTCATGGAGCGATTCCCCTTGCTGCCGACGGAAGATGAAGGACGACTCCACGATCCCGGACTGCGCGAGAATTTTATCGAGAGGATTTTCGCATTCAAGCGGTGGAGGGAGTTTTTAGCCGGGAAAAAGGGCCTTGGCGAGCTGATCGATTTTCATACGCGGCACAAGCTGCTGATCCTGTCCCATAGCACTGTCCACTATCGGGCTTTGGGAAAACTGACTGCTGAAGCGAAAGGGGTTCCGCTCGATGAGCTCCATACGCGCTACATCACGTCGCTTATGGAGGCGCTCAGGCTCAAAGCCACTCCACACAAGCACATCAATGTTCTTCAGCATATAATGGGTTATTTCAAGAAACAGCTCTCGGCGGGCGAAAAACAAGAACTCCTGGAAATCTTCGATCTATACGGGCAGGGCCATGTTCCGCTCATTGTTCCCGTGACGCTCATAAATCATTATGTCCGCAAATACGACCAACCGTACCTAAAAAGCCAGTACTATCTGCATCCGCACCCTCTGGAGCTTCGCCTGAGAAACCACGCCTGAGCGGAAGCTCTTTTGCGCTTGACTGGGGGCGCCATTCGCACATGGTCCCGGAGGGACGAGGGGCGCACAAGGGACGTTCCCCGGACGCCCTCCAGGAACAGGCGAGAATGGCGCACCGCTTTATTCCAAGTTTCTAAAGAAGCCATTATCCAGTCGCTTTTACAGCGCGGCATCCGCCTCATTTACTCAATGATGGACTCTTTTCCCGCATCCGGAGACCAGACCGGCAGAGGTCCGCACGTCCCCGTATCGGGATCGTAGCGATGCCTGTAGGAGCAGGCGACGCTGGTGGTTTCTTCCATCTGCTTCCATCCGCGTACGTAATAAGTGCATTTGTCGTTGAAGCAAACATAGAAGTATTCGGCGCTCCAGGTGGAAAGCGGCGGAGTTGTCCACTTGCTCATCTTCTCTCCGCAGTACGGGCAAATAGTTTTGTCTTCCTGCATGGCTTTGTTCTCTTCCATCTCAAATCTCCCCAAAGATCGTTTCACTTCAGCAAGCACAGAAACCGGGCGGCCCAGTTGCAGCTCTGATGCTCGACAACCGCGTCCCGGCTCTCGAACACAACATTACGTAACCCCAAAAGCCCCAGAAGACAAGGGATCAAGAAGTATGCTTCAGGCTACGCCGGTTGAGAGTCCGAAGAAACCGAAAAGTCATCTGCGTTGAAATCTCGATTCTTCATGAACGTCTCGGCGAACTGCTTCATCGTGCTCTTCATGATTTCTTCGTAGTTCGCAATGTTCTTATCGAAAACCTCTCCGATCTTTTCATAGTCGAGCGTGCTGAGATCGTCCGCCATGGCAAGGTATTCTTTGCGCACCTCTTCGGGAAGGCTCTTGACCATATTCTGGCCGAGCATGTATTCATAAACGCCGTACATCTTGTCCAGGAGCTTTTTCAGGGCTTCGGGCTCGTGCTTTTCCCCTTTTTTCTCGACCAGAACTTTACAAAAGTTGATGATGAAAGGATTTCGGGGAGCTTTAACCGGAGCGGCTTCCTGCGAATCTGGAGCCGGTTGTCTATCCTGAGTCATGATTGTAATCCTCTCGATGATATAAGTTTAGAAACAACGATTGAATACCCCATCGCGGGTCGAATCGCTTCATTCCAACGCGTTGTTGGCTACCGCAGCCATGCAATATAACATCCCGATCCGGGGCAAACCACCGTTTTTGTAACAGTCCGCAGAAGATCGATCGGTTTGATTGCCGTCTCACTCCGGTTGGACCATGGAGAAAGAGCACTACAATGGGTGCGCTTCATCGACCAAGGAATGGCTTGTATCCACTGAGGCAGTTCACTATAATTCCTGTATGCGGCTTTTGATTCTCCGGAGCTCCGTGGGATTTAGCGACGCAAGGCTTCACACTCAAGAATATGGAAGGAGGTAAGCATCATGGCAATCACCGCTATGGCAACGCCCGGGAAATGCTTCGAGCTTCCCGTAACCGTCCGGTTCGGCGACACCGATCCTTTCGGGGTGGTTTACTTTGCCTCGTACTTTCGTTATTGTCACGATGGAATGGTAGAATTCCTCCAGCACATAGGGGTTTCGCCTCGGGATATCTTCAAAGATCGGGAAGAGGGCTTTGGCTTGCCTGTCGCAGGAGCGTCTTGCGAATTTCTCAAACCGGTGTGCTATGGCGATACTTTGCGGTTGTTGGTCTTTATCATGCACGCAAAGAGCAAGGCCGTGACCTTCGGTTTTCACTTCTACCATGCGGAAAAGAACGAATTGGTGGCGCATGGCGAGGCTACGATTGTGGCAATCGATAAAGGCTGGCGCTCCCAAAACTTACCGGATCGCTTGCGGACGGCCCTCGAACCTTATCTTCCCCCGGTGCAGGGCTCTTGAACGAGCGGATTTCCCCGAAGCTCCGCTCTATCAGGGAAAGCATAGTTATGGCGGTTTCCCGCCCGCCTTGTTGACAACCCGGGCCAAGTTTTTTAAATGAGTCTTTCCTTCAGGCGCTCATTTTAGAATATTTTAGAATCAAACTGCGGCAAACGTTCGAACGAGGATAATAAAGGCTATGGGAGCAGTGCAGAAGAGCTACCAGGAAATCAATGAAAAGATCCGCAAGGGGCAAGCCGTGGTTGTCACGGCTGAAGAGATGATAGGAATCGTCAAGAAGAAGGGACCGGCCGAGGCCGCCCGCGAAGTGGATGTCGTCACCACCGGAACGTTTGCTCCCATGTGCTCCTCGGGCGTTTTCATCAACTTTGGCCATACGCAGCCTCCCATCAAAGCGTCCAAAGTATGGCTGAACGATGTTCCCGCCTATGGCGGCGTGGCTGCGGTGGACCTTTACCTGGGCGCAACGGAGCCCGCCTTCGACGATCCGTTGAACAAGATACACCCCGGCTCTTTCGAATACGGAGGAGGACACGTGATCCACGATCTCGTGGCGGGAAAGAGCGTTCGATTGCGCGCGGAGGGCTACGGCACGGACTGTTATCCCAATCGTCGCGTGGAAATGATGATCTCCCTTGAAGACCTCCCCTACGCGGTCATGTGCAACCCGCGCAATGCGTATCAGAACTACAATTGCGCTCTCAACCTTTCCAACAAAGTCATCTATACGTACATGGGCGCTCTCAAGCCCCGCATGGCGAACGCCAATTATTCCACTGCGGGACAGCTCAGCCCCCTGCTCAACGATCCCTATTACAGAACGTTGGGCCTTGGGACGCGCATCTTCCTTGGAGGCGCGCAGGGCTTCATCGTCTGGCACGGCTCGCAGCACAACCCCGGCGTGGCGAGGCTTCCAAACGGCGTGCCGAGGGCTCCGTCGGGAACGATCTCGGTCATGGGAGACCTCAAGCAAATGCAGCCCCGCTGGCTTACGGGAGTGAGCTTCCAGGGTTACGGCTGCTCGCTCGCGCTGGGAGTCGGGATACCGATCCCCATTCTCGACGAGGAAATGGCCGCCTTTACCGGGGTCTCCGATGAGGAAATCGTCACTCAGGTGAAAGACTACAGTTTTACGAGATCGGAGCCCCTGTGCGAGGTCAATTACGCTCAGCTAAAGTCGGGCTCGATCACGGTCGAAGGTAAGGAGGTGCCCACGGTGCCACTCTCCAGCTATGTGCGCGCGGTAGAGATCGCCAACATTTTGAAGAGCTGGATACAGAAGGGACAGTTCCTCCTCGGCGAGCCTCAGCAGCTTCTGCCAACGGCTCCGGTTGAAAAGAAAGAAGCGATTGCCGAATCGATCATTAACGAATTCGAGCAGCCGCCTCTCGCGTGAGATGTTGATGACGAAAAAGAAAGCCAAAGGAATCGGCTTGCTCTCGGGCGGCCTTGACAGCATTCTTGCAGTGAAGGTTTTGCAGGAGCAGGAAGTCGATCTGATCGCCATAATCTTCAAGACCCCGTTTTTCGGCCCCAAGCCCGGGGTCGATTTAACCGGGATTCTCGGCGCGCCGATCCGCGTGATCGATATTTCTGAAGCGCACTTGGAGATGTTGAAAAAACCGGTCTATGGATACGGCAGTCACATGAACCCCTGCATCGACTGCCATGCCTTGATGCTTCGCGAAGCGGGCCGACTCATGGAAGAAGAAAACGCGGATTTTCTCTTCACTGGCGAAGTGCTGGGGCAAAGGCCCATGAGCCAGCGCCGCGATTCGTTGAAAAGCGTCGAAAACCTTTCGGGATATCCGGGGCGAGTCCTTCGCCCTCTGAGCGCCAAGCTTCTGCCCCCGACCATCGTCGAGCAGGAAGGTCTGATAGATCGCAGCAAGCTTCTCGATATAAGCGGACGATCGAGAAAGAAGCAGATGGAGCTTGTGAAACGGTACGGCATGGTCGACTATCCGCAGCCAGGCGGCGGATGCATGCTCACCAAGGAAGGTTTCGTTCGAAAGCTTCGCGAGATGCTTCTCTGTTATCCGCAAGCGGGACCAAGGGAAATGGAGCTGCTCAAGTGGGGGCGTCATTTCAGGCTTCCGGAGGGGAGCATCTGCATCGTGGGCCGCCACGCATCGGATAACGAAAAGCTTGAAGCCTTAGCCACGGAACAAGACCTTCTGCTCCGCGTCATGGATCACCCGAGCCCTACCTGCTTGATCGTGGGCCCCATAAGCTCCGAGCAGGACCAAAGCCTTGCCGGACGCCTTGCCGTAGCCTACAGCGACGCTCCGATGGACGGCCTCCACCGGGTTGAATGGAGAAAGGGAGGCAGCGTTACGATCTCCATGGAGCAGAACACGGGGAAAGACTTCTTCTCGGGCTATTTACTCTAGCTGCGATGAGAATTTGTTGCGGCCACAAGCCTTCAGCCGCCCTACTCCCCTCGGAGAGCGGCATGAGGGCAGTATGGCCTCAAGGGGCATAGATCGATCTTCGGTTTCTTCGCCTGGCATACCTGCCGTCCGTGCTGAATGAGCTGATGGCAAAACCGTATCCACCTCTCTTTCGGTATGAGGGCCATCAGGTCCTGCTCTATCTTGTCGGGCTCCTTGTGAACGGTAAGGCCCAGGCGCTGCGATACCCGCCCCACATGCGTATCCACGAAGACCCCCGGAATCTGAAAAGCATTCGCAAGAATAACATTCGCGGTCTTTCTCCCCACGCCTGGAAGCTTCACCAAGGCTTCAAGATTCGGAGGAATCTCTCCTCGGAAATCTTCATCGAGGATGCGACAACAGGCTTGAATGCTTTTCGCCTTGTTGCGATAGAAGCCCGTCGATTTGATGTCGGTTTCCAGCTCCTCCAGAGGCGTCTCTGCAAAGGCCGCTGCGTCGATATACTTTTTGAAAAGCGCGGGTGTCACCTGGTTCACGCGCTCATCAGTGCATTGAGCGGATAGTATGGTTGCAATCAGCAGCTGCAGAGGCGTCTTGAAGTCAAGAGAGCAATGAACATCGGGGTAGCGCTCATCCAAAAGCGCGATGACGGCGTTGACTTTTTCCGCTGAAACAGTGGGGGACGGCAGAGACTTTTTTTCTTTTTTTTCGGCCATGACCTTTCTCTCCTCAAGAGAAAAAAAAGAATTGTAATCTTTTATACTTCAAGGGAACCGGCAATCTTCGTATGACAAAGTTCCCATTTGATTTCAAGGAAAAAGGGTATATAGTTACGGTTGTTTACCATATCGCGCCAGATTTGCTGAAGAAGGAAGGCATTTGGCTCTCTCGATATGGTTGATGCATTACAATCCATGGTCACGATTTCAATTGTAATGAGGTATAAAAAATGCACCTGAGGATGGCTTTGAACAAGCGCGGCGAAAGGCGGCTGATGCAAACCCACATTATCATTTGCCCTTTCTGCGAAAACGCTCATTCCGTTCCCACCGATTTCGACTCGATTCACCGGTGCCATTGTGGAGCCTGCTACAAGATTTGTGGGAATCAAGCGCTCGAGAATAGCGTAGGCGATATCGCGGAAGAGCTGTGGAATGAAGATGAGCTGAATTTCGTTCGCTCTATCCCGATCGATTTCTGTAACATCGTTATCGAAAAAGACTTCGACCGCCTCCTGGCCCTGAAGCAGTCTTCGGACCTGCTGGGAATGGAGAGATTCTGCAAGTATGACATCAACACGAATCTGAGCTTAGTGTGGGTGAAAAGATTGTTTTGAGACCTCTTTCATTTATGCCCTCCAATCCGTTGCCTTTGATGGGCTCGATCTCCAACCGGATCCACACAGAGGCGCGGATTGCCCGTTTCGCGCCCGTGTCTTTGAATTAAATCACTGCAGCCGGGGAGGAGCCCGCCGGCTTTCAACCTTCACACCATCTTTAACCGAAGCTATATCTCATCCAGCACATAAGCCATTGACGCTTCTAAGCAAAACTGCTAGAAAAAGTCTTCGTTGATGTAGTCATCACCGTCATCTGCGATGAAATCTTTTTTGAAAACAAGCCATGGCCGGTTTGCGAGCATGCGCCTTGCGGGGCGTTTGCTCTAATTTGTCGAAAGAGCGCCAATTGACAGGACTCGATCATGAAGCAAGATAACGCCCGTGTCGTAATGGAAGCACAAGAGATAGAGGCAACCCTGAAGAGGCTGGCCGCGGAAATAGTGGGAAAAGACATTGAGCCGCGCAAGCTTGCGCTCGTTGGCATTCATACCGGAGGAGTGCACCTGGCGAAAAGGATTCAGCAGATTTTGCAGCAGGAATACAACCTCTCGGTTCCTGTCGGATCATTGGATATCAACCTATATCGCGACGATTGGACCAGACTACACACTCACCCCTTGGTGCGGGCCACCGACCTTTCGTTTGACGTCAATGAGAGCGAGCTGGTTCTTGTGGATGACGTGCTTTACACGGGACGCACGATCAGAGCCGCACTCGACGCCCTGGTCGACTACGGCCGCCCCAGGCGCGTTCAAGTCGCCGTTCTCGTGGATCGGGGCCATCGGGAATTGCCCATATGCGCCCAGTTCATCGGCATCGAACTGCGCACGGTCGCCAATGAACAGGTGAATGTGCTCCTGGCCGAAAAGGACGGCTCGGACAAAGTGGTAATCGAATCACCGGCATAATGTGTATATCCTTTGCCTTCAAGACTTTTCCCCTCATTGCCAAGCTCCAGCTTGGGAACGCCCTTGCTCGGGAAGCTCCAGCTTCCACCCTCGACCGCCTTCCTCATGAAAGGTAACCGGCTCAACCCTAAGAAAAGAAGTGGACAACAGTAGCTTGATCCATCAAATCCGAGAACCTTCAAATCCGAGAGTCTTAGCCAATCTTGAAAAAACTCTCCCCAAAGATTAATTTTTAGAAGAGGGATAACTAGGTTATTTCTTATGCTTTTCGCTATGACAGCCAGCGAAGGAGGTCGATATGCCTCTTTATGAATATAGATGTGAGAAATGCGAGCACGATTTTGAAAAGCTGATCTATCAAACTGACGAGGAAGTATTCTGTCCAAGGTGCCATGGCAGAGTGCGCAAGTTGATGTCGGCTTTTACTGTTGAAGTGCCCGATGAAGCTTGCGCCAAACTGCCAAGGGGAGAACGACGCGAGCTCTGCACTGAATGCAGGCATGGCGGATCGTCCTGTCCTCTTTGAAGTCTGAGGGCGCAAGGCGAATAAGCAAAGAAAGAGGAAGCCCAAAATAGCCGACCGTTGTGATTCTTTGCTGAACGCCTTACATTCAAAAAATAGAATCCATCCGGCTTTTGGGTCTATCCCATGAATGCCGGAAAATAGTCGAATAAGACATATTTTTCAAACGGTGCGTTTGGAGGTTGGATAATGATTTTTCAGGATGCAATGGATTCAGCGATGCAACACAGCAGATCGGACAAAGATTGGGATGATTTCACGAGCTCTTTAGATTCCGGGCTGGACCGGTTGGAGAGCATCGTCGATGATGTCGCCGATCTGAGAGAGGTATGTCAGGACGAGTGGTGCGAAGTGGCGGAGTGCTTGTTGGATGAAGCCACTGTCGCCGCCTTCGCCATAAGTGAGCCTCATTGGATATCCGACGGCAATTCGATGCGGATCAAGTCGATCAAGAAGAAGATTCATGATCTTCATGCGGCAAACAAAGGCGCGACGCACTAAGCGATGCCCTGACGGGAGACATTCCGCGGGGCTTTGTTTTTTGTCATTTCGCAGACGCTCTGGAAGAAATTTGGGTTGAACCTCAAGGTGCGGCCTTGTTTCTCAGAGTCTAATGATTATGGTAGCAAAATGCTTAAAGAGTACGGCGTTTGGGTTATGCAGGAAATCGGTCTTTCGCCAAAATGGTGGTGCGGTTTCGAAGTAACTCAGAGTACGCACTGAAAAAGCAGCGGGAAAAACATCACTCAAAAGAAGGAATAGTAAAGATGGCGGAAGGTCGAGTAAAGTGGTTTAATGACAGCAAAGGCTATGGATTTATCGAAACGGACAGCGGTCATGACGTGTTTGTGCATCACTCGGCGATTCAGGGCGAAGGCTTCAAATCCCTGAGCGAAGGTCAGCGAGTAAGCTTCACGGAAGAAAAAGGCGCTAAAGGGCCGCAGGCGACGAACGTACGAAAGATCTAAAGCCCATGTAACAGTCTAGTAAAATTGCATGGCGTGCGCTACGCAGCGTGCGGACTCGGTAGGCTTAGGCAGCTCTTTGATGAGAAAACGCCATTTTCGAGAACCGAACAACACGAACCGAATAACGCACGCCATACAATTCCAATAATTTCACTCCTTTTATGCTTCCTTAACTTTATTCCGAAAAAGCCCGGCTTCCCCCTTTTACGGCTCCCTTACGAGCGCTCATGCGCGCCTTGAGCTGTGGAAAGAGATCTATATCCGTATGGGGCAGAAAAAGCGCCGCCATATACTTGTGCATATAGGAAGGCGTTTCGGATAATTCAAAGTTGGTCATTTTCTTTGTTACATCCACCACATCCTTGCGCAGCCGGTTGGTGAGAGTGCTCATGCGGCACCCCATGAGAGAGCCGTTTCCGATATAAGTTATTTTTGCCGGGTCGGTTTCCGGCAGCAATCCGATCACCATGGCCTTTTCAAGATCGACGTAACTGCCGAAGCCTCCTGCTAGAATGATTTGATCGACATCGTCGATGGTCAGGCCGACTTCCTCTAAAAGCGTCTGAAAACCACTGAAAATAGCGCCTTTGGCTCGAATGAAATTGTCGATATCTACTTCGCTGAGCGTGATATCCCGATCTATCTGGGTTTCCGAAGCGCGGGCGAGAACATACTCGTACACGCCATCCTCCTCGCGAATCCTGTCTGTTCCCAGATCGCGATCGAATCTTCCGCGATTGTCGATAACGCCTGCTTCGAAGAGCTCGGCCACCATGGTGATGAGGCCGGACCCGCAGATGCCCTTGGGGCGGACATTGCCGATGGTCATGAACATCGGCTCGAAGGTGACCGGATCGATGGAGAAATCTTCAATAGCTCCTCTTGCGGCGCGCATTCCAAACTTGATGCCTCCGCCTTCAAAGGCGGGCCCAGCCGAGCAGGCGGCGCAAGCAAACCAGTCTTTGTTGCCCACCACGATTTCAGCATTGGTTCCGATATCGAGATAAAGAGTGACATCCTCTGTGCGATAAAGCCCCGCGCCCATCACCCCCGCAACGATATCGCCGCCAACGTAGCTCGAGATGGCGGGATAAACCAACGCGGTAACGTGGTCGCCCAGCTCAATGCCCAGAGCGCCGGCTTGAATGGGTGGAAAGAGGGTTGCAGCCGGAACGTAAGGAGCGCGGCGAACATACCGGGGATTTATCTTCAAAAGAAGCTGCGTCATAGTCGTATTGCCGGCCAAAGTAATGGTGGAAATTTCATCCACGCCCACTTGCGCCTTTTTGATGATCACACGGAGAATGGCGTTGATCGTTTCGATGACCACTTGATGCAGTTTTTCCAATCCACCCGGTTTTTCGGCAAAAACTATGCGGCTGAGCACATCTTCCCCATAGCTTATCTGGCCGTTGAATTCGCCGTGCTGAGCCAGCACTTCTCCGGATATGAGATCGATCAGCTGACCGTAAACGGTGGTGGTCCCGATGTCCATCGCAATAGCGTAATTGCGGCTGGTCGTATCGCCCGGCTCGATATTGATGATGTGCGTTTTGCGGCCTTCCTGCACCGGGCGGGCCAGAGTGACGGTCACCTTGAAATCGGAGGAGCGCAGTATGTCGGGCACTTTTCGCATCACCGGGAGTCGAACCACCAGGCGGTGCTCATTATGGCGGGCCTTGAGAAAGCTAATGAGCCGAGTCACATCCGGGAGCCGATCCTGATCGCTCGGGGGAGGCAACTCGAGGTATCGCTTTTCAACGGGTGGAATGAACAAACCCTGCTCTTTCAATTGTTCGAAATCCACCTGGCGAATCCGGGCCGTTACGCGAGGCTTGGCCATTTTGTTCAACACGCTCGCATCAACCTCGGATTCGACGGGAATTCTCACGCTCAGGTCGCTTCGAACAGCGCTCTGACAGGCCAAGCGATACCCTTTGGCCACCTCTTCGGCGGCGAGCTTTTCTGTAACGCCTCCCTCAACGGTTCCGCTTTCAACCATTACCCGACACTTGCCGCAAACACCGGCCCCGCCGCAGGAAGCGTTGATATGCACGCCGGCTTCCATGGCCGCGCGAATCAAATTGCTCCCGTCATCGACAGTGATCGTCTTGTTGTGCGGATAAAAAACTACGTTATGCTGACTCATTCTTAGCACCCTCCCTCTCCGGTCGTCCATATGAGTGAACGCTCAATTCAAATTATACGCAGATCTACTGCGGCGTAAAGCAGCGCATCCATGCTTCCGCAGGCGGGATATTTCAGGGCCGCGCGTCTCCCAAGCCGGCGCTGCGTAAAGCAGTTTAATCATTCTTGTGATAAAATCATTTGATCTGCGTCAATCGGTGTGAAAGTTATTCAGGACTTGCAGAAACCGGAGGAGAATGCTGCGCACCTAAAATGATAGTGAATTCACGTGAAAAACGAACGAAAGGAAAACCATGCTGGTCTTTTTCGTAAAGCTTTTGTTGAGCATGCTGTTAATCATCTTTTGCACTCAAGTGGGAAGAAGATTCCCGTCCCTTGGAGGGCTCATCGCCACGATGCCGCTCACAAGCCTGATAATTCTCCTCTGGCTGTACTCCGACAATCCCGGCGACTACGATCTGATGATGAAGTACACAAAGGCCGCTCTTTGGGGAATATTGCCTTCCATCACCTTTTTTCTCGTCGCCTACTTATGCTTCAGCAAACACCTGCCCATACTCCACGTTGTATCGATCGCCTTCGGGACATGGCTCCTGGGAGCTTTTATCCACCATCGGCTTCTCGGCTGACGAGCCGATGACGGTTGTCGATAAAAGACCGACGTCCGTTGAGCGATGATTCTGAAGCTAGAGGGAGTGCGGCTGAATCGCCTTGCGCAACGTTCGCACCGCTATCGATGGTCGATGGTGATCGTCCTGACATAGACTCCAAAGGAGGCGATCTCTTCTGCAAACGCGGAGACATCGGCCGTGTCCCGGCCCTGAGCCCTCTCCACTCCTCTCGTGAGGCTCTCGGACGAAGCCGTTTTTTCCCCTTGAGACAGCATTTCTTTCTGCCCGCCGCCTATCTCGCGGATCTCGGCCGCCATCTGATCGGCGATTTGAGGCTTCTTCTGAGGATCGGCAGATTCGTAACGGTTCATGAGATACTCGACCTCGCTCAACCGCCGAGTCGACGCCATCAGATAAAACGTCTCGGAGCCAATATGCTCGTCCAGTTGAAACCATGCGTCCTTTTTCGGGATGAAATAGCGCTTGTGCGGCTGATAATCATTGGCAAACTGCTCCATGGAATAGGGAAAAAGCATGCTCACCTCGCCTTGCGCATTCTGGTAAATCACATAGACAAAGCACTTCTTCTGCAACTCCACCATCATCTTGAGCTTATCGCCGGCTTTGAGCGCCGCATGGCTTCGGACCGCCTCAAGCCTTGGACCTTCATCGCCCATGGTCAACACTCCGAATGCCCAGCGAAAGCTCACCTTTTCATCCTCAGAGCTCAAGGAAGAAGGAGGCTGAACGCACCAGCCGGATCGGCTCCCGATGACTAAAAGCATGACAAGCAGCACAACCGGCCGCAATCTGCTCATTGCAGCCCTCAAATCAGCCATTTCTCACTCCTCCTCCCGGAAACGGACTCATCCCCGCAACCCCAAAAAGATCAGGCAGAATAACACAACGAAGGGAATACCCGCGAGTAAGAAAAATCTTCTCCATTTACCCATTGACCGATTTCATATAAGCCCCTTCTCTCTCAATATCTTTTCGACCGCCATCTCGGTCCGCTCGAGGTAGATTGCCGTGGTGCTCGAGAGGGTATGGCCAAGGAGATCCTGTACGACATTCAAAGGAACTCCCGCCCTCAGAAGCTCGATTGCACGCGTATGCCGCAAAATATGGGGATGCGACAGCTCCCTCGGAATGCTCGCTTCTTCGGCTCTCCTGTAAAACTCTCGCCTGAAATTCCCTTGATCCAGGGCCAAAAGCCTGCCCCGCATTTTGGGAAATTCCGACAAGTAGCCCCTAATGGCGGACAACACATCTTTGGGCACGGGAATCCTTCTCGGATCGCGCCTTACGGTGGTCTCCCGGGTAATGGTTATTCTGATTTCCCCCTGGTGGAAATCTATGTCTATCGTATCGTCAACCTTCAAGATTTCTCCGATTCGCGCTCCCGTGAAGCGAAGAAGAAGGAAAGTGATCCAGTACCTGCCCCGCACCTTCTTTGTGAACGCGCTGGGAGCAGACTCATACCAGGCCTTGAAAGCATCTGTCAGTTGATCGATTTGGTCATTATCGAGATGTCCAACCGACGATTCGGGATTCGATTCAGATTTGCCTTTCATGCGAATTCCCCTTGCACTCTATGGGTTTGCGCCAAAAGGTCCAAGCACATGTCAATATCAATATTAATGCACGACCAGTCTCGATGGCAATCATTCATTGAGTCGAATAATTGGATCGCATTTTTACACGAAAATAATTTATTGAATGTATTGACACCCACCTCCAACAAGATTATTTTGCATTCGAAAGGAAGGAAAAATGTCTTGAATATTCCATACTTCTCATTAAGAAAGGAGAAAGTCTCCATGGCTGTCGTACGCTATCCAAGCATGTCG
The DNA here is from genome assembly GCA_964578835.1 of uncultured Syntrophobacteraceae bacterium. GTDB lineage: Bacteria > Desulfobacterota > Syntrophobacteria > Syntrophobacterales > Syntrophobacteraceae > CAZOEL01. Next base: position 22,122 of record CAZOEL010000032.1, on the reverse strand, counting down.
AACTGGATGAATCCCATGGCGGAAATGATGCGGATGAAAAGGGATATGGAAAGGCTCTTTTCCGGCTTCACTGGAAAGGGATGGGCGTCCGCGTTTGAGCCCGGCTCGGGAGTATTTCCGGCCCTGAATGTCAATGAAGACGGGGAGAAGGTCTACGTGGAAGCCGAGCTTCCAGGGATCAAGGCGGAGGATCTGGACATTTCGGTTGTGGGAAATACCCTTACCCTCAAAGGTGAGAGAAAGCCCGACGCAGTCGAGAACGTGAGCTATCACAGGAGAGAAAGACAAACCGGAAAATTCCACAAGGCGTTGACTCTGCCCTTTGATGTGGACGCCGACAGGGTGGAGGCTCACTGCAAAGACGGAGTGCTGAAATTGACGCTCCCCAAGGCTGAGCACGCAAAGCCGAAGAAGATCGCGATCAATGGCTGAAGATGATCTTTGTGGGTTGTGTTGTATAGAAATGTTTGCGAAACGCTTGGATGAGGAGAAAAAGGCAATGGCTGATAAAGATTTGGAGCTTAAGGAAAAACAAGAGCTTGACAGAGGAGCTGAAGAGACGAGAAGCGCGCGGGTGTTCATTCCGCCCGTAGACATCTATGAATCGGAAAACGCCCTGACTCTTCTTGCGGACATGCCGGGAATACCGATCGAGAACGTGAGCATCGACCTCAATGACGATAAGTTGACAATCCGCGGGACTGCCAAAATGGAAAACGGATGCGGAAGAACGCTATTCAAAGAGTATTCATGCGGAGATTACCTGCGGGAATTTAGCCTTTCAAACTCGATCGACAAGGGTAAGATCGAGGCCTCTATGAAGGACGGCGTTCTCAAACTGGCGCTCCCCAAAGCGGAGGCCGTAAAACCGAGAAAGATCGCGGTCAACGGTTAATAGCCTCGCGGCCCTCGGGCTTATCGCGCATCAAAACGCCGGGAAGACGATATTCGTTTTCCCGGCGTTTTGACATTCTTGCAAGGGGTTGCGCTCTTGAGGCTTCATCACGCTCCATTCCCGCGCAGCTTGCCTCGAGTCAACGAGGCGAACACTCCCCCGATGCATAAGGCGGTGGAAACCATGAAGGTCATTCTGAGAGCTTTTAGGAAAGCGGGATAAAACTCTGCAGTAATTTGGGCTTCCCCGATATACAGGGCGAAAAAAGAAGCCGTGACGCCCATGCTGAGAGTCTGCCCCACCAGGCGCATTGTGCCGACGGCCCCGGAAGCGATGCCGTAATGCTTTTTGTCAACCGAGCTCATGATGGCGTTCATATTGGGGGAAGAGAAAAGGGCGAATCCCAGACCGAGAAGGAGCAAGTTGGAGACAATCGCTGCAAACGTGGCGTCTTGACTCAGAAAAGTAAAAATAAAAAGCCCTGTTGCAGTCAGCGCCATGCCGAGAGAAGCGACGATCCTGGGCTCCACTTTATCTGAAAGCTTGCCGCTAAAAGGCGAGAAGACGGCCATCATGAGCGGCTGGGCGACCAGAACAACGCCTGTGCTCTGGGGACCCAAGCCCTTGATGTATTGAAGGTAGAGACTCATCAGGAAAGTTACTGAGAACGTGGCGCTGTAATTGATGAGCGCGGCGAGGCTCGATAAGGCGAATACGCGGTTTCCCCTGAAGAGCCTTACGTCGAATACCGGGCTCGCGATTCTTGCCTCCCACGCTGCAAACAGAAGGAGGCCGAGGATCCCGGGAGGGATGAGCCAAAGGCTTCTTATATCGGGCAGAAGAGAGATCCCGATCATCATGGCGGATATGGATGCGCCGTATATCAAGGAGCCGACATAATCGAAGCTCTCCCCTTCGGCCTCCGCCCACTCGCCTTTCAATTTCCGAACAATCAGAGCCACCGCCCCCACGCCCAGCAGCGCAACCGCAAAAAAGATGCTTCTCCAGGTAAGGTGGTGGGTCAGGATTCCACCGAGGAAAGGACCGAAGGAAAGGCCCGTATATACGGCGGAAACGGTTATGCCCAGAGCCCGCCCTCTCTCGCCAAGCGGAAACACCGAGCTTATGATGGCTAAGCCGGTGGCGAATATCATGGCGCTTCCAATGCCCTGCAGAGCCCTGCCGATAAGCAGCATGGAAGCGGAAAAGGAGAGGCCCGATATGAGAGATGCAGCAGTGAGAAGCGCGAACCCCAAAGCATATGTCCGTTTTCTTCCGTAGATATCGGCCAGTCTGCCCATGGGAAGAAGGGCCACCGTCGCGGCGAGCAGGAAAGAAGTCGGAACCCAGCTCATCATGACCGCATTCATCTGAAGATCTCTTTCGATGGACGGCAGCGCAATGTTGATTGAAGAAATCATGAACGGCGTGATAAAGGAGCTGACCACAGCGACCGTTAGCGCCGCTTTTTTGGTTGAAGCGTCATCACTCGTCACTTTTTATCTCCTCTCCCTTTGGCAGAGGCTCAGGCCAGTTTTTGATGAAAAGGTCCCTTTGGGGAAAGGGAATTTCGATGTCATGTTCCCGAAAAGCCTCGAAGATGGCGCTGTTGAGCTCGTGTGTGGTGGGTATGCGCTCGCTGGGCGCGCCGACAAAGATGTTAATATTGAAATTGAGCGAACTGTCGCCGTAAGCCTCGAAGAAAACCTGTGGGGGAGGATCGGTCAATACCTGGGGATTCGCCCGGCAGACATCCTTGAGCAGTTCGGTAACCTGTCTTACGTCCGCCCCGTACGATACCCCGATTTTAAGGGTCAAGCGGTTGGCGCCCCGGCCGAAGTGAGTCCAGTTGAGAATCTTCGATGAAGTCAGATCCGAATTGGGGATGATCAATACCGAGCGCTCATAGGTCTGAAAAACGGTGCTGCGCATGCGGATTTCCTTCACTTCACCCCATTGACCGTCGATTACGAGCATATCTCCGACTTTGATCGGACGTTCAATCAAAAGAACAAGGCCGCTAAAAAAGTTGCTGACGATATTCTGAAGCCCCAAGCCAACCCCAACGCCGACCGCGCCCATGATAATCGCGAGGTTCGCCAGGGGAAAGCCCAGCACGCTGAGGGCGAGCAAAGCGCCAATGATCATGATGAGGTACTGGAGTATCGTGGAGATGGTGTACTGAATTCCGATATCCCAGCCGGTTCTGGGAAAAACCCGCATCTGCAGCAAAGTGGACGCGAACCGGGAAAGCCATATCCCGAAGTAGATCACCAGGAAAGTCGAAAAGAGGTTGATGGGAGTCAGACGAACGGGGCCGATATTGATTCCCCATGAAAGCGCTTCGAAAATATAAGCCAGATAGGCGGGCTTCAATCCCCACGCGCCAAAAACCAGCAGGACGGCTCCGATGGAGATCAAAACCTGGTACATGTTTTTCGACAGGGAGCAAAGCCGGCCCAGCGAATCATTCCTGCCCGGAAATCGCCTACCGAGCAGGCCTTCCCGCGCGTGCAGCACGTAGTGGATAATGCCTCTCCCAAGCAGACTCACAGCCCCCCAGAGAATGAACACAGCCTGGCTCCCGGAGGTCGCTCGAGACAGGAAGACCGAAAGGCTCTGAAAACCCAGAAGATAGGTAAAGACAATGACAACCAGAACAGCCGCGATCGAACCGCGCACGATCTGCACCGTCTTCGCCCATCTGAGCCACGCGGCTCCCATTGTCTCCGGCAAAAGCGCCTCGAGGTATCGGCGACGAAAGAGCAACAGGTTCCAAATCAGCAATCCCACCTCAAAAATGTATCTCAGGAAGAGACGGATAGACGCCGCCACTTCCAAAAGCTCCATTATTTTCAATCCGAGCAGCCCAAGGATGACATATGCGGACAACGTTTTGAGCCGCGTGCGATAAAATCGCGCGGTTTCCGCATCAACGGGCAAGAGGGATTCTCCTTCATCTTCTCCGCTGAAAAGGGCCTGAACAAGACGGGATATGAGACGAAGCGAGATGATCGCAACCAAAGAATAGAGAACAATCAAAGCTGGATCGGAAGTCATGAGATCCAAAGCCCTGAACGCCAGAAACAGCCAGAGGGTCAGGCCGATGGAGCCGAGCATCGAAATCAGGATGAGAGCAACCCTGAGGAGCACCCGCATGCCAGCATCGCTCGCCTTTTGCTGCCAGACCAAGAGCCAGGGCGCAACGATTCGATTGAATCTATTGATCGTCCACGCAAGAGCGGCCATAAAGGCCAGAAGGCCCATGAGAATTTCCGCATGGCTAATAATGAAGGAGACTGCCCGTCCCGATGTCAGAAGACCGGCGAACCATTGTTGTCCACGACCCGGGAGAGCCATTAGCGTACGCCAGACATCCGTCATCTGCGATTTCAGAGAAGTCTCCTCCTGGCGTTGAAGCAATTCCACTCGCCAGGATTCTTCAATGTCTGCAAGCCTCGGGAGCACATCATCAAGAAGCGCTTTCTGATCCTGAAGCACCTTTTGGCTGCTTTCCTGGATCTCGAGCAAACGGGATGAAGCGCGCTCCGCCTCCGATGCAAGTCGCGCATAACTCTGGAAGCGCTCTTCAGCTTCTTCCGACCATACGCCGGAGCGCCACGTCTCTCGAAGCCCTCCGATAGCGGCGCTGAGAGCGGAAAAAGACTCGGTTCGGGCTTGTTGAGAGGCTTTCAGTTTCTCGATTTCTTTTGTGATAGCCTCAATGCTCGAGACGACTTTCGAGCCTAGCGCCCGATAATCCCTCAAGAGCGTCTGCACCTGAGAAAGCGGAAGCGGCCCCAATACGAGGAACGCTTTGAGAGAGGATGTCTCAACACGCAGATCATCGAGCGCTTTCCGAGCAGCCGTCAGGGCTTCTCCGGCTTCCATCGCGCGAGCCCGTATAGCTGTAACTTCCTGCTTGAGGCTTGCCGCCCGGTCGCTCAACGCCTGAGGCAGAATAGCAGGGGAATTTGCGGGAAGAGCTTCGTCGGCATTCGGCCGGACAGCATCCTGCGCCAGAATAACATGGCAAAAACCGGGCGCCATGGACAATACGAGCAGCAACAAAAAAAACGAGCGCCTCAACGATAATCTCAACATCAAACCTCCTATCGACGTAATTAAAAATGCGGTAGAAGCTATCAAGTCCGACCGGCTCTGTCAACAAAGCCTGATTTTTTGCCTTCTTGAGAATTTACCCATCCGAGGAAAAGAGTTATGCTATTTTTTTTGCTTGAATTTGATGCTTCTTTCTATCTTGCTGACTGTGAGCGACTGTAAAGAGCAGCATCGAAGCGATACATACTCTCTGTGTAGGAGGATATACCAAGCGCATGAGCACTGAGCCCAACAAAATCATCTTTTCCATGGTCGGAATAAGCAAGTTTTTCGATAAGAGACCGGTATTGAAAGACATTTACATCTCTTTTTACTACGGCGCAAAAATAGGAGTGCTGGGGCTGAACGGCTCGGGGAAAAGCACTCTTTTGCGCATCATGGCGGGAGTCGAGAAAGACTACAACGGCCAGACGGCGCTCTCGCCCGGCTATTCCATAGGCTACCTCGAGCAGGAGCCTCAGCTCGACCCGGAGAAGACCGTGCGGGAGATAGCCGAGCAGGGCGCGCAGGAAACCGTCGATCTTTTGAACGAGTTCAACAAGATTAATGAGCGCTTTGCCGAGCCCATGTCCGATGAGGAAATGGACAAGCTCATCGCCCGGCAGGGAGAAGTGCAGGAAAAGCTCGACGCGCTGGATGCCTGGGATCTCGACTCACGGCTCGAGATGGCCATGGATGCTCTGCGCTGTCCGCCCGGAGATACGCCGGTCAAAGTTCTCTCAGGCGGCGAGAAGCGTCGCGTGGCGCTTTGCAGACTGCTGCTTCAGCAGCCCGATATTCTGCTTCTCGATGAGCCGACCAACCATCTCGACGCCGAAACGGTCGCCTGGCTCGAGCGCCACCTGCAGCTCTATCCCGGCACGGTCATCGCCGTCACTCACGACCGCTACTTCCTCGACAATGTCGCCGGCTGGATATTGGAGCTCGACCGGGGACAGGGAATCCCGTGGAAGGGCAATTATTCCTCCTGGCTCGAGCAGAAGCGCACCAGACTGCAACAGGAAGAGAAGAGCGAGACGGAGCGCCAGAAGACTCTGGAGCGCGAGCTCGAATGGATCAGGATGTCCCCCAAGGGCAGACACGCCAAGGCAAAAGCGCGCATCAGCTCATATGAATCGCTCCTCAAGCAGGAAAGCGATAAACAGGGGAAGGATCTCGAAATCTACATACCACCCGGGCCACGCCTTGGAGATATCGCCATAGAGGCGGAGAACGTGAGCAAAGGCTACGGCGACCGGCTCCTGGTGGAAGGCATGTCGTTTACCCTGCCTCCTGGTGGAATCATAGGAGTCATCGGCCCGAACGGCGCCGGCAAGACCACGCTCTTTCGCATGATTACGGGCATGGAAAACCCGGATTCAGGCTCGTTCAGGATCGGGGATACGGTCAAACTGGCGTATGTCGAACAGACCCGCGACGTTCTCGACCCGCAAAAGACGGTCTGGGAAGCTATCTCCGACGGAGAAGACGCGATTCAGCTTGGAAGCAGACAGGTGAACGCGAGGGCGTATGCCGCAAGGTTCAATTTCACCGGGGCGGATCAGCAAAAGAAGGTCGGAGCCCTTTCGGGAGGAGAAAGAAATCGCGTTCACCTGGCTCGCATGCTCAAGGAGGGTGGCAATGTGATCCTTCTTGACGAGCCCACCAACGATCTCGATGTGAACACAATGCGCGCCCTTGAAGACGCTCTGGAAAATTTCGCCGGCTGTGTGGTGGTCATCAGCCACGATCGCTGGTTCCTCGATCGCATCGCGACCCATATTCTCGCTTTCGAAGGCGACAGCGTCGTCGTATGGTTCGACGGCAACTATTCGGAATATGAAGCCGACAGGAAAGCGCGTTTGGGCGCCGCCGCCGATCAGCCGCACAGAATCAAATATCGCCAGCTGACGCGATCGTAGCAAGGGGGCTGGAATGATTGAGAGCTTGTTTGCGGGGCAAAGAAGCGCTTCCTTGCGCTAAGCCCTCATTGTCCCCCCTTCTCCCCCAAAATACGGGAGAGAGGGGGGCAACGATCCGATCAAACCGATGCCGAATTACGCCTGCTTGCGCCATGCTTCGTTTACATCGTGTAATCGGCAAGCGGCTCCTCTGAGGGGTCCGAGCTGTAATCGATGACGTCCTCCTCCGAGAAGTCGTCCACCTGCATCAGATCGAGCACGGCATCGATCTTCATTTCTTCTGTCAACACTCGAAGGATGATCTCCCGATCCTCCTCGCTCTGGATGGTCCCTTCAAGGTGAATGACTCCCTTGTGTGTGGATATCTCCATGTTTTGAGCATCGAGGTCGAGGTGGGCGGCAATCCTGTCATGGATGAGCTTGAGGAGCTCTTCTTTGGGCAATCTTGCATATTCATCCGGGATCTTCGCAGCGGGAATCACCAATCCGGGCTCCGGCAGCGTCTCTTTCTTTCTTTCATGGTCTCTGGCGCATCCGATGCAAAGGCGCGCCCACGGGACGGCGTGGAGCCTTCTCTCGGGAATGTCGTCGCCGCACGATTCGCAAATCCCATAGTCCCCCACGGCCATCTTCCTCATGGCAAGATCAATGAGCCCGATCCTCGATCTGGACTCAGCGCTAAGATGTCCGTAGAAATCACTGATGACCTTCTTTTGGACTCCTTCTTCGAGCTCGATTTCCGGCTCGCTCAGCGTCCTCACGGCCACATCCACCTCACGGATCCTGTCAAGGATCTCTTTACGCTCTAAAAGAAGCTTGTCTCGAAGCTGCAGCAATTCATTGTTGATCATGACCCATCCTCGCAATCTTTTCTACTGAAGCCCTGCAAGCAGAGCCGTTAGTCTATAAGGACAAGAAAGGCTGCTCATGAATTTTCAATATAATTGCGCTCCGTTCTCCCGCACTATTGGTAGATCACTGTATTTTTGCCCATAGCACTCATGTATTAAAGACCCCACATATTGCTTACGAGATACAGAACCGCGCTACCACGTTATTCACTACCCGAGACGCTCCATGGCCGGCTTTTGAGGGACTGGACGCGCCTTATCCAAGTCTTTCAACCGCCTCAATGAGGTGGTCAAGAGAAGCGACTCCCAGAACCATTACCAAAAATCCGTTCACGCCGCTTTCATGAATGTTGAAGCTCGTGGCGACCACCAGCGCGTATTGAAGCTCTTCGCTGTCAATAATGAGGGAATCCAGGAGCGCATTGAGTGACTTGACGTGCATCCTGGGGACGGAAAACGAGATGTGCACCTGCAGCAGGTTGCCGAATGTGCCAAGACAGGCGTTCAAAAGAATGTTGCCGACTTCGGTCAATACATCCCGGTCGGTTTGATCCAGTTTGGACGTTGATTCCCTATCCTCTGAAAGCATTCTCGACAGAGCGACCGCCCCGTTATAGTCCACCAGCAGGAGCGCATTGCCGGCTACGGATCCTTTAAAGATCTGATGAACGGTGGCTACATCCCCCTCCAGCATTTCACTGAACAGGCCAGTCAGTTCATGAATCGGATGTAAGGATACTTTCGGCGCGCTTAAGACCACTCTTTGGCCGGTCAGCCGCGAAAGGGAAGCCGCAGCTCTTCCAAATGCTATATTGATCAACTCAACCAATGAGTCTTTCTGCCGGTCAGTCAGGTTCATTATCTTATCTCCGTCCATACGTCTTTGAGACCGAATCGCAAGCATGCGTTCGCCGCATTTTCGTCCCTGCTCATACTGCCAGCACAGAGCGCACCATACCTAAAACAATGTCGGGATCGTAAGGTTTGGTGATAAAACCCCGTGCGCCGGCCTCTTCCGCCATGATCTTGGACGAAGTCTGAATATCAGCCGTAGCTACAAGGATACGCGCCTGCGCATCCATCTCGCGCAGCTGTTCGAGGACCTTCAGGCCATTCATATCGGGCATAGTCAAGTCCAGAACGACAAGATCCGGCTTTTCAAGAAAGTAGCTTTCTATGCCGGTAATGCCATCTTCGGCTTCGATCACTTCATTTCCTGCAGATTCCAGAATCCTGCGCATCGTTCGCCGGGCCAGCGCAGAATCATCTACGATGAGAATTTTAGGCATTGCACAACCCCTTTGGAGCGATGAAGCAGACACCCGCACATTGAGGAGTATCATCCCCATGCGCCGGTTCTTTTTCATCGATTATCTTTCCCTCTATTCGTCGCGCTTTCATATCGCTTCCATGATAGCCCGCGCCATGCGATCGAGCGGTACGACCCTGTCGCTCAGGCCTGCTTCGAAAACGGATCGAGGCATGCCGTAGACCACGCATGTATCTTCAGACTCAACGAAAATCAAGCCTCCTTGGGACTTGATCCATGCAGCGCCCTGCTTGCCGTCCGATCCCATTCCGGTCATCACCACGCCAAGCACACGGTCCTGATAAACCTCGCCTGCCGACTGGAACAAGACGTCCACCGAAGGTCTGTGCAGCGTATCGAAGGGACGGGCGTCGAGATGCGCAACCACATCTCCGTTCTCCTTTCGATGAAAGCTCAAATGCCTGCCGGCTGGCGCGAGCAGCATACGGCCGGGACGGACGAGGTCTCCCTCGCGAGCTTCAACCACTTCCAGTTTGGAGATTTCATTGAGCTTTTGAGCATACATCTGCGTATAGCCAACCGGCATGTGTAAAACGGCGGCAATCGGAGCCGGGAAATCAGCGGGAAACTGAGGAATGAGAAATTTCAAGGCCTGTGGTCCACCGGTTGAGATTCCTATGACAACCATATCGATCTTTCCGGATCGTACGATGGGCGAAGTCGCTTCTTCAGCCGCTGCGCCATCCTCGACGCCAAGGGTCTTAAAAAATGAAAGGGACGCGCTTGCTGCGGATTTAACCTTTGAGATCAGCTCATCACTCATCTCGAAAACCTTCTCGGTAGCCAGCGCCGTCGGCTTCTGGACGAAATCTATCGCCCCCGCATCCAGGGCGGCAAGCGCCATTTCCCCCCTCTCGCTCTCGACGCTCACCACAACAACCGGCACCGGACGCAACGCCATCTGCCTTTTCAGAAATTCGACCCCGTCCATCGTAGGCATGATCATGTCAAGAACCACCACATCGGGATTGAGCTCTTCGACAAGCTCCAAGGCCTCTTCTCCATCGCGCGCGGTCCCCACCACCTCAATGAAGGGACTCCGAGACAGCATAAGCTTGATCACTTTGCGGATATACGCTGAGTCATCCACAACAAGCACGCGTAGGACTCTATCCATCTATCCCACTCCTCTCCAAACTTTCAGATCCGCGGCCGGCAGAATGAAGATGATGCTTCCTTTTATTTTTTGATATAAACAAACGCACTGCCGATTTCCTTCAGTTCAAAGTCCTTCGTTATTCTGAACAAGGATTCCGAGACTCCGACAAAGAGATAGCCGGGCGGAAGAATATACTTCAAAAAGAGATTGACGGTTTTTCGAACCGCCTTTTCAGAAAAATAGATAAACACATTCCGGCAAAATATCAGATGACTCGTGGCGAGGTCGCTTATGTCCGCCTCAGACGCGATATTGGCCGAGGTCCACCTGATCCTCTGATGCAGCGCGGGGATAACCTGCATCCACCCATCTTTTTCGACAAAATACCTGGCGATCAGATGCTCAGGAAGACTTCTGAACGACCGGCCCCGATACATCCCTTTGCGGGCCTTGGCAATTGCAAGGGGATTTGCGTCGCTCGCGTTGATCACGATAGGAACGCGATCGAACCAGCCCGCTTCTTCAAGAGCCATCGCAATGCTCAGCGGCTCTTCTCCGCTCGAACAGGCTGCGCTCCATATACGCAAAGGCTCGCTGGGATGAGCGGCAAAATGCTCGGGGACGAGGACATCGACCAAAGCGCTTATCTGATCCATCTCCCTCCAGAAATAGGTTTCCTGAACGGAAAGCCCTTCGAAGACCCTTTCCCATTCCGCTTTAGCGCTTACGTCATATTTGAGAAGATAGTAGTAATCCAAAAAAGAGCTGAGTCCGAGCTCGATAACGAAAGGGGACAGCTTATCCGCCACCACATCCTTCTTAGTGTCGTCAAAGTATAGACCGGCCCGTTCGTGGATCAAATCACGCAACAGCAGGAACACCGTCTCGTCCATAGAAAGAGTGGCGGAATATAAGCGCATGGCAATCAATAGGCTATCAATATCGAGCGTGCGGCGTCTCGAACGCTCAGTTCAGGGTCCGAAATGGAAAGCTCCTTGAGCCTGTCCTTCCCCAGGCGGCTGCCGAGCAGCCTGAGCGCCCGGATTGCAGCCAATCTTACGGCAGGATCGCTATCTTCCAGCGCCTTTACTATAAGCTCCGTCGCCCTCTGACGCTTCATTCTCGCCAGAGCTTCGATTATGGCGCACCGTATTCCAGGAGTCACAGAAGTCAGGCCTCGCGCGATAAGCTCTATCTTTTCCTCACTCAGCTTGGCAAGCGCCTCGATCGCCGCATCGCGATGCGAGTCGTCAGTAGTGACATTTATCAGAGCAACGATGGAGTCCGCGCTCGCCATGGAGCAGAGGGCTCCTATAGACGCCTTCGACACCATTGGGTCCTTATCCTTAACCGCCCACTGCAAGGCGGTGACCGCCTGCCTTGATCCGCATCCGATCAAAGCCCTCACTGCGTCCTGCCTCAATGCGGAGTCAGGCGAGCGCAGCGCGGCCATGATATGCGGAATCGCCTCATCATGGTCGACGATCCCAAGAGCCTCAAGCGCAGCCCGAGACAGGTCGCGATCCTTCACACGCGTAAGCGGGGCGAGGACTCCTATGGCGTCGGCCTCGCCGATGCGACCCAGGGTCTCCACCGCCGCCACCCGAACATGATGAGCGGGGTCTTCTTGGATGAGCCGCATGAGCGCGAGACTAAGATCGACCTTGATTGCAGCGCCCGCGTTCCGGACGTTTAGCTTCCCGATGGAGCGCGCAGTGAAATAGCGGACCCATTCATCGGCGTCCTCCAAAGCTTCAAGCAAATAAGGCAGAGCAATCGCCTCGCTCAAATGCGCCATGGCCCGGACGGCCGTTCCGCGAACCTTCGGAGAACCAGTCCGGAAAGCTTCCAGAAGAGTCGCTCCCACACGCTCATCATCAAGGTAAGGGATGTGCTCTACAGCAGCCATGCGCACCCCCTCATCCGCATCGCGGCATCTTTCGAAGAGCAGGTCGGCGCATTCCGGATATCCGAAGTATCCTGCAATCCTAACCGCCGAATCACGAAGCCGGGGATCGTCAGATGTCAACATTCCTATCATATGTTCCGGCATATCAGGATGCCCTATGGAATTGAGCGCGGAGATGGCGGCCAACCGAACTGCGGAATGGGGATGGCTCAAAAAGCTCAAGAGAGCTTCGAAAGCGCCGCGATCTCCCAGCTGCGCCAAAGCGTTTGCAGCAATAACCGTAAGATCATCGTCTCGTTTCAAGACTTCCACCAGCGCGGGGACAGCTCCGACGTCGCCGATGCGCGCCAGAGCCACTACCGCCTGACGTCGAACATCGACATCGTCTGATGACAGCTCTTTAACCAGCAGCGGGGTGACCCTCTTCCCGTATCGGACCAGAGCTTCGACTATCTCCTTTCGGACGGCGGCAAGACCAAGCTGCCGGGTGAGAGCGCTTTCGACCGATGGGTCCTCGAGCCAACCCAGAACAGGCACAAGCAGGCGCAGTTGCTCATCGTCGGCCTCTTTCAGAGCGTCAATAAGATTCTTGGTCCCCGTCTCATCAATAGCCTGCCGCACGAAATCCGCGATATGCGCGCCCTCCCCATAAAGCCTTTCATAGCGGTCGAAAAGAGAAGCAAGAGCTTTGACAATAACATGCACGGGCGCAACACGGCTATTCAACAAGGCTACCAGAGGCGCAACGACGTCCTGATCGCCAAGTCTTCCCAGAGCCTCGGCGGCAGGCTCTCTCAACAGATCGTCTTGGAGGAGCGGAACGATCCTGGGACATACGCGAGGGTTGCCGATGCGCATCAAGGCGTCCAGAGCAGCGAACGCAAGAAAGAAGTCCTTGGATTCCACTATGGAGCAAAGGGCGTTCACGGCATCGGCAGCTCGCAGTTTGCCTAGAGCCTCCACGGCATGGTAGCGCACGTTCGGATCCGGATCGTTCAAAGCTTCCAGGAGTGCGGGAACGGCTTCCCTGCTGGATGCCTCCCCCAATGCAAGGGCGGCGTAGCCGCGCAACTCGGCGTCCGGATCTTTCAAGAATTCCATCAGGGGCGTGATGGTATCCATTTCCATCATAGAGAGCACCTGAAGGGCGCTGTTCAAAACACTCAGATTTCTGTGCTCATAGCGCAAAACGCGAAGCATTGAGGCCACGGCTTCCGGATCGCCTCGCCGTCCAAGCCCTGCGACGGCTGCGCGGCGCACGCGCCAACTCTCATCGCTCAACACCCCCATAAGCGGTTGAACCGGCTCCAGCCAATCTTCTTTTGACAGCTCTTCGGCCGCCTTTAACCTTGTTTCTTCATCGGGACTGTGAAGCTCTTCGGCAATGTTTCGCTCCCTTTCGAGACGAGCAGTCACATCCTCAATGGTTACAATGGTTCCAACGATTTGATCGTCTTCACGCAACGGCGCAATGGTCACGCGCTGTTGCATGTTGGAAAAGCGTTTCGAAGGCGCCGACAAAGGACAGGAAAAAAGGTAATGGTGAAAGGCCGGCGCCAGCACCTCGACCACGCCGGCAAGAACGTTTTCAAAGCGAGGAAGCAGTCCGCGCGTCCCGAGGTCTGGAAAGAGCTCACCCAGCGTCTTTCCGCATGCATCCGCGACAGGTATGCCGGTAGCCTGCGCCAGCCAATCATCCCATGACCGCACGACAAGGTTCCTGTCAGTAGTGAATACGCCAATCGGGGCTTCGGATAAGATAGCGCTCATCTTCTTTGGCTCAAACCTTTCATTTATTGCTCAGTCGATCCATTATTTCGCCAAGAGCTCTGGCATTTTCGAGCAGTCCGTTTGTAGCTCGATGCGTTTCTATAACGCCGCCGGCGTTTCGTTCCGTAACCTTTCGAATATTGACGAGCGAATCGTAGGTTTTTGCGGAGACGGCTGAATGCTCGCGATTTGCGCGCGTGACGAGATCTATTTGCCTTGCGATCTCCTGAGCTGAGGAACGCATACCCCTCGCAGCGCGAGCCTGCTCGGCCATGGCCTTGGCGACCTGATCCGACTGTTTGCGCATGCTTTCCACAGCCATTGAGATTTGCGCCGCGCCGGCCGTCTGTTCACTCATAGCCTTGTGGACGCTCGCAATCATTTTCGCGAGCCGATCGGTCTCCCTCGAAATCTGCTCACCGGCGCTCGCCTGCTCTGCAATGGCGCGCGTGGTGGACATTGCGCCTCGTCGCATCGCCTCCACAGCCTGGGAAATCTGCCCTGTAGCCCTGGTCTGCTCGGCGGCGGCTTTACGCAAATGCTCGGCAAGCGACGCATTCCTTTGAGCGGCTTTAATAATGCTCCGTGCGGCGCGAGCCTGCTCCGTCATTGCGCCGGAAACTTCCTGCGAAATCTTCCGCAAATTGGAAGTTGACTGAACTATGCTTTGCGCAGTTTTAGCTTGCTCCACCGTGGCGGCGGCAGCCTGCCTCGACTGTACGACCGCTCCGTTGATAGCGCTCACTACGCTCTGACCGGCTGAGAGCTGTTCATCGGCAGCGCGTGCGATTTGACTAACATGCTGGCTTGTCTCTTTGACGCCACCCAGAATCTTGTGCAATCCATTCAACCCATCTTCCGCAAGCCTCCCGCTCTCTTCCGCGATGCGCGAGCCTTCAGCGGACGCATTGACCGCTTCCTGAGCAGTCTCCTGAAGGGCCTTTATGATGGCCGCAATATCAGAGGTAGCCTTTGCCGAACGGTCGGCCAGGTTGCGAATTTCTTCAGCCACGACGGCGAATCCTCTTCCAGCCTCCCCGGCGCGCGCAGCCTCAATGGATGCATTGAGAGAGAGCAGGTTGGTGCGCTCTGCAATCAGGTTGATCGTATCCACAATGGAGCTGATTTCATTCGACCGTTTTCCCATTTCTTTGATCACGCCCGACGATTGGATCATTGAATCCCTTACCCTTCCAAGGCCCTGGATAGAACGCTCAATGATTCTGCCGCCTTCTTCGGCCTCCTGCGCAACGCGCCGGGTAATATCATCGGTTTGTCTGGCGAGAGAGGCCACCGAATTGATGGAACGCTCCATTTGCGTCGCGCTGGACGCCGCCGAAGTAACCATTTCCGTTATCTTTTCCGTATTCAACGCCACTCCCTGAATCGAGCGCGCCATCTCTTCGATGGAAGTTCCGACCTCTTCAACAGAAGAGCTTTGGCTTCCCATCATCGATGACACCTGCTCAATGGAAGCAGCCATCTCATTTATGGAAGACGATGTCTCTTCGGCGGCGCCTGCCACAGCGTCGGCGCTCTTGGAGACGCCCTGCACCGATTTGCTTATCTCTTCGAGCGAAGCGGCAGTCTCGCTCACAGAAGTCGCAAGCGCATCGCTATCGTCGCTCACGCTCCTGATCGATGAGGCAATCTCATTCATCGATCCGGTCACCTGTGTGGCGGAAGTCGCCATCTCCTGGGCCGTAGCCGTCACATTCTTTATCGATCCGGCAATCTCCTCGATCGACGCCGCGCTCTCCGACACAGAGGATGCGAGGCTCGTCGCATTGGCAGTGACCTGCTCTGTTGAGGCCGCCATTTCATTAAGGGAAGAAACGAGCTCTTCGGTTGCGGAAGACGCCGTCGCCGCCTGGGCAGCCGTCTCTTTTAAGGACGCAGCCATTTCATTGCTGCCGCTCACCGCCTCTTCAACCAATGAGAGCTGCTTTTCCGCATCATCTGCAACAATGACCGCAATACGGGAAATCTCTTCAGCTGAGCGAACTACATGGTCCGCCTGTTCCCGAACGCGCCCAATTTCGGTGCTCAAGTTGTTCTCGCCTTTATCGCGTCTAAAGAATGCCATCGAGTCCCCTCCCTCACACCATCCACTACTCACCTATCATTGATGTTTTGCTGTCCGCCTCTTGCCGGTCTTTGGCGCGCTCATCCGAAGCGTCCTCTTGGCGTTCGAGACCGTCCACCCCGCCGGCATCGCACTCGCACTCCGGCAGAGAATCGGTTTCAGAAGGCTTGAGCATCTCCTGCGGGTCAAGGATTAGCACTACACGTTCCCCCAACCTCGCTATTCCCTCGAGGTATTTGCTGCTCAGCTCCGAGATGTCCTCGGGAGGAGGCAGGACCGCCTCAGTCGGTATGGATGCAAACTCACGAGCGACATCAGCGATAAACCCCACCGTCCGCTCGCCGATTTTTGTAACTACCAGGCGAGTGCGCAGATCGTAAGGGATCTTTTCGAACCCGAAGCGCGCTCGCAGGTTCAGAGCCGGAATTAGCTGTCCCCGGGAGAAGACCACTCCCTCCACAAAATATAACGCATCAGGCACGGGCGTAATGTGCTCGACCATCTCCAGATGGAGGACATCACGGCTTCGTATGGCGTAGGTGGTGCCGGCCACTTCTAAGAGGACAAAAGGTTCAGTCATTATTGCTTTCCATTTCAGCAGTCAGCAATCAGGCCCTTCGCCCCAGTTGCACAAGGGCGGCTGGGTCAAGGATCAACACAGCTCGGCCGTCTCCCAGTTCAGTCGCGCCGGAAACGCCCGGCGTCTGAATCAACGGATCGACAAGAGTGCGAACAACGATCTCACGTTGTCCCAAGAGCCGATCAACGGCAAGACCCGATGCGCTCGCATCGGTTCCGACAACAATCGCATAAAAGACCCTGACGCGCTCTTCTTTAAGCTTCAGAAGCCTTGTGAGCCTTATGAGAGGAAGCACGCCCTCGCGATATCTAATGATCTCGTTTCTCTCGAACAGTGTCACCTCGGCCGGATCCACCTCGATAATTTCGCGCGCCGCATTCACGGGCATGGCGAAAGTGCGGCCTCCTATCGAAACGATAAGAGCGTCCATGATCGCCAGCGTCAAGGGTAAGCGGATCGTGAAACGGGTTCCCTGTCCCTTTCTCGTATCGAGAGAGAGCGCTCCGCCCAGCTCCTGAACGGCCATTCCAACGACGGACATACCCACGCCGCGTCCGCTGGTGACATCTGCTTTGGACAGGGTGGTGAAGCCAACCTCACAAAGAATATCGAGGAGAGCATATCGGCCAACGTCTTCGGCCTTGGCTATCAATCCGTCGCTTTCGGCTTTCCTCAATACAAGTTCAGCATCAATGCCTTTACCGTCATCTTCAACTTCAATCACAATGAAATCGCCGGATGTAGAGGCGCTGAGCTTTAGCAGCCCTTCGGGCGCTTTTCCATGAGCCATGCGCTCTTCTTCCGGTTCGATTCCGTGGCTTACCGCATTTCGCACGATATGCAAAAGCGGATCAATCATCCGTTCGACCACATACTTGTCGATCTCCGTTTCCTCGCCACGAGTTTCCACAACGACTCTCTTCCGCTGCTCCCGGCAAAGGTCGTATACAGCGAAGCGCATGCGCTCGAAGACATCCCGAACGGGCAACATTCTAAGCCCCATGAGTCCTTCTCGAAGCTCTCGGAGGCGTTGAGCCATTGCAGCGCCGGCCTCCTGGAGCGGACGCCAGTAGAGTGAGGGAATCAGCGGCTCAACGCGTTGAAGATTATGCTCCAAATGCGCTTTGCTGATCACAAGTGAAGTCAGGGTTTCTATTAGCTGGTCCAGCCTCGCTAGATCCACCCGGATGACATGCGCGGGCGTAATGGGTCTCGTCGGCCGCTCAGTCGCTCGCGCGCCTTCGCGACCAGCTTCATGCGCCAGTGGAGCATCTAGGGAAGCCTCGGCCGGTTTACCGCTTTCCTCGGCTATCTCCTCAGGAGGCAAATAAGGCTCATAAGCAACGCCATCTTCCATAAAAGCCACAAAGCTGCTTTCAGCCTGAAAGCTTGCGACAATAAAAGCGAACTTGATCCCTTCTCCTGGCGTTACTTCCGGAAAGGCGTTGATGATTTCGCCCATTTCCAAAAGGCGCGATCGAATGAGATTGACAGTGACGCCTCTTTTTGCAAGAGAAGGGTCGGGCGTGAACTCAAAGCGCCAAAGCTTTGCGCCTCTCCCGAGCGCTTCTTTAAGTCTTTCCATCCTTGCAGCGTCCAGCATCTGTTCTGAAACTCGATGAGCAGCCGAGCCCACGCTCTCGTCCGTTGGCGCTATGCCGGACGAGCATTCCAGCAGCTTGGTCATGACCGGTTTGAGGTCGGGCATGGGCTTTTTCATGCGGTGTGCGGCGATCACCTCTTCGAGCATCTTGGCGGAAGCAAGAAGGGCGTCCATTCCCTCGGGGGAGAGAGGCGCAAGCCCTTTGAGAAGAGCGCGCAGGAAGGTCTCTACATTGTGGGCCAGATCCTCAGCCTCTCGCAAGCCCACCATGCCGGACAACCCTTTGATCGTATGAAAGCTTCGAAAGAGATCATCGAGAGGGCGACGATCGGCCTGACGTTGATGAAGAGCGGGCTCGATGGCGAGCAATGCGCGGCGTATCGTCGCAAGGTGCTCGTCGCACTCGGCGTAGTAATCGTCGATCAGATCCGCGAAGAAGCTCTCTTTCGATTGAGCCATTATCCGTCTTCCAATAGTTTTCGCGTCTGTTTGGCCAAATCGCGAGGATCGAAAGGTTTGGTGAGGTAGGCCAGGGCGCCCGATTCGAGTGCTGCGGAACGGCTCGAATCGTCGCTTTTGGTCGTCAGCACGATGATCCGGATGTTTCGGAAAGCGCCATGGCTGCGCACGAATTGCAGCACTTCCATTCCATGCATATCCGGCATATTCAAGTCCAGGATCATAAGATCCACTTTGCCCAACGCCAGTCTCTCGATGGCCTCCAGGCCCGAACCGGCTTCATCGAACTTTACGCCTTCAAGCTCCCGTAACGATGCAGCCACCATACGCCGCATCGTTGCGGAATCATCGACAATCAAAATATTCCTCATCTTTGATGCTCCATGAAGCGACTTGACGCAACCCTTTCTCTTGCACGATGTCTAATGGCAGCTCACAACAAATAACCTACCAAAATTGGTTCAGACACGCCTACCGTCATTCCGGCAATCTTCAAGCCGGAATCCAGGTTTTTCGCGGGGCTGGATTCCGGCCAAAACCATGCCGGAATGACAGAACCCCTCTTCCTGGCAGGTTATTTGTTGTGAGCTGCCTAAGAGATCAAGCGCCAAGGGCGGAATGCCTAAGCGTGTCGTCGTTGCGATAGCGTCCATTTGAGTGAGAAGAAAGTCTTTCGTCATTTTGCTCTCCAGTCGACCCCGTCAACAGACCATATTTGTTTGGATCTCCAAAAATCAATACTAACGAGCCGTCGGATCAACTTCAGCGTCTTTGATTTTCTGCTTTACCGGAAGGCGTATCATGAAGACAGCCCCGCGTTCCTGCTCGCTTCTAGCCGTAATTGAGCCTGAATGGCGCTCCACGATCTTGCGGCAGATGGCAAGCCCCATTCCGATGCCTTCATAGGGACTCCGCTTTCCATGCAACCGCTGCAAAGGTCGGAATATCTTATCGAGGTATTCTTCGTCGAAGCCGATGCCGTTGTCTTCTACGGAAATGGCGGCGACGCCTTCGCCCACTTCCCCGTAGATTCTAATGAGCGGCTTTTCATCCTCTCTGGAGTATTTGAGAGCATTGCCGATGAGATTTTGAAAAAGCTGCTGCATCTGAACTGGGTCCGCCTCTATGGTTGGAAGCTCGGCAAAGGCGATTGTCGCTCCTTTACTTCCGATGAGTATCTCGAGATCATTCACCACGCCTCGGACGATCTGGTTCAGGTCGGTGCTGACATAAGGGTTCTTCCTGGTTGCAACGCGCGAGTAATCAAGCAGTCCTTGAAGCAAGCGCGACATGCGCGCAGCGGAGCCTTGCATGCGCTTCAGGTAATCTTGTCCTTCCGTATCCATGCCGCTCGCATAACGCGCCAGCACCAAGTCGCCCAGCACCATGATCTTTCTGAGAGGCTCCTGGAGGTCATGGGACGCTACAAAGGCAAATTCCCGAAGCTCTTTGTTGAGAAATTCGAGCCTTTCCGAATAGTCCTTCAGATCGGTGTACGCTTTCCGCAGCTCTTCCGTTCGCTGCTCGACCCGGAGCTCAAGCTCATCTCTGGCACTGCGGAGCTCTTCGGTGAGCTGAATCTGCTTGGTAATATCCGAAAAAGTCGCGACCGCGCCCGCGAACTTGCCGCCGGAGACAAGAACCGGCGCTGCGCTAAAGGAGAAGCATCGGGTCTTTTGCCTCACTTCCGAGCCCACCCACAAGGGGAGACTCACCGTCGTCTCACCCTGGAGGGCTCTCCGAATGGGATGGTCTTCCGCCGAAAGCTCTTTTCCATCCAGGGTTCTGAGCGTTTGAGCTTTCACCAGCTCATCGAGAGAGACTTCCCGCGTTTCAGGCGTGCAATTCCAAAAATAGGCAGCCACCGAGTTAATGAGAAGTATCTCTTTGCTCTTCCCAATGATAATTACGCCATCAGAGATGGAGCTGATTGCAGCATCGAGCTCGATGTCTCTCTTCAACGCCTCCTGTCTGGCAGCATCGGCAATTTCCTTTGCGCTTCTCAATTCCTCCTCGAACACAGCCTTCTGTTCGCCACAATCATCGGGTGGGAGTTGGCCCTTGATTCTTGTCAAAGGCTTGCAGATAACGCGGAATGATGCGAGAGCGGCAAAAATGAAGGCAAGCGTCACGGAAAGAAGGAACATTCCACCGTGACGGACGATGATTGAAATGATAAGCTTTATGGCCTCTTCTTCTCTCATCCCGGCCGCCGCCACCCAGCCAATCGACCGTATGGGCGTCGCTGCAACGATGCGGCTTTTGTCTTCATGCTCAACCGCAGGCATTGTCTCTTTGGCTTCTTCCCCATCAATCGCCTTCCGGATCGCAGGATGCTTGCGCAAATCTCGATCCTCCCAGCTCATCTGAACATGGGGGGAACGATAAACGAGCATGCCTCTGCTGTCCACGATGCTGACCTCGGGCGCTTTGGAGCTCTTGAGCGCAAGAACTTCGTCCAGCCGATCGAGCCGAATAGTGGACAGGACGACCCCGAGCAACTCGCCGCTCCGTTCGGTGTAGATGGCCCTGCCTATAAGAAATACCGGGTCATCGCCATAGCGAGATAGAATGAGATCACTGACCGCCCAGTCTTTGTCAGAAAGAATCTCGCGAAAAATAGGACTATAATCGATACCCGCATCTCTTGCATCGGCGCCGCTGCTGGCGATTAGTCGACCGTCCGGCCCGGCCCAGCTCAAAGCGCGCAAGGCGCCATAATCGTTGTGGACCTTGGTGAGTAACTCGGTCATTTCCTCGGCCGGCATCGGCGAGTGGGAGAGGGCGAGGCCAATGGCAAGGTTTTGGCGCAGGACATCCTTAACGAAGGCGTCGAAAGCTCCGCTGATCGCGCGAGCCGCCTCGAGGTTCGCTTGAAGCTCTTCCGTTCGTCTGATCTCGAAAACCTCGTAATAGATGTAGCCTTGAATGAGGAAAAGGGGGACAAGAACGACCATAAGAAGGCTGAGAAGCCTTCTTATTACGCTTTTGGAGGTTTTCTCGAGCAGTGGCTGATTCTTTGAATGTTCTCCCTGACTTGGCAATGATTATTCTCCAGTTTCGGGCCAATGCCCCGTAGCGCTCTCTTCATCGGAGCAAAACGCTTAAAGCCTTATCCCGCATAGTCGATGGCGTCGAGCAGGTCGAGTATAGAAGAGACCCCCACGATCATAACGAGATAGCCTCCTACAGAGCTCTCCTGCGTTGGAAATCCGTACGCACCACAATGGCCTATTTAAACTACCAGTTGGTCTGGAAAGTAAAAGAAGTTCTAGCTTAGCACGGCCGCATCCCTACCCCTTCCCCAAACCATCCGTGACCAGTCTGCTGAAAAACGAGATTCATTCAGGCGCGCAAATCGGTATCGGTAGAATCTCTTAATGATAACTCTTAGAACTTAAACATTTTATCGTTCGGATTGTATCATAGCAGCGAGGGATATTCATGAAAAACACATTTCAGTCCAGGGCTATCTTGTTCTGTGATGATTGAACAATTGTAACGCCGGGTTAGCCTC
>CAZOEL010000031.1:60116-66908 GCA_964578835.1 uncultured Syntrophobacteraceae bacterium | reverse complement strand
ATGGAAGCTAATCAAAGGATCATGGAAGCTAATCAAAGGATCATGGAAGCTAATCGACGGCATTGAGAGACACCCCGTCAGACCCCTCCAATAAGCCCCACAATCGAGGCATATGGGGATGGTAAACTGATGAGGATATCCGCCAAAGATCGGCTGGAGACCCTATAAGACGCATTCCGTGGCACGATGGAGGGGGACAGACGTTTCGGCGGAAGATCATGCAATCAAAAAGCTACATTATAGCTACTCAAAAATCCAGGTTTGCTGTCCCGCTTGAGAAAGGCATCATCGACAAAGCTCCGCATTTTCAATGCGATGTGAGGCTCATGATCATCAGTATGGCTCCAGGTTTAGGACAATATTGTATCATCTAAGGCTTTTCTGCATCGTTCAGAGCTTTGTTCCCGCCCTGTGTACGGCTGAAGCTGCACCTAAAGGACTGTACCGGGTGCTAGAAGGGGTAATTTCCACAATCAATGCGGGTGTGCAACTAAGTAGATTAACTCAGAAATGCCCGTCCCAATGGATAGATTGACTTAGGAATCGCTGATACCTACCTTTTAATCACACAGTAACCCTTCAGAATTCCAAGAATACCTCCTTTTCAGGGGCTTTCTTGTTTGACTATAAAGGAGTTAGCGATGCATGGTGAATGTAACGCCAAGCGATATTTTGCAGGTTCTCTGCTCATTCTCCTGAGCCTGTCTTTTGCCTGGTCTGCACAAGCAGCAGATACCTCTGATATCGGCGATTTCAGGGAAAAGGATGTTGATTTGACATCCGGTGTTCAGCCAGAACCTTTCACAGCCGAAATGCCGGTGGCTAAAATCGCACAACAGGTTGCACCCTTTACGCCGCAGTGTTCCATGGAAATTCCGGATGGTGTCCTCAAATCACCCGAATTCTATGAGATCCACATGAAACGCGGGACGACTCAGATCCTGCCTGGAGTGGACACGCAGATCATCGGTTTTGACGGCACATTTCCCGGCCCCACCTTTAAGGCAAGAGCGGGTGTTCCAACAATCGTCAGGTTTTGGAATGACCTGGATGTGCTGACCATCGTTCACAACCATGGAGGCCATCAGCCTGCTCCCTCGGATGGTCCAGCCTCCGTTATCGAGGGGCGGCTGATTCGCCCTGGGAGCTTCAGGGATTTTTGCTACCCCAATCTGGGGGATTTCGATCCCGTGACATTCGAGCGGGACGTTGCGGAATTTCCCTCGACCCAGTGGTACCACGACCATGCGCATGTTCCAGAAGTTGATAAGGGAATCACGGGACACAACGTCTACATGGGTCTTGCCGGGTTCTACCTGGTTAAAGACGAACTGGAGCAGAACCTCATAGACACTAATGTGCTGCCAAAAGATGAGTTTGACATCCCCGTGGTGATCCAGGATAAGCTCTTCGATACCAACGGTCAGCTCATTTTCGATGAAGGGGCGGATAACTTTGACGGAGTGGTTGGCGATGTCTTCGCCGTCAATGGAAAGGCTCAGCCCACCTTCCATGTCGAGAGGCGAAAATACCGCTTCCGTTTTCTAAACGGTTCTACAGCGAGGTTCATACAGCTCTCACTCTCTCACGGTAAATTCCTTCAGATCGGAGCCGACACATGGCTATTACCGCATCCTGTGGAGCCTACCGCGAGCGACAACAATGAAACAAGGAAGAATGAAATCCGCTTGACTCCTGCCCAGAGGGCCGATGTGATCATCGATTTTAAGGACGCTCCCCGAGAAGTCTTCTTGAACAATGTTCTCACCCACCAGGGCGGTCGACGTCCCGACAAAGTGGTTCTGCCTGGCGTAGGGTTGATCAAGTTCATAGTAGACAATGGCCCTCCAGTGGAAGGCGACGCCACAATAGCCTTGGGAACAGAGCTTCGTCCCCACAATCGCGTTGCCGAAAACAGGATCAGAACGACCAGAGAGTTCGTGTTCAAACGAAACAATGGTCATTGGTCGATCAATGGGCAGTTCTTCGATCACAGGCGCATTGACGCCGATCCTATAGCAGGTGTGCCTGAGCGGTGGAATCTCATTGATGGTGGAGGTGGATGGGCGCACCCGATCCACATCCATGACGATGCCCACCAGATTATTTCGATGAAGGGCAGAAACCTCGATCCTCAAGAGCGATTCAAGGTGGATACCGTGAGGCTCGAAGCCGGGAACGAAGCGGAGGTCTTTATCGATTTCAGGAATTTCCTTGGTCCTTTCGTCATGCACTGCCATAACCTCGAGCATGAAGATATGGCCATGATGATGCGCTTCGATATTGTGAAACAAAGTCTGGGAGGAGAGGCCGACGCCTCCGAGGTTCGGTTCGGTGCCCCCAACGAGGAAAGAACCGATCTTCCGCCGGAACTGCCCATCAGTACGGTTGCCCCTCTGGGACCCGGTAGCGGGTTGGGCGAACCAGACACTGACCCCACTCCGGGAGGCCAGATTATAACCGGTGAAGAGGGAACTCAGGAGACTGTCCAGGGCGAAACCCCTTAATCATCCCCATAGAAAAGAAGTGTGATGGGATAGGATGGCCCCGCTCCATCGCACTTCAGCCTTCCAATGAGCAAAGCACCAGGAGTCATCAGATCAGCACAAATCAAGCAGAACCAAAGCTTCCTTAACATTGACTGTACTGTGAGGAACTGTGAAAGAGGACTCAAGCTCTAAGGATCAGGGCTGATCTTGATACCCGGCTTGTTTTGTTGTCATCCCACCATCCCTAAACGGGACGAAAGGACCGACGCTTCTTTGTCTCAGATTTCCTTGACAATGTGAGCCGAGGCTTCCATGATGGCACTGGAACGGAACACGAAGTAACATCAAGAAGTAGCATCAGGAATTAGGATCAGAGAAATCGGCAACGATAGGCTCAGATTTCACGCTGCAACCACCTCCTCAGCTCTGATCCGCTCGGAGACCTCTCTTAATAATTCATGACTTACTGCTTTCCGGAACTTTATGCAAACAAGCTCTCGTTCATGAACCGCGCCGGGATCTCCTCATTCTGCTCCATGCGATCAATGAAGAGCCCTTCCAGAGCCTTCAGGAAAGCATACCCGAAGTTCTCCATAGTGTTGGCTTTGGCAGCCTGACGGAGAGCTGGATCGGCAACGGCATCGGCCTTGATCGCCAGAGAGAAAAGTTCTATGCTTCCTGCACGCATGAGTAAACAGCCATCCGACATGGATATAAGGTAAGGCAAGCATTTGCACCTGAGAAAAGAATAGAAAGGCAGATGATCCTGACATCATGGCACTGAAGAAATCCGAACTCTACTCCTCCCTCTGGTCTAGCTGCGATGAACTTCGCGGCGGAATGGACGCCAGCCAGTACAAGGACTACGTGCTGGTGCTCCTCTTCATCAAGTATGTGAGTGACAAATACGCCGGTATGCCATTTGCCCCTATCACGATACCCGAGGGAGCAAGCTTCAAGGACATGGTCGCTCTCAAAGGCAAGCCTGATATCGGCGACCAAATAAATAAGAAGATCATCGCCCCTCTTGCCAATGCCAACAAGCTCTCCGATATGCCTGACTTCAACGATGCCACCAAGCTCGGGGGCGGCAAGGAAATGGTCGAGCGACTCACAAACCTCATTGCCATCTTCGAGAACAAAGCTCTCGATTTTAGCAAGAACCGTGCGGAAGGCGACGACATTCTGGGCGATGCCTACGAATACCTTATGCGCCACTTCGCCACCGAGAGCGGCAAGAGCAAGGGACAGTTCTACACGCCCGCCGAGGTCAGCCGCGTCATAGCCCAGATCATCGGCATCCGAGAGGCCAATACGAGCAATGACACCACCGTCTATGACCCTACCTGCGGCTCAGGCTCTCTGCTCTTGAAGGTAGCCGATGAGGCCAGGGCTCAGGTCACCCTCTACGGGCAGGAAAAGGATGCCGCCACATCCGGCTTGGCTCGGATGAACATGATCCTCCACAACAACCCCACAGCTCTGATCGTACAGGGCAACACCCTCTCCGATCCCAAGTTCAAAGAAGGCGAGATCCTCAAGACCTTCGATTATGTCGTTGCCAATCCTCCTTTCAGTGATAAACGGTGGAGCACCGGCATCGAGCCGCTCAATGATCCGCATGAGAGGTTCAAGCACTTCGGAACACCTCCAGGCAAACAGGGTGACTACGCATACCTGCTGCACATCGTGCGATCTCTTAAAAGCACCGGCAAAGGCTGCTGCATTCTCCCGCACGGAGTACTCTTCCGTGGCAATGCCGAAGCCGAGATCCGTCGAAACCTCATCCGCAAAGGCTACATCAAAGGCATCATCGGTTTGCCCGCCAACCTCTTTTACGGCACCGGCATTCCGGCCTGCATTGTCGTCATCGATAAGGAAGAGGCCCATACCCGCAAGGGCGTCTTCATGATCGACGCCAGTGCGGGCTTCATGAAAGACGGCAACAAGAATCGGCTCCGAAGCAGAGATATCCATAAGATCGTTGATGTCTTCAATAAGTGCCTTGAGCTTCCAAAATATTCGCGCATGGTCCCGCTTGAGGAGATCGAGAGGAACGAATTCAATCTCAACATCCCTCGCTACATCGACAGCCAGCAGGCAGAAGACATTCAGGATATAGAGGGTCATCTGCTCGGAGGCATCCCCACTGCGGATGTGGATGCCCTGGACTGTTACTGGACCGTATGCCCGAAGCTTCGGCAGGCGATCTTTAAAGACAACCGCCCCGGCTACCTCGATCTGGCTGTAGCGAAGGAGGCGATCAAGCCTGCCATTTACGAGCACCCGGAGTTCGTTGCCTTCATCGAAAGCATGAATAACCTGTTCTCCGAATGGCGCAAGAAGAGCGCTGACATGCTCCGCGCCTTGGAGGCCGGGTGTCACCCGAAGCAGGTGGTTATCGAACTCTCCGAGGATCTCCTTGTTCACTACTGCAACAAGCCGCTCATCGACAAGTACGACGTCTACCAGCACCTGATGGACTACTGGGCGGATTCCATGCAAGACGACTGCTACCTCATCGCCTCCGATGGCTGGAAGGCAGAGACCTCCCGAATTCTTGTGAGAAACAACAAAGGCAAGGAGGTCGATAAAGGCTGGACCTGCGACCTTGTGCCGAAGGCTCTTATTGTCGTCCGCTATTTTGCCGCAGAACAGGAAGCCATCAACAATCTGGAGTCGGAGATTGAAGGCATCGCCGCCCAGATGACTGAGATGGAAGAAGAGCATGGCGGAGAGGAAGGAGCTTTCTCTGAGCTTGAAAAGGTGAATAAGGCCAACGTCGCCGCCCGCCTGAAGGAGATCAAGGGCGATAAGGAAGCCAGAGAGGAGGCGCAAGTGCTCAATTCCTGGCTGACCATCTGCAACCGGCAGGCAGAGCTGAAACGAGCATTGAAAGAAGCCGAGGAAAAGCGCGATGCGCTAGCCTACGAGAAATACCCGACGCTCACCGAGGTCGAGATAAAGACGTTGGTCGTGGAGGACAAGTGGATGGCTGCTCTTGATGCCTCCATCCATGGCGAGATGGACCGCATCAGTCAAACCCTTACCCAGCGCGTGAAGGAGTTGGCAGAGCGTTACGAAACGCCCGTGCCTCAAATAGTGAACAGAGTAGCCGAGTTGGAGCAGGCAGTAAGTCGCCATCTGGAGAGGATGGGGTTCTCATGGAACTGATGCCTAGCTATAAGAAGACTGAGGTTGGGGTGATTCCGGAGGATTGGCAGGTGATTGATATTTCTGATCTCTGTGGTCTCCAAAGGGGTTTCGACATAACCGAAAAAACCAGGGTTGCTGGCGACGTTCCTGTCTACTCTTCCTCAGGAATCTCATACTTCCACAACAAGGCTCTGATTTCGCCTCCTGGGGTTGTAACGGGGAGAAAAGGAATCCTCGGGAAAGTTTTTTTCATTGAGGAGCCGTTCTGGCCACACGACACTACCTTATGGGTGAAAGATTTCAAGGGTAACCATCCTGCATATGTAGCCCTTGTTCTGAAGAACTTTCACCTGGAAAGATTGGATGCGGCGACCTCAGTCCCGACTCTCAACCGAAACAATCTGGTTGGTTATCCAATCCCTCACCCGACCGCCAAAGCCGAACAAGCAGCCATTGCCGAGGCATTGAGCGATGCGGATGCCCTCATTGAATCCCTTGAGCAACTCATCGCCAAGAAACGCCAGATCAAACAAGGTGCCATGCAGGAATTGCTCACTCAGAAGAAACGCCTGCCGGGGTTCAGAGGTGAGTGGGAAGTAAAGCGATTTGGTGACGTGGCTTTCCTTCGCAAAGACCGGATTGATCCTCGGAGGGCCGGAGTTCAAGCATTTTGCATTGAACTCGAACATATCGAACAAGGATCAGGACACTTGGTAGGTAACGGCAGCACTGGTGAACTGTCTTCACTCAAGACAGTATTCCAGAGAGGAGATGTTTTGTTCGGCAAGCTGCGCGCATACCTACGCAAGTACTGGTTGGCAGATTGTACCGGTGTTTGCTCCACAGAGATATGGGCATTTGTGGCAAATCTCAGTTACGTGTTGCCGGAGTTCTTGTTCCAGCTTGTCACCGTCGATCAATTCATCGAGATTGCAAGCACAGCCTACGGAACACATATGCCTCGTTCTGACTGGAAAGTCGTGAAAAGCTACGAAGTCGCGCTGCCAAAACTTGACGAACAAACCGCCATCGCCTCCATCCTCTCCGACATGGACTCCGAGATCGCCTCCCTCGAAACCAAGCTCGCCAAATACCGCCAGATCAAGCAGGGCATGATGCAGGAACTTTTGACCGGAAGGATTCGATT
>CAZOEL010000031.1:0-60106 GCA_964578835.1 uncultured Syntrophobacteraceae bacterium | reverse complement strand
TCATAGCCCTCTTCCACGATGAACTCAGCTACCAATACCTCGGCGACTGGACGGATCGCGACGGCAACAGCAATATCGAAGAGGGTTTGCTCACGGCCTACCTCAGCAAGAATGGCTACAGCCCGGCTCAGATCAGCAAGGCCATCTATACTATCCATACCGAGGCGGACAACCACAGCCGGGGGCTCTACGGCAACAACAAGGCGGTCTACAGTCTGCTGCGATATGGAGTGCCGGTAAAGACGGAGGCAGGAAAGGTCACAGAGACCGTCCATCTGATCAATTGGAAGGAGCCTCAAGAGAACGACTTCGCCATTGCCGAGGAAGTCACCCTCCACGGCAATCATGACCGCCGTCCAGACATCGTGCTGTATGTGAACGGCATCGCTGTGGGCGTACTGGAACTTAAAAACAGCCGCATCTCCATCGGAGACGGCATCCGCCAGAGCTGCTCCAATCAGAGGCCCGAATTCAACGCCTGGTTCTTCAGCACAGTTCAATTCATCTTTGCGGGTAATGACTCCGAGGGGCTTCAGTACGGCACAGTGGGCACGGAGGAGAAGTATTTCCTCAAGTGGAAGGAAGACGAGCAGGACAATACCCGCTTCAAGCTCGATAAGTATCTGCTCAAGCTCTGCGAGAAGTCGCGGCTCATCGAGTTGATGCACGATTTCGTGCTCTTCGATGGCGGGATCAAAAAGCTCCCTCGCGTCCATCAGTATTTCGGGATCAAGGCCGCTCAGCGGCATGTGCGTGATCGGAAGGGCGGCATCATCTGGCACACCCAGGGCAGCGGCAAGAGCATCGTCATGGTGCTGCTCGCCAAATGGATTCTTGAAAACAACCCGAACGCCCGCGTCGTTATCATCACCGATAGAGACGAGCTTGATAAACAGATCGAAGGTGTCTTCACCGATGCGGGTGAGGCGATAAAGCGCACCAATAGCGGGCGAGACCTCATGAATCAGCTGGGACAGGCGAAGCCGCGTCTGCTCTGCTCTCTCGTCCACAAGTTCGGCAGGAAGGATGTGGACGATTTCGATCAGTTCATAAAAGAGCTGGAGGCGCAGCCGAGCCAGACTGTGGGCGAAATCTTTGTCTTCGTGGACGAATGCCACCGCACCCAGAGCGGCAAGCTCAACCGGGTGATGAAGGCCATCATGCCCAATGCAGTGTTCATAGGCTTCACCGGCACACCGCTTCTCAAAAAGGACAAGCAAACGAGCCTTGAGGTCTTCGGCGGCTACATCCACACCTATAAATTCAGTGAGGCGGTGGAAGATGAGGTGGTGCTCGATCTGGTCTACGAAGCCCGAGATATCGACCAACGCCTCGGCTCCCAGGAGAAGATAGACGCCTGGTTCGAGGCAAAGACCAAGGGCTTGAACGACTGGCAGAAAGAAGAGCTTAAAAAGCAATGGGGCACGATGCAGAAAGTGCTCAGCTCCAAATCGCGCATGGATCGGGTGGTGAGCGATATCGTCTTCGACTTTGGCGTAAAGCCGCGCCTCAATAACGAGCGAGGCAACGCGATCCTGGTGGCGTCGAGCATCTATGAAGCCTGCAAGTATTTCACGCTCTTCCAGAAGACCTCGTTTAAAGGCCGGTGTGCTGTGGTCACATCTTATAACCCGCAGACAAAAGATATCACCACAGAAGACACCGGGGCAGAGACCGAAACGGACAAGCAGTTCATCTACAACACCTACGCCGAGCTTCTAAAAGAGACTGCCGCTAAGCCCGGCATGACGAAGACGGAAACGTACGAGGAGCGAGCCAAGGAACTGTTCAAAAAGGAGCCAGCCAACATGAAGCTCCTGGTGGTTGTGGATAAGCTCCTCACGGGCTTCGATGCTCCAAGCTGCACCTACCTCTACATCGACAAGAGCATGCAGGACCATGGCCTCTTCCAGGCCATCTGCCGCACCAACAGGCTGGATGGCGAAGATAAGGACTTCGGCTACATCGTCGACTACAAAGACCTCTTCAAGAAGGTCGAAAACGCTATCGCGGTGTATGCGTCGGAACTTGACCACAGCGCGGGTGGAGCTGATCCCGAGGTGCTGCTCAAAGATCGGCTGAAGAAAGGCAAGGAGAGACTGGATACCGCTCTCGAAGCCCTTGCTTTACTTTGTGAACCTGTAGAGCCGCCAAAGGGCGAATTGGAGCACATCCACTACTTCTGCGGCAACACAGAGATTCCTGAAGACCTGGAGGAGCGGGAGCCTCAGCGAGCCGCCCTCTATAAGGCAACCGTTGCGATGCTTCGAGCCTTTGCCAACATAGCCGATGAACTGGAATCTGCCGGTTACAGCGAGATAGACATCCACCGCATCAAGAAGGACCGAGATCATTATCTCAAGCTCCGGGAGATCATCCGCAACGCCAGCGGCGAGAGCCTCGATCTCAAAGCCTATGAGGCGGACATGCGTCACCTCATCGATACTTACATAGAGGCCGACGAGCCACGCAAGATTTCTCCATTTGACAATATGTCGTTGCTGGATCTGATCATCAAGACGGGGATCGCAAACGCCATCAACAGCATGCCGGATGGGCTCAAAGGAAACCAAGACGCCGTCGCAGAAACCATCGAGAACAATGTCCGCAGCAAAATCATCAGAGAGCATCTGAACGACCCGGCCTACTATGAGAAAATGTCCGCCCTCTTGGATGAGATCATTGCGGCCCGCAAGGCAAAGGCGATGGAGTATGAGGAGTATCTCAAACAGATCGCAGAACTCGCGAAGAAGGTGCAATCCGGGCAAGCTGATGAGACGCCGGAACAGTTGAACACTCCTGGAAGACGCGCCCTTTACAATAACCTCAAACAGGAAACCTCTGATGTGAGCTGTCTGGCTGAGCCCTCTGCTCGCTTCGGATCTGTTCTCCCTGCAATGAAAGACAGAGCACTCGACCTGGCCCTAAAAATCGATATGGTGGTGAAGCAGGTCAGACCGGACGACTGGCGCGGGATTCAGCCACGCGAGCAAGTCATCAAAGCGGCATTGTACGGAGTCTTGCAGGATGTGGCCGAGGTGGAGCGAATCTTCCTCATCATTAAGCAGCAGAAGGAATATTGAGGAATATTAGGGCGGACCAGGAGTATCAAGTAATATTGCAAGGAACATTGGATGGCATCGAGGATCGAGTTGGGCGACCTCTCCATTGAGGTGATCAAGAAGGACATCAAAAATATCCACCTGAGTGTTTATCCTCCAGCCGGAAGAGTGAGGATCTCTGTGCCTCTTTGGATGGATCTCGATGCCATCAGGGCCTTTGCCATCTCCAAGCTCGGCTGGATCAAACAGCAGCAAAAGAAGCTCCGGGATCAGGAGCGGGAAACGCCCCGAGAGTACCTGGACCGGGAGAGCCACTACGTCTGGGGGAAACGCTACCTGCTCAAAGTTTTAGAGAGCGACGAGACGCCAGAGGTAAATCTCAGGCACAACACGATGCGCCTGCGGGTTCGTCCGGGTGCAGGCAAAGAGAGGAAGCAGGCAATTATCGAAGGATGGTATCGAGAACAGCTCAAGCAGGCGGTCCCCTCAGTTATTGCCAAATGGGAGCCGCTCATGGGGGTAAAGGTGGAGCGGTTCTTTGTGCGGAGGATGAAGACGCGATGGGGAAGCTGCAATCCTGTCGCCAAGAGCATCCGGCTCAATACCGATCTCGCCAGGAAGCCGCTCGAATGCCTGGAGTACATTGTCGTTCATGAAATGGTCCACCTCCTTGAGCCCACCCACAACAACCGCTTCAAGAGCTTAATGGACCAGTTCATGCCGAAGTGGCAGTTCTACCGCGAGGAATTGAATCGATTGCCGGTGAGGCACGACGATTGGGGTTATTGAGGTGGGATTATTGATGATGGCGTAACGCTTTAGAGATCGTTTTGACGCCTCAAATCTCCTTGGACCTGATTTCTATGTCCGGCTGCTTTTTGATTCTGGTAGGCATTGATTTTACAGGGATTATTTGACTCTAAAGCGTTACATGGCGCTGCTTTACGTGGTGATAGGTCTTGCTGGTGGGGCTTTCTGGTGGTGGTTGGTGAGAATGAGCGGAATAACTGGAATGAGTAGTGGAGTGGAAGGGGTAAGAATTGTGGTGATGTGAGATGAGAAAGGGCGGGACCATTGCTGATCCTGCCTTTCTCTGAAGTTGTGGCAAGCTCCTATCTCTGACTATTCAGGCGTAAAACCATCCGATAGCGTCTTCATGAAGGCAACGATTGCGGCTTCCTCGGTGGGAGTCAGTCCCAAGTCTCCCAGTTCGGCCGTATTCACGTTCTCGGGAACCTCCGGAGCAGGCCAACAGTTCACGGCGGCAATAGGATCGGCAGCAGTAGTACAGTCGCCGAGGACATCTCTAGTATTGTAAAAGTGTACGATCTCCTCCAGCGATTTGAAATAGCCATTGTGGCCGTAGGCCTTAACAAAATCATCGAATGGCCGCTTGTCGACATTGCGCAGAGTGGGAACTTTTTGCTTCCCTTTATTCACGTCGGCATAGGAGACATAATCCGTTCTGGTTTCAAGGAACCCCCCAAGCCCCAAGTCAACGAATAGGGGATCATTCAAGTAGAAGGGATTATCCGGGTTTGCCGGAACGCCCAGGTTGTCATAAGTGAAATCGGTAAAGAGCGGTTTTTGGCCGGTGCTGATGTGACATTTCGCGCATTTGCCCTTGCCGTTGAAAAGGGCAAGACCCTTCTGTTCCTGTTTCGTGAGCTTTGCTTTACCTTTTCGAGCATAGTCAAATTTGGAGGTGAAGGAATTGACTTCAGGAGACGCCTCGTAGGCGGCAATGGAGAGCCCGATAGCATCGTAAGCGGCGCTGGATTTCTCTCGGTTCTGGAGGTCCAGAGCGACAGTGACGCTTTCCGTCGCGCAGGTCCCCACAATGCCTGAAGGCCACGAGATGGAGCAGATATCTTCTCCCCACACGGCTGTCATGAGGTCTGAATAAGCTGTGCAAACTTGGTAAACCACACAAGCCGAATCCGGAAGGGCCTGTTCCATTGGATTTAGAAAAGGTCCCTGGGCCTGATCTGCGGCAGGGTTCCCGAGTTTCTCCCCCGTCGCTCGTCCATCCCAGAAGTTGCCCCCCACAAAGAGCCCTTTCCTGTCTACGGAGAGAATCGGGCTCTGCGTAGCATACGCAGAGCTAGGAGGCTTCCGGTTGCCAAAGCGCCCAGAGATCGATCCTTCGTATACGACCTCATTTTGATTCACATCCGAAGTGGGGCCGGTCCATCCCGCCTCAGGCGCATGGCAGGAAGCACAGGACTGATTCCCGTTGATGGAAAGAGCCTCATCGAAAAAGATGGATTTGCCCAGTTTTTCCATGTCTGTCAATGAGCCGTTCTGCGCGACTGCCGTTCCCGCGACAGCAAAAAGCAGGAGCATTGTGCATGCTAGGATATTTCTTTTCATTGTTCTCCTCCTTTAAAGATTCTTCGAAAGTGTCCCCTTTTTGAAGTTCTCAGGATGTGTGTCCACTCCTCTTTGTGTGTATGCTATGCAGGTATTCCCGCACACATCACCTCCCCCTCATTCCAAGACAACCATATCCAAATTAAAACTGATGGTTGGAGACAAAAAACCGGATTGCCTCATCCCCGGCAACCCGGCTGTCTAACATTGCTCATCGCAGACCCGTGGCTTTCCGTCCCCACCTCGCGATGAGTTTGGCTTTGGAGGAACCAGGTGATCGGACCAGAGGAAAAGGTGAGTGTATGTCTTGAGTTGCATGGGAGCCCTCCTTTCCATTAGACGACATGGGCATGGCAACCGTATATGCTCCCTTCCCAGAGTTGAGCGGTTTAAACTGCACCTAACCGCAACATGAGTAAGCACCCCCATTTAGTGCATAAAGCAGAAAATGTGCCATAAGAATCAATGGAGCCTTCCATCCAAAACAAGCTACTGCAATAACTTCAAAAGCCTGTTCCAGCACCCGATGGATGACGCGGCTCAAGAACCGGTAGAGGTTTAGGCGGCTTGTAAAGAGCAGCGACACTTCTTTCCCGACTTACTAACGAAGGCATAACTGGAGCCAATCTAGCCGCCTCATGAATCTGTAAAGAAACCCGACAGGCTTACAATCTCATCTGTGTAGACGCATGGAGCCCATTAATGCCTGGGTCATCAGTAGATCAAGCTAGTTGAGGAAAATCAGATACTAACTACAGTAGGATGAATATTGTTGGCTGTCTAGCGCAATTCTAGGATAATCAAGTGATTTTGTGGTAAGCAGGCGTGCTGCCATCCCCTGCAGGTTGTCTCATGCGTAAGCCAGCCTTGCCCCGCTACAGAATCTCCGGCGTTGCCAAACTGTGACGCATCCAAGAAGCACTCCGATTTCTCAGATTCTTGCTGAACTGGATGGGGTTGCCGCCCGTGTGGCGGGTTCTGAAGGCCATGCTCATGAACCGCGAAAAGTACGACGATGTCACGCTTTAGAGATCGTAGACTTCGCTGGACATGATTTCATATGGCTGGCTGCTTTTTGATCGGAGTATGGATTGATTTTGCTGGGATTATTGGGCTCTAAAGCGTTACATGCGGGTGATTGATGTACTGATGGTGACTGGCGAGGTGAGCAGTGGAGTCGTGAGAATAAGCGTCATGGTGTAAAAGGAGCGAAAAAGGGCAGAATCATTGCTGACCCTGCATCTTCACGCCGTCAGTTCAAATTCTCCAAGTAGCCTGTATCCTGACCTGATCTCAAAAAAGGCGCTTCGCGTGAATAGGAAGCGCCTTTCGATTTTAAGCCTTTGATTTACATGTATAGCGTCTGTTTCGATTTCATCGAAGATGATAGGTACTCTTCCGGTTTAGGGTTTCACCTGTATTATATAAGCCGCTCCCCTGAATGAATCGGCATTATGGGCTCCCGTTACCAGACGATTTCCAGAAGCTGCCAGTGAATACCCGAACTGGTCGTTGGCTACCCCATCGGATGCGATTACCTTATCAGTCTCTACCCAATTACCATCTTTGCCGCTGAAGAGATAGATTGCGCCCAAGTCTTCGCTGCCATCGCCATCGTCCTGGTGGGCACCGGCGACGATCATACCTCCGAGAAAAGCGACGGACTGCCCTAACTCATCGCCTTCGTTCCTGTCACTTGCTGTGAGCCTGGCGACGAAATTAGCGGAATTCCCTTTCAGAGAGTAGACATACACAGCACCGGTATCCTTTACTTCCGCAGTATCCGCCCTCCGGGCGCCGACCACCATCAGGTTCCCGGAAATGGCAATTGAAAACCCAAAATTATCATTCTTATTACCATCGTAGGGCACTACTTTTGCAAACTCTTTCCATTCATTCTCTGACTGGCGGAAGAGATATACCGCTCCGGCCCCTTTGGGATCGGCATTACGGGCGCCTATTGCGATCAGGCCACCCTGGACAGCAACGGACTGGCCAAAATACGCGCTCGGGGTTGGGTTGCTTGCCGTGAGTTTTTGCTGGAATGTCCAGCTGCCGTCCTTGAAAATATAAACATACGCTCCACCAACGTCCGAGGCATTTTGGTTCTCTTTTCGCGCCGTCACAACCATAAGGCTTCCCTGGACTGCAAGCGCACGCCCGAAGTTGTCCTCAGCTCCAGGAGTGGGAGAGACAATTCTTTGATCAAAATGCCAGGACTTATTGTACTTGCGATAAACATAGACAGCTCCAACTCTCAGGCCATCAACCTGAGCGAACCGGGCTCCGACGAATACCCTATTTCCCTGAATAGCGACTGTCCTACCAAACTCGGCATCATCGGATGGATCAGGTTCTCCCAATTTCGCTTCCGGGATATATGTTTGGCCATGGCGTCGGTACAGGTAAACAGCGCCAGCGTTGGGCAAAGTTTCTGTATCCGCGTTACCCGCTCCCACTGCCACAAGGTCTCCATCCATCGCTACAGAACGTCCGTACTCGGCGCCGGGATTAATCTCATCCGGAGCAAGCCTGATCTGCTCAATCGAAGTTTGCGCCATGACCGAAGCAGACATACTCCAAATAACCATCGTCAAAAGCATAGCGAAAACAGTTGGCAAATGGATCTTTTTTAACCCAACCATACCTGATCTCCTCCTATCAAAAAATAACTTGGCTACAGGCTATAAATCATGATTTAATAAGCACACACTGAGCAACTTGAGACAAACAGATGCTGCTGATTGCCCGCTTGTTATGCGTACTTTCATCCTCATTTGGGGAGTGCTGTGGCTTCAAATCCATACTCAGCAAGTATCTTTTGGCCCTCGGGCGATAAAATATACAAGGCCAGCCTCCATGCTTCACCAGAGGCTCCATTCCTGACCAAAAGGCCGTAATCAGCTCCCACAGAAAGCTCTTCGGGTATCCTGACGATCTTCAGCGCCTGCACTTCTTTTCGAGCAAGTACGGCATTGGTGCAGTACGTAAGGAAGACATCAGCCTTCTTCTCGCCCATTACCCATCCGTACTGGTTGCGTCCTTCGGGAGCCTTTTCACTGCTTGGCCCGCCAGTGAGTTGAAGTGCCTTAGTGGAGAGTGCTGTAAAACTTCCTGTCTGTATCGAATCGGCCTTTTTAAAGAGTTGCCAGGCATAGTCTCCGCTTGGATCTGCTTTGGGTGTGGAAGTACCTAATTTGACATCTTTGTTCATGAGAGTATTGAGAAGATTCTCCGTTGTCAGGTCCACATCAGGTTGAGCCAATGCGCAAAGCTGATTGCGGGTAAACAGCACCACAGGACCGCCCCATCCGCTGGATGCGAGTTTTTCGGGGTGCGTCATATCCGCAGAAGCAAAAACATCGGGATTATCGCCCTTTTCAATGGCCTCTCTCAGAAGACCACTGGGGCCAAACTTGGTTGCTACCTTCGTGTTATAGGCCTTTTCATAGGACGCCGCTACCTGCTCAAGAGCTGCTTTCAAGCTTCCTGCAGCATAGAGCTTCAAGGATTCGGCCGATGCGGGAAAAGGCGCTGAGAGGCAAAGAAGGGCAATAAAGATGATGCAGTTTCGATAGGTTTTCACAATAATCTCCTTTTGCCGTGGATGAAAATTGACTGAATGCTCACTATGCTATTCTTTCATCACCATGACGCTGCTTGCTTTGATAAGGACACTGACTTCATCTCCTTCTCTGATGGAGAGATCTCTGACGGCATCGACGGTGATTATGGAAGTGATAATGTTTCCCCCTCCTATATTCACTCTCACCTTGGCTGCGACAGCCCCCTCCTTTACCTCTACGACTTTGCCCTTAATGACATTTCGTGTGCTCAATTTCATGGAAAAACCTCCTCGTCCCAGGTTTATGTAGAGTGACCATTGCGTCTTGCCTGACACAGCCTGTTTTTATGGGGCTGCATGTTCTGATGTTCAAAGTCGTTACTCACCCTCTCAAACGTCCCCCAACATCGTTACAGGATCTCTTCTCCAAACACATCTCTATGGTGCCAGCCCTGAATATTCTTAACTAAAAGGATTAGCAGAATATTCATAATGTGTCAATTAAAGCACAATTGATTGAGCTTTGCTCTATGATCTAATATCCCCTGATCCGTTTGCTTCAGCGAGAAAATGGCTCCAGTTCAAAAATTATAGCGCGTCCAAAAAGCACTCCGATTACACCGATTCTTGCTGAGCTGGATAGGGCTACCCCCCCGTGTGGCTACTTGGGAGGACCATTAGTTCATTCGCCCCCTTCTGAAGCAGAAGAAATCCCTTTACAAAGAAAAAGCGCCGCCCTAAGGTTTGCCATAGAATAGGTAATCGTTCTGGATGTTCAGGTGCTGTTCACCCGTAAAAGGAGGCGCAGTCATGAACTGGTTCCGAAAAGCCATCGCAGGAGTATTAATCGGGATAATTCTGACCTTACAGCCCCTCGGGTGCTCCACCATTCCAAAAGAGGAGAGGGCGTATATAGGAACCCTCGATTATCAGTATGCTAGCCTTGAGATCGAAACCAACGCACGGCTTCCAGCCGTTGGAATCAGCGCAG
Source organism: uncultured Syntrophobacteraceae bacterium (assembly GCA_964578835.1). Classification (GTDB taxonomy): domain Bacteria; phylum Desulfobacterota; class Syntrophobacteria; order Syntrophobacterales; family Syntrophobacteraceae; genus CAZOEL01. Next base: position 50,115 of record CAZOEL010000031.1, on the reverse strand, counting down.
TGGATAATGAAGAATGGAATTTTAAGCCTATTCGGCAAGGCCCTCACACTGTCCGCGTTGTGGTCGAATGGTCGAATGGATTCCATGATGAGACAGACCTTGCCTTCGAGGCTGTTGCTGGAAAGCGATACATGGTCTACGCGATAGAGCTCAACCCTGGCCAGGACTCTTGCACCGTCACGGTAAACAGTCGGTCTTTTGCCAAACAACTTGCGATGCAAATGGGAGGGCAAGTAGTGCTCTATACGGTTGGAACTTTCTTTTTTCCTTTTGTCATTGCCCATATGATTGACGAGGAGGAGCTAAAGAAACAGTCAAAAGCCAGGCCTTTCGAGGGCTGCTGCTACATCTGGATTGAGGATAAGGACAGCAGAGAGATGGTCGCCGGAAATAAACTGGGAGTAACGGAGGGAAAGGGAGGGCTGGTAATACCTTGAGGCTTGATGTAAAAGAGGATAGCGTCCTACTTCAGGTGTTCACATAAAAAATGTTCTCCACGTTGCCAAATTGTGGCGGACTTCAGGAGACATTCGTTTCCATAATTTTTGTTCTGATTCTGATGCTCCTACCCGCCGTTTGAGCCTCCATGACCGCCTAAAAATAATGGCTCTTAGCTGATCTTTGGTATTGCCTGGTGGGACGAAACTATGGTACAAAATGAATGAAGCATCAAAGCTCACAACCGGGAATGAGTGATTTCAACTGCTTGGTGGAGATTTAAAATCCGGTCTTCAACTCCCGCCGCCTCCCTCTGCGGGCGGGACGCCCGCGCTCCCAAAAACGTCATATCGAAGTCCAAACCAGACCCGCTACAGTATAGCTACACACTTTGGAGGCTGAAAATGGGCAGAGTTCCCTTCCACACTGCTCACCGTAACACCCACCGAAGCACGCACTATCGCTCAATGGGTCAGTCACCCGAAGCTTAACGGCAGAGGCGAACGTCGCACTGGTCGCAGAAGCGCCTAAGTGTGGATTGCTCATTACCGAGGAAAGTTCTGTAAAGGCGAAACATGTGGAACTATCGAGTTGTGCGAAAGAAGCATGTGTATGTCCATCCCACGGACAAGAAGGAAAGAGTGGATTACACGTACGGCATACATGAGGCATACTACGACGATAATGGCCATGTGGGAGCAATCACCCAAGATCCTGTTGAGCCTTTCGGAGAAAACATTGAAGAGTTGCGTCATTCATGGGTAATGATGGCGGAGGCATTCGGTAAGCCGATCCTTGACCATGACAATATTCCTGAGCCAGGGTGCGAAAGAGAAGAAGGCTCTATCGGGCCAGCGCCTGATGAAGGGCTTGAAGAGATGGAGGCAGGTAATGGGAAGGGCGTTTCATGGGAGCAGGTGGAGATAGACTTTGAAGAGAAGTGGGGTCCATTTGATGAAGAGGCATACAGGAAACGGGTAGAACAAGAAAGGATAGAGAAAGAGCGAATCCATGGTGAAGCCTTTGTTGGCAGACAGAAATTCGAGGAGCTCATCAAGAATATCTACTCGGACTATCGTGAATACAAGCAGCGAGACAGGGATGAAAGACTCGTCCATGGGGGATGCGATGAGAGTAAGTGAGAGAATATACGAAGAGGTACGAAAGCTACCTGAGCTTCTTCAGGCCGAGATGCTGGATTTCATTCAATACCTGGCCTCAAAGATGGAACGAGAAAGCACGCCAGAGGACGAACTCAGTTCGGCAAGCTTATCTCTTTCGCTGGACATGCGTGGTATGGAAGATGAGGATATGCCGACCTATTCCACTCATGATTTGAGGGAAGCTTTCTAATACTCGATGTTCAAGTTTTTTGGTTTGAGTTTTTTCTACCCCGAAGGGGTTTGATAAACCAGCTCGGGGTCAGCGCAGCGCCACCCCCGGAATAGTGTCAGGTATGGGACTGTTCCCTGAAAGGGATACATAAGGATCAGTTCGTCTTGTGGAATACCCGGTTGAGAGAAAGATTGACGGAGCCGGCGCTTCAAAGAATAAAGCCGGTCGTAAGTAAAGAAGATGTCTTCGGTAAGCTCGAGATTCGAGTTGGAAGATTGATTGGAGTGGAGATGGCGCCATCTGCTCCGAAGCCAAGCTACGCGATGGTTATCTATTTCGGGAAGTCCGGAAAGTGTGTCCGTGTCGGCCGCTTCACACACTCGGCGTCCGATCGAAGAAGTCAGAGTAAGGCTCTTTCTTGGAGTCCCCAACTTTGAACCAAGGCCGATTGGCAACGCCAGGTCTTAGGCAGCTCACAACAAATAACCTACCAGGAAGAGCGGTTCTGTCATTCCGGCATGGTTTTGGCCGGAATCCAGCCCCGCGAAAAAACGGGATTCCGGCTTGAAGACTGCCGGAATGACGATGGGTGTTTCTGAACCAATTTTGGTAGGTTATTTGTTGTGAGCTGCCATTAAGTTCTGGTTCTGGGCGTGCAGTTTCCGAAAGCGGAGAGCGGTGAAGCAACCTATACGTCACTCGCTGCCAATGCCGTAGTTGGAAACAAGCTCTTTTAGGCATCACTCCGATCCTTACCGGGGCGTAATCGGTGAAAACAACATCGTCTCCAATCAAGATAGCAATGTAACCTTCATATACGTCGAAGGCAGCACCGATAAAATCCTCTACCGCAGAGTACCGGCTACTCCTCTTCTTCCTCTTCATCATCTCTTACGTTATCTCTGAATGCATTACGCTCTCTATGTAGCTCGTAACCCATTCTATCCAAATCCTCACGTTCTCTGTCCAACTCGTATCCCACCCTATCTAATTCCTCGCGTTCTCTATCTAACTCGTATTCTCTCCTATCTAACTCCTCACGTCCCCTATCCCGCTCATGCTCTCTATCCGCTGGGCGACGGTCTCTATTCTCTTCTTCATGTACGGCGCCTCTTTCATTGTCCTCATCGGCATCCTCTTTTTCTCTATCGGCATCCTTCTCTTCCTCATCCTTCTTATCGATAGCCCCGGTAACACCGCCGGCTGCAACGCCAATGGCAGCTCCAACCGGGCCGCCAACAGCAGCGCCTGCGCCGGCTCCCGCCGCAGCCCCCTGCACAGCGCCTTTGCCATCGAAAGAACATGCCTGAGCTGTCACAAGGACGAGCGCAAGAAGGCCAAACGCCCATAATAATCTATAAGCCTTCATTCTTATTACCTTTCTACTATATAGACAGGCAGCACATCTTGTATTCAACAAATTTGAGGTTTTCCTCAAGAGTGTTACTGATTGAAATATCCAACTGAGACTTTAAGTAGTTTGGGCTACAAGCCTATCACCGTCTACTACTTTGCCTTATGGTCCTATATTAACCAACATAACTTCAACTTTCAATGTTCCTACCAGTTCCTTAACTCATCAAACAATCGGCCCCTAAAGTAATAGCTCATGATATCGGTCACTTCCTGTATCCAAGAAGGTAATCCATCATTTCCCTACTAGCCCCTCTCACTGTGAACCCTCCTCCACACTGCATAGAGGCGGTTATTCTCGGTCATTAATAAGTAAAAATACTTATTGCTCGGGTTGAACAGTTGTCATAGATTAAAGCCATAGAGACTGACAGTAAACAGGTTCGATTACATTAGGCAATCTGATCGTGTGAGCGCCTTCCCTTCCAATGGGAATCATCGTATTCCGATCACAGTCAACAGAGGATTGCTCCAAAGCCCTCAAGTGCAGCGGCGCGGAGTGAGATTCCGCTCTAAAAGGGCTCCTAACGTTAATATCGACTGGAGCCTTAGAATAAAACAGGAGATAGAAAATGAAAAAGTTAGCCTATGCAGCAGTTACTGCTTCCATCGCCATAGCTTCTTTTATTGTGGCGGATTCGGGCCTAAGCAGATATGCCTTTGGCGCAAGCGCCGGTACATCGGCAAGTTCCGATTCGACGAAGAACTATGCCAAAGACCAAGATAAGGCGAGCTCCACCTACGACAAGAGCACAACCAAATCCGATGCGTACACGAAGGATAAAGATAAAACGAGTGACTATAAGTCCGATGCCGATAAGGAGGCTAATAAAGCCGGAACGGGTGACTACAAGACCACACAGAAAGACTACGATAAGGACAGTGACTATAAGAAGGATTATGGTTCCTCCGATTATGAGAAGGATCAAAAGGGAGGATACGGCGAGAAGAACGATAGGTACGGCAGTGAGCGCGACAGAGACAAAGACCGGCATCCAGGAAGGGGGTATGGCTGGGGCAATCGGTGGAAACAGGATAGAGATTATGGGCGTGGTTACGACCGAGACTATGACCGGGGACGCTACGACAGAGACTACGGTCGCGGCTATGACAGGGATCGCTATGATGGGAATTATGGTCGCGGCTACGATAGAGACCGATCCTATGGAAGAGATCGCGACTACAACCGCTACGACCGAGACCAGGACAGGAGACGCTACGATAGGGACTATGGCCGAAGCTATGATCGTGACCGATATTCCGGAAGGAATCGTGACGACAGATGGGGCTACGATGGAGACCGCTACGACAGGGACTATGGCCGGGGCTATGGCAGAGATTATGACAGGGATCGCTACGATAGAGACCGATCCTATGGAAGAGATCGCGACTACGACCGCTACAGAAGCCAAAGTCAACAAGGGTACGGAAAAGACAAGGATAAAAATTACGACCAAGATGCTTCAAGGAAGGCAGACGATTACGGGACCAAGAAAGACTCTAATGCCAGTGCTGACTATGATGCAGCAAAAGGCGCCAAGAGTGGGTATGACAAAGATATGGGAACATCGGATACGGACTACGGCAAAGACAAGAGTCAGACAGGCGCTTCCGCTTATCCTAAAGATGAGAAGAAACAGAGCTCTGGATCTGAGAGTTATGGGACTACCGATAAGGGGACAAAAAAATACTAGGCATTATAGCGAATAGGATGATTTATGCGCTGCAAATAGCAGTTTTGTAGACAGCGCCCTGAAAACGTTGAGGGCCGACAAAGGTTCTCAATGAGAACAGGGGGATGGCCGACGGTCTCTCGTTAATCTGCGGGAAGTCACCTTTGAGCGCCGGCGAAGCGCGCGTGCGAGTTGAAAACTGTGACATTGCGACCGCTTTGCTGAGTCGATAGCTCCAGGCGTCTTCCCGTTCATCGCCTGCTGCTCAGCGCTCGTCATTCGCTATGCGGCAGGCATGCTGCAACTTGGGGGTGAAACGCTCGGGTCCCTGAGTTATGGGTTTGCCCAGTTCTCGAGCGATTGTGCGGAGCATTCCTCCAAAGATCCACTCGTGAAATGGAAAGAGACTATACCAGTAGGCGAGGCCCGAAAGGCCTCTGGGAACAAAGCGGGAAAGCTGTTCAAGCTCCGTTTGGCCATCTCCAACCGGTTTGATTTTGAATTCGAGAATGGCTTCGCCAGGAAGCTTCATCTCGGCGAGGAGCATTAGATGGCGGGGAGGATCTACTTCCAGCACGCGCCAGAAGTCCAAGGCGTCCCCGACGTAAAGCTGGGTCGGGTGACGCCGGCCGCGCCTGAGTCCCGATCCACCGATAAATCGATCCAGCCATCCCCGGATTCCCCAAAGGGAATTGCCGAAATACCACCCATTTTTGCCGCCGATTTTGACGATGGGATTCCAGACTTCCTCCGGTTCGGCTTTCAGCCGGACTCGGTATCCGCACTCCAGGATGCTTCCTCCAGCGTATTCGGCGTCGCCGCAATGAGTCCACTCGGGAGGAAGCAATGCTCCTGCGTCACTCCAGCAGGTCTCGACGCACTGCTGTTCAGTTTTCTCGAGAGCTATCCGGATAGTCTCACGACAGTCGAGAAGCTTGAGCGGTATAATTGAGCGAATGCGATTGTCAGTGCAGACAACCTTGTTGAGAAGCCCCTCGGCAAGCGGCCGTGCGATGGTTGCCGGAATAGGGGTGAGAAGGTGTATCCAAAGGGAGCTCAAATGAGGAGACAGAAACGGCACGGGGATAATGCGCCGTTTGGAAAGCCCTGCGACTTCCGCATATGTTTGGATGAGATTCTCGTAGGTAAGGATCTCGGGTCCGCCAATGTCAAAGGTTTCACCTGCCGTTTGATCGCTTTCGAGACAGCCCTGGAGATATTGCAGAACGTTGCTTATAGCTATCGGCTGCACGGGTGTTTGCACCCATTGGGGAGTAACCATTACGGGCAGGCGGTCTGCAAGGTACCGAAGTATTTCGAAGGATGCGCTCCCGGAGCCAAGTATCATGGCTGCTCGAAGAACCGTAGCCGGCGTAGGTCCCGAATGGAGAATCTCTCCGACTTCCTGCCTTGACTTCAAATGCTTGCTAAGGGATGGATCGTCGGCATTGCCCAAGCCGCTCAAGTAAAGGATGCGCTCAAGCTCCGCCTCTGCAGCTGCAGAGACCATATTCCGGGCCGCTTTCCTGTCTGCCTCGACAAATCTGTCCTCCGCCGAGATCATGGAGTGGACGAGGTAAAATGCAGCCCTGCAGCCTCTGCTCGCATTCTTGAGGGATTCAAGATCGAGCGCGTCCCCCTGCGCCAACTCCAGAAGCGGGTGCTGCGACCATGGGCGGCATGCAAGCTTGCTCTTAGATCTTCCCATCGCCCGCACCCGATAACCTGCCTCAAGCAGCTGAGGCGCGAGACGGCCTCCGACATAGCCGGTTGCGCCGATTACCAATACCGGTTTTTCAGCTTTATTCTGCATCTTGCCTTGAGCCTGGTTAAAAGTTAAACAATTCTTGTCATCTTATACAGGAGGGCATCAGTGAAACCCGTAATTCAACTCAACGAACTAATATTGAGACGCGAGAGGAATAAAATCAAGAGCTTTATGCCCTGATTTTAGGCGCAATGCGATCGCTTCGAGGCGCCGCATTACGAGAATCTGTCATGACTCTGAGCGAGCGTCTTCTCGAAAGCAGCCGTCTTGCCGCTTTTCAATGTGGTGCTTATGCTAGTGAATGAGAGGGAGAGGGTGTTTATGCGCGCCCATATAAAGAGACTGGAGATCCCTAAGAGAAAGTTTGCTTTGGGGGAGGAGGATTAAGCTTATGTACATGCCGGAAGACCTGTTCTGCGATATTTGCTCCGAGAAGCGGGGCATCAATATAGAAACTCTTAAACAGGTGATCATCCTCGCAGTGGAGATAGCGAGGGAAGGAAGAGAAGGGAGGAAGATCGGAACCATGTTTGTTGTTTCCGATTCGGACCAGGTGGTGGAGCACTCCAGGAGCCTCATCCTCGATCCTCTATATGGACATCCGGATGAGGTGAAAAAGATCGATGACGATGATATGCGTGAAACGGTGAAGGAACTCTCCCAACTCGACGGCGCTTTCATCGTTTCAGATGACGGAGTAGTGGTCTCCGCGTGCCGATACATAGACGCATTCTCGGAGGGGATAAAACTCCCCCTGGGCCTTGGAAGCCGTCATGTGGCCGCCGCATCCATCACCAAGCAGACCAACGCCGTCGCGGTTGTGGTTTCTGAGAGCTCAATCATACGAGTCTTCGATGACGGGGAGATCGTATCCGAAATCATTCCCGAATTATGGATGTTTGCGCGGTATAGCTCGCATCTTAGCAAACGAGCCGCCGAGCGCGCTCGCGAAGAAGATGTGTCGATTGTGAGCAAAGTCGACTGAGGGCCTGGGATCGCCGCCTCGATTTCAGCATAATGGCTGACCGGGTCTATTGATCTTCTTTTTAGCCAGAAGTCTTTCCGGTTTATTCCACAATCCACCCTCTCAAAGCGTTTTCATTTGCGACAGGAATGGGCATGCATGTCCCGTTCCGTGGATTGCACATAAGCCTGTAAGACATGCCCGATCTTCCTTGACTCCTCATGGTCTTCCAGCCATTGACGAAATAGGGGCATTCATCATTGAAGCAAATGTATAAGAACTCCTCATCCCATTGGTTGAACGGATCATCAGGAGAGGCCCACTTACTCATGCTCTGACCGCAATGAGGGCAGGGGCGAGTTTCCTTGATGGCTTGGGGGGCTTGCCGTGGCTTTGAGCCTGGAGCTTCTCTAACGTCAGCCATTGTTATTTCTCCCTATGAATACAATCCGCATGAATTTGTTCTGCGGCTCTACTCTTTCGTTGCTTGTGACTATGCTCTTGCCTGAGATACGAAACCAAATGCGTATAAAAATAAGATCGGCTTGTCTCATCGCATTGTCAATGCGGTGATGAAGCTACGCGCAGGTAGAGTCGGAAAATCGAAACCCAGTAGCGAACACGGAGGGAGAATGATCGTTTTGGCAAAAACGGAGGAGAAGACCGGCGATGTGGCGGTATGTGCGATATGTCGGCGGGAATAAAAAATCCTTGGCCGTGCACCCTTTGTCGAACAGCCCGAAGATCAACCGCCCACCTTCCGACATCCAATTAGAGTAAACCACGACACAGCCGGTGATACTTACCGCTGCTTCCTTCCGGACCTGACGGGGTTCGTATTCGTCTGTTGCGCAGTGTCCAATCGATGCCGGAATTAGAAACGGCCGCCTGGAACTGATCCTTCAAAGGGGATTCAACCCCGCTGAGCGGATTTCGGGTTACAGGAAACCGCTAACTCCCCGCCTAGCACGACCAAGGATTCTAAGTCCTTTCTCAAAGTCGCTCATATATAACATCCTCTTCGGAAAGAGGCAATGAATTTGGAGGCGAAATACAATCCGTGGGGATATTTGAATTTCAGTCTCGAAGAAGCCGGCACTGATGCGGCTCCAGCCGGAGGATTTTGCGGAGCGTGGGAATCCTTCCCGCGTTGGTGAGGTGCCACCAGCCGCCAATGAAGAGAGGCCTGAGCGGCTTCAGTATATATAGCGCTTGCCTGATTTGTTTGGCCATGAAGCGCTCTCGAAATTCCCAAAGGGGATCGGTTGTTCTGTAGAGCTCCATCAGACCTGCGCTGCCGACAGTGTTGTTGTAAATAGATCTGGCTGCTGTTTCGTAGATGTCGGCAATGGATGGGCGTCTGTCGTCAGGCATGGAAAGGAGCTGGGTCAGGTTTTCAGCGGATACCAGCTCAGGCCATCCGAGAAGGCATTTTAAGCTGAACGGAGAGTAATCGACAAGAAGAAGGCGGCATTGCGATCTATTTGAGTAGGCAGCTGAGGCGCGGTATTCGAATGGATAGCAAATCTGACGCATTATGGCTCTGATTTGTGGGCGTCTAACAGCTTCCCTGGTTTCGAGGCCGCATCTTCGAGCGGCCTCTCGAATATTTGCCCACAACCTTTGACGAAAAGAATTCAGGCGTCTTTTCCTGAAAACCCGAGCAAACGGACTGAATTCAACCAGAACGACATCGGGCTCGCAGCTTTCCAAAAAGGCCCTCGTCTTCCTGAAGCCTTGAGGATCGCCGTGTACGGAGCCAAGAAACACCGTCTGAGCCAAGCATTCCGCCAAAGGGTCTTCGGCCATCGTTAAAGCCCCTATACGCCCCGAGTCGCGCAATTTTCAGGGCCCTCTGGGAACAGGACGGGCAGAAGCTCGTGGAAGTGGCTCAAATGAATATGCGCTTTGAGCGCATGATTCTTGTACGCGGCGAAGTAGACTCCCGATGAGCTTGCCAAACCCTCATCAACAAGCGAATCTCCCACGTAGAGCACCTCCTCTGGCGACGCTCCAAAGAACTCCAGTATCCTTTCCATGCTTTCAGGATGAGGTTTGGGGCAGCTCACATCGGATGCCGAGACAACAAGGTCGAAGTATTTTTCCAGATCGAAATAGACGAGAACGTCTCGCGTAGACACCGTTCGATTCGTTGCCATTGCAATGCCATAGGATTCCTTGGCGCCCTCCAGGATGTCGATTAAACCCGGCTCGCAGCGAAGATACCTGTTGAACTCATGAAAATCTATTCTCTGGCAATAGTCCCATGCCCGTTCGAAAGCAGTTTCTTCTTTCAGAAGATGTTCAAGCGACTTACGCACCGGGTGCATATGAATGAATTCATGGTGCTCGGGCAGGAGAGAAGGATAACCGACATATTCCAGTATGTGATTGTAGAAACGAATATTTGCATCCTTGGAATCGAAGAGAACGCCATCGCAATCGAAAGCAACGACTTTAATCGGATGGGGAATAGCAAATTTCGGAAGAAGAAGGTTTTCCTGGTAAGTGAGCATCTTTGATTCCATGTAAGTCAAACACCTCGCAATACTAAAGGCCTGATGGCGAGAAGCCTTTACATGGCTTCTCATATGGAATAGACTTGCAGCCCGTAAAGTAAGCATGAACGCTCCACTATGGCAATATGCCGATACAGGGCCATTATATCCGTGAGGCAGCCGAAGTTCACGGTAATTTTTGCTTCGGGACGCGTCGATGACGATGATCGAGAGAGATTGTCGCCGCTCGACGGCTTTTTCATTTTCCATCAGGCGCAAAATATCCGTCCTGAGCTTTAGGCCGCACAGAGGTTGATAAAGGTGTGAGGTGATTATGAACCATAAGTATGATTTCCTGGTGATCGGAAGCGGCATAGCCGGATTGACATTTGCGCTCAAGGCCGCACAATTCGGTTCCGTCGCCATAGTGACGAAAAAAGATAAACTGGAGACCAGCACCAATTACGCACAAGGGGGCATTGCCTCGGTTCTGGCGCCGAATGATTCGTTTCAGCTGCACATTCAGGATACTTTGGAGTCCGGAGATGGACTTTGCCATGCGGATGTCGTCGAGATGGTGGTGCGCTCAGGACCTGACCGAATCCGTGAATTGGCCGATCTAGGGGCGCCGTTCAACACTACCGACTCCAGGGACTTTCCTTTCGATCTTGGTCGAGAAGGGGGACATAGCAGAAATCGCATTGTGCACGCTCAGGACATGACGGGCAGAGCCGTCGAAAAGACTCTCATCGCTGCAGTGGAATCGAATCCGAATGTGCATATATTCGAGAACCACCTGGTTCTCGATCTCATCGTCGAGAATCATTCCATGAAGGTGGGCTCCTTTACCGTGCGCCGGGAGGATACGTGCTGGGGCGCTTATGTGCTGGATAACGCCGCCAGAGAAGTTCACGCGTTCATAGCCCATGCCGTTCTTCTGTGTACGGGCGGCGCGGGCAAGGTATATCTTTACACCAGCAATCCGGACGTGGCGACCGGCGATGGTCTTGCGATCGCCTCCCGAGCCGGCGCCGATCTCGGAAACCTCGAATTCGTGCAATTTCATCCCACATGCCTCTATCATCCTCACGCGAAGAACTTTCTGATTTCAGAAGCCGTACGCGGCGAAGGGGGGCGTCTCATGGACAAGCGTGGAAAAGCCTTCATGGAATCCTATCATCCGCTCAAAGACCTGGCTTTTCGCGATATTGTCGCGCGCGCCATAGATACCGAGATGAAAAAATCGGGCGATGACTGCGTCTTTTTGGATATCACTCACCGCGATGCGGATTTTTTGAAACAGCGTTTTCCCAATATATATGAAAAGTGCCTGACACTTGGAATCGACATCACTCGCGACCCTATTCCCGTGGTGCCTGCGGCTCATTACATGTGTGGCGGCATAATGACGAATAAATCGGGGCAGACCAGTCTCGGGCATTTGTACGCGATTGGGGAGTGCGCCTGTACAGGTCTCCATGGCGCAAACCGATTGGCCAGTAATTCATTGTTGGAAGCGATGGTTTTTGCTCATGAAGTTGCTGTGCATACCGGCTCTCAGATCGCCTCGTGGCGTGAAAGATCTCTTCCCGATGTTTCTGTGAACTTTGGGCAGCCCAATCAATGCAATGGCCTACAGAGCGAGATGGTTCTTATCGCTCACAATTGGGATATCATCCGAAGACTCATGTGGAACTATGTGGGAATCGTTCGAACCGATAAGAGATTGTCGCTTGCGCGCGATCATATGGCGCAGATTCGCCGGGAAATAAAAGAGCATCTGCCGAATATTCCACTGAACAACGATTTCGTCGAGCTTCAAAATCTGGCTCTTGTCGCACAATTGATCATTGAGTGCGCCATGGAGCGCAAGGAGAGTCGCGGCTTGCACTTCAATCTCGATCATCCCAAGAAAGATGACGTCAGTTGGGGGCGGGACACCGTGGTAAAACGAAAAAGAGATGATGAATTTCTCTGCGCGGTACAGTAAAAAACGTTTCCGGATGCTTGATCCTGGACAAATATTGGACCGAATCCGCCGGATTGAGGTGTTATCTCATCCGGCATCCAGCTATTGACGTGTGATCGTGGTATCGACGGTTTCTGCGTCGACCACGGCGCCGGCGGGGGCTTCAAGGAGGGGCGGCTTTTGACCCTGCTCGACCCTCATTGTAAGGGCTCCGCCCATGATGCTTATCTCGTAATTCCGGTTCGAAAGATCGACGCCTTGCATGGCTTGTCGCAGCCTGTCAATTCGTCGCTTGATTCTTCGTGAGATATGAATGCCTCCCCAGACTGCGGCGGCTCCCATGGCGACAAAAACCCACAGAGGGGTTGAAATCACTTTACCAATGATCATTATGCCGCCCAGCAACCCGAAGACCAGGAGGACTTGGAGCGCTACAATAATATAGACGTAAGACACCCCCTGCTTGAAAGGGTCGTCCTGTTTCACTTCTTCGTTCTGTTGCTTTTTAGGCCGCTTGAAAAATCCGCCGAGTCCCATAGTCCGTTCCTTTTTGTCCGCGTTCAGACGAACTCTTCTTAAGGTTCCTGAGCCTCGTTCATCGGATTTGGAAGCAGACGAGAGGTTTCCTGATGGGCAATCAGTTGAGTTTCAAGTCGGTACTTCTCGATATTCAGCTGGTTTTCCAGCATTTGCTTCGAAAGTCGATAACGCAGATAGATGCTCCACGTAATGATCAAAGCCAAGAAGACGGCTGTGCCCAGAAAAAACCATTTGTATTCTCGAACTGCGGCCATGCTCACGCTGGCGAAATCTTGAAGAAAATTTGGAACCACCCAAAAGAGCAGAACCGCAATAACCACCGCAAATCCAATGTGAAAAACGGAGACTCCACTGAACAGATTGAACACGCCCCCGAGACGGTTCTTGATAGGAGAAGAATCCTCGGGGTTTTCAGACTTTTCCTTCTCCTCGCCGTAAAGGAGCGCCAGGTAAACACGGACGAGAAAGGCCACAAGGAGAGTCAGCCCGATGGGTATTCCCACGGCTGCGGAAAGCCACGCTCTGAAAGGGAATAGCGATGTTTCCGTATGCAAATGGATTCGATAATTCTGCAAGGGGCCGAAATTGTTTTCGAAGACCAGCTTTTCATAACTGGTGAGCGCATTGCCGGCGCTCTCGTATACCTTGGCGCCGTTTGCGTCGGTGATGACTATGCGCGACTTTTGACCTGCTTGACTTGCAGCGGTGAGATAGATCAGCAGTTCGAGAACAAGAAAAGTAACGACACAGATGGCAAGCACCATTTTCTGATAACGCTTGCCTTCAAAAACATCAAGAAGATGAGCTTTGTGTGACATGGCTTCCAATTCGCAAATTACCTTTTTGTCTTAATAAAATTCTCTTACAAGCTATCATTCGACACGGGGCGTGTCAAATGAAAACATCCCCAGCCCACATGCCTTGATAATCTGTAGATGCTCGAAAATCAAGGCTTTCGCCGATCCGCAAGATAGAAACCGGCGCGCCGTCCGGACGTAGAGGCTTCGAGCCGCACGAGACGCCGTTCCCCCTTCGCTCAATGCCCGAAGGCGTCCAAACGCATCTTCTTAATATGTTAACCCGAGCGTCCTGGCTTTTAAAGCTCTCAAAGCCGAATATTGAAGAAGATAGTGAAAGCGGCGAGCGCCGCCATAAAGCCGCGAGGCGTCTTCATCACCATTCGAGACGATCTCTTGGCCAACCCAAGCCCCTAGGTGTGATTGAGCTCCTTTTCTCTCGGAAAAATCGGAAGATAGCGGTAGGAGAGAGATATAATCAGCGCGCAATAGGCTATCATCGCTATGCCAGGGGCCCATTCGTACATCGTCGGCGTGTAGACTTCCCAACGGTCGAAAGGCATGACCGGAATCGCAAGGGCCTGAATAGTCATTACGAATCGGTTGATGACAATGCCCGTGCAAGTCAGGAAAAAGGCCCCAAAAAGGAGAGCGTTGCTCTGTCTTGCCTTTGGTATGAGCAACAGTATGGCTGGGAGGACGCCGCAAATGCCGATTTCTGAAATGAGCAGCCAGAGGCCGTACGGTTGCCTGTAGAAGTCGGTCAGCTTCAAGCCGAAATCGGGCGCAAGAACGAGAGCCCAGTAAAGCGTGTCGGCTATCTTGAGCACCATATAAAAAGAGAGAAGCGCGCCGACTATTTTGCCGAAGAGCTCATAAACGGTTCGATCCACGAGCTTTTTGCCGCTGACCTTTTCCATGAGCCTGCAGACGAGAGCGGTCAGGGCCGGTCCCGATGAAATGGCCGAGAGGATGAAGAGAAAGAAGGTCCAGGGCCAGACGAAAAATCCCGTGCGGTAGGCGAAGGGGCGGGCGAAAAGCACGCCTGCGACGCCCCCGAGGGATCCCTGATGAAAAAAGCTAAGAAACGTGCCGGTGAGGGCGAAGATGGCCATGAGCTCATGCAGCGTATGTCCGAATACGTGGGCGGGCTTGATTGCCGCAAGCTTCCGGTTCTCGAGGACAATCGGAACATACTCGATCACCAGGACAATGGCGTAGCAGGATATGCAGAAAATCACTTCCGTGAGCATAGAATGCACGTTTGCGTGCCAGTAGCCGAACCAGCCCCGCAGCGGTTGGCCGATTTCGAGCAAAAGCACGAGCAGCGCCCCCGTATAACAGACAAAGCCGATGATCACGGCGAGATTGATCACTTTGTAAAGCTCTTTGAAGGCCGGAAAGTATCGGGAAAGCCCATAGTAAAGAAAGCCCGAGAAAAACGCCCCGGCGCCCAGCGCTATGATCGCCAGATCGATCGTTATATAGAAGCCGAATCCAAAATAGTCGTTCAGGCCGGTCACATTCAACGCGTTTATGAGCACAGCGCCGCCGGCGTATATCCCCCAGCCGATCACCAACAAAAGAACGAGCAGCCACAGTCCAAAAACAGGAAGGGGGCAACGCTTCAGTCCTTCGGGAATCAACGCTTTGTCCATTCTATACCCCTTTGTCTTTCTATATTTCGCCTGGCGCAAATCGCCATTTTTTCAAACGTCAACGCTCGCCGCTGCTACTCGTAAAAGGTGACAGACGGCGACTCCGCAATGCCTACATACTGTTATCCGATAGCTTGTGCACCCACTGGTGCTTGCTGAGGTAGTAAACTTTCGGTTTTGTTCCCAGCTTGTCGAGAATTCTGAAGGCGCGGGGATCTTTTGCCAGCATGGCCACTTTGCTCTGCGGATCGAGCAGGTTCCCGAAAACGATGGCGCCGCTCGGGCAAGCTTCGGCGCAAGCCGGAGTATAATCGACCTTTTTGGGGTCTGCTCCCTCCACGTACGCCTTCGAGCGGGCTTCCAATAGGCGGTGGTGGCAGAACGTGCATTTTTCCACGACTCCTCGCATACGCGTGCTCACCAGCGGGTTCAGCATCGACTCCATGGGCTTGGGCCATTGGGGATCCCACCAGTTGAACTTGCGCGCATGGTACGGGCATGCGACCATGCAGTACCGGCATCCGATGCATCGGGGATAAATATGACCTACAATTCCGTTTTCCTCGTCTCGAGTCGTGGCGTTTACCGGACACACAAAAGTGCATGGCGAGTGATGATCGGAATCGCAATGCATGCAGGGACGGGGGAGATATGTGAACTGATAGTCCGGATATTCTTTGCCGTTATCGAGATGATAAATTTCCATCCATGTGATCGAGCGCACCTTATTGCTCTCGTCAGTGCGGAAGGAAATATTGTTTTCCGCCTGGCACGCCACACTGCATGCCTTGCAGCCCACGCATTTGTCCAAGTCGATCGCCATTCCATATCTGGCGGCGCTTTGCGCATGTCCATGTTCACTCACTTAAAACCCCCCTTAGAAACTTTTCCCGAAGCAGCGGCAAAAAATATTGAATTACTGGATTTCAAATCTCGTTGTCGGGTCGTCTGCATGGAATCGTCTCTCAAAGCCGCTTCAATTGGGCGCGAGTAGGCTGAATAGCCGCGAGGCCTGTAACCGCATCCATTCGGACTTCCATGAGGCTGTAAGCATTGACGCCCTTATTCTGAATGTACTCGTCGTAGGTTTTGTGGCCCAGTCCCCGAACCATATAAACCACCTCCGGACGGGCCCCTCGAGAGATATGCACGAGAACGGGGACTTCTCCCCTGGGCGTCTTCAGTATTGCGCGCTCTCCTTCTTTGAGCGAAAGTGTTTGCGCCGTTTGTGGATGAAGCTCCACAAACATTCCGTCGCCTTTCAAAAGGAAATCCCAGAGAGTTTTCGTCAAAAAAGGCGGATTAGCGAGCTTGCCTTCCGCCAGGGAGATCATGCGGTAGCTCACCAGCCTGAGGGGATATTCCCGATCGTCGCCTGAGGGCTGGGTTTGAGCAAAATGGGGAAGATACGTAAGATCGTCATCCGAAGAAACGCCATTCTCCTGAAGAATCCGGAGCGCAAGCTCAAGTTTTCCCGAGGGGGTGGCCAGAGCGCCTTCAGGATGGGTTGGAGCGTCATACCAGCACTTACCGGCTGTCAGTTTTTTCCATAGATCCGCGCCGTCAGAGAAATTGACCTTGGGCTGAGTCCCCGTTTGGAGCGTTCCCAAGTCTGTATTCGTATCATCCGCTATTGCTCCCCGCCCAGATGCTGCGAGCCCGTTTACGCGCTCCTGTAGGAACGCCTCGTAATTTTTCCAGGGAAAGCTCCGGCTTACTCCCTCTTCGAGCTTCCCTGCAATTTGGAGAAGAGCATCCCCTGTGCTCATGGCGCCAAGCAAAGGCTTCAAGATGGGCGAAGCAATCGCATAATAAGCGTAAGGCGCGCTCGGTAGACCGATCACGTCCTCATAACGCTCTAGAACGGTATGGTTCGGGAGAATGAGATCCGCCAGCAGGGCGGTCTCATCCATGTATGAGGAAAAAGAAGCCACAAAGCCGATCTTTTCAAGAGCAGCCTGAAAAAGAGCATTGTCGGGAAGAGTGTAGGCGGGGTTTGCCTCGTGCACCATCAGAACTTCCACAGGATAGGCTCCGCCACGCGCCACGGCGTTCAAAAATGCGTGAAGCCCGTTTCCGGGAAATGGTGAAGCCGTGGGCTGGGCGAGATCCAGCCTTTTTTGAGACATTCCCTTTTGAGCCGCTTCGTCGAGCGCGATGGTGGGAAGCTGTCCCAAAGGTATCTGGGGCGCGAGGCTGACGGGGCCTGCCGGCCGCATGTTGCCCTTGAGGATGTTGAGAGCGACGAAGGCCAGATCGTGATAAACGTTGTTCGGATGGTCTCCCTGGCTCCCTCCCCATAGGGCGATGGCGTTTTTCCTGTCGCCGAATTCTTTCGCAAGCTCCCGGATCTTCACCGCATCGAGACCAATGCGCTCCGCGGTCTGCTCGGGGGCATAGTCGGCCAGGACAAGAGACTTGAATCCTCTGCGGGACTTCCCTGCGGCATCCGTCCAGTCTTCGAATCCGAAGACGTTGTTTGCGACGAAATCCGCGTCATAGCGATTCTCTTTAATGAGCGCATGGCAGATGGAGAGCGCCAAAGCCGCTTGCGAGCCTGGGGATATGGCGATCCATCTATCTGCTTTGGCCGCAGTCATGGAGCATCGGGATTCGACCTGGACAAGCTTTGTTCGAGATTCCTCGCGCCATGCTCCGAACATGGCCTGCATCCTGCAAACTCCTCCCCAGCCTTCAAGCAGGTCGGCGCCGAAGCTGAGCACATAGGAGGCGTTCTCGATAGAGAACGCCAAAGATGAGTCCTCACCGGCGACAAGTGAAGAAGCAAGCGTAAGACTGTCTGCATGACTTGGCGTGCGAAAGAGATTGGGTGAGCCGTAGGCAAGGAAAAAACGCTGCCAGAGAGCATCCATGCTGCTTCGAGGCTTTTCCGTGATGCAGGCCAGACAATTTGCTTTCTCTTCCGAGCGGAGCTTATTCAGCTTGCTCGTGAGCTCGGTCAACGCATCGCTCCAGCTTATCGGCTTGAATCCGGCAGCGTCGCCGCGCTTCTTTGTTTGCTTCAAAGGTTGCGGGATGCGATAGGGAGCGTAGAGAAACTGAAGACCAGCGGCGCCAAGAGGACATATCCCTCCTTTATTGAGGGGGTGGTTGGGATTGCCTTCCAGCAGGATAGCGCGATTCTTGTTTACCAGGCGCGCCCGGATTCCGCATCCGCCATCGCAAAAGCGGCAGATCGTGGCGACCTTCGTTATCTCGCCACGTTCAGGAGACGGTCGCCAAGACCAGTTTTGAGACCAGATGGCGGAATCATCCGCCAGCTTCCACGGCAATGGCGAAAGTAGGGCTCCGCCGGTTAGCCCGGCGGTAAACTGTAAAAAAGCTCTTCGAGCAAATTTCATCCCTCTGACCCTTTGTCTTCATCGTTCCTGGAGAATGCCTTCAGGTTTAGCCCGCAACGGATTCCAGCGTTTCACGCCAGCCTACTTATGGCAAAGCTCGCAGCTATTGTTGACGTTTCTTTCCGCATGGCACTTCTCGCAAGTATCCATCTGCATGGTCTGTTTGCTGTAGCCGGTGATTCGGTTTTCCCTGTAAAGCGGGAGCTTCTTTTCGTTGGAAACATCTCTGTGGCATGTCGTGCACTCAATGCCTTTCGCTTTGTGGGGCGCATGGCTGAAATAAACGTTGTCAGGTTGCCAGGAATAGGACATCCACGGTATTTCTTTGTTCTTCTGTATGTACTCTTCGACCAGGATTCGCTCGTCTTCGGTGTCGCCCATGGGCGACTCGTGACATTCGGCGCATTTTTCAATCTTGGGAATCCCCGTATAGGAGCCGTCTGAACGAAAGGCGTGGCAGTCTTCGCAAGAGCTATCCTGATGGGCGACATGGCTGAAGTTCATCGGCTGCATCTTTTGGGAGAAAAGCAGTTGAGGAAAAACGATCCAGCCGAAGAGGAGAGCAATCAAAAAGCCCGTGAAAAAAATAGCAAACCCCAGCCCGCGTTTACCGGAAGCGCCGCTCTTTTGTTCTTTCATCAGATAGCCTCAACTTCTTTTGAATATGCCGGAATTAACGGCGAAACAGCAACATCGCTCTCCTGAAGGTATAAAGAGCCTTGGATGCAGCTATTTCGGCGAATTATTGAAATAAACTATACCGTCAGAATTCTCCCCGTCTGCAACTGCATAATTAGACGCTTCTTCAATAAGTTGTCAAGGGAAAAGGAAGATGTCGATATAGCTAGATTTAATGGGAGTTTTCGCGCAAGAGCGCCAATTTGCCGGTCCATTATTTCCGGAATCCGGGCAGCCGGGTTTTTTGATGAGTCGCTATGCGGGACGGATCATTGATCCGTCCCGCGACGTCGAGTCGGAAAAAGTCGGCATCAAAGTGGGGGGAATGCCGAGGAAGGAGTCTTTCCGCCTCGATCGAAACATGGCGGAATAATAGCGATCAATTGTGAAAAAAGTATGAACGCGCGATGTAATGATTATGGAGATCTGCGGCTGACTATCCGCATCTCCCAAGCTCAGTTTTTCATAATTCGACTACCAAGCCGACTTCAAGTTGTAAGCTCTCCCATAAACATCCTCCGCGCAAATTCGAATCACTGTTTCATGCATTTTTTCAATAATTTAGGCTCGGTGATCAGGTAAAACTTCAATTACCTACATGATTCTACTTACCCGGGTCCTGCAGATTCTATGCAAAAAATCGGTCAAGGTCTGATTGGGTTATGCCGAAGAAGCAAGTTGAATCAATGAGAATAGGACCTACCAGATTCTGCTTGAGAAGCGGCGCTTCGAGCCGAGCTCTATTGTAGCCGAGTAATGTCATGACGGGGCTTATGTTGCTCATCTGCTTCATTCGCCCCGCTGTGAGTCGATGCGCATCGCACTTATGGACTGTGAGCCAAACTGAAGATCGGCGGACGAGGCTAAATTGGAGTCACAAATAGGACTTTTAATAATGGGCTTGTGAATTCCTCTGTAGGGAGAGCATCCGACAGATGACGTTCTATTTTGCCGTTGGTTTGATTGGCCTTGGGGTAATGGGGCCAGACGTTGCGTTGGGGGGGGGTGATGGTTAGTATCCGAAGGATCTTTTATTGGCTCCGTGTTGAAACCTTGAAACCAGTCCAAGCACTATCCGCGCTGCTCATCTTCATGCTTTTGATTCCATTCCTCCCGACGGTGGAAAGTCGTGCGGAAGATAATCATGTTCCTGAAGATCTTACGTCTCTCAGCCTTGAGGATCTGATGGATCTCTCCATTACGTCGGTATCAAAAAGGCCTCAAAAGATGAGCGATGCTGCGGCGGCCGTGTTCGTCATCACCCAGGAGGACATTCGGCGTTCCGGAGCGACGAGCATACCTGAGCTTTTGAGAATGGTCCCCGGTGTGGAAGTCGCCCGGATAGACGCCAGCAAATGGGCTATAACCGCGAGAGGATTCAACGGCCGCTTTGCCAACAAGCTCCTGGTTCTTTTCGATGGGCGCACAGTTTACAGCCCGCTTTATTCCGGCGTTTTCTGGGATCTACAGAATTACGTCCTGGAGGATCTCGATCGGATTGAAGTGATCCGAGGTCCTGGAGCATCCCTGTGGGGGGCCAATGCCGTCAATGGCGTCATCAATATCATGACGAAGAAATCCAGAGATACCCAAGGCGGTCTTCTCATAGGAGCCTACGGAGACCATGAGGGCTTTGGGGCCGGGAGGTACGGAGGGAAGGTCGGGGAGGGCGGCTACTATAGGATCTACAGCAAATATTATGAGCATTCGGGCTTCCCCGCCGTGCGGAATATCGATCGAGAAGATGATTGGGACTACTTCATCTCAGGCTTCAGGTTCGACAGCGATCTTTCATCCCAAGACACCTTCACTTTTCAAGGTGATTTCATAAATAGAAACGCTAATGAGACCTATTTCGCTCCCTCCGCCGTTCCACCGGCTTTCTCGGAAAGATTGGATAGTAGTTGTAATGCTATAGGCGGCAATGCGCTTGCAAGGTGGACCCACATCGTTTCGGAGTCATCCAGTTTTCAGGTTCAGACATATTATGACCGCGTGAATCTCGGAGACCAACTCCTGTCAAACAAGCGGGACACTTTCGATCTGGATTTCCAGCATCAGTTCAAGCTCGAAAACAAACAATCCATTATATGGGGGTTGGGTTATCGCCTGGACGATGACAGGAACCATACGGGCACACCGTATTTGTGGCTGAAGTCTGAGCATGAAAACAACCTCTTCAGCGCTTTCCTCCAAAACGAGATTCAAATTATCGAGAATCGCCTGCTACTGACTTTGGGGTCCAGATTTGAGCACAATGACCGCACTGGGTTCGAAATTCAGCCCAATGCAAGGTTATTGTGGACTCCAAGTAAGCATCATAGCGTGTGGACGGCGGTGTCTCGGGCGGTCAGAACTCCCTCCTGGGCTGAAGAAGATGTACAAATCGATAGGGAAATTATTCCCCCTAACCCTTTAAGCCCTCTTCCAACACTGGTGACATTTACGGGGCAGGACGATTTTGACTCTGAAGAGTTGTATGCATTTGAAGCTGGCTATCGATTCATGCCTTTCGAACATCTTTCTTTTGATATTGCAGCCTTTTATAACAGCTATGACGACCTGCGCAGTGTTGGGTTTGGAAGCGCATTCCTGGAGGGGACTCAAAATCCGCACATCGTTCTTCCCTTGAATGCTGAGAACAAACTGGAAGCCGAGACATGGGGGGTGGAAGTGGCGGCTGATTGGCAGGCTCTGAAATGGCTGCGTCTCCAGGCCGCTTATACTTTTCTGGAAATGAGCTTGAGCAAAGATGAAGGCAGCACAGATCCATACAACGCCACAGTTATCGAGGGGTCAAATCCTCATCACCAGTTTTCGCTCAGATCTTGGGTAGACTTACCTTTCAACACCCAATTCGACATGTGGCTGCGTTATGTTGATGCTTTGCCCGCAGTCGATATTGGCTGTAATGTGGATAATTTTATTACTCTGGATGTGCGTTTTGCTTGGAAGCCCTTCAATAATCTGGAGCTTTCGATAGTGGGGCAGAATCTGCTCGACCGCAGGCATGTGGAATTTAAGCCTGATTTCCTTTGGAGCGTGGAATCGGAGATCGAAAGGAGCATATACGGCAAAGTTGTCTGGCGCTTCTAGAGAACTTGTCATGACTGGAACAGAAATATGCGCCGCGAGGATTCCCGCAGTAGAGAGGATCTGCGAGACGACTTTAAGGGATAAGCTGGTAAGCGAAAATGACCAACAAGCCTAGCAGGATCATCATAGCTTTAACTTGCCTCTGCCTGATTGTATCGAGCTTCCTTCATCCGAAGCATGTCTATGCTTCCGAATTGGACGAGTATAGAGTCAAGGCCGCCTTCATCTTCAATTTTGCCAAGTTCATTGAATGGCCAAAGGAAGCGTTCTTAGACTCCAGCGCCCCGATTGTGCTGAGCATTCTGGGGGAGGATCCTTTTGGGGCCAAAATAAAGGTCCTGGAGAATAAGCCCGTTGTCGAAAGAACGTTTGCAGTTAGAAACATCCAGCGGGTGGAGGACGCGCATGGAGGGCAGATGCTTTTCATATGCGTTTCCGAAAAGGGAAGACTCGACCAGATACTCCGAGCCCTAAAGGGCTCGAGCATTCTGACAATAAGCGAGATCCCCAATTTTACTCGCCTGGGAGGCATGATCGGATTCACCACTTCGGGCGACAAGATACGTTTTGAAATCAACCTGGCGATTGCGAGAGCCTCGAAGCTTGACA
This sequence comes from uncultured Syntrophobacteraceae bacterium, assembly GCA_964578835.1. Classification (GTDB taxonomy): domain Bacteria; phylum Desulfobacterota; class Syntrophobacteria; order Syntrophobacterales; family Syntrophobacteraceae; genus CAZOEL01. The sequence goes on along the minus strand of CAZOEL010000031.1, from coordinate 27,317 downwards.
TAAGCTCCAAGCTTTTAAAACTTGCGGAAATCGTTCGAGAGGAATGAAGAGCGGAGAGAGCATGATGAAACGCAGTCGCTCCACCTCCATCAAAAGAAAGCTGACAGCCCTCATGATGCTAACAAGCAGCATCGTTTTGCTTCTGGCTTCTTTTGCGTTTGTAGCTAATCAGTTAGTCCGTTTCAAGCAGACCATAACGCAAAATCTATCCACATTGGCTGAGGTTATAGGCGCCAATTGCGCGGCGGCGCTCATGTTCGACGATCAGAAATCAGCTGCTGAAACACTCAAAGGACTTACGGCCGTTAAAGGCATCATCTTCGCCAAGATTTCCAAAGAAGGCGCTCTCTTTGCCATGTACCATCCCGGCCATGCTGGAGATTCAGGCGAAGACCCGATGGCTGTCCATCCGGACGAAACTTCCCCCGCCTTTTTGTCAAATATGCTTGCTGCAATAGCGCAAACATTCTTTGGCGATTACGTGGATGTTGAAAAACCGATTGTATTGGACCGTGAGATCATCGGGACCCTACAGATACGGACGAATATGAACGAACTGCATTCGATGCTGCGCTGGTATGCTTACCTCGTGGTCATCGTGATGCTTGGTCTCATGTTTATCTCCTATATTCTCGCCACTCTTTTGCAGCGTGTGATTTCAAGGCCTATCTTCGAACTGGTTGAAACCGCCAAGCGCGTTTCAGCCGAGGGGAATTATTCGATTAGGGCCGCCAAGCGAAGCGAAGACGAATTGGGGATTCTTATCGATAGCTTTAACGAGATGCTGACTCAGATCGAGGATAGAGATGAAAAGCTCGAGAGCCATAAGGAGCGACTGGAGGAGGATGTGGCCGCTCGTACGGAAGAGCTGTCAAGATCCAATAAGGACCTCGAGCATACGATTGCCGAGCTGAACATAGCCAAGGAGGCGGCTGAAGCGGCCAGCCGGGCGAAATCCCAATTTCTCGCCAACATGAGCCATGAGATCCGAACGCCTATGAATGGAGTGCTCGGCATGGCTGAGTTGTTGCTGAATACGGATTTGACGGAAAAGCAGCGCGGATTGGCTGAAACCGTGCTCGGTTCAGGCGAGGCCCTCATGCGAGTGCTCAACGATATTCTCGACTTCTCAAAAATTGAAGCGGGCAAGTTAGAGCTGGACAAAGTGGATCTCGATGTCCGTGCGATCATTGAAGAGACGACGGAGCTTTTTGCGGAATGCGCCGACAGGAAAGGAATAGAGCTCTTATGCCATATCCAGGAGAGTGTTCCTGCTCTCGTGGTTGGCGATCCTGTCAGGCTTAGGCAGATCCTATCGAACCTTATTGGAAATGCTATAAAATTCACCGAAAAAGGTGAAGTCGTGATTCGTGCGAGAACCCTCGAAGAGACTACGGATTCATCGGTCGTTGAATTTGAGGTGGAAGATACCGGCTTGGGCATCCCAGTGGAAGCTCAGCAAGAGATTTTTGAAGCTTTTTCTCAGGCGGATGGCTCTATGAGTCGAAAATTCGGCGGCACCGGCCTTGGCCTCACCATCTGTAGGCAGCTCACCGAGATGATGGGCGGCGGTATCTCGCTCGAAAGCATTCCCGGGAAGGGAAGCATATTTCGGTTCAGCATTCGGGCAAAGAAATCTTCCGGGGATTCTCCGGCGTCTCCATGCAAACCGGATTTGAAAGGGCAGCGCGTTCTCATTGTGGAAGACAACGAAACGAATCGTTTCATCCTTACGGAACGGCTGTCGTCTTCGTGGGAAATGAAATGTACTGCCGTTGAGGACGGCCCCAACGCGCTCGAAGCAATACGAATCGCTCGTGAGCGTCATTGCCCGCCCTTCGATTTTGCCATTCTGGACATGATGATGCCAGGGATGGATGGGCTGGAGCTGGCGCGCCTGATCAAAGCGGACCCTTCCTCATCCGGCATGAATCTGGTGATCCTTACTTCCGTCGGCAAACAAGGCGATCTGGAAGAGGCCCACAAGATAGGCATCAATGCCTTCTTAACGAAACCCGTCCGTCCGTCCCACCTCTATCAGGCTTTGACGGCGACGATGCAGGCTGCCTCGTTACAAGAAGCTACCACAAAAGCGAATCGAATCAAAAGCCGTGAAGCGTTGCAGTCCCTGCAGGGCCGCATTCTTCTTGCCGAGGACAACCCTGTCAACCAGGAAGTCGCTAAATCCATGTTGGAAAGCTTGGGGCTTCAGGTGGAAGTCGTATCGAATGGGCTGGAAGCGATTCAAAGCCTGGAGCAGAGAGACTACAGCCTTGTGCTGATGGACTGCCAGATGCCGGAGATGGACGGCTATGAAGCAGCAACAATGATCAGACGAAGTAGAGAGATTTCTTCTTCAGAGGCGCGCTTCCGAATTCCTGTCATCGCCATGACTGCTCACGCCATGGAAGGAGATCGTGAAGCTTGTCTGGCTGCAGGAATGGATGACTATATAAGCAAGCCATTTTCTCGTGACGAGTTGCGTAAGATGGTCGCCAAATGGCTTCCCGGGAAAATGTCGGAGCCCCCAGCCGACCCTGTCCATGACGGTGTTGATAATGCACTGGGAGAGAGCGCCCTTATTCCATCCGGTGGACATGGCGAAGAGCCCGAGAAAGTCCGTGAAGCTCTTCCAATTGATAGAACCGTCTGGGAGGCGATCCGGTCGATCTCCCCCGCGGGGTCCGATCCAATGCCAGCTCTCATGGCGATCTATCTCAGGTCCTCGATCCCGATGCTCATAAGATTGAGGGAAGCTATGAAGGGTTCAGATTTCATTGAGATGAAGAAGATTGCGCACTCATTGAAATCCAGCAGCGCCAATATGGGCGCTACTGCGCTTGCCGCTCTTTTAGAACAAATGGAGGAGCTTTGCGGTAAGCCCGACAAGCTTGACGGGGAAGGATACGGATCAGTCGAAGTCCTGTCCAAAGAGATCGGGGTAGAGTTTGAGGCGGTAAGACAAGAAATGGAGATCGAGTTGAGGCTGGTAAACGCACTTTCAGGTGAGTAGCGTGGATTTCCCGCGCTTGCTCGACGACCATTATTATGGAAGGGGCTTTGAACTGATCTTGACCAGAGAATTTGTAGAGTTGCGCTGTGGAAGGAATTGGGATGAGAGAGAAGGGAAAGGGCTTGACTTTTCGACTTTTAGTTCCAATATCCGGAGTCAATCTTGGAGCAGGGAGTTGGCAGGAGTAGGCGATATGAAGAGTAAGACAGTTCTCATTGTTGAAGATAATCCGCTCAATCTTGAACTTGTTGTGGCCATCCTGGAGATAAAGGGGTATGGCATTCTGAAAGCCGAAGACGCCGAAACCGGCATCCAGCTGGCTCGAGAACAACTGCCGGATCTTATTTTGATGGATAGACAACTGCCTGGAATGGATGGGCTGGAGGCTGCCAGGTTCATTAAGTCGGATCCCGCGATATCATCTATCCCGATAGTCGCCTTGACGGCATCCGCCATGAAGAAAGACCAGGAAGAGGCCTTGCAGGCGGGATGCATCGGCTTTATCACCAAGCCGTTTAATCTCAGTAATTTCCTGAAAGAGGTTGAAGGGTACCTTGGAGAGTAATGCGAGTGTATGTGGCAGGGGCGGTCATCCTGGAAAACAGACCTCAGTTAGAGCATTTTTTCCAGATTCCGTCCCTGTGATCAACAGCTGCGATTATGAAAAATGAGGCGAAAGAGGAATGGGCGAACGGAATATTCTTGTTGTCGAAGATGAAGCAAAAATTTCCGGACTCCTCAAGGACTACCTTGAAAAAGCGGGATATCGCGTTTGTTGCCTGGATCGTGGAGACCAGGTCCTAAATCATGTGAAGAAAGACCCTTCCGATCTGATTATCGATGGAGACAGCTACATCGAGGCGTCCGAAGTTCCTGAGGCTCCTGCCGAGTAGAAGTGTGTCTCTTGTTGGAACGATAAAAGAGCCTAACTCAATTCTTGCATTCTTCCCTCGAATCGCTTAACTGTACGAAACCAAGACAGTTGTTCGATAGAGGAGGGATTCATTATGAGGGCTCTTTATTCTGTTCTTCTCTCGCTTGTCTGCGCTTTTCCTTTGCTTGCGACTGCGGCGTTAGCGACTTCATCCCAAGACCCGGACGCTTTGGCGCGGCGTGGAAAGGCGATTGCCGGGGAGGGTGAGCAGGTTCCCGTGCTGACCCTCTCCAAGCCTGAAGGCGGTTGGACTACGAGCATGCAGCTTCTTGTGAGCGGCGAGTGCTCTGACCCGACCGCCGATCCCGTTACCGTAAACATAAACGGGGTCCGCTACTTCATCAGGGCGTCTCAGGGCGTTTTTTCGCGAAAGTTTCCCGCAGCAAAAGGAAAGAACTCCATTATTGTGGAGTGCGCGAACAAAGCGGGAACAGCCCGCGCAACCGCTACGGTCGAAGCGGTCATCAGCCCGATTCCTCTCAAGATTGTTCTCACCAGCGACACCGATTCCGCGTATACGGACCTGCATATCTACGAGCCGGACAAAACGCATGTCTATTGGGCCAAGACCAATTCCCCGTCGGGCGGAATCTTCTTTCTGAACGAACAGGGCGGCTCTTTCGATTCTGCGGGCTATGGACCTTACCTCTATGCGCACCCGGCGCCTCCGATGGGCGTTTTTCGAGTGGATGTCAACTATTGGCCGGGGGGCGCCGTTCAGCATACCCTGGCGAATCTCGACGTCATATCCGATGAAGGCTTGCCCGCTGAAAGCCGGAAGCGGGTCAGGAGCCCTCTGGCCCGGCCGGGGGAGACTCAAACGCTTGCTTATATTGTCGTCAGGGGGAACAATCAACCGGTAAGGGTTTTTGTTCCGGGACAGGACCCTGAGAGCGACATGCCCCCGGAAGTTGCGGAATACAAGAAGAACGAGCCCAAGCTTGGGGCGGACGATGAAGAGTCCGCCTTTTTAGAGCCGTCCGACGAAGATTCTCTGCGCAAATCGGTAACCCGCCTCGCTCTCCTCCAAGCGCGGAAAATCAGCCCGCAATGGGAGGAAAAACAACGAGATTGCGCAGGCCTGGTGCGCTTTGCTTACCGGGAAGCCCTGGAAACGCGCACTGTCAGGCAGAAAAAAGGATTGGGAATTCCCGGAGCCCTTTACCTCCCGGCGCTCTCGGAAAGGTCGCGCAGGATTTTTCCCTTCTACCCACAAATCTGGCGGACTGGGCTCAGCGGTGATGGATTGCCGCAGTTTGGCGCTTTCGCCGATGCAGAGACGTTGTTGAGCTTCAATTTCAGGAAGAAGTGCCGAGACATGAGCCTTGCCCGGAACGGCGATCTGCTTGTATTCCAGAAAGCGCTCGAGAGCGACCAGCCATATCATCTCATGATTTTCGTCGAAAATCGTCCAGCCCCTCTTGCCGTTTATCACAATGGGGCGCAAGGCGACGCCGCCCAGATTCGAGTAGTGCGAATGGATGACCTGCTGGCGTCCCCCGATCCCGTTTGGATACCCGAAACGGAAAACCCTCACTTCCTTGGAGTGTACGAGTGGAATCGATTAAAGCCAAAAAATCAAGTAAGCTCCTGGTTGCGGCCCTTATTTGCATCGGCCTCTTAACTCTGCTCGTCTTCCTGGCGCGCTCGAAGCTTCATACCGCTTCGTTCTCGGCTTTCGTGCGGAACGATCTTCCCATACTCGATCTCGATCTGCAATTCATAGACATTGAAGGGAATAACATTGTTCCCGAGCAGTCGAAGTTCTCTCTCAAGCCTAAGAAGCCGGAGGGAAAGGCTGCTCCGGAGTCCTCCGGCAGTTGTCCCGAGCTCGAAGGCGGCGATGGCCGTGAAGCTGTTCTTCTCTCTGGGCAGCCCGGCGATGAGTGTCCGAGAAGAGCGACATGGTTTGTAACTCGCCATCCAATAAGCCTTTCGATCTATGTGCGGGATCCCAAGAAAGTCCTTGCTCTTTTGGAAGAGAATGCGCGGATAAAAGAGCTTCTGAATACGAAATTCGCGCAGGGTCTTTTTATTGACCCTCTTCACGCTGCCGGAATCCGGTCGGAAGATTTGCAACTGGAAGGATTCAGGGGCGCTTTCCTCTCTCAATTGATCCGGGAGGCTCTTCAAGCGCATGCGGTCCTGCATTATGATGCCGCGCATGGGAAGAAGGGCTTCGTTTTTTCTTTTGTTCGGGATGAGTGTCCATTTTTCTCCAAAGCAATGCCAGTCGCCGGGCGCGTTTTAGCCCGGAGCGGCTACAGAATAGCCGGACTGAGCGAGCCGATTCTCGATATGAGGGTTGGACGGCAGCGGCTTTTCCTCACTCAGTACGAAGACAGGGCTTACCTTGCTAACGGTCTGGAAGCTTTGATCAACGTGCTGGAGAGCCTTCCCGCTCCCGAAAAAAATCTTCCGGATGCCCCTCTGGTGGCGACTGTCAGGGCGCATGCTTTTATCGACAATATTCCGGCTCTTCTGACCGGCGAGCCTCAATGGGAAACGCATATCGCTCTCGGCGTGGATGACCCCGGCATCCTGCAGTTTCCCGGTGGAAGATACGTGGGGCATTTACGCGCGAAGATTTTCCAGGGAATTTTTGCCGCCATTCCGCACGATGCCTTTGCCGCTGTAGCCGCAAGTTTTTTCCTGCCAGCCGACATGAGCGTTGAAGAGTGGCAACGGCTTGCCACAAAAGGGCCGCGTGATCAGACCGCGCAGTCTCCGGATGAGGCGGGAGTGGCGATGATTTGGGATTTATCGTCACAAGCGGATCAAGTTTCATCCATGGGGATTGCAATCGCTTCTCAGGGCAATCCCGGTAAGGCAACGCAGTTCAAACAATATTTTGCGCATCCCGGGCTCACGAGCGAGTGTGGCGGCGGTTCCGTTTTTCTTGCCGCAACATCCCCTTTGCTTTTATCGCGCATGCGCGAGTCCTGTGCGGGCCAGTCCCTCAGCGTCCTCGACTGGGAGCGTGGCGCCGGAAAGAAAGAGCACGAGAAGGCGCAGCTCTTCATGTTCATGAATCCTGGAGTGGGTATGAGAGAGCTTTTCCTTGCCGGTGGAGCGAGAAGTGGAGATATCGGAGAATTTGAGCCTCAATGGAAGCTCCGGTTCGAGAAAGCCAAGGAAGCCATGAGAGCGGATGGAGATAAAGTTTTTAGCAATCTTCCCATCTTTGCTTACGCGGGAAGCGCCACGCCAGGAGCGAAAGTCGTGCAGCTCAAAGGATTCACGATCAATCAGGGGGCGTCACGATGAAAACGAGCCCATGCAAAGATCTCGATAAGCGCCTTAGAACAAGCTTCTCAACATTTCAGATCGTCATACCGGCGAAAGCCGGTATCCAGGAAATTGGATGTGTGGCTGGCTTCCGGCTAAAAACATGCCGGAATGACGATGACCCAAAATTTCAAAGAACTTTTGTGCAGGCGCTTAGTTTTTATTCCCTCGCATTGAGCGCCTTCCCGAAATTGTTTTTGCTGGCCCTCATAGCCCTTATCTCCTTTGCCCAGTCGAAGGCCTATGCGGGAAGTCCTTTCTACCTCACTGTCGAAAAGAGCTTCTCAAATAACGAAAATCCGGTGATCAGGCTCGATTACAGCAATTCGGCGCAGCCCATGCTGCTTCGCGTGCTCCGTCCGGCAAGCCTGGAGAAATTTCTCGAAGGTCAGCTCCAGATCAGCCGAAGCTATGAAGAGCCGACGACAGAGCTGAATCCCGGGCACTACTTTGTAAAGGGTTTGAATAAGGTGGAATCCCCGGTTCGGGCTTTCCGCAATATGCTCGATCTGGAATTCCGGAAGTCTTTCAATAAGACGGCTATTCACGAATCCGTTCTTCCCACCCTGGCTGAAGAAGTCGCCTCTCCGCCTGAAGAGATCATCCATGCTCCGCCGTCCGGCTTTACCATGGTCCGGGAATACTACCTTGATCTCCAGCATGGCGGCAAAGACATGCGCGATCTCGGCTGGTGGTTCTCTGACGCCGCATGGCAGGAAAAAGAGTACAAAATCCGTTCGATTTCACTGGACCCTCTTCCCGATGGAGTTTACCTGGTCCAGGCGGTTCAAGGAAAGACAGAGGCCCAATGCCTCATGCAGGTTAGCAGTCTTTCGGTCCAGGTGAAGCAGTCCTCTGAACAGCTCGTGGTTCGAGTCATAAATCGTCAACTTGATCCCGTTTCAGAAGCTTCCGTCAGTTTTCGCGATGGGCGGGGGAAGTGGATGGAGCTTCCCCAGAAGACTAATACTTTTGGAGAGACTTTTTTTTCAAACAAGGAAGGCGTCCTCGATGGAAGGCTTGTCATAAAAGCGGAGACCACAGACAAACGCCAGGCGCTGGTTGATACCGATTTTCTGCCTGCAGCGACAAACGACGACGCGGTCTTTATCGTTACGGATCGCCCGATATTCAAGCCGGGTGAGACCTTTTTCTACAAGGGCATCGTGCGGGCGCAGGAAGACGGGGAGCTAAAAACCCCGAAGCTATCCGATAACAAGGCCAAGATCATGCTGATGCGCTCCGATGGCGCTCCAGAGGATATTCATGCTGATGCGGCGGTGACGAGCTTTGGCTCTTTCAGCGGAAGCCTTGATCTCGACGATCTGCAGATTCCCGGGCTTTATCGCCTGATAGCTGAAATAGGCGGTAAGCCCTATGGAGGCGAGTTTCGCGTCAGGGATTATGTAAAACCGGTTTTCTATCTCGAGCTTGTGGAAAGAAGCCCGTCCGTTGCGCCGGGTGAGCCTTTTCGCGTTAAGTTCAGGGCGAAACGGTACAGCGGGGGGGCTCCCAGGGATGTCAAATTCGAAGTCTTTCTGTATAGAAAGAAATTCGAGGCCCCTCAATGGGTGGCGGAAGCGGGCGGAGGTTTGAGCGCTGGATCGGATTATCAGGGAGAGATCCGCTCCACTTCGGCGCTGACAGAGCCGAAAAGGATCTACAGCTCGGTAGAAGAAAGGCTTGCGGCATTGTCCCTCGGGAATGCGCCCAACACATGGGATTCCGCTCCGAAGATGGAGGAATCGGGTGAGGCAGCTTTTGAATTTCGCATTCCCAAAATGGCGCAGGCTAAAGAGGAAGAATGGATTTACACTCTCATGCTGAGGGCGGTCGACAGGGCGGGCTCTCAAGCAGTACTCACAGAAAATATTTACACGACTCTCTCGGAAGCCCAGCCCATCGTTCGTTTTTCCAAGCCCGTCTCTCAGACTGGCGCAAAAGACGCCGATGTGCAGGTGCGCTCAGTCTATCCCGATGGCAAGCCGGCCCCGCAGGCGAGCGGCATGATAGACATCTCTCTGCAGAAAGGCCTTGAAAAGCCTGAAACTTTTGCCAAGCTTCCCTTTACGACCGATGATAAAGGCTTCTCCAAATTGCCTCTTCCCGAGCTTGCCAAGGCTGGAAAGCTCACTGCCGTTGCGACTCTCGAGACTCTCGGCGAAAAGGCTATGAGGCGCCCGGCTAAATCTGAGCCCGCCCTGATGATTGTCGGAGGCGCTCAAGGCGATGCCGTTGTGGCGAATCGGGATCTTGAGCTATATACTTCCAGCTCGATTCTCAGTCCCGGGGAAAAGGCCGCTGTGTTCGCTCTCCTTCCCGAAGGCTGGGGAAAATCCGAGAGCGGCGCCATTTGGGAGACCATTTCCGGACGCAAGATCTTCGACGTAAAGCCTTCCTCCTTCAAGGGTCGGAGCCGCTGGCTCGAGGTCGAGGCCAGGCCGGAATACGGAACCGGTTTCTACCATACGGTAACGGTTCCGATGAAAGGCGGGAAATACAGCGAGCAAACGCTTGGCTTCAGAATCGTTCCCTTGACGAAGCGCCTCCAAATCGCCGTTCGTCCCGAGCGGAGCGAGACAGAGCCTCTCAAGCCATTCAAGATCGATTTCGAAGTAAAAGACTCCAAAGGGCTTCCATGTCCGGATACCGAGCTTGTGACGACCATCGTGGATCGGGCCGTGTACGCAGTGCAGTCCGAGCTTCGTCCGGGAGTCTTCGACTTTTTCTACCCTCTGCCGAGACTCAACCTCGCGACTTTCTACTCGGACGAGCTGCAGGGCTATGGCTATGCCGATCTTCTCAAGAAGCCGAATTTCAAGCTCGGAGCCTTGAAGAGCCAAAGCAAAATCACCAAGAAGTCCATGCGCGACACGGCGGGCTGGTTCCCACATGTGGTGACGGATGCGCAGGGGAGGGCGTCAATAACGGTGGATATGCCGGCAAACGTGACAGAGTGGCTTGTCACCGCCATCGCAGCGGATAAGGCCGGGCGCGTTGGCGAAATCACGGGCGGCTTCCGCACGGTGTCGGATGTCGCGGTCGAGGTGATGGCGCCTCAATTCCTGCGCCAGGGCGAGGAAGCCTCCATCTTGGTAAAGACCACTAATCAGCTTCCTCAGGATATTTCTTTGCAGGCGAAGGTAGCGCTTTCCGGCGAAGCTTCGCTCAAGGAGGGAATGAAGGAAGCTCAATTTACGCTTGAAAAGAATGGCGAGCATCTCATGCCCTTTGTGCTGGAAGCCAAAGGGGAAAAAGGGATGGCTACTTTTAACGTTGCGCTCGACTCCGGCGGAAAAGCTCGTGTGGGAGGCGCCGAGGAATTCGAGATCCCTCTCAAGCCGGCGGCCATGAGGCAGGTCTTCTCGGGCGTGCAATACAAAGACGCGCTGCTCACCCCGTTGCCCGAGGCTGGTCAGATCCGGGAGCTCAAGATTCAGGTCAGCTCGGGTCTCCTGGGCGCGGCTCTTCATGCCGCAACGGCGCTTGTCTCTTATCCGTTTGGCTGTACGGAGCAGCTTGTCCATGGGGTCATTCCGAACCTGGTCCTGATGGATCTTATTAAGCGAGCCGGCATCACTCCGGAGGAACTGGGACCTCTCGCGCAGCCTCTAGCAAGGGCGGAAAAGAACGCCTCTTTCGGCATTAAGAAGATAATGCAGAATCAAAAAACCGATGGAGGCTTCGGCTTGTGGCCCTCTGATTCCAGTTCGTCTTTTCCCGCCACCCTCACCGCTCTCTATGCGTTGAAGATAGCCGTAGGCTTGAACGTAGAAGGAGTGACCGGCTCATTCGATAAGGGCCTCGAGTGGATTTCCAGACGGATCGAGAAGGGAGCCCCGGATCAGGGGGGTAGAGCGCTTTTGGGCTATGAGCTTTCCAGGCTGGCTGAAATTGACGCTTACCCGCAGCCCTTCGAGCAGCAGATAGCCTTTGTGGAAAGAGTGCAAAAAGAAGCCGCTCCTTCTTTAGACGACCTCATTTATGCCCTGAGGATCTTTGTTGCCTTTGATGGCAAGGATTGGTTCGTTTTCAATGAGCATTTCAAAGACACACCTGTTAAAGCGTCGCTGATAGGAAAATTGAATAAGGCCCTGGAGTCGTTCGATGTCGAGGCGTACGTGAAGGCGGTCGAAAAAGATGCATACTTCCTCAGTTCGTTTGGCTTCCGATTTGGAGCTCCCTACATCGTTTCCTCCGGGCTGGGGGTGCTTCAAGATCTGGATGCGCTTCCCGCTCCGCTCGAGTCGAAGCTCAAAGGCGTTCTGCTTTCGCTCGTGAGAAACGGATTCTGGATTTCGACTTTCGACACGGCGCAGGTGATCTTCAACTCGAGGGAAATATTGAGTAAGGAAGCTTCTGCCCATGCAGAAGAGCGAAAGAAGAGAAGGATTTCGGTGCGAAAGTCCGATGGCGGCGAGCTTGGAGCGTTGACTCCCATTCCCGCGGGATACGCCGGCTTCTTTTCAGCGCTCGGGGATCTCGATGACATGCGTCAGCTCAGGCTCGATGGACTTGCCGCAAATGAAAAGGCTTACTGCTACATTGCGGTCGATGTCCCCTATCATGCTGTGCGCTCGGAGTCGTATGGCGTTGAAGTTGCTCGGAGCCTTTATCGAATTACGGCGAGTGGGAAGGAAACTCTGCAGCCGGGCCAAGCTCTGCGCAAGGGAGATATCGTGGTGAGCGAAGTCCGCGTTAAACGCGCTCCAATCCATGATGGGCGATTGCTTCCAAGCGAGCTGCTCGTGATAGAAGATGGAATTCCCTCGCTTGCCAGAACGGTGGACAATGATGAAGCTTATTTGGCGGATGCCGGCATTCAGCCTAAAGATGACTCCTATTGGAGCGCGGTCAAGGAGACCAGACGCTACCCGGACAAAACGGTGCGCATAGTCCGGACCTCGAGCAATGGAGAGACCACAGCGTATCAGGTGTGGGAAGCGGCTTTTTCCGGGAGAGCGGCGGTCCCGCCCGCACGAGCCTTTGATATGTATGAAGAGAGCCTCGAGGGAAATACCGAGGCTCAGAACATTGTCTCAGAGTAGCGATGCCGGCATGTTCAAAGGCATGTTCCGTTTTTTGTTCAGTAGATCCGTTCTGCTCGAGGCCGGAGCCGCGATTGTCTTCTTCGGGTCGCTCATCCAGAGCCAATCGCTTAACGAGCATGCGGAAAAGGCGTTACGCGATCTCCAATCCCGCGGGTACTCGGTTCCAGACGCCTCGACGCCCGTACGAGTTTATCCGGCTGTCACCGCCTCTTCTTTTTCTTCATCGCACGCAGGTGGATGGCGCCCCGGGGTGATCTCTCTGAGAGCCGACCCTATGGGGGGACTCGGCCCTGAGGTATACTTGCGGCATGAGTTGATGCACGAAGCAAGCTTTCGCACTTGCTCGGGAAAGCTGCCTCTCTGGGCGGAAGAGGCTGCGGCCATGAGCTTTAGCGGTGAGCTCTCGCAATCCCCGGGACAAAGCTCTTTGGTCGTGGCCGACCTCGACCGGTTGAAAAGGAGAATCAGGGACGGGGCTGCGTTCGATCAGACGAATTACAGAGCCCTCGCAGCTCTGGTTGTCGCTCATGGATGGCCTCGAGAGCCCTGCGCCCTATCCGGGAAGATTGAAGAGGTCCTCACGGATGGCGTCGCCTCGAGCAAGGATGCCGCCTTCAGTTATCTACTGATGCATCTCATCTCGGGCCGCGTGCTCGATTCCAAGGGGGATCTCAAAGTCAAATATCCTCCGGGCTCGCTTATGAAGATCCCTTTTGCCGCCGCTTTGGAACAGGCTTCCGCGGGGGAGATCGGCCGGGATCTTGCCAGAAGCGATGCGTCTGCGCTGCTTAAACTGAAAGGGTATTTCAACCCGGACCATTACAGGCTCCTTATTTCGATGGTCAAGGACGCTGGTCTTGGCCATCCCGTTTCGCTAGAGGAGCTCAGTGAAAGAGACGAGAAATACTGGCGCCGGTATCTTGGCGAACGAGACCCGAAAGATGGCTCTTTCCCGCTTGAGGCCGGCCTTATGGAGCTTGCCTACATGCTGCGAGCCTCCCTTTTGTTTCAGCCGGAATACTTCACGGGCCTCCGTAGCAACGGCTTTATGGAAGGCTCTACTCTATACCGGGAAGCTGAATCTTATAAGGGAATCTTGTCTACACTGCATGCGATGTCCAAGACCGGGACAGTGTCGGATGAAAGGGGGCAACCTCTCGTAGGTCATCTTATGGTTGCCTGGCCTGTTGAGAGGCCGCTTTTTCTGGCCCTCTTCCGTTCTGTGGGCGCAAACGGGGCGTCCAATCTGAGAAACGCTTCAGAAGTCCTTCGTAAGTGGGCTCTCAGATTCTCACACGAGCTCGGCAAGGTCAGAGTTCGTCTTATGAGCCTCACTCCTCGCGATTCATGGCAGATTGTCGATGAATGCCCCGCCTTCGAAAAAAAGGATCATAAAGGGGTAGGGAAGAAAGTCAGCACGTGCGGGAGGTTCTCGATTCTATCCTCGGCGCGGGGGAGTCGATCCGAGCGTTCAGTTTCGGGAATTCTCGAGTTTTCTCTGGATGGAGAAAAAGTAGTTCTTGAAACCGATCCCGAGACATATGCGGACGCCGTGCTTTCTTCCGAGGCTCAAGAGATTAGTGGAGAGGCGGAAAAGGCGTTGCGAGCCGTCATCGTTTGGAATGGGGCTCATGGTCGAGGCCGCCATACGGAAACTTCATCTCTTTGCGATTCCACACACTGCATGGTTTTCAGAGGCTTTCCACCCGAGAGCTCTGAGAAAAGAAGCTTGACGGATGCGGCTCTTCTGAAGCTGCTCGATAAGCTTGCCGAGGACAATCGGCTTGAATGGCTTCCCTTCGCCAAGGGAGGGAATGAGAAATGGGAGAGATTCATAGCTGCGGAAGAGCTTGAGAAAACAGTCTCGGAGCCTTCCATTCTCGAGCTTCGGCGGGAGAGAACGAGAAGCGGGGATGTGCTCGTTCATCTTTATTACCCGGAAAACGAAGACATCGTTCCCTGTGAGTACTTCAGAGGCAAGCTGAAGCTGCCCTCCTGCCCTGAGTCTATCGTTGAGGATGAGAGAAGAAGCGGTTGGCTCTTTCGTGGAATGGGAGCGGGTCACGGCCTCGGCCTTTCCGTCGACAGGGCGAAAGAGCTTGCCCGCTCGGGCTCCGATGCGGCCTCGATACTGCGCGACGCCTTCCAATAGGGCGCCAAGCTTTGAAAGCATCATGGGGATTCTATGACTTCCCGCAATATCTTGAGCAGGCGCTTCAGCTCAAAGGGCTTATGGATAAAGGTCTTTGCCCCGGACTGAAGAGCCTTATAGGTTGTATCCTCGGGAGCATAGCCGCTGGAGATGAGGATCTTGACTTCCGGATTAAGCTTCAAAAGCTCATCAAGGCATTTATTCCCGCCCATTCCCGGCATGATGATGTCCAAAATGATCAGATCAATCCGGTTCCCTTCCTTACGGTAAATTTCCAGCGCTCTCTCCCCGTCGGGAGCGGTCAGCACTTTGTAGCCGTATGAGGAGAGCAGCTGCTTTCCGAAGTCTCTTATGGCCTCTTCATCGTCAACCAATAAGACCGTCTCTTGACCCATGCTGATAGAATAATTCGGCTCCGGCTCCATTTGGAAGACGGCATCATGTTTTGCGGCCGGAAGGTAGATCAAGAAAGTCGCGCCCTTGCCCGGCTGAGATTCGCAGACGATTGATCCGCCGTGGCTGCTCACGATGACATAGGCCATGGCGAGGCCGAGTCCGGTGCCTCTGCCCGCCGGCTTGGTGCTGAAGAAGGGCTCGAAAATGCGCTCTCGCGTGCCGTTATCCATGCCGTGCCCGGTGTCTGATATGCTCAGGAGCACGTAATCGCCGGGTTTTACCCTCAGCTGAGCCCTGCAGTATTCTTCATCCAAGCTAACGTTTTCAGTCGCGATGATGAGCTTGCCGCCGTTTTGCATGGCGTCCTTGGCGTTCACCGCCAGGTTCATGAGAGTCTGTTGTATTTGTACCGGATCGGCGTTGATGATCTTGAGCTCTTCATCAAGGTGGAGCTCGATTTCTATCATTTTCGGAATGGTTCGCGCCAAGAGCTTTATGACCTGCTTCACCTCGTTGTTGAGAAGAAGGGGACGTTTGTTGCTCTCCAGCTTTCGGCTAAAGCTGAGCAATTGCTGGATGAGCTCAGCGCCTCTTTTTGCAGCGCTCAAGATCTCGCAAAGCTCGCGATAGCCTCGCTCGCCCTCCTTCTTGCCCATGAACAAAAGCTCGCTGTAGCCCAATATGGCCTGTAGTATGTTGTTGAAGTCGTGAGCAATTCCTCCGGCAAGCGTACCGACCGCCTCCATTTTTTGGGCCTGGAGGAGCTGTCTTTTCAGTTGCTCTTCCTGCGTCACGTCGCGGTTAACCGACACGAAGCTTGTAATGGCTCCCGCATCATCTCTGATGGGCGATATGGTCGTCTCAAATTCACACAGGCTGCTGTCCTTTTTCCTGTTCACGATTTGACCGTTCCATACGCCCCCTCCAATGAGGGTCTTCCACATCTTCCTGAAGAAATTGTCGTCCGGACCGGAGCCAGTGAAAATACTGAAGTTCAAGCCGATTACTTCTTCTCGGTTGTATCCGCTGATAAGCTCGCAGGCGGGATTGACGTATTGGATCGTTCCATCCTTGTCGGTGATGATAATGCTTTCCGCGGCATGCTCGATGGCGGTCGCCAGACGTTGACGCTCTTCTTCAGCGCGCTTTCGATCGGAAATATCGCGAGCGACGCAACGTATTCCGGCGCTGAGTCCTGATGCGTCCACCATCAGGGATGCGGACATCTCGAGCATCCCAATGCTACCGTCCTTTCTCACTATTTCATGATCCAGCATTACCGCGGGATTTCCTGTACTGCAGATCTCGTCGAAAATCCCGTCTGTCTTCCGGGATGCCTGAGGAGAAGCGCATGCGCGTCTATTCATCTTCGAAAGCTCGTCCCTGGAATATCCCAATATTTCACAGGTCGAATCATTGAAGAAGGTGAAGTTGCCCGAGAGATCCACCTCGAAATAAGCTTCCTTGATGCTCTCGAGAATGGTTCTGTATTTCTCCTCGCTTCCACGTAAGGCTTGAATCGCTCGCGTCGCCCGGAGGGTCTCGGAGCAATATGAAGCCAATATCCCGCCAAGATCTTGATCGTGTTGGGTAAAAGGATGGCCGGCTCGGTTGTGAATGGTGACGATTCCAACAATCTCGCCGGTGTCGTCATGCAATGGAAACGCCAAGGAAGAAGCGTCTTTATACCCGTCCCAACCACTTGGCGCCAGATGCTCTTCCCTGGCGAAGTCCTTGATGAGAACGGGTTGTCGAGTGGTCATTACCCGTTCCATCACGGAACCCTTACGGAGAGGGAAGGAAAGCCTGGAGGGCGCATGTCCCGGGTCCAGGGAATGCACGAGCACGAGAGCATCTTCATTGCGAAGGAATAGACTTCCGCCTTGCGCCGCCATGTTGCGCGCAAACTCTTCAAGCAGAAGAGGGGTGATTTCACCATACTGCGAATGCGCGGCGAGCTTCTTTGCGGATTCTACGATCTTACGGAGCCTCTCATTGACCTCTTCGAGCTCTTTATTGCGGAGCATCAGAGCTTTTTCGGCCTGCTCCTTTTCGTGCTCGAGACGCAGTTTTTCAAAGCACCTGTCGAGCGTCGCAAAGAGGTCCTGCGCATTCAACGGCTTGCGAAGATAGTCGTAAGCTCCTTGATGAAGAGCTTCAATGGCGGTTTCAATGCCCACGTAAGCGGTCATCATCACGCACAAAATATTCGCTCTTACGTCCCGCAGCTTCGATATCAGCTCAATGCCGTTGCTGCGGTCGAGACGAATGTCTATCAGGGCGACTCGAGCATCGAAATTGTGGACGGCCTCCATGGCGCTTTTCGCATTGTGGGCAAGCACTACCTCGTAGCCGCGGGGCTCCAGGATATCCGCAAGACTGCCGGCGAAGTCCTCATCGTCGTCCACGATCAGGAGTCGAAGATCTGAGCGCGTATAGGGCAAGTTTTTCGGTGGGCGTCTCATAAAGCGACCTGCTTCCTGGCGCTTGGAAGCCACATAGTCACCGTTGCTCCCTCGCCGGGCTTGCTAGAGATTTCAATGCCTCCCCCGTGCTGCTCCATAATCTGCTTCACTATCGGGAGGCCCAAGCCTACCCCGAATCCTTTCGTGCTGTAAAGAGGTTGAAAGATCTTCTCAATTTCTTCGGGAGCAATGCCCATACCCGTGTCGGAGACTCGAATCTCAACACGATCTCCAACGCTGCGGCTCTCAACCCTCACCTCATCCGTACGAGCTTTTCCCGACTGCTCGTCCATCTTCTTTTCCGCTATCGCCTGACAGGCGTTCACAATTATGTTGATAACGGAACGGCGCAACCTGTCGCGATTCAGCATTAAAACCGCCTTCGAATCCAGATCGCGCGTCATGTCGATTCCTTCGGGCATTGTCTGCTCATCGAGCGCCTCTTCCAGCCACTCATCAAGGACCGTTTCCTCCAGGTTGAAATCGTGACTTCGGGTGTAATCCAAGAGCTCTTCAATGATCTTGTCGCAGCGAATGATGTTACGTTCGGCGCGCTCCAGAGGGCGCTCCAGCCCAAGTCCTTCATCACGGACCCTATCGGCGATCGCGAACAGAGAGGCGCGAATAGTGCCCAATGGATTGCGGAGCTCATGGCTTACCACGGCAATAAGCGTGCCGAGCATGGCGAAGCGCTCTCTTCTTACCAACTCTTCCTGCGCTTCCTCCAGTTCTCTCCTGAGCAGATACTCGGTCCACCGAAGGCGGTGGTTAACGTAGGAAGCAACAAGGATAATTACAAGCGTTGCAATAATGAACATGTTGTTGGCTAAAAAGAGATCTATTTTACCATGATGGCCAAACAACAGCAACGAGGCTACAAAAATCGCGTACAAGACAATGCAATGTACAAGCAAAAATCTTATGTGAATGGTCAGAACCGTACAGGAAGTCAAAAATACCAAATTCATCCCGGCATAATAGGGGGATGCAAAGCCATTTGAATCGATAATCATTTTGGTGATTGCAATGCCCGTAATGTAATAACCGGCAATGGCGAGCCGGAAGCTCCAGTATCCCAGGTTCCGCCTGTAGTTTACCCAATAAAGGCATAAGCACGAGACTGCCGTCAGCAGGCGGTAGACCATGAATTGTCTGAAAAGCGTTGGATACAGGAGAGCGTCCACCCAGCCAAAAAACGGCACCAGCGTGACGCCTATGAGCAGCATGATATTCACCCGCCCCCGCACCAATGGTCCCTGATCCCTGTAAAAATCCTGGATGAGCTCTGCCTCTGCTTTGTCCCTGAGCCCCACTTCCCCCTGTCCTTATTGTCTTGATCGTTGATGCTTCAGCCCTCTTTGACGGCTATAGCAAAAAGATTGACACCCTCTTCTTCAGCCAGAATGGCTAAATTGGCTCCGAAGGGGCCATTGGCAAAAAGCTCTTTGATGTCTTCCTCACTCCTATGGATCAGCTTCCAGTGAAAAATATGATCCATAATGACCCGGTTCCGGTTTCGCGGTGAAAAATTGCCGATGATCAGCGCTCCACCGGGCTTCAAATGCTCGTGACAACGGGATGCCAGCGCCTGAAAAAGGCGCCGGTCCAGATAGTCTGTAAGCCCCGCTGAATAGATAATATCTTGTAATCCATATTCGTGACGCATCCCACCTACGGACCATTTGACAACATTGTCATTCATTAGTCGGATAGAAGCCTTATGGGGAAATACGTTCACATGCTGGTTCGTATATTCCAGAGCGTTCGGGTCGGCGTCGACGCATGTCGCATCGATAGCTTCGGTAAAATCGCATCGGGAAAGGAAATCGAATAATTCACGGTTAGAACCGCAGGCCAGATTCATGATGCGGATGCGATCCGTCTTATCCGCCCTCTCTCGGCAGAGCGACTCCAGTTGGTTGCCAAGCAACAGCCGCCTTCCTCTCACCGCCTTGGCGGCGGATGTATTCAGGCACCAGCGGTCCATCAGCATCCCGAGCTTTCCATCGCCTTCAGGATGATTGCGGTAAATCATCTCCATCATCAGAAAGTCGCCTGCATAACCTTTGGGCTTGTAATACGCTCTTTCAGCAAACCTGCTCCTCATAAAATAAGGAAAGATCTCTTTGAACACATAGCCCCAGGCGTAGTCGTCCACATCGGGCTTGCTTACGTTCCGGTCCTTGAAATCCTGCAAAAGGTCGTTGAATTTATTGAGGATCGCATCGGATCGTTCTTCAAGGGCTTCGGGAATCTCCGGCGACGAGCTTTGCTGAAGCTGGTAGGAAAGATCAAAGAAAAGCGCCTTGGCGTCTTCGACGATCTTGTTTATCGAAACCCATTCGGATGTCCGGAAAAGCCTGTCAGGAAGCGGCTTGGATTCCTCATAACTTCGGCGCCCCGTGGAAAGCGAAGCCGCATACGCCGTGAGAGGCTCGCGCTCTTCGAGCACCCGCCTGAATTTGGCGCAGATGGATTGGGCGAGGAAGGTGATGAGCTTACCGTAGGTGAGAGGGTCTTCTTCCTGCACCTTCCTCAGTTGCTCGTGATCGAACGCTCTGATGATAGTGTCCTCTATCGCGCGAATGTCCCGGACCCTGGAGACGCCGTCAAAGAAACCGATCTCGCCGAAAAAACTGCCCGCCCCGATGAGAGCGACGACAATTCGAGTATCGTGCACGGAATGGGAAACTTCCACAGCCCCTTTTTGGACGTAATAGAGGCTCCTGGCGTCGGAGCCTTTTAGCATGATCGCCTGATCCCTCTGGTAGCGAAGAAGATGTGAGAGAGGCAATATCTTTTCTATCATCAGCTTGTTGGTTTCTTCTGAAGCTTTTTCTGAATCAGCCAGCGTCATATCCGATGCATAACCCATTTTGTCCATAGATGCCGTCGCTCCGCTTGTTTCTGTGGTTGATGGTTGGATTTCAGCGCATTCAACACCATGACACAAAAATCACTTATCTTTAATGGACGATTTGGATTGATTCAAAATTAACTCTATAGTGCTGTTGCCTTCGAAAAAGCAGCCGGCGCTAGAATGCCCGAGATATGGAGATCCTCTGAAACCGGGCGGGAATCCTGGTGGAATCCGCTCATGGAGTCGGTCTATCGATGGCTCTGACCGACGTCGAATGGAAAGCGAAGCTCTCCATCTCCAACCGGTCCTGCTTAATAGCCGTCATACCTGTGATTCTGTTCAAAAATGGGTGATTACTTGGGTTAAGAATAGAGTAGAAAAACGGAATATGCAATAGAATTATACCGATAAAACGGCCTCATTATTTACGGCTCATCTCTGCGCGGATGAAAAGCAGCGCGGCGGAGGAGCCGGTTCCGGCTTGTCGATGCTTTTCAGCAGCCGCCCGATGCCGGACTTGATCCAGCTCCCCATGAAATCCCATCCAGCATCGTTTCGTCGAAGGCAAGGTTTGCGACGCACTCCGCTATAGTTGAACCCTCAGAATGTCTTCCCGCGGAATCAATCTTTCGATTTTGACCTTGATCATTTCCCCTCGCGGCAGCTTTGTTTTGTCCGGCATCGGCAAGTTGGTTTCAAGGAGGAAATCCGGGAGGAGCAAATGGGCAAAACGATCGTTTTGATCCAGCACAAGAGCATCCAGCGCCGTCAGATCCTCTTGCTCCATGTATTTGAGAATCCAGTAACGGGTCCATTTGCGCTGAATCAGAAATATCTTGGATTGCACGGCCCCGAGCTTCACAATTATCTGACGAAGCTCCTCCTCCGTGTACAGGGGATGATCGTGTGAAAGCGAGTATTTTAGCTGGCGCTGCACAACAAGGTCCGAGTAACGCCGTATAGGGGAAGTAACCGTGGAGTATTGCTCTACTCCCAGACTGCAGTGCGGTTTTGGGAGTATGTCCATTTCCGCTCGGGCGAAGAGCCTGCGCTGCCTGTAGATATGAAAGAGAGCGTGCTCGCTCTGAGTGAAATCGGTTTCCTGTTTGCATTCCGCCTGACTCCTGAATATGCCGGGAAGCCCGCGGTTCGCTAGATATGCGGCCGCCATCTGGTTTGCCGCAATCATCCATTCCGAGACCATGATCTGGCTGGGAGCTTCCTTTTCATAGCGGGAGACCTGGATCATGCCGCTGGCGTTGACATAGACATTGATCTCCGGCAGAGGAAGAATGATTGCGCCTCGCTCCAGCCGTTGCTTCCTGAAAAGCGCGGCTAATTCGTAGAGCGTTTTTAAGTCGGCGTCTTCGTCAAGCCGGTCATTCACTCCCTCGTAAGTCATCTGTTCCCGGATTCTCAGAACGCTTGGCGCAATCTCCCTGGAATGAATGGCCCCCTGCGCATCCATTCTGATGAGGAAGCTCAGGGCGAAGCGGTCTTCACCAGCCCTCAGGCTGCAGATGCCCTCGGAGAGGGTGGTCGGCAACATGCTTACTCGGCCGTCCGGCAGGTAAATGGAGCTCACGCGGTCAGCGGCTTCACGATCCAGCGGATCGTCTCGGGTGACGAATTCAGCCGCGTCGGCGATGTGGACTCCAACTTCAAAGAGGCCATCTTCCAATCTACCGAGACTGAGAGCGTCGTCATAGTCCCGCGTCAGAGCGCTGTCTATCGTAAAGGCGTTGAGGTGTCTCAAGTCTCTTCGTTCATTTTGATTCCAGCGAGAGAGAAAATCTTCTCGTGAAAGCCGCTCCGCCAGCTCGATAATTGGCTCGGGGAATTCTACTGAAATATTGTGCTCGTGAAGATAAAGATTCTCGTCTTCCTGCCAAACTCCGAGACGGACGAGAAGCCGAAATGCCGATTGTTGCTGAGGCGGCACGTTGGCTCGTTTGAACACCTCTTTAATGAAAGCCGCATCCGATGCTTCCTGCCCGAAGAGGCAGAAGCTTTTGAGACTTTGGATGAGCTTCTCCCGGCTTTCGGGAACAATCGGGCGACTCTTTCTGTTCCATATTGCCTGAAGCCATTGGGCGCCGTCTTCCAGCTGCGCTTCCCTCGCTTCTTCGCGGCTTATTTCGCTTCTACGCTGCTCGATCTTTTCCGAAGGTCTGGCGAAAAACTTTCCATCTTTGAATTGGAAATAAAGGCGGTCCTGGAATAAGACCCTCTGCAGCGCGGCAATGTGATGCTCGGTCACGGCTTCGTTGAAGACAAATTCAGCCAGGTCTCTCGCCTCGTAACCCTCCATCTCTTGCTCGAGCAATGACCAGAGCTCTTCCAGATCGATCTGCTCCATTAGACTCTTCCGCAAGGCGGCTGCTTCCAACACTTTTCGGACGAGCTGGTCCCTGCCGAGGTTCACGTTGAGCGGATGAGGATCTATATGGATAAGGCGGCTCCTGGCCATGTTGACTTCACGGTTCTGCTCCGTGAGTATCGTCAATCGCTGGTTCTTAACGCTCTGGCAAACGCCGCATATCACCTGCTTAGATTCAAAAAACTCGACCAGGGCGCCCGGTGCGATCGCCTGAGATTCCTTCTGGATCATGATCCGTCTCCTGCCTTGGCGAGCGCCTTCCCTTTTATCTCCTGAATGTAGGATTCTACGCCTTTCGCGATGCCTTCCGCTAATTCACGTCTGAACTTTCTATCCTTCAAACGACGTTCCTCCACCTGATTGGTAATAAAGGCTGTCTCAATAAGAATACTTGGCATCTGAGCCCCGATGAGCACGCAGAAGGGCGCCTGTTTTATGCCCTTGTCGCGCAGTCCGTCATATTGTTTGGCCCTGAGCCGACTTAGTATATTACTTTGAACCGAGCCGGCCAATTGCGCCGACTCTTTGAGTTTTGTGTTCAGCATGAGATCATGCAATATTGCTTCCAAGTCGCTGATCTTCTTGGATGAGCCGGCATTTTCCACGGCTGCCACCCGAGCGGATTCACTATCTTTCGAGAAGTTGAGATAATACGTCTCTGTGCCGCACAGGCTCTGATCCGCGTGCGCATTGGTGTGGATGGATATGAAAAGATCTGCGTTACGGGAGTTGGCTATGGCCGTGCGTTCTTCAAGAGAAATGTAACGGTCGGTGGAGCGTGTGAGAATGACTTCGCAGCCGAGCCTCGAGATGAGAATTTTTTTAAGCTCGAGAGCAATGGCGAGGGTAATATTCTTTTCATAAGTGTTATTCGGGCTTATGGCGCCCTTGTCTTTTCCGCCATGCCCGGGATCGAGCACAATGCGTTTGACATCAAGAGAAAGCTGGCGGGCAAGACTTGGAAGACGAGCGTCTTCTTTGGCGTCAACACGCGGGGCGTCCTTGACCTCTGTTCGCTCGGGTTTCTTCTCTAAGACCGGAGCGGGAGCTTTCCCGCGCACATCAATTATGATCCGAAATGGGTCGGGGAGGGAAAAGACTCTATACGCCTCTATAGACTTGGCCTCAAGCGTCACACGGACTTGGCCGGAATCGAGTCGTCCCGTTCGAATGTGAGAAAGACAGGCGTCATTCAATGAAATCTTGGAGCGTATCTTGGCGTTGATGGAGCAGTCCTTGATATCCACATACACCTGAGCCGGTTGGCTGTGCTTTTCATCGGCCCGCACGGCGCGTTCTTCGAAGCTGGCCGGCGCGCTGGTTAGAAGCTCGATCCGAGTGTATTCATTGCCCGGCAGGTGCTGAATCTTCTGTAGTTCGACAGTTCCTTCTTTCTTCGTTCTGACGTCCTTCCTATTGATCTTCGCCTCTTTGGTCGAGGACTGGGCGCCCCGGCCCGGCTTTGCAATGGCGGGTCGCGCCGAGTCAGGCAAATTTAAAGAGGCCTCCTTTGGGCTCTCTCCCAATGCGCTGAATGGAGAACAGAAGAGCGCCAAGATAAAAAGGAATAACATCAGCCTCGAAGCCTTCTTCATTTTTCTCCTATCTTCGCAGGCTTTTGCGTGTTGTCGGGCAGATCCGTCATCACTCCCCGCCGTATCTGCTCCTGAAGCGCATAGAGCGTCTGAAGCGCGGAAAGAGGCGAGATTTGATCCATGTCGATGGCCATGATTTGATCTCTCAGCCAGTCGAGAGAAGGTTTGAAGATGCTGAGCTGAACTCCCGCCTCCTTCTCCTTCGCCTGCCTGGATCGTCTCCTCGCGGCCAAAGCGTTTGCAAACGGAGCCTCTCCGTTCTCCAGCCGGTTGAGGATTTCCCTGGCCCTATAAATCACTTCCGGAGGGATTCCGGCAATCCTGGCTACCTGAATGCCGTAGCTTCGGTTGACTCCGCCCGGAACCATTTTGTGGAAAAAGATGATCTCGTTTTCCCACTCTTTTATCGCCACATTGAAATTCTGAACGCGGGGCCTGCTTTTCGCCAGCTCCGTCAGTTCGTGATAGTGCGTGGCGAAGAGAGTCTTGATTCCCATACCGTTGAAGTCGTGCAGATATTCGGCTGTAGCCCAGGCTATGCTCATGCCGTCGAAGGTGCTGGTGCCGCGGCCGATTTCATCCAGAATGATAAGGCTTCTTGACGTCGCCTGATACAAAATATTGGCCGTTTCCTGCATCTCCACCAGGAATGTGGAGCGCCCGCGGGCAAGATCGTCTGAAGCGCCCACGCGGGTGAAGATGCGGTCAACAAGGCCTATGCTGGCTTCGGACGCTGGGATGAAGCTGCCGATCTGGGCCATGAGGACTATCAGCGCCGCCTGACGCAAGATGGTGGATTTACCTGCCATATTTGGTCCGGTTATGATGAGCACCTGCCGGCTTTCCTGATCCATGTCCAAATCATTGGGGACGAAGCTTCCGTCTCGCAGGAAATGCTCTATGACCGGGTGCCGGCCGTCTCGAATTCGGATCGAGTCGCCCGTATGGAGATCCGGCATGCAATAATCGTTTTTGGCGGCGACTTCGGCTAGTGCGGCTAGACAGTCCAGCTCGGCTATCTTCTCCGCCATCTTCCGGATGCGCTCGCTTTCTCGCGCAATGGAAAGGCGAAGATCCGAAAAGATTCTCTGCTCGATTTCCAGGCGTTTTTCGTCGGACTCGAGGATTTGCGTCTCGAAGTTCTTGAGCTCTTCTGTGAGGAACCGCTCCGCGCCGACCAGAGTCTGTTTCCGGACATAATCTTGAGGGGCTGATGAAAGGTTGGCTTTGGAAATCTCGATATAGTAGCCGAAAACCTTATTGTACCGGACTTTAAGGGAGGAGATTCCCGTTCGCTTGCGCTCCTGGACCTCGTATTCGGCCATCCATCCCTTGGCGTCCCGGCTCAGGCGGGAATAGCGATCCAACTCCGGGTCCACCCCCGTTCGAATCACTCCACCAGCGTTTGTGTTGAGCGGCGGAGGATCGACCAGCGACGATTCTATGGCGCCTGACACATCCTCGAGATTGTCCCAGGAATCAACGATCTCGACAATCTTCTCGCTTGAGCATTCGTTGACAATCCGCTGCAAAAAGGAAAGCGCCTGCAGGGATTTCCCCAAACTCACCAGATCGCGGGGATTGGATAGGCCTGCGCTGTTTCGCCCGTTTAGCCGTTCAATGTCTCCGACTTCCTTGAGATAGCTCAATATTTCCGATCTTGCGGTCGGAGACTCCACAAGCTCCTTGATGGCGTTCCGTCTGTCGATGATCAGCTTTAGATCGAGCAGAGGGTACCTAAGCCACTGTTGAAGCTTTCTCCCTCCCATTGCTGTTTGTGTGCGGTCCAGGATGTCGAGCAAAGAACCCTTGCGGCCTTGAAAGCTTGTGGACTGAAATACTTCAAGGTTTCTTACCGTTGCCTCGTCCAGCACCATGTAATCGGAGCGGCTGTAAGGAAGAAGCTTGGTGATGTGGTTGCAGGACCCCAGCAGGTTAGTTTGCATGTACGAGAGTATCGCGCCCGCGGCCTCGACGCCCGGGCCAAGCCGGTCGATTCCGAACCCTTCGAGAGAATGCACCTTGAAATGATCGATGAGTCTTTCTTCAGCTCTTTTTCTATCGAAATCGTTGGGGTCGAGCCGGGTTACCGCTAAAGAAATGTATTGCTCGAGCTGTTTTATCCATGAATCTTCTTCGCCCTTGGCTAGGAGAAGCTCTTTTGGGGAAACGCGAAGCAATTCATCCAGCAGGACATCAGCGGAATTCACTTCCACGGTTCTGAACTCGGCTGTTGATATATCGATATAAGCGAGTCCGAAGCAGCCGTCGCGGGCGGAGTGGGATACGGCCGCAAGATAATTGGACTGTTTTGCCGCCAGGTTCTGGTTTTCAAGGATAAGTCCGGGAGTAATCACGCGGGTCACGGCGCGACGGACGAGGCCTTTGGCTTTCTTCGGATCTTCAACTTGGTCGCATATCGCGATTTTGAAGCCGGCCGAAACGAGCTTTGCTATGTAGTTTTCAGCCGCATGATAAGGGACTCCGCACATGGGAATCGGGTTCTCGGCTTGCCGGTCGCGGGAAGTAAGGGCAATTTCCAGAACGGGCGCGGCAATGAGCGCATCGTCCATGAATAGCTCGTAAAAATCTCCCATACGATAAAAGAGCAGGGCTTCAGGGTATTGCGCCTTTATCTCGAGATATTGCTGCATCATCGGCGTGGGCTTGTTTGTCACCAGCTTGCTTCCCCGCTTTCATTTACTCGTGTCTGATACGGATCTAAGGAGAGTCCGCTTTATTGCGAATCCATGGAATTCATATAATCACCGGAATATAAGATCAAGGAATACTTTCAAGCCCGTTGATCTGCGTTCGATTTCCTTTGGCTGCGGAAATCGATGCGTTCACGGGATGGCGTGAAAAACCGACGATTGCATTTTGATGCGCTGTCCAAAAAAAGAAGTTGCCGCGCCAGTCGAATATTTCTCCAACTGGCGCGGCAAGCAAGTGAAGTTTAGGTCCTAGCAGCCTGTCGGAGAATCCCCCATAGAACGTCATTCCCGGGAAGGCGGGAATCCAGAAAAATGGCTTAAAACCTGGATTCCCGCCTTCCCGGGAATGACGGGATGCAGCAGCAAATGGGCTCTCCGACAGACTGCTAGATGTCGTCAACATTGTTCCTTCCGGTGGGAGCGGGCCCCCTCTCCCTCAGGGAGAGGGTCGGGGTGAGGGAAGTATTCT